>NZ_FOAA01000017.1 GCF_900109495.1 Ectothiorhodospira marina | reverse complement strand
GTGTGCTCAGGCACCAACCTGCCCGATGCTTCCCAGCGGCGCAGTGTCGTAATGGACACGCCCAGCGCCTTGGCGGCCTCACCGATGCTTGCCAAGCTTTTCATATTGGAAAGTATCGACAAGTTATGAATAGATTTCAAGCGAACTGCTTAAGCCCCCTTTGCCGGAGACGCGTCGGCCGGATAATCCCTGGCCCCAGTCACCCCAGGTTCATCAGCAGACCTACGCCTTGCAGGAGGGGGGAGAGGAGGCCTTCAGCCTCAACGTGTCTGCCTTTCTCGACCAGGATCAGGACGGCAGGGTGGACGCCCTGGAACTGGAACGTGTGGAGTGGGAACGAGATGATCAGGGGCGCCGTACCGACAAGATCGTGCTCGAGGCCGGTATTGTCATGCCCACCGAGCGGGTGCTGATCGCCATCGGCTTCGAGGGGCCACAGGCCGCACCACTGAACGATGAGCGATTGACACTGACCCGGCGCCACACCCTGCAGACGGACGAACGCAAGATGACCCCGGTCCCCGGTGTCTTCGTGGCCGGCGATGCCAGCCGGGGCCAGTCCCTGGTGGTCTGGGCCATCGGGGAGGGGCGCGATGCAGCACGCCAGATCGACCTGTGGCTGATGGGGACCTCACGCCTGCCCGCAAGCCTGCAGACCCCGTATCCACCCCTGCCGCCCAGGGGGCTTTAGGCCGAGGGAAAAGCCCTCGTTGCAAGGTGCCTTCAGCGGTGAGGGTTTCGGTTGCCTGACCAACAGGGTTGTCGGCTTCCATCCCATGAGGACGGACTCACTGGATACCTCCTATCGTCACAGTGCCCAGGTCACCTTCCGCCCGGTTGAGCCTGTCTTCCTGCGAGGCCAGTTGTCACAGAACGATTTTGTCGACGAGCACGGCCATCGGGACCGTGGCCTGGAGTTCATGGTGCAGGTGAACGTGGCCCTGGGAGCCCATGGCGCGCACCGTTTCTGATCAGAGTGGTAAGGGCTGCCGTGACGGAACGCCCGCCCAATGCCGCGCCCATGAGATCCATACAACCATCCCTGAGGGAGTTTTCATGTCACTTCATAAGGCGCGCAGCTGGATCGACCGCCTGCTGACCGCGATTGCGCTGGTCCTGCTCACCATGCTGGTGCTGTGGCCTGTGCAGGCGGCGGCTGGCCTGAATATCGTGGCCACCACCTCCAGCCTTGGTGTATTGGCACGAGAGATCGGCGGTGATGAGACGGAGGTACGCGTACTCGCACCACCGGATCGCGATGCCCATTACCTGGATGCCCGGCCCAGTTTCATGGCGGCGCTGCGACGTGCCGACATGCTGCTGGAGATGGGGGCCGGGCTGGAAGATGGATGGTTGCCTGCGGCCCAGCGTGGTGCCGGCAACCCGGACATCAATTCAGGTCGCCCCGGCCACTTCCGCGCGGCGGACATGATCGAACTGCGCCGCTCGATCACCCTGGACGGGCCCAATCTCGGCCACATGCACGCGGAGGGCAACCCCCACTTTCAGGGGGATCCATTGCGCCTGGCGGATGTGGCCCTGGCACTGGCTGAACGCATGGGGCAGTTGCGCTCCGATCAGGCGGACGTCTTCCTGGAGCGGGCGCAAACGGTTGCCTCGCGACTGCGGGAACATGCCCACTTGCTGGCCGAGCAGGTGGAACCGCAGCAGCGCATCGTGCTTTATCATGAAGACCTCGACTATCTGCAGGAATGGTTGCCCGTCGAGGTGGTGGGTTACCTGGAGCCGGCCCCGGGCATCCCGCCGAGCGCGCGGCATCTTCAGACTCTGGTGGCCGATCTCAAGGGTACCGAAGGCACAGTGCTTTATGCCATCTTCCAGCCTGAACGCGGTGCCCGCTTCCTGGAGCGTCATCTGGACTGGCCATCCCATGCGGTCCCGCTGGATCCCCCCGCCGATGGGGGTCTTGACGGCTATCTGGCACTCATGACGATCTGGGCTGAAGCGCTGATCCAGCGCTAACTCTCATGCATCTCGGCGGTGAAGCACCCCTGATGATGAAAGATACATTACGAGCCCCTCTCCCCTCAGGGGAGAGGGGGTGGGGTGAGGGCCGGTACAGTGCCTCCCCCACCCCCTCATCCCCAGCCCTTCTCCCCCAAGGGGGAGAGCTTCCGTAGCTGAACCTGGGTGCTTTCACGTTAAATATCCGCATGCCCCTGCTCAAACCGGAGCCCTGATGCCTTTGGAGTCCCCCCAGCCCATTCTCACGGTGCATGCCGCCCGCTTGGGGTTCGACCGGCCCGTGCTGGGCCCTTTGTCCCTGACGGTGCCGTCGGGAGGGCGCTGGGCCCTGACGGGACCCAACGGTGCCGGGAAGTCGCTCCTGCTCAAGGGCCTGACAGGTCAGGCCCGCCTGCATGCCGGTCGCCTGCAACTCGCCCCCGGCACGCGGGTGAGTCTGCTGGCGCAGGATCATCCACGGCCCCATCTCTGGCCAATGTCGGGACGGGACTGGTTTCGCGCCATGGGGGCGGACACTCCCCGGCAGGCATCCGTACAGGCGCTGATAGGGCGACGTCTCGATCGTTTGAGTGGCGGTCAATGGCAGTTGTTGCGCCTGGCTGCGGCGCTGTCCATCCACGCGGACTGCCCGGCGTCGAAATGGCTGGTCCTGCTGGATGAGCCCGCCAATCATCTGGACGCCGAAGTGCGCAATGATGCCATTGAACTGATCGCCGGGCTTGCCGATGAATCCACGTTGCTGATGACCAGCCACGACGGTGACTTACTGAAGATGGTGGGTGTTGAAGATCACCCGCTTCTGGGCTACGTCGATGCCGAGTGATTTGCTGTTGGTACCCTTTCTGGCTGGTCTGCTGGTCACTTTCGCAGAGGAGACGATAAGGTTGACGATAAGGTTTATTTGTCAAGGATGCCCTGTTGGTCGTTGGACTTCAATATGGGTAAGCATTCTCATTTAAAGCAGATTATTCCCCCGGTGAGGGGGCCAGGGCATGATTTGAGCCCTGTGCATTGGAACTACTTGGTCAAGATCAGCTTTCCTTTGCTGGTGAGTCGCAAGGTGTAGATCTCCCCCATATGCTCGATGTGCAACTGACGTCTTCCTTGCAACAGGCGTCGACTGGACAGCAGATTTTTATCGCCGGGGTATACCTCCTCATCGACCAGCGCTTCCTGTGCGTGGTCGGCATCGGGCGTGGCCGGATACTTGGGTTTGTGCTCGTTCATGGGATACTCTCGCGAACGTTTTGACAGCGTTTAGTGCCCGCCGGTACTCGCCGTCGCCAGTCAACCTAAGCATGGTGGCACAATTGTTTTTGATAATCATTCTTTTTTTCAAAATCAATCAGGTCAGGCTTGAGAAATTTTTATGTGCTTCCATGGACTTGAGCGTGGCGGATTGATTCAGGGCATCGTGGCGAATGCGCAGCCAACCGTGGATCGAGGAGACGAGAAGGTTCATCTGCCAAGGATGCCGCCCTGTGGGTCGTTGGGCTCTAACATAGGTGAGCATTAGGATCATATTGCCTGCCAGGCCTCCATGGCCGCAGTAGTCAGTTCCGCCGCGAGATTGTTGCCCCAGAAGATGCCTTCTGTAGTGAGGATCAGGCAATTAGATGCCAAGGGCGTGAGCAATCCCTGGGCCACGCGTTCGGCGCATACGGAGGCCACGGGTGTCCGGCAGGGTGCTGGCAGGCGGCCAATGTCCACCTGTCCGAACTGGATACCGCCGATAAAGTGATACAAGTCCGAGTAGGGATGATGGGTGGCCAGCCCTTGGCGGTCGCCCGGGTTATCCACTGCCTGTGCGTAGGCCTCGGTTGCCAGGGGATTCATCAGCATCATGCCGCCCAGCCGACCACCGGCACCCGCCCCCAGGGGCAGCGTGTCGCCACCCTGGTAGCGCAGATTCACATAGCGGTAGCGGTCCCGACCAGGGCGCGCCAGCTTGGTCAGTTCCAGCAGCTGAAAATCATGATCCTGGGCGTGTTCCATGATTTGCCGGAACAGGCCCCATTCTCGATGCAGGCTTTCCGCTGATTGTGATATCCACCCGGGATGCTGGTGGGCCAGCCGACTCTTGTCGCGCACCATGAGTGCATAAAAGGAAAACCCGGACAGATCCAGTTCGGCTATCCTGTCAAGATCCGCCGCCAGATCGTCGGGTGTCTGCCCCGGGTAGTGGTAGATCAGGTCCATGCCCAGGTTGTCCAGCCCCAGGGCCCGGTAACGGCGGATGCGTTCGGCAATCCATTGTCCGTTGCCGCTGCGGCCCAGCAGGCTGCGCCCGGTTTCATCGAAGGTCTGCACGCCCAGGCTCACCCGATTCACCCCGGATCTCATGCAGGCCAGGAGTTTTTCCTCGGTGAGTTCCGTGACGCTGCTCTCCAGGGTGATTTCCACATCATGGGTGAGATGAAAGTGATGCTTCAGGCCTGTGAGGATGCGCTCAAGGGCCGAGGCACTGAGCGTACTGGGCGTGCCACCACCAAAATAGATGGCGCCGTAGCGTCCCCCGGCCACATAGGGGTAGCGGGCCAGGGCTTCCATGTCGCGCAGGAGGAGATCGGTATAGGCCTCGTCCGGGGCGCCCTTCATGCGCCGCATGTTGCAGAAATGGCAGATCTTGCGGCAGAAGGGGATGTGCACGTAAATGGCCCGCGGCGCCCCATTGGGCTCGCAACCCTCCAGATGTTCACCCAGCGTCACGGCACCCGCCGAGAGTCCGTGCAAAGGGGCCAGGGCGTCGTGGTGACTCCTGAGTCGTTTCTCGTAATGGACCGGGGGATGTCCGGTGTTTCGGTGGTCGTGGGGTGTGGCTTGGGGAGATCGCGTTGGGTGGGTCATCATGGCAAGGACTCCAGCTCGCAATGGGGTTTGGAGGCGCCATACCGCAACCGCACCCAGGGGCACTGGGTGTGTGTGTCCGTTTCCACCACGCAGTCGACACCCCAGACCCGGCGGATGGTGGCGGGCACAAGGACATCCCGCGGGGCACCACTGTCCGCGACGCGACCGCCCTCGAGGATCGTGATGCGATCGGCAAAGGCGGCGGCCAGATTCAGGTCGTGCAGCACAACCAGAATGGCGCGCCCCCTGGCGGCGTCGGTTCGCAGCAACTCCATGAGTCGCAGCTGATGACGGACGTCCAGCGCCGAGGTGGGTTCGTCCAGCAGCAGCACCCCCGGGCGCTGTGGGCCGGTTTCATACACCTGGGCCATGACCCGGGCCATTTGCACCCGCTGGCGTTCGCCGCCGGACAGGCTGCGATAATCCCGGCCGGAGAGATGCAGCACTCCGGCCCGTTTCAGGCATTCGTGCACAATGGGGGTATCCTGTTCCGGGGTGCGGTGGGGCAGGCGGCCCATTTTCGCCACCTCCCAGGCGGTCAGCGGGAAGGTGACCACCGCCTCTTGGGGCAGCACGGCCCGACAGCGGGCCAGGGCGTTGGGGCACCAGTCATCCAGGGGCCGTCCCGACCAGGTCACTTGGCCGTGGTTCTGCCTGGTTTCGCCCGCCAGCACCGACAGCAGGGTGCTCTTGCCGGCACCATTGGGGCCCACCAAGGCATGGACGTTGCCCGGTTCCAGATCCAGGTTGGCCCTGTCCACCAGGGTGCGGCCCTGGCGTTCCACCCACAGATCCCGGACCTGGATGCCGGTACAGGATGACCCTGAAGACGGCGTGGTCGGGACCTGGCCAGCCGTCAGGCGCCAGGATGCAGGCAGGGGCCATCGCCCATGAAGGATCGAGGCGATCATCCCAGCCTCCCTTGCTGACGCATCAACAACCACAAAAAGAAGGGTCCGCCCAGCAGCGCGGTCAAAAGCCCGATGGGCAATTCCGCCGGAGAAACGATCACCCGGGCCAGGGCATCGGCCAGCAGCAGCAACAGGGCGCCGCCCAGGGCCGAGGCGGGCAGCAGATAGCGGTGGTCCGGGCCAATGGTCAGGCGCAGCAGATGGGGAACCACCAGTCCCACGAAACCGATGATGCCGGCGATGGCCACTGAAGCGCCCACTGCCAGGGCGGCGGTGATCACCACCAGGGTCTTGATGCGATGCACCGGGAAACCCAGATGGGTGGCCACGGATTCGCCGAGCATGAGGCCATTGAGGGCGCGGGCAATGAAGGGCAGGGCGGCCAGGGCCAGCATCACGAAGCCAGCACTGACCGCCCACAAGGTCCACCCGGCATGGGCGAGGGAGCCCATGTTCCAGAAGGTCAGGGTGCGCAGTTGCTGATCATCGGCCATGTAGACCAGCATCCCGGTGGCGGCGCCGGCAATGGCATTGATGGCAATGCCGCCGAGCAGCAGGGTGGCCACCGAGGTATGCCCACCTCGACTCGCCAGGCGATAGACCAGCCAGGTGGTGGCCAGGCCACCGGCAAAGGCCGCCAGGGGCAGCGCCAGCACCCCCAGGGGCAGAACCAGGGGGGCCAGCACCGTGGTGCCCAGCACGATCACCGCCACGGCCCCCAGGGCCGCACCGGCCGACACGCCGATCAGGCCGGGGTCGGCCAGGGGGTTACGGAACAGCCCCTGCAGGGCCACGCCGCTCATGGCGAGCGCAGCGCCCACGGTGATGGCCACCAACACCCGTGGCAGCCGGAGATTGAAGATCACCTCGTGGAGGAAGGGATCGTCCAGTTGCCCGGTGAGGATGCGCAGTACATCCCAGGGCGTCATGGCCACGGCACCGGTGGTGAGTCCGAGCATGGCGGCGAGGATCACCGCCGGGATCAGCGCCAGTGTCACCAGGCGCGCACGGGCGGACCGGGAGCCTTCTGGGTTCACGGTCGGGCCGGGCCGCACCCATTCGGGAGCCACGGCACTCATGCGTGCCCGATGCCCACGGGGTGGCCGGCCAGGTCCCGGTTCAGGAAGCGACTGACATCCAGCACGGCCTCCCCCAGTCGGGGACCAAAGCCCAGCAGGAACAGGGTGTCGCCCACATACTGGGGCACCCGGGACAGCGAACCGCCAAAGTCTGCCGCCGCCTCTCCGGAGATGATCAGGGCATCCGGTCGCCGGGCCATGACGCCTTCCCGGGACACGGGCCGATAACCGGAATAATCCTGGAATACGTTCTCGCCCCCACACAGGCGCGCCAGGGCATCCGCCTTGGTGTCGCGACCGGCGGCCACGGCATTACCCTGGCCATGGGCCATGAGCAGCACCAGCCGGGGCGGACGGCCCAGATCGGCCTGGATCTTCCGGGCCTCGTCCAGATCCGCCTCCACGGAGCGAATGATTTCCATGGCGCGGGCCTCGGCACCCAGCCAGCACCCCAGGGTGGCCACCCGCTTTTTGAAGCCATTGAGGCTGGGTTCCCCGGACACGGTGAGCAGCTTGACCCCCGCCCCGGCTACGCGCTCCAGGGTCGTGCCTGGGCCGGCGCTGCCGTCATGGATCAGGACATCAGGCCGCAAGGAGAGGATGCTCTCAGACGTGAGCGTGTGCTGGTAGCCCACTTTGGGCAATGCATTGGCAGGCTTCGGATAGGTGCTGGTGGTATCCGCGCCTAGAATCTGGTCGCCGGCCCCTAGGGCGAAGATAGTTTCGGTCAGTCCTCCGCCGATGGACACTAGACCTCCATCTACACGCATATCGTGTTCCACGCATATATCGTGTTTTGCGTAGGCTGTTCCGGCCGTCAGCGGTCTAAATGCGATCCCCAGAGCACCACCTCCGAGCCAGCGCAATAGGTCACGACGATGCACGGCAAGGCTCCTGGCCAGCGAGGTGCCGGGCAGTTGTGTGATTCAGGGCAGTTGGGCAATGAATAAGAGTGATGACCGCCATGTGCGTTGTCTCCCGTTAAGGTACGTGACTCGTTCAGAATCGGTAACTGGCTTGGACTTTCACGTTGCGGCCGGGGTCATTGATGGCCGCGAGGTGAGGGCGATAGGTCTTGTCGGTGACGTTGTCGACGCCGAAATCCAGTCGCAGGCGCTCGCCTGCAGCTTCTGGCTGCAGGGTCAGGAAGAGATCCGTGAGGGTGTAACCGTCAGTGGACTCGGTGCCATCGGGGACGCGATCTTGGGACCAGGAGCGGGTCAGACGTCCACCCAGGGTGAGCTGTCCATCCATGATATGGATGCCACCTTCCAGGCTTAGACTGTCCGCGGGGATGCCGGAGAGCGGTTCCCCGTCGGTGCGGTTATCTCCGCGTATCCGACCGGCGTTCATGGCCACGAAGTAGTCGGGGTTCAGATACTGGAATTCCAGTTCCTGGCCGCGCAGACGGGCGTCCTGAACGTTTTCGAAGTAGGTGCGCCCGCCGGGAATGGGAGGGCCGAACGTGGGCATTTCCATTTCCACCCGCTGGTCAATGAAGTCCTCCACATCGTTCTGGTAAATAGACAGTCGGGCTCGCACCTGATCCTGTGCCTGCCAGATCCCCTGCCCGTGGTAGCTCAGTCCCAGTTCCTTGTTGCGAGCCTTCTCGGGCTTGAGGTCGGGGTTGGGCTCAAAGAAGTTGTTGCCAAAATGCACCCCGCCCACATAGAGGTTGGTCAGGGATGGCGCGCGGAAGGCCTCCGAATAGCCACCGAACAGATCCCAGCCCGGGGCCACCATGAAGGTGGCCGTCAACTGCCCTGACCATTCCGATTCGGTGATGGAGGGCTGATCATCGGCATCCTTGTGGAAGCGATCGTAGCGCAGGCCCGGAGAGACCTCCCAACGCTCACCGATCAGGATGCGGTCTGTGATGAACACACCGGTGGTGTCCTGGCGGGCGTCGGGATACTGGGGCCGCCGGTCTCCATCACGCCGTCCCCGCTGACGGTCCCGGTAGTGTTCCAGTCCGACGAGCAACTCGTGATCCACCGCGCCGGTGCGCAGCCAGGTGGTATTGGTCATGTCCAGGCCCACGGTGCGCAGCCGGGTCTCGTCGTACCGCTCGGTGTCGACCCGTGTTTCCTCCAGTTCCACCTGGTTGCCGTAAACGGTGGCGTCCAGGTTCACCCAGTCGTTGTCCGGGGTGAACTGGTAGCGCAGGGTCTGGGTGCGGCTGTCGGTACGGCGATCCACGATGATGCCGGCCGAGCCACCGCCGGTACCCGAGGCCGTGGCATTGGAAGGGATCTCATGGTCATCACGGAATCCCTGCAGGCTCAGGGTGAGCCGATGGTACGGTGCGGGACGCAGCGTGCCCTTGATCAGCCCGGAAGCGATGTCATCGCCGGTGAAACGGATGGTGTCGCCATCGCCGTCCTCCAGGTCGGATTGATCCCGCTGGAGTATGCTGCCGAGCCAGGAGCCCCGCTCACCCTGTCCGGCCACGATGGCCGACAGCAGTTGCTGGCTGCCCTGATCCTGGTAACCCGCAGTGATGCGGCCGCCGAAGGCATCGTCTCCCAGGAAATTCTCCGGGTCGCGGGTGCGGAAGTTCACCACGCCGCCCAGGGCACCCGAGCCGTACAGGCTGGAGGCTGGTCCGCGCAGCACCTCGGCCTGCTCCAGCAGAAACGGATCCAGGAACGCCCGGCCCTTGTGACCGGAAGCAAAATTCTGACGTGCGCCATCCACCCGGATGACCACCCGCTCGCCACCGAGACCGCGGATCACGGGTTGCAGAGCGGTGGTACGGGGGCCGCCGCTGGTATCCACGCCCGGCATGCGATTCAGCACGTCCGCCAAGTCCGTTGCCTGATCCCGGTTCAGGGTGGCCCTGTCACGCACGGCGACGGGTGCCCCCAGTTGATCCAGAGCCGTCGGCACCCGGGTGGACTCCACCATGATGGTGGGCAGGGTGAGTGAGGCCACCTGTTCGTGATCAGGCCGGGTGTCGGCGTGTGCGGGCAATGCCAGCGTCAAGGAGGCGGCAATGACAGGAACGGTATAGCGGTGTTGCGGCATGAAAGCCCTCCAGGCGATGGGCGCGGGGTCGCGGGTTGCTTGTGGTACAAGCGGCCTGGCTGGCTACCTGACCCGGGAGGGTCGTTGGCGGGCTGGGCAAATCTTCAATTAATGATAATTATTATCATTACGATGTCAAGGTGTCAGGGGCTCGGCGTGAGAATCTTTGCTCGGATCCGGATCAAGTCGTGAGTGATCCAGATCCACGGCGGCGAAGGCCTTGCCCAGTGAATTGTCTTCATCGATCACACGCTCGATCAGGCAAGCCACGTCTGTCCGGGTGATCATCCCGTGTATGGTGGGCTTGGTGGAGAGGATAGCCCGGCCGGTGGCTGGCGCAGATAGCAGGCCGCCCGGGCGAATGATGGTGTAGGGGAGGCCGGAGGTGCGCAGGGAGTCCTCGGCGCGGGTCTTGGCCTCGACCACATCCCCGAAGGCAGTGATGGCCTGCTCGGAGCGATAGGGCATCATCTCTCCACAGCCGATGGCGGTGACCAGCACCACGCGCTCGGGTGTATAGCGTCGAGCGATATCGATGACCGTTTGATTGCCGGTCTCGTCCACGTATGTGCCGTCGTCGAGTCTGCCGGCCAGCGTCGAAATGACGATCCCGCCAGTGCCCAGTGCCATGAAGGCACGTTCCACATCTCCTGAGCAGACCGCATCCCCCGGAATGATCTCGACACCCAGGGTCTTGAGAGGAGCGGGCTCGCTGTTGGGCCTTACCAATGCCAGCACGGACTGGTTGCGCCCACGCAAGCGGTAGGCCACTTCCAGTCCCACGCCCCGGGTGGCACCGAAGATCAGGACGGGTTTCATGCGGAGGCCTCCTGCTCGATGTGATCCAGGGCGGACAAGGTGTTTCTCAATCTGGAAAAGTGCTGGAGTTGATCCGGGCGTAGCTGGCGCTGTTCATCGCGACCGAGGAAGACCTTGAACATCCCTTCCCCCTCCGCGTTGTAGAACTGGATGGAGGCTGTCTCCATGCCCATGAAGGGGCGTTGCATGAACACGATGTGCTGACAGCGCTCGGGCCGAAGGTGGCCTGATAGTCCGGCCTTCCCCTGCAGGTTGTAGAAGCCATGGCCAGTGCTGCCGGAGGGAAACGGGCCCTTGAACTCCATGATGACGTCGGCGGTGTGCAGCACCGTGGTCATCTCTCCCCAAGAGGGTAGGGCGTACAGGACGTCGAGGTAGTGTCGTCCGCTGACCTCCGTCCAGTGGTTTTGAGGCAAACAGCGCACCACCTCCAGAAGGCTGAGGTTCTCCTCGTGGGCGATTTGCTCCAGTACGACGCCCGGCTCATCGGCGAGACGTTGGCGCAGGGTGTCGGATGGGTGCGGCTGGGGGGTGGATTGGGGCATGAGATCCTCCTTTGGAAACAAAATAATGCGAATAATTCCCATTTCTATCAGAGTTCATGGGCGCTCACAAGTGTTTTTGTTCCAGCACAATGCAACCGGCCATCTGCCATTCATGCGTGCTTGTCTCATGCGATGAATGATGTAAGAATGTGAACCATTCCCGTTTGCACCATCAGCCAGCCCGCAGCCAGCCACATGCAACGGTTACCCATGTGATCCCACGGCGAGGATCACATCCCCCGTAACCCTGGCTTGACGGAAACGCAACGATGCCTGCTGCTGGCTCTCCTGCCGTTCATCTCCCAAGACGACGCCCCACGGCGCCCGTTACTCGAGTCGGCGCTGTATGACCATGCTCAGTGCATCCTGCCAGCAGCGGGAATCCGTGCGTCCGGTGGTTACCTGTTGGCTCCGCTTGATTGGGCTGCTGGCGCTTTGCCTATGCGGGGGCAGCGCGTTCGCCCAGGTGGACTACGCTGAACCGCGGCATCTGTCCCCATCGGACTACGGCCAGTGGGAAAGCATCGGAGGCTTCCGTCTCTCGCCCGATGGGAAGTGGTTCACGCATCTGGTCCGGCGCGTGGATGGGCAGGTTCGGGTGGTTCTGGCCCCTACGGATGGGCAAGCCGCTCCGCGAGAGTTTGAACAGGCCTCGGGCTTCCGTTTCACGGACGATAGTCGCTGGTTCATCGCCCGGGAGCCCTCGGAGGAGGGTAGTGGCTCCCAAATGGTGGTCGTGAACCTGCGGGATGGCAGCGTCCATCACCACGCACACATCAGCAGCTACATACTGGCACCCCGCGTTGGCGTGGTGCTGGGCAACGTACCAGCGCAACGGCGGGACGGAGATCGACCTGCCCTGGAA
Organism: Ectothiorhodospira marina; assembly: GCF_900109495.1. Lineage (GTDB taxonomy): Bacteria > Pseudomonadota > Gammaproteobacteria > Ectothiorhodospirales > Ectothiorhodospiraceae > Ectothiorhodospira > Ectothiorhodospira marina. Next base: position 57,321 of record NZ_FOAA01000017.1, on the reverse strand, counting down.
CTTCTGCATCTGGATTCAGGGGAGCGCATCCGGATCGATCATGGCAGGCAAGCCACACTCTCCCCGGATGGGCGCCGGGCGGCACTATTGACCCAGCCGCCCAAGGGCAATCAGCGCCTGATCGTGGCCGACCTGCAAACCCTGGAGATTCAGGAGGTTGGCCAGGCAGGGCAATTCGATTCCAGGCCCTTGTGGCACCCGGAGGGTGATCGACTGGCGTTGGTCCAGCGCGATGGTGAGTCATCGGGGGCAGCGGGACTGGCGGTCTATGCAGCGGGCGATGATGTCGGTCTGTTGCACGAACTCGATCAGCGCTGGGAGGCCCTTTGTCCGGCACATTCCTGCGTGCTGGGCGAGCGGATTCGCGGCGTGGGGCGTCTGCGTTGGGCGGATGGCGGCGGTCGGTTGATCTTCGCCGTGGGGGCGGGGAATGACACCGGGAATGAGGCCCTGCCCGAGGGGCTGGATATCTGGCACTGGCGCGATGACCCCCTGCCCCCACGAAGACAGCGACAGCGCGACGATGCCGCGCCACTCACGGTGGCGGCCTGGTCTCCGGAACAGGACAGCGTGACCGTCCTCGCCCGGATGGGTCCCCATCGCAGTGTTCGCCTGTTGCCGGGTGAGCGGCATCTTCTCATTCAGGATGCCCGACCGTACCTGCCGCATTTTCGCGAGCGCTGGCATGATTTTAATGTGGTGGATGTCACTGATGGCGCGACATCCACGGTGGTGAAGCGACAGGAGGATGTCACCGCCTCGGCCACGGGGCGTTACCTGCTGTATTTCCGGGATGATCAGTGGTGGACGCGGGACCTGCAGACCGGCCGGGTGGTATCGCTCACCCGCGACCTGGAGGTGGAGTTCAACGACTACACCCGCGTGAGCGGCCGCGAGCAGGATGAGCCCTTTGGTCATGGTCAGTGGGCGGTTGGCGATCGCTGGGTACTGCTCTATTCACGTTTTGATGTCTACCGGGCCAGCCCCGATGGGGAGCGGGTGGAACGTCTCACCCAGGGACGCGAGCACCGGATCCGGTTCCGCGAGCACCGTCTGGATTGGCATGCGGACCCGCCGGACGAGACCTCCGCGCTCTATTTTTCGGCTTTCAATGAGCAGGACAAGTCTCATGGGTACTTGCGCCATGAGCCGGATGAGGGTGCCCGGTGGCTGATCAATCAGCCCCGCCGTCTGCAGTTCCTGCAAAAGGCCGATGCAGCGGATGCGTTCGTGGTGATGGCGGAGAGCGCGACCGAGTCTCCCAACTTTCATTTCACTGACGACGACTTTCGCACCCTGAGACGGGTCACGAACACCAATCCGCAACAATCGGCATATCACTGGGCGGGTGACGAACTGCTTCATTACGAGAGCGAGCGCGGTCAACCCCTTCAGGGCAGGCTGCTTTATCCGGCCGGCTACGAGCCGGGCCGGCGCTACCCCATGGTCGTGCTCATCTACGAGGATCGCTCCGACAATCTGCACAGTTATCACCCGCCCAGACTGAGCGGACTCTTCAACCAACGGGTCCTCTCGGTTGAAGGGTATTTCGTGCTGGAACCGGATATCACCTACGAACTGAATCGACCAGGTCTGTCCGCCATGGAGAGCATCCGTCCCGCGGTCCAGACAGCACTGGATACGGGGATGATCGATCCCGATGCCGTGGCACTGGTGGGCCATTCCTGGGGTGGCTATCAGACCGCTTTTGCCATCACCCAGACCGACCTGTTCAGCGCGGCCATCGCGGCTGCCCCGGTCACCAACCTGGTCAGCCAGTACAACGCCGTTTATCGGCGAACCGGTCGACCCAATGCCAATATCTTCGAAACCGGTCAGGGTCGGTTGACCTCATTGTTCTGGGAAACCCCGGGGCCATACCTGGAGAATTCGCCGGTTTTCCACGCCCATCGCGCCACCACGCCGTTGCTGATGGTTTTCGGCACCGATGATGACGTTGTGGATTTCAGCCAGGGGGTGGAGTTGTACAACGTCATGCGCCGATCCCGGCGACCGGTGGTCATGCTGGCCTATGAGGGGGAGGGCCACAGTTTCCGCGATCAAGACAATCGCGAGGACGCCACCCGTCGGAAGTTGCAATGGCTGGATCACCACCTCAAGGGCGCCGAAGGGCAGCCCTGGATGAACGGGGCGAATCAGTTCATGCCAGCGACCCTGCGGCAGGCCGCCGCGTATGTGGATTCGGCAGGATCGGACACGGACACGCCGTGAGCAAGCGGCGACTTTGACTGGATTTGGTAATTAGAACAGCAATCGGAAGCACTGGCTTAATCATGCGTATTCATTTTATGTGGAGTGATCAATATGTTTTGGCGTAAAACGGTATTTTTACTGATACCCGTGCTTGTGCTGTCTTTGACGGGTTGTCTTGGAGGTGGCTCCTCCTCGTCCAGTGATGGATCTGCCTGGGTTGAAGTGTCTGGACTGGTGACCGATCCCCCCATCGAGGGTGCGGCGGTGCGCCTGGTGGATGCCCAGGGTGATGCCCTGTCCACGGTGGAGCAGACTGATGATCAGGGCCTGTTCACCCTGATGATCGAGTCCGATCAGGCCGGTGAGGCTCACCGTATCGAGGCCCGGGGCGGTGTGGATGTGCGCACCGGGCATGTCCTGGGGAACCTGACGCTGAGTGCGCCCCATGATGGTTCAGGGGAGCGGGCCGTGGTCTCGCCGTTGACCACATTGGTGGATCGGCGAATGCAGGAGATAGGCATGTCTCGAGAGCAGGCGGTGGGCCATGTGGCCGAAAGGCTGGCCCTGGATGAGGCGTCGGTGATGGCGGACCCTGCCGAGGATGCCGCGGCGCAGCGAGCCAGTCTGTTGATCACCGAGATCCTGATGGCACTGGAAGGGCAGGATGATCGGTGGGAACGGCTGGAGAGCGAGATACGGTCAATGTCTCCTGGCCGACTGAACCAGGCAGCGTCAACCCTGGCCCTGGATCAGCAACTGCCGCATGCATCACAAACCAGGCTGACCAAAATTGCTGAGCAAGCCGAAACCTTGCTGGATCTGGATCCGGCAGAGTCGAATGCCGAGGGAATGATCAAGGCTCAGGGATTGGCAAGCCTGCGCAGCGGACTGGAGGGTTATTTTGAGTTGGCTGGCAAGGAAGTGAATCCGGACCACGTGGATCCCCTTTCTCGAGCCCTGTGGGAAGGCATGGGCGAGCGCAGTGTGCCGGCGGGTAGCTCGGCCCTGCTGAACATCGCCCGCTACGTGTTCCAGGTGCATGCCATGCCGGAGGACCTCTTGGATCCTGAGGCCAACCTGCCATTGGCTGATATTCGGCACGATCTGATCCTGCGTGACCTGGCTGCCCAGCGGGTGATCGATCACACCATCCCTCTGGCCCGCGGCGAAACCCTGGGCATGGATAACGATGCCAGGGCCGCTTACTTTTTCCGTTCCGACCTGTCGCCCACCCATCAGACCGAGCGTCTGTTCGTCGGGGTGCTGGATGACGGTGCACTCGATCCCATGTACCGGGCGAACGCCCGTAATCTGGCTGCGGCGGGCCTGCTGCAAGAGGCTGAACTGACCCTTCAGGCCAGCATCTTCCAGCCCACCGAGCGGGCCCTGGCCCAGCAACAGGTGGCTCGGGCGTTACGCGGGGCCAATGATCCGGATCAGGCCGTCGAGTACTGGATGGCGTCCATTGATACCTACGAAACTGCACTGAGGGAAGGCAAGGGTATCAGCAATCTGGATGGTGACGACGCCAGTTTCTTCCAGTCCCTCAATAGCGATCTGCTCAGTGCCGGGTACAGGGACGAAGCCGATCAAGCACTCCTGGCCGTGCGGGAGTTCATCGACTCCCAGCAAGGGGAACCCTACACTACCGCTTTTGGCCGCATCCTTGTCGCCCTGAGAAATGGAACTTCCGCCGCCGTGGAGGCCGCCGAGGAGGCGGGGCTGTCGGGTTCAGCACACAACGATGCCCTGAATGCGGTGGGCTTCTTCCAGGAGGTCACCCTGGGCGCCGGACAGCAATATCGGGACGGACAACCGCTGGATGGTCGCTGCGAGGCCATGAAGACCCTGATGGTCACCACCTACGCCGATTTCTATCGTCGCCTGGGCGACGATGAGGGAATGGAACGGGCAATCGGTGATTTTCGGCGCCTGGCCACTACCGATTGCAACCTCACCTACGGTGCCACCATGAGCCCTCGCATGGCGCCGATTTATGGTGAATTGGGAGACATCGACACCTACCTGGCATGGATTGAGAACCATGTCCGTCCGATCAACGATCGTAATGCGGACGCCGCCCAGGACAACGCCGTACTTTACCAGGCCGTTGATCGGGCGCTTGCAGGTGAAGTGCAGGAAGCCATTGAACACGTGGCAACTCAGGCCGACACCGCCCAGGACGCTATCACGCAACTGACCCAGGTGGGTACGGGAAGCCGTGATGCCGGCACACCTCATCTGGCCGTGCTGCTCTGGAGGCAGGGCGCAAACGAGGAAGCCTGGGATGTCATGAACGCGGCCTGGGAACTGGCCATGTCCGACGAGTACGTGGAACAGCGCTCATCCGGACGAAATTTCGTGGATCAGGGCTGTCGCAAGGTGGCGTTGATCCTGGATCGGATGGAACGTCCAGCGCTGGCACGCGAGCGTATGCAGGCCTGCCGGGAACACGCGGAATCGGTGTTTGATGCGGCCAGCCCGACCGACGATCGCCTCTGGATCGCCAAGTCCATGGCCGAGGGTTATCAGCAGTTGGCCATGTCGGGAAACGCGGAACTGATTGACCGTTTTCAGGCCTTGGGCGGCGTGCTGAGCGATCCTGTGGACCGTATCCGTCACCTCATGGAGGTGGCCTTGCTGCGCAGCAGCGGCGGTGATCCCGCCCGTGCCCTGAACACGCTGGATGATGCCGTGAGGGAGCTCGGCCAGATAGCTACCCCATCCAGTGACCAGGCGGTCATCAACCAGGCGTTGGACCTGGCGTCCTACATCCGCAGTGGCTCGGTGCGCAATTCCCTGACGGGGAGCTTTGTGCAGGTGGCTGAGGATCTTCGCCGTGCCATCACCGACTCCGATTGGGCCGATGTGACTCAGCAGGAGCAGGTGAATCTCGCCCGGGATCGGGTGCGCATGCTGGTGGAAGGGGATGACGCCCTGCCGGGCACCTGGCCGGGTTCGTTGGCGATGATCGATGCACTGGCGGCTTCCAATGACCGCACCACCCAGACCCATTCGGCGGTCCGCTGGCTTGCTTCTGCTCGTGGGTATGATCTGGCAAGGACGATCGCCCTGGATATCGAAGAGACGCCGGAACGCCATCGTCAATTGCTCAATATCGCCAATGCCATGAACGATGCCGATGACTTCCCGGGCATGGCTCTGGCGCGCTTTGACTTTGACGGGGATGGGCGTCCGGACTTCTTCAGTCCCGGCAGCAGCGAGGCGGAGCGTGCGGTGTCGGCACTGACGCTGGATGATGATATCGATGGTGACGGTATCCTCGATACCGAGGACCGCACACCCTATTGCGTGGGGTGTGATGCCTGATGTCCAGCAGTCAATCCCGTCTGATGACCGGGGGTCGGTGGAGGAGGACCCCCGGGTTTTTGTTGAGCGTCGCCGTATGTCTGGCCGTGTACGAGGTTCATGCAAACGAGGCGACCCATGCTGGCGCAACGAATGCGCACCTGGAGACCATCATGGTGCGTCCCATCGGGCAGACTCCGCTTGATGGGGAGCGCACGGCAGCGGGTCGCTATCGTTTTGATGCGCGCTATATCGAGCGTTTCGGTGGGCCCGATGGCAGCGTGGATGGTGTGCTGCGTCTGGTGCCTGGACTGCAGTTTGGCGAATCCGCCCTGACCACCGAGTCGCTACTGGATCTGAGGCCGGAATCCTTTTCGATTTCCGGCGGGCGTTTTTACGAGAACCAGTTTCTGCTCGATGGGATGAGCATCACCAATCGTCTGGATCCGGCATCCACCAATCCCAACGCCATCAGCGATGTGCCGGGGCATGAGCAGTCCCAGTTCATCGACAGTGCGCTGATCGGTGAGATCCGGGTGTTCGATAGCAACGTGCCGGCGGAATTCAGCCGCTTCACCGGTGGCGTGGTGGAGGTGGAGACCCGACGTGCGGGCATGGAGGCCGACGGGAGTGTTTCCTACAGCACGACCCGCAGCGATTGGGTGAGCTACCGCACGTTCACCCGCGACTGGGATCCGGACTCGGGCACCTTGCCTCCGGAGCCTCCTGGCACCCCGGAGTTCAGTCGAGATCGATTGTCCCTGAACTATGCAACGCCCGTGGGCGAGGCATCGGGCGTGGTGATCGGCCTGAGTCGGGCCCGCTCCAGCACCCCGCAGGTGACCCTGGGGCGCACTCGTTCACAGGAGCAGGAGAACACCAACCTGCTGTTGAAACTGACCACGCCCCTGGGTGATCGGGGATTGATCGATTGGAGCGTGGGTTATGCCCCCTATAGCAATGACCGTTTCATTGTGGATGCCAAGGATAGCGACTTCACCATCAAGGGCGGTGGCTACAGCAGCACCGGGAATCTGGAATACGCGGGAGATCGACTCGATCATCAATTCCGGGTGGGAGTCAATTACAGCGAAAACAGCCGTAGCGCACCCAAGGACTTCTTTAACTGGGCCAATACCCGGAGCATCGATTGGGGGCGCCGTGCCGATGTAGGTAACAGCCGTCAGGGCGGTTTTGGTGATCTGGATAAGGAACAGGGCAGTCTGTCCTTTCGCTGGATGGCGGAGACCATGGGGAACGATCTTGGGCAGGCCGAGGTACGCCATCGTTTCGGTGCCGAAGCCAACCATCAGCGTTATCGATTCCAGCGGGATGAGGATCTCTACGTTTATCAAAATCCGGTGATCAACAGCGAGGTACAGTGTCGCGGCAATCGCTACGACTGCCAGCAGCGTGAACAGTATTTCTCCACCCGAAGCGTGTATCCCGCCGATGACGTTGAGGTCTCCTTGAATGAAGCGGGTCTGTTTGGCGAGACCACGCTCAACTGGAGGCGGGTCACCGGTACGGTGGGCCTGCGTTACGACTATGACGACTTCCTGGGGAATCACGATATTGCCTACCGGACCCGGGGCAGCCTGGACGTGTTCGATGATGGCCGTACGGTGGTGCGGGCGGGGGCCAACCGCTATTACGGGGCTGCCTTGCTGACCTACAAGCTGCGGGAGGCGAGAGCACCATTCTTTCGTGAGTATCGTGGCACCACCCAGAACGTGGTTCGGGACTGGGAAGCGGACTCGGGTGAGGGCACTTTTCGCTATGTGTTCGAGGATCTGGACACCCCGTTCAGCGACGAGATCATGGTGGGTCTGAGGCAGGCCGTGCTGGGCGGTGTGTTCGATCTTCAATTGGTTCAGCGGGACAACCGGGATGAATTTGCCCGAACCACCACCGATACCCAACCCGACGGGTATCGCTATTACCTCATGAACAATGATGGTCACAGCCGATACCGGGGAGTGTCTGCTTCCTGGTACCGGGAGTTTGGTGAAACCTTGGTGGGGCTGCATCTGACCTATTCCGAAACCAGGACCAGCAATGCCGATTATGACGATCCGGTGGATGCCACCGGTTCGGGGCAGTATGTGTCCTACCGGGGTGAGCGGATCCGCTATGGCGAGCTGGATATTCTGCGGGAGGACTTTGCCCGCCCGGTGGTCGCCAATCTAAGTCTTTCAAGACATTTTGGGGAACGGATCCGTGCGGATCTGAATACCCGATATCGTGGCCGTCAATTCGTCATTACCCGCACGGGTCGGGTAGTGGATGGAGAGCTGGTGGAACTGCCCAGTGGCGAAAGGGTGTTCGAGCAGCTTGATGAGTACGAACGTGAAAGTCGGCCCGTCACTTTCATCACGGACCTGAGCCTGAGTTACTCCCAGCCGATGCCAAGGTCCACGGCGCTCACGGCGCAGGTTCAGGTCAATAACCTCTTCAATGAGCGAACCCACACTGTGCCCTCGGGGCAGAGCGGTGTGGAGATCGGTCGACATTACTGGGTGAGCCTGAAATATGACTTTTGAGATCTCGAGTCACCGAAACGGCCATTTCCATCTGGCAGGAGGCATGTGCATGTCACGATTCACTGTAGCTGTTCTAGCCGGCTTTCTGTCCTTGCTGGTCATCCTGCTAGTGGCTGGCTGTGGTGGAGGCGGCAGTTCTTCGAGCGATGATCCTACACCGTCCTCGCAAGTGAATGGTCTGGTAACTGATCCACCCATTGAGGGGGCGGCGGTGTGGCTGTTGGAAGCGAATGGTGATGCGCTTTCTGAAATCGTTCGTTCCGACGAGCATGGGCGTTTCCAATTGACTATTTCGGGAGACACTGTTCCTGGCGATGCCCGCTTGATGGCCCGAGGTGGGGTGGATACGAAGACAGGCCACGATTTCCAGGGGCTTCAGCTAAGCGCACCATGGATGGGCCTGGACAGGCCGGTCATTTCGCCGTTGACCACCTTGGTGGATAACGTTTATCGGCAAGATGGTTTGGCATTGCAGGCGGTGGTGGAGGACGTGGCCAGTCTGCTTGATTTACCCCCTTCAGGGGTGATGAATGATCCGGCGCAAGACGCGCAAGTTCAGCGTGCCAGCCTGCTGCTGACAGAGCTATGGTTGGCCCTGCGCGGCATCGATGACCCAATGGAGCAGATTGCTACTTCGTTGCGCTACGCCCAAGGTGATTTCGCAAAAACTGCCCGGTATCTGGCTGATGGCGGCATCGTGGATCTACCCGACACGATTAAGGATCGGTTAGAAGGTGTGGAGTCCATAGCCCTCGCTTTGCGGGGTGATTCGGTCAGCACGGCCCAAGAGGTGATCGACGCCTTGGCTCAGCAGAACATCGAGCATGGACTGGCCCGCTTCTTCGATAATCAGTTGGGTTTTGAGCCGCACAATCAGACCGAACGCGATAATCTGCGTAGCCTGGCGCATGCCGTATGGCTGGCGGCTGAGAGAAGAGGCATGCCAGCTAACAGTCCTGGTGTCTTCAACGTGGCGCGTTACCTTGGTAAGACCTATCAAGTTGGCATTGAGGCTCTGGAAAACCCAGAGTTTCAGGTGCCTGAAGGGCTGACAACAGATCAGACTATCGCGAGTCTGGCCGCCTCCAGGGTTCTGGATCATACAGTACCACTTGCTGAAGCCGAAGTGCTGGGAATGGACAACCAGGCCAGGGTGGAATACTTCCTCCGTTCTGATTTGTCCCCCTATGAGCGGGCCGAGCGCCTATTTGACGGTGTGTTCGCCGATAACGTGCTTGATCCGGTGTTCGCCAGCATTGCGCAGGGTATGGCCGCCGCTGGCTTGTTCGAGGAGGCCGATCTGGTTCTCCGGGCTCAGATCTTTCAGCCCACCAAGCGAGCAGAAGCGTTCCGCCGCACAGGTCGGGAGTTTTTCCGGAACGGGGAGGAGACACGCGCCCTTGAATACTGGGATGAAGCCAGCGGGATTCAGCAGCAGCAATTGGAGGCCCTGGGCCTTGCCAACCTGACCGGAGCCGATGCCAGGTTCTACCGGTCCTTAAGCGACGATTTCCTCGCCGCTGGGTATCCGGATCGGGCGGAGGCCAGCATCGCGCCATTGCTCGACTATGTGAACCAGTTCGGGGGGGCCGGTCAACCCTGGACCGGCAACTACTTCAATCTGACCACGGCTCTCCTCAACCAAGCCGAGGAACGGGTGGAATTGGCAGCGGAAGCGGGTATGACTGGTTCCTCCTATGAGCAGGCGGTCGCTGCTACCCACTTGTTGCGACGTTGGGTGGATGACATGGGTTCACCTCAGCCTGGACCAACTTCCTGCAGGCTGATCCAGAGCCAATATACCGCCCGATACGCGGCCCTTTATTCCCATTTGGGGCTGCGTGACCAGGCACTTGCGGGTATCGATGCCTTTGAAGATCTGATGGTTGCCACCTGCGGCAATCAGACCAATGCTTTCTCCCGTTTCTATGTGGACATCATCGCGCCCGCCTACGGAGCTTTGGGGTTGACCGCGCGCTTCGAGCAACTACTCCAAGATGAGGTGGAGCCATATCCCATGTACAGTGCCGCGGCGCGCACGGCAGCCAATGAGATCGCGGTGTTTTTCGCAGTTGAGGCGGCTCTTCAAGGGGGAGCACAAGCTGCGCTGGATGAGATGAACGACCGCATTACATCGCCTCGGGATCGGGCCAGCTACCTGATCTACCGTAGCCAGGGCTTGAGTACCGATGGACGCAATCTGGCCGTGCGACTGGCCGACGAGGGAATGCTTCAGGCTGCCCGCGAAGTGGCGGATGCCGGGTGGCAGCTGTCCACGTCAGCCGCCTTTATCGAGGATTCGGATGACTTTGACGAGGAATCCTGGCGGGATGCGATCGGCTATGTGCCACCTCCGGGGTCATCACCCGATAATGCGCGCACCGAGATCAACCGCTTGCTGCGCAATGGATGTCATGCCGCTGCCCTGGTGACCGATGAGCTGGGGGAAACGGCCAAGGCGCGACAACGCATGGCCGAGTGCTGGTCACTGGCACAGGAAATGTACCGCGGCGCCTCAACAATGCTGTGGGCAGAAGCCGCATGGTTGCTGGCCGATGGCCACCTTGCCCTGGATATGGATGGGGCCGGAGTCGTTAACGCCTTGCGTCAGCAGGCTCGGGTGATCGACTCAAATGATTCAAGGAGCCAGCAATTCCGGAGGGTCGCGGATCTGCAGAGCCGCGGTGGCATGTCCGAACAGGCACTGGCGACTCTGGATGATGAGGTGATGGCCGCGCTTCAAGCCATGGCTGACCAGGCCTCCGATGAAGACAGCTTGATTACAGTGATGAGAGAGACGGAGGCGGTAGCGAAAGCCTATCTTGAGGTTGCTTTGGAGCAACGGGCCCGTCTGCATCGGGAGGGCCATCTCAGTGGCTTTAGTCAGGAGCACGTCGTCAAAGCTCGAGAAGGGGCGCATCGGGTGCTGCTGGGAGACTCATCCAACGCGGCATGGGCCTGGAACGGCTATCAGGGGTTGATTGAGCGTCTCAACAGTCCCACCCAGCAGGATCGCGGCTGGCGGGAAGGCGTCAAATTGCTGGGAGCTGCGGGGGAATTCGATCTGGCGATTGCCTGGGCCGAGACGGCCACGCAGGATCCGGAGCGCTGGCGCCGGCTGACCCAGGTTGCGGAAGCGCTCACCGAATGGGACGACTTCCCGGAGACCGATCTGGCCCGCTTCGATTTCGACGGTGATGGTCGCCCGGACTTCTTCAATCCTCGGTACGCCGAGAGCGAATGGATGATGTCGCCCCTGCAACTGGACGACGACATTGACGGTGATGGGATCCCGGACACACAGGATCTCACTCCGTACTGCCCCGGTTGCATGGATGTGGGCTCGATGTCCCGGCGTTAATCCGTCAGGGGCAGGAGGCGGCTTCATCCTTCTGCCCCTGATGTCTCTGTATGACTCGTTTGCACAGCCAGCCATCGCCAGCCAGTTGCAACGCTCCGCTTTCGGTCAATACCCGTTGACCTCAACCCAATTGTCTAATGTGAGGAGCATTGCCCATGCATTCATCCCCTCGTCGTTTCGTGCTTGCCTCTGCCCTGGGCGTCATCCTGCTGGCCGGGCTGCCGCTGAAACAGGCCGTGTCCGATGACCTGCCCCAGGTGGTGAAGGATCACCCCCCCATACACGTCATCCACCCTGACGGGGTCGCCAGAAGCATCAGCCTGGCGCAGGTGCTGGACCACCATGGCTACCCATGCGGTCCGGCCACAGTCGGCTTTCTGGCCCTGCAATATGGTCTGGACCTGCTCTTTGGGGAGGATGAGATCGCTCGGGCCAACGATCTTCTGGTGCTGAGTCATGCCCCCATGGGCGGAGTGACCGATGCACTGGATCTGGTGCTGGTGAGCGAGAAGCCCGAGTCGCGCACGCCGCGACCGGCGGGGATGGAGCACGCCGTGGAGAGTTTCCGCATTCAGTTATTGCGCAAATCCACCATGCAGACCGTCACGGTTGCCCTGGACCCGCAACTCTGGCCCGAGGACTGGTTTGAGCTGCGAACCCTTCGTCGCGCCGGAGAAATGACGCCCGAGCTGGAGGCGCGGCGTCAGTCGCTGCAAGACGAGATGGTGGAGACCTTGCCCACCAAATCATTCGAAACGCTTTTTGGCACCCCGGACATCAATATGGTGATGACCTGGGGCGGGATCACGTCCGAGGAGGCCAGGTCCGCGGCGCAGCAGTAGCAGCCGCCATACCCACCCGCGGCACGTGGCTGCGGGTGGGGGGCTGTCAGGGGAAGACCACCGCCTGAAGCTGTCGACACCAGGTGGCCACGCGGGCATCGGTGAATTCGCTCTGGTTGTCTTCGTCCAGGGCCAGACCGCAGAAATGGTCGTCGATCACGGCCAGGGAGTGCTCAAAGTCGTAGTGTTCATCGATCGGCCAGTAACCGAGAATTCTTGCGCCGCGAGCCTGGGCCTTGTCATGCAGGATGCGCATGGCGTCCGCGAACACCTCAAGTCAAGGTGTTAGCACCGTGGGAGCCGTCCAGGGCGGCGAAAGGCGGAGCGCATGGAGCTGAAGCGCGGTGCCGAACGTCTTCGTGGGCAGGCCCGCTCCTGCATCAGCCCTGCTGCAGCGTTTTCTCCCACAGGCCTGTCCCTGTCTTTTGTACGCAGGTATTGGTTTACCAGAGAGATTCCGTCCTATACTGCGGTCATGCCTCGCTTCTTCAACAATGCCGGACCCACGGTCCCTGCCGATCACTATGCCATTGACCCCTTGAGTCGCATCGACTGGGAGGATCTGCAGGCGCTGATCGAGCAGAAGCGGTATTTCGTGCTCCATGCCCCGCGCCAGACGGGCAAGACCACCACGCTGCTGGCGATGATGCAGGTGATCAATGCTCAGGGTCGTTATGCCTGTGCCTATGCCAATATCGAGGGCGCCCAGGCGGCGCGTGGCGACTCGACGCTCGGCATCCAGGCAGCCTGCAGCGCCATTGCCCGATCCATCAACCACTATCTGGGCAACGACGCTCCGAGTCGCTGGCTGAGGGAGCATCAGGACAACAACGCCCAGGATCTGCTGACGCATTTGCTGGAAACATGGTCGCTTGGATGCGATCGCCCCACGGTACTGTTCCTGGACGAAGTGGACGCCTTGGTGGGCGACACCCTGATCTCGCTGCTGCGCCAGATCCGTGCCGGCTATCCGCAGCGACCGGATGCCTTCCCCCAGAGCATCGTGCTGTGTGGTGTGCGCGATGTACGGGATTACCGCCTGCACCAGGAAGGGGCTCAGGTGATCACTGGCGGCAGTGCCTTCAACATCAAGGCCGAGTCGCTGCGCATGGGCAACTTCACCGAAGAAGAGTGCCAGGCCCTGTGGCAGCAGCACACCGACGAGACGGGTCAGGCCTTTGATCCGACCATCTTCCAGGAGCTATGGGAAGACACCCACGGCCAGCCCTGGCTGGTGAATGCCCTGGGCTATGAACTCACCTGGCGCTTCAAACCGGCCCGCGACCGGACTCGTCCCTTGTCCCTGGAGGACTACCGGGCCGCCCGGGAGGCGCTGATCCAGTCCCGGGCCACGCATCTGGACCAGCTCACTGACAAGCTGCGCGAACCGCGTGTGCAGGGGGTGATGCGTGCCCTGCTGTCGGGTCAGGACGAGGATCTGCAGGGCATCAGTCCCGACGATCAGCAGTACGTGGAGGATCTGGGGCTGATCGAGACCCGGCCCCAGGTACGCATCAGCAATCGGATCTATCGGGAGGTGATCCCGAGGGATCTGACCTGGATCATGCAGACCCGCATCCCCAACCAGGAGCAGGAGTGGTACGTCACCTCAAAGGGGCACCTGGACATTCCGAAGTTGCTGCGTGCCTTCCAGCAGTTCTTCCGTGAACAGGCCGATGCCTGGCTGGAGCGCTTTGACTACAAGGAGGCGGGCCCGCAGTTGCTGATGCAGGCCTTTTTGCAGCGGATCGTCAATGGCGGTGGCCGCATCAGACGGGAATATGGCCTGGGCCGCAAGCGCACGGATCTGTTCATTGAATGGCCGACGGACCCGGCCAGGGGTTTTCATGGGCCGATGCAGCGCATTGTCATCGAGCTCAAGCTACAGCGTGGCGCCCTGGAAGGCGTCATCAGCCAGGGGCTGGTCCAGACGGTCGCCTATGCCAGCCAGGTGGGTGCTGACGAGGCCCACCTGGTGATCTTCAATCGCGATCCCGAGGTGACCTGGGAAGAGCGGATCTGGGAGACGGAGCGGACAATGGAAGAGCGTTGCATCCGGGTGTGGGGCGCTTGAGGGGGCAGTGATGCCCCATGGAACCTTCCTCTGTGGGAGCGGGCAGAGGATCGAAGGTACGGAACTGGCGCCCGTCGGCACAGCCGTCCATCCTTGGCGGTGATCAATAGAAATACCGCACTCCCACGTAGCCAAAGGGGCCTGGGTCGCTGCCCACTGCCGTGTCCACCCGTGTATCGAAGAGGTTCTCCACCCCACCGAAGATATCCACCGGTCCCAGGGCCGGAGGCATGTAGCTCACGCGCAGATCCGTCAGGGTGTACGGGTCCACCCGGGCCAGGGGCTCGCCTGGTGTATCGGTATAGCGCTGGGTGCCCGTGTGGCGCACCGCCAGGTTCAACTCCCAGGCTGCCGCGGGGCGCCAGTCCACCTCGATCCGGGCCTGAAGATCGGGCTCGAACTCCAGTTTCTCCCCCGCCTCTCGATTTTCGGTGTCCAGCAGGCCGGCAGAAGCACTCACTGTCCATGCCGGTGAGAAGCGGTAGCTTGTGCCCAGTTCCAGGCCGCGAATGCGGGCCTCGCTGATATTGCGGAAGGTGGTATAGGTGATGCCCCGCGGGGCCTCCACCGTGCGTTCGATGCGGTCGTCGATGGTGCTCTGGAACACGGCAATGTCATAACGCCAGCCTTGTCCCTGGCCACTGATGCCCACTTCGATGTTCTCGCTGCGCTCCGGATCCAGTTCGAAGGCCTCCTTGCCAAGGGCCGGATCGGTCACGGAGGCGCCGGCGAGTCGACCGCGGGGCGTCTCGCGGTTCAGGAAGGTTTCCGGCAGGTCGGCAATGCGGAAGCCCTCGGCGTAGTTGATGCGCAGGCGTGCCTGGGGATGGATGACGTACTGCAGCCCCATGCTGCCGCTGTTGGCTGATTTCGACTGGGAGGGGTCATCATGGCGAAGGCCATAAATGATCTCGGCATGAGGTGAAAGACGCCACTCGTGCTGAGCAAACAGGGAGCGGAACCAGTAATCCCGGCTCTCCTGGATGTTGTCCCGATTGAAGAAGGGGGCGGAGCGTTTTTCGTCGCGGTATTCCGCGCCGGCCAGCACCGTATGGGCCTCGGCGGGCCGCCAGGTGCCGGTCAGTTCATGACCATGCACGGTGACCTCGCCGGTGCCCGACACGGAGGCCGACGCCCCCTGCGACGTGTACCCCAGGTCATTCCAGATGGGCGACGTGATGGTCTCGTCCTTGTCATACCGTGAGCGGTGGCTGCGCCAGTCCAGTTGCAGGGTGTCGGTGGGTTCCAGTCGTCCCCGCAGGGCCACATCCAGACGGTCGTTCTCCCAATCGTTTTCCACCGGAGCATTGCGCACCGGGGCGGTCTGCCCGTTGGGCAGGGTGTAATTTGAGGGATGCATGTTGCCCACGAAGCGGGCATCCCGCGTCTCGCGCAGGTAGCTCACATCCATCCCCAGCTCCAGGCGCTCATGCAGACGCTGGGTGAGCCGACCACCCACGCTGAGCAGATCGGTGGGTTCCCGGTAGCTCACGTCCACCCGATAGGTGTCCGCCAGGTTGTTGCGCAGGAATGGAAAGCTGGACTCGGAAGGGGGTGCCGCCCCCGGTTGTCCACCCCCGCGAGGGACCATCACCCGGGCCGTGCCGGTTTCGGAGTATTCCCCTTGCCGGCTGGCATTGAACCAGGCGCTGAAGCCGGTATCGCCCCGTCGACCCCGGATGTCTCCCTGCACCTCGTAGCGCTTGGCATCCCCCGAGGCCGTGGCACCCACGCTGGTGCTGACCATCCCCTCCAGGCCATCCTGCGGCTGTTTGGTGATGATGTTGATGATGCCGCCCAGCGCATCGGAGCCGTAGAGTACCCCCATGGGGCCCTTGACCACCTCGATGCGCTCGATGCTGCCCGCCGGAATGCGGTCCAACTCGAACCCCATGCCGGCTTCCCCCGCCAGGCGCCGCCCGTCCACCAGTAGCAGGGTGCCCTTGGCGCCGGCGCCGCGGATGGAAATGTCGCCCCGACCCGGATTGATGAACACCCCCGGTGTATTGAGGAGGACATCCCGCAGGGTGACCGCCCCCTGCTTGCGGATCTCCTGCTCCGTGACCACCTCCATGGCCACCGGGCTCGCGTCCCGTGCGCGATCCGTACGGGTGGCCGAGGTGACGGTGACTTCCTCCAGCACCACGGCGGGTACATCGGCCAGAGCCAGGCCCGGCAGTGTGGAGAGCAGGGCGAGCATGGGTACTGGGCGCATGGGGAAACCTCCTTGCCTCGTGACGTGTAGGGTGATGATCTCTTGAGTAAAGATAAGTTATATCATAACTTTATGGAGGTGAGAATGTTCGAAAATACTGATCTGCATTCAGCGCTGACGGCGGAAAACTCGTCCGCCTGAGCGGATGGGAGGCGTGCCCCGCCCCGAGGGCGGGGTTCAGGCAGAGGCGGGATCTACCAGGCGGTGATGGCCGGCTGCATGGTCCGGAGGAGGCTGGGCCAGTCGTTCCAGGGGTGGGCTGAGGTGGCCTGATCATCGATGCTCATCAGCAGTCTGCCGTGACGGTCGTGACACTCGATGGCCAGGGTAAAACCCCGGTAGCCGGGTTTGCGAACGACCCAGACGGTCTCCACCGATTGCAGTTCCAGCCGTGCCCGGGCCGGCCCCTGCTCCATCTCCAGGACATTGGCGCGGACGTTGGCCTCGATGTGGTCGCTGGCGTGGCGTTGGGTGACGGCCCCGTTGGATACCGATACGCGCAGCGGTAGGTGTGTCTGTTCGTTGAGCGACTCGGCCAGCAGATGCAGGGCGTTCACGCCGGTACGCAGGGCGAACTCACGGCCCAGGGTTTCCAGCATTTGCGTTCGCGATAATTCGGGCAGGCCTGGTATGCACTCTGCGGGAAAGTCCGTGGGCAGTTGCCACCAGATCCGCAGGGATTCCCGATCCAGCCGGTCCAGTGGGTGGCTTTTGGGGTCTGCATGCCAATGGGGTGGGGTGGGGACATGGGTCTTCTGGCGTCCCTGATGAGGATCCATGAAGGGCTGGATCAGGGTGGGGTCGAGCCCCCGCGGCGATGCGGCCTGGAAGGTGAATATCCGCTCACCGAATTCGTTGAAGAAGCGCATGGATTGGGGGACCGATTGCCCGGAGGTTTCCCCGTCCATCACGAAGCCGCTGCGCCAGTGATCGAGATTGAGCGCCAGGGATTGGCGATAGCCGCGCAGGAACAGTGTATTTTCCCTGGTGCTGGCCTGATCCGCATTCAGCGGCTGATCCAGCTCAACGCCAGGCGCCGATGTGGTGCAGCGAAGCCAGGGATGCTTGCGCAGGTGATGGACAAGATTAAGCCAGTCCTGGCGCAGCCGATGCACCCTTCGGCCGCAGGCCAGCTCGAGTTGCTGGGATTCGGTCAGGCCCATATGGCGGCTGTCCAGGTAGGGGCGGGCCTGGGGCGAATGGAAGGTGGAAAGCCGGGCGTGGCGCTGGGGCAGAAACTCTGCTGCGTGCATGGGAACCTCCGAAGGGTGAATATGCGTGATTAATAATAATCATTCGCATTAAAAAGGCATAGTCCCATCGTGGTGTTTCCGACGAACGGATGCATCGGTTCAAAGGGAAAGGCCGTCCCGGTGATCAGGTGTCCGCGGCCATGGACTGGAGTACCTCAAAGCATTCCAGATGGGGCCCGGTGAGGTAGATATGGGAACGACTGCCGGCCGACCGATGGGCCTCGCGAAACGCATCAGACTGGGTCCAGGCCTCGAAATCCCCCAGGCTGGTCCAGAGGGTGTGGGTGGAATACAAGGTGTGGTCGTCGAATGATGCGCCCCGCAACACCTTGAACTCGATGAACCCGGGAACCCCTTTCAAACGGCTCTCGCGTCCCTCCCAGATCTCTTCGAATTCTGTTTCGTGACCGGGGCGTACCTTGAAGCGGTTCATGGCAATCATCATGGCGGTGTCTCCCGAAAGGATGGCTGGGGATGGCCGGCGTTGGCTTGCCGGCAGTGCTTCTTATCAAGAATAGTACTCATTACGATTCTCGCCAAGGGGTCTGTTTTCTTTTCGGCGACCCGCATCCATTTTTTTCAAGGGGGTATGAGTACAAGAGGCTTTCTGGTGATCGGTTGTCGGGTTGCAAATGAGAATGTAATGCATTAACTTTATTTCCTATCGGGTCCGATCCGTGGATCCGCCATCCTCCACTCAGCCCGCCGTCGACGTCATCGATCAGCCAGCCAGAGTGCGTCACATCTGCTTCCAATGTGCCGGTCGTCATCCATCGACCGTCAGGAGGTTCTCATGCGTGTACTCTCTTCATCGTCCGCCGAGCCCGCACCGATGGCTCGGACTCAAGCCGACCCGGAGCCTGCTGCCCGAGCCGAGCGCAGGACCCGTCATGACCTGGCCAGTCGCACCGGCCTGTCGGATGCCCGCCTGCTCATGCGAGAACTGGGTGATGGCCTGGTGCGCCTCAGGCCGAACTGGGATGAACTACTCCCGGCCCTGGAATCCCTGGGCACTGTGCGGGCCGTGACCCGTAACGCCCATGTCATCCATCAGAGCGTGGGCAGCCTTGGCCATGCGCACGTCCGCGAAGACATGGGTTGGCTGGTCGGCAGTGGCATGGACCTGCGACTGATGCTCGGCCGCTGGCATCACGCCCTGGCCGTGGTTGCGCGGGATAACCCGATGGCGGAACGCGGGGTGTATTTCTTTGATGCCGACGGCAGTCAGGTTCATGGCGTGGAGCTCACTTCCGAATCCAGTCAGGGGGTTTTCGCCGCGCTGGTGACGCGTTTTCGCGGGCCGCGGCTGACGCCGGAATTCCTGTCCTGTGCGCCTGTCGTGCAGTCGCCCGCCCGACGCATTCCCCTGGTGGACATCGTGGATCTCAGGGTTCGCTGGGATGCCATGGGTGAACCGGGTGACTTTTCGGACCTGCTGGTGCATTTCGGCATGACGCGGCTCAACGCCCTGCGGTTGGCGGGTCCGGGCCGAGCCTTCTCCGTGGGGGTGGAGTCCGGATGCACCCTGCTGGAATACATCCGGGATGAGGCCTTGTCGGTGGAAGTGCATGTGGCCAGCGTTGGTGCCGTGCAGATCCATCACGGCTATGTGGGGAGCTTCCGCGAGGCCGACGATTGGTGGCGGATCAGGAATCCCCGGTTCAGTCTGGATCTGCGCCGTGCCGGGCTCGCCGAGGTGTGGGTGGTCCGTCGCCCAACGCATCGTGGCCCGGTGCATTCCCTGGAGTGGTATGGTTTCGATGGCAGCCTGTTGATGCAGATCTTTGGCCATCGGTCCACGGGGGGTGTCGAGGATGCACGATGGCGGCATCTGCTGGGCTCTTTGGAAGGCGATCGAACCGACTGAGAACCCGGGGCTTGCGCGAACTGATGAAGCACCCGGCTTGGCGTTCAAGGCACGCCATGTCATGATGACGGGGTACGGATCCTGAGCGATCTGCCCGAATCAACCGTACGTCACTCCAGCCAGCCGCCGCCAGCCAAGTGACGCAATCCCGGAGTAATGGGTGCGTGACCTTGATGCCTGGACCTTCCCCTCTGCGCGCAAGCGCTCCTGAGTGGCCACCGTGCCTGTTGGCAGGTGCGCCATGATTCAGCTTGATGACGTGCGTGCCGTGCTCGACGATGTGCGGATCGCCCATCACGTGCGTGGGCGCGTGCGACTGAAACTTGTCCGCGACCCTCAGCTCCAGAAGTCCCCGTCCGGGGCCTTGATCGAAATACTTCAGGTTCTGCTGGCATCACTGCCCGGGGTGCGCGATGTGCGTATCAACCTGCTGGCCCGTTCCTGCGTGGTGGACTATGACCCGGAGACCATTCCGCCCGTGCGCGTCGGCGGCTCGCGCGTGCCGAAGCCGCCAAGGTGGCCGATGGCGATTCCGTGATCGATGCCGATGCTGAAAAGCCTGACGGGCGCGCCTCTTGAAGCCGGGCAATCGACGCTTGAGGCGCCTGCCGCCGCCCATGCCAGGCCCCTTGCCACCCCCCCCCCGCGACGGCAATCCTTTCGTTCGTGGCCTGGTGGTGGGGGGCTACCTGGCTGCCTTGTCTGGCCTTCGGTGCCGGAGCCGCCTGGGTGCTCAGTGACGAGGAGACCCGTCGCAAGCTGATGAAGGCCGGAGTCGACCTCTATTCGGGCGTGGCTGGCGGCGTTGAAGAACTCAAGGAGCAGATGGCCGACATCAAGGCAGAACTGGACGCCGAGCGTCACGGGGACGACTGATGAACGAAATCTGGTTCAGCGGCGTTGAACCCGTGCACGCCATCCGCGGGTGGGGCTGGATGACTACCGGGCGGGGCTCATGCCCGAGGATAAGGCGCTGGCCCTGAAGAACCTGGCGGAAGAGGGTGCCCGCATCGCCTTTGTGGGCGATGGCATCAACGATGCCCCGGCCCTGTCGGGGGCCCATGTGGGCATGGCCATGCATCATGGGGCGGATGTGGCGCGCCTGGCGGCGGACATCACGCTGCTGGAGGATGATATCGCCCGGGTGGCCGATGCCAAGGCCCTGGCCCTGGCCACGCGTGGGCTGGTGGACAGCAATTTCAAGCTTACCGTGGGGTTGAATACGGGCATTCTCTCCGCGGCCGCCTTCGGGTTGCTCAATCCGGTGGCGGCCTCGGCGCTGCACAATGGCAGCACCATCGGCATTCTGTTGCGTGCCCTGGCCGGCGCCGGCTTGCCGCGGGGGCAGGCCGCTCGGGCAGCCTGAGCTTGCCAGGAATCACCGAGATGTGCCTTTTTGTGTTTGTTTTATTGAATGATTATTACTCACTCTCATGCATCACGCCGGGTGAGGCACACCCAATGATGAACGATACGATCCAAGCCCCTCGCCCCTGCGGGGAGACGGGTTGGTGTGAGGGGCGAGGGCTGGCACAGTGCCGCCCTTACCCCCTCATCCCCGGCCCTTCTCCCCGAGGGGGAGAAGGGAGTGTTTGTCGCTGAGACTTGCTTGTTTCACAGCAAAAGGGAGCAAATTCATGTCATTGAGATGTCGTTGGCCCGTGATCATTGCGCTGCCGTTCATGCTGGCGGGCTGCTGGGGCCCGGAAACGGGGGAGCCGGCACCGGTTTATGAAGATGGCACCTACCGGGGTGGTTTCTTCGACCGTGACCAGATATAGGTGGGGGTGCAACTCACCCTGGAAAACAACCGTGTGACCGCCGCCAGCTTCCGCCAACTGGCCTATGGGGATACGAATTACCGGCTGGCCGAGGAGGGATTGCCCCTGGGGAGTGCGGACCAGTGAGGTCATCCCGGAGTTGTACTCACCCGGGGAGGTGGTGACGGAAAACGCGGAAGTGGACGGTTTCACGTCGGCCACCATCCGTTCGTCCAAGGTGATTTCAGCCATACGGGATGCCCTGAACCGCGGCGTGTACAGCTACTGAGCAGGGGCGGGTGGTGCCCCTGTCCCCGGGTTCGGCACCACCTGCCTTCCCAGAGTGAGGGAAAGGGCTGCGCTTGCGGATTGCGCTGAAGTGGTTATGCTGGCGTAACCATGAATGTCGTGCTCGACACCTCTGTACTCGTTGCGGCCATGCGTTCGCAGCAGGGCGCCAGCCACCAATTGTTGCGCCATCTGCCTTCGCCGCATTTTACCCCGGCGCTCTCCGTGGCACTCTATATGGAGTGGCAGTCCGTGCTGACCCGACCGGAACATCGCCCCCCAGGCATCAGCGATGCTCAGATGCTGGGTTTTCTGCGCTATCTGGCTTCGCTGTCTCGCCTGCAGGATGTCCACTATCTCTGGCGCCCCTTTTTGCGCGATCCCAACGATGACATGGTGCTCGAATGCGCGGTCGCCTCCCGCAGTTGTTTCATCGTCACGCATAACATCAAAGACTTCCGGCGTTCGCAGGAACTGGGCGTAGAAGCCATCAGGCCCAGCCATTTCCTTAAGCATCTGGAGACACTCCCATGACCGCCCTGACCATCCGCCTGCCCGACTCCGTACATGCGCGAATCAAGGAACTCGCCGCTCGCGACGGCGTGTCCGTCAACCAGTTCATTGCCAGCGCGGCTGCCGAAAAAATGGCCAGCGTGATGACTCTGGACTACCTGCGCGCAGAAGCCGCTCAAGGCCAACGCGCAGACTTCCTGGCCGTGCTTGACCGGACTCCAGACGCGCCGCCTCTGCCCGGCGACGAACGCGTTTAAACCCGGAAAGCGCGTTCGTTCCTCCACGATCGTTTGGCCATACGGGATGCCCTGAACCGCGGCGTATACAGCTACTGAGCAGGGGCGGGTGGTGGCCCGGCCCTCGGGTTCGGCACCACCCGTCAGCTCCCTTGATCGCTGATCATTCTTCCCAGCGTGAGCCCGTTTCCTCGGGCGTGGGCGAGGGCGCGGCCTCAAAGGGTGTGAGGCTCAGGAAGGCGTCCAGATGTCTCCCCGCCAGTTCCTCGTGGCCGTGGCATGGCTGCCTTCCCGCAGTTGCCCGATGATCTGGCCCGGTTCCGGGCGGGATGCCTCCACTGCCCGTAACAGATAGGGCAGGACCGCGCCCAGCAGGATGCCAGGGAGCACCATCGCCGTGGCCGACACGGCGGACAGGTATTCCCGCCAGCCAGCCCCGGCCCCCACGTAGTTGAGCCCGTCGGTGGCGGCATGAAAGGCCCAGGGCGAGGCCGCAATCACGACGGCCGACAGGAGCAACAGCACGCCAAGCACACCGTGGGGGGCAGACGCTGGATGCGGGCCAAGGCGTTGGCCATCAGTGATCCAAGGGACAGGGCGACCAGGAAAGACACCAGCACGATGGCGTAGGTGTAAACGGAATTCTGCAGGACCTGGGCAAACAGTCTTGTCCAGAGCACCTCCACGCCCAGGGTGGCCAGACCCGAGGCAAAGGCGATCAACCCCACCATGCGCGGCGGCAAAGCCGGCCGCCAGGGCACCCACGGCGGAACTGAAGGTGTTGAGGGAATACAGGGCCGTGCCGGTGGTGGACAGTCGTCCCACCACGCGGACCATGAACTGCCCCATCATGGGCAGGGTGCCCCCCATCAGGAAGGCAGGCGGGAACAGGATCACCGCAGCCAGACCCGCCTTGAGGGCTTGGTCGGCCACTGGATGGTCTCCGGCCAGGGCGTAGAGCGCCGGGTACAGGCTGTGGTATAGGTCGGTGAGGAAGAAATGGCCCAGGGCGGTCAGGGCAACGGCCACCTCCAGGGCACCGAAGGTGGCCAGGGCCGATCTCACCCGAGGCGCCATGCGTCCCCAGGGCCAGCCGCCCACGGCCAGCCCGGCAAAGAACACCGCGGCGATGGCCCAGCGAAGCGGTGTCGACACCATGGGGAATTCCGGGCCAGTTAATGATAATCAATCTCTTATGGTATTAGATAACCTGCTCGAGTTGAAGTGGACAGGTTTCATTGGTTCACATCCGCCACCCGCGTACACTGCAGATGACCGCCCGACCTTGCGTGAGCCCCAGCCGAATGCGGTGCGGGCGTCTTGCCAGGGCCTGTCCTTCGGATCGAATCAGGGGCATCGAATGAGCCACGCCAAACCCAACCTGCCCACGAAGATCTGTGTGGTCTGCGGCCGCCCGTTTGCCTGGCGGCGCAAGTGGGTCCGCGTCTGGGATGAGGTGCGCTATTGTTCCGAGCGCTGTCGTCGGCAACGGGGATCGGTCGGTGCGGGCAGGGGGCCGGCATGACCACCTTGCGTCTGGTGCTCGGTGATCAACTCAACGCATCGCACCCCTGGTTTCGCCAACCGGAAGACGGTTGCGTTGTGGTGATGATGGAGATCCGCAGCGAGACCGACTACGTGGTCCATCACGCGCAGAAGGTGCTGGCCATCTTCGCGGCCATGCGCCGCTTCGCCGAGGCCCTGCAGGCTGCCGGCCACCGTGTTCACTACCTGCGTATTGGCGACCCCGGGAATCGGCAAGGCTTCGCCGCCAATCTCCAGTGGCTGGCTGCACATTACCAGGCGACCCGGTTCGAGCGCATGGAGGCCGATGAATGGCGCGTGGAACGGCTGCTTGATGAGGCCTCAGCCCGGCTCGGTCTGCCCACCACGGTGGTGGATGCGGCGCATTTTCTTTCCGAGCGGGGTGCACTGGCCCAGGTCTTCAGCGAGCGGGTGCCACGCCTGGAGTATTTCTATCGTGACATGCGCCGCTGCCATGGCATATTGCTGGATGACCACCAGAAGCCGGTGGGTGGGCGCTGGAACTTCGACGCCGACAACCGGGCCCGCTGGCCGGGGGAACCTCCTGCCCCGGACTGGCCATGGACACCCACGGATGTCTCGGCACTTTGGCAGGAGATCGTTGCCGCCGGAGTGCGCACCCTGGGGGAGCCTGGTGCCGATGCGCTGGGCTGGCCGTTGACCCGATCCCAGGCGCGCGCGGGGTTGCAGGTGTTCATCAAACAGGCCTTGCCGCATTTTGGTCGTTTTCAGGATGCGATGAGTACCCGGGAGCCGTTGCTGTTCCATTCGGGGCTTTCTTTCGCCCTCAATACCAAGATGCTGCATCCACGGGAGGTGATCGATGCGGCGCTGGAGGCCTTTGAGGCAGGCGCGGTGGATATCGCTGCCTGCGAGGGATTTGTGCGCCAGATCCTCGGTTGGCGCGAATACGTGCGGGGCGTCTACTGGGGGCGCATGCCGGACTATGCGCAGACCAACGCCCTGGATGCCCGCCGGCCCTTGCCCCGCTGGTACTGGACCGGCGAGACCGACATGGTCTGTCTGCGTCATGCCATTGGGCAGTCCCTGCGCCTGGCCTATGCACACCACATCCAGCGGCTGATGATCACCGGCAACTTCGCGTTGCTCGCGGGGTGTGACCCGGACGCGGTGGATGCCTGGTATCTGGGGATCTACATCGATGCCTTCGAATGGGTGGAGATGCCCAATACCCGCGGCATGAGCCAGTACGCCGACGGCGGCCTGGTGGCGAGCAAACCCTATGCCGCCTCTGCCAGCTACATCAAGCGCCAATCCGACTACTGCAAGGGCTGCCGGTACGCGGCGACCCGCCGCCATGGCCCCGATGCCTGCCCATTCAATGCGCTCTACTGGGATTTCATGCTCCGCCACGAGGCAGACTTTGCCGCGAACCCGCGCATGGCCATGCCCTACCGCGCCTGGCAGCGCATGGACGAGTCCGAGCGCGATGCCACGCTGACCCATGCCCGTTACTTGCTTGAGTGGCTGGACACGTTATGAGCGCTGAGTGGCTATGCAATGCGGGATGACCACGGCGAGGATCTGCTCGTGCTGACGCGGGCCTTGTCGACTTTGGCGATCACTGAGGACTGCTTTGATCGTCTGTTCGCGGCGGACCCGCTAGAGGTTGGCGCCGGTGAGCGCGGCACCCCTTGCGCTCCGCTTACAGCCCCTTCCACAGGCCAGACTGCTCCCAATCTTGTGCCCAGGCAATGATCCGGCTGGCCTCCATGGGCTTGGCAATGCCAAACCCCTGTACGATCGGGCATCCCATTTTCATCAGGACACGCGCCTGGTTCTCCGTTTCCACCCCTTCGGCTATCGCTTCCAACTGGAACGAGATGGCGAGGCTGACCACGCTCTCCACAATGCTGAAATCTTCAGGATTTTGCAGCATGGTGCCGACAAAGCTCTTATCGAGCTTCAACGTGTCCAGGGCCAGGCGCCGCAGATGCACCAGCGATGAATAGCCGGTCCCGAAGTCATCCAGAGCAAATCGCACGCCCAGGTTGCGGCAGTCACGCATGGCCTGTGCCGCGCGTTGCCAGTCCTCCACGGCGGCGCTTTCCAGGATTTCAATTTCCAGGTCACCCGGAGCCAGGCGAGGATACTCCTGAAGCTTTTCCTCCAGACGCCGGGCGAATCCAGGCTGCAGCAGATGCGTCGCCGATACGTTGATGCTGACGGGGATGCTCTTTCCCAGGCCCCGCCAGGTATCCATCTGACGCAAAGCCTCGGCCAGCACCCAGTCACCCAGCTGGAATTCCAGGTCCGTCCCGGCGGTCTGCGGCAGGAAGGCGTCAGGGGGCAGGAGTCCCCTGTCCGGGTGGTACCATCGGATAAGGGCTTCGGCACCCCTGACCCAGCCGCTTTTGAGATCCACCTTGGGTTGGTAGAACAATGCGAACTCTTCCTGCTCAATGCCTCGCAGGATGCGCTGACGTTCATCACGAAGTGCTTGAGCTGCCTGAGTCTGCGAAACATCAAATACGGAGAAGGTCCCTCTGCCTGTCTGTTTGGCTGCACACATGGCCTGATGGGAGTGTCGTAGCATGGTGTCTGCATCGTCTCCCTGGCTGGAGAGCACAACCCCCATGCTGGCCGTCAGGCCCAGACGCTGGAGTTCATCATCCAGCGTCTGGGGCAGGCTGGATTGCATTTTTTGCGTGAGGCATCGGATCTGGTCAATCCCGG
Organism: Ectothiorhodospira marina; assembly: GCF_900109495.1. Classification (GTDB taxonomy): domain Bacteria; phylum Pseudomonadota; class Gammaproteobacteria; order Ectothiorhodospirales; family Ectothiorhodospiraceae; genus Ectothiorhodospira; species Ectothiorhodospira marina. Next base: position 30,604 of record NZ_FOAA01000017.1, on the reverse strand, counting down.
GCTGTAGTTGAGCCACGACAACGAACTCGTCTCCACCGAGGCGGGCGACCATGTCGCCCTTGCGAAGGCAGGATTTCAACTGCTCCGCCACCTTGCGCAGGATTCGATCCCCTGCTTCGTGGCCAACACGTTCGTTGACCTGAATGAAATCATCCAGGTCCAGGGTGATCACTGCCAGGTGGAGTCCCTCTCGCTGGCAGTGAGCCAGTGAGCGGTTCAGGTGTTCCATCAGTAGATGGCGGTTGGCCAGTCCCGTCAATGGATCGTAATGGGCGAGAAAGGCGATACGCTCCTCGGTACGCCTTTTGTCGGTCAGGTCACTGAGGACAGCCACATAGTCCATTTGACCATCCTCCCCGGGTACCTGGCTGATGGTGGTCCACTGGGGATACTCTTCGCCATTTCTGCGTCGATTCCAGATTTCTCCCTGCCAGGTACCGGCGTGAATGATGTCTCGCCACATGGCCTGGTAGAAATCCGGTGTATGTCGGCCCGACTGGAGCAGGCGAGGGTTGTGCCCGAGGACCTCCGTGGCGGTATAACCGGTAATCTGCGTGAACGCCCGGTTCACGGATAGGATGCTGGCTTGCGAGTCGGTGATGATGATGCCTTCCTGAGCGTTATCCATCGCCCTGGCTATACGGGCCAGATCGCGCGTTCGGGATTCCAGTTCAGCCTGGGCACGTTTGACGGGTGTCAGGTCCGTGTGTGCTCCCAGCATTCTCACCGGTCGCCCTTGATCATCCCGAATGGCCATGCCCCGACAGCGAATCCAGAGCGTCGAGCCATCGCGGTGCGTGTAGCGGATAATCTGATCAAAGGGGTGTTCGGGGTTGGCAAAATGCTCTTCAAGCGCTTGATGGACGACCTTCAGATCTTCCGGGTCTACCAGGGATTGCCACTCCCGGGCCAGCGGCTGTTTGGTGGCTGGATCCTGCCCCAGCATGGTCCAGAAGCCATCGCTCATCCATTCATGATCCGGGCGTTCAATATCCCAGAACCAGATGCCGTCCAGCGTGGCTTTCTGAAGAAAATCAAAGCTCCGAGCATCCTTGCGGATGAGTTCGTAGAGTTCCTGTTTCAGGTAATGGTCAGGCACGTCCATGCCTGTCATTCCCCGCTCGTGTCCAAGGGTTGAGATGGGCGGCTCTCGGAGACGGTGATTGCAGGCTCAGAAACTGAACGGAATGGGCTATCATCTTGCGTCAGTGCCCCGAAAACTTGGGTTTGTTTTTCAAGCGAGGTTCTCTTGTCCAGGGTGATACCCAGTCCGACCGTTGATTTCACCCATCAGAACCACCGGTTCAGGTTGGATGCGGAGGGCGTACAGCAGTTCGAACACCATCGAGAGGAACTCATTCGCTTCTCCAGCCATCGTATCACGGCTCGGTTTCCTGAATTCTACGCCGACGGCGGGGCGTTCGGATCAGACCGATGCCGTGAAGAGTTGACCTTTTTACTGGAGTTTATCCGTCCGGCACTGGTTTTTGGCATCCATGAACCCCTGGAAGACTGCCTGCAGTGGCTATCGTCCCTCCTGCTCCGGCGAGGTTTGTCGACTGGCGTTGTCTTTCATGCCTTACAGGAAATGGAGGGTTGCCTGTCGCGCTATCTTTGCGCGGACAATCGGGCGAGGATGAGCGAACTTTTCGCCCATGCTGCTCGTGTTCTGGAGAATGCCAATACCTCGGGTGTTGTTGAAGCACCCAAAGTGACCGTGGATCCGGTCGCCGATCAGGTCATGCAGGCACTGATTGCTGGCGACCGCCGCACCGCCACAGCACTCCTGGAAGAGGCGATGGACAGGGGCGATACCCTGATCGAGGCTGAGCATGAGTTGTTGCAACCGGCTCTGTATGAGGTTGGCAAGGAGTGGCATGCCAATCGCCTCACGGTAGCCGAGGAGCATCTGGCCAGCTCCATCGCACAGGATGTGATGGCTCAACTGCTGCTCAGCCGCCCCTCATCCACCTCGAACGGGATGCGGTCATTGTTTGCGGCCCCTCCCGGCAATCGGCATGTCATTGGTTTGCGGATGATTGCAGATGCGTTTGAGATGTCGGGCTGGTCCGTGCAGTTTCTGGGAGCGGATGTGCCTCGAAACTCCCTGTTGGGGCAAGTTCGCCGATTCGACCCCCATCTTGTGGGGCTCACGGTCTCGTTGCCTCGTCATCTCTGGGCCGTGCGTGAATTGATTGAGGAGATTCGCCAACACCAGGTGGGGCTGCAACCCCTGATCCTGGTGGGTGGTAACCTGATCAACAGGGTGCCTTCACTGGCCATGGTCATCGGTGCGGATCTCTGGGCCGCCAACGCCCGTGATGCCCTGAAATTGGTGGGCGATGTCCAGGTATGGGGTGCTGAGCACCGGTCTTGAATCATCCTGATGAGCCACGCCAATTCTGCGGGAGCGGGATGACCTGGCCCAGGCGTTCAGAGAACGGGTGCCGCGCATGGAGTATTTCTCTCGTGTGCCCTCAATTTGAGCCCGCGGCGGATGCCTGTTAACTTTATACGGTTATCTTCAGACTTCAGCAGGTGACCCGGGGCCTCGACGGCCCATCCATCGGGTTGAAACGGGAAGCCGGTGACATCGCTCAGACGATCACTCCGGCGCTGCCCCCGCAACGGTAAGTGGTGAACGTGGACCCCTCAGGCCACTGTGAGACCCCGTCCCCAGGGGCGGATCTCATGGGAAGGCAGATCCCCACGACGACAATCCACCACAAGCCCGGAGACCGGCCTGTTGAAGACCAGGTGCCGCGGGGTGCGGCGTGCCGGGTGGAGCCGGACCGCTCTTTGCCCCTCTCCTCCGTGGCACGTGCCGCCCCTGTGGTGTATCCATCCCATCGATGCGCGGGCGGCGCGCGAGCGAGTGCTTTCATGACATCAAGATCAAAAATCCCTGCCACCATCGTCACGGGCTTTCTGGGCAGTGGCAAGACCACCCTGCTGCGCCACCTCCTGGAGAATGCCCAGGGGCGGCGCATTGCCGTGATCGTCAACGAGTTTGGCGAACTGGGCATGGACGGCGAGATCCTCAAGGGCTGCGGCATTGGCTGCGACGAGACGGGGGAAGATGTCGGCACCCTCTACGAGCTGGCCAATGGCTGTCTGTGCTGTACCGTCCAGGAGGCCTTTTATCCGGTGATGAAGGCCCTGATGGAACGGCGGGACGAGATCGATCACATCCTCATCGAGACCTCCGGCCTGGCCCTGCCCAAGCCCCTGGTACAGGCCTTCAACTGGCCGGAGATCAAGACCGGTTGCACCGTGGATGCGGTGGTCACCGTGGTGGATGTGCCGGCCACGGCCCAGGGGCAGTTCGCCGCCAACCCCGAGGCGGTGGATCGGCAGCGCCGCTCCGACCCGAATCTGGACCACGACTCCCCCCTTCATGAGCTCTTTGAAGATCAGTTGTCCGCGGCGGATCTGGTGGTGCTGAGCAAGACCGATCGGGTGGACGCGGCGGCGGTGGAACAGGTCACAAAACTGGTGCGCGCCGAGATCCCGCCCCAGGTGAAAGTCCTCTCCAGTGACCATGGAAGGGTGGATCCCCTGCTCATGATGGGCCTGGGCAGTGCCTCCGAAGAGCATATCCACCTGCGCGCTGGGCATCATGACCACGCCCATGGCGAGGGTGATGATCACCACGATCATGACCACGACCAGTTCGACTCCCTGGTGATCACGCTGCCGCAGGTGGACCGCGACAGGCTGCTGGAACAACTGCAGCAACTGGTGCGTGATCACCGCATCTTCCGCGTGAAGGGTTTCGCGGCCTTGCCCGAGAAGCGCATGCGTCTTGTGGTTCACGGGGTGGGGAGTCGTTTCGACAGCTACTTTGACCGGCCCTGGAGAACAGAGGAAGAACGCAGCACCCGTCTGGTGGTGATCGGCCAGGATTTGTCGGCCGATGCCCTGGAGCAGGCCCTGCAACCAGCAGCCCTGACAGCGACTGCCTGATGCACCTGCTGGCGGCACAACCCGGCGGGTTCGTTGACGACGACTCGGTGATCACGCGTCTGGATCAGGCGCCTGCCGATATCGTCATCCTCAGTGCCGCGGACACCACCCTGGCCCTGCTGGCGGCCCAATGCCCGCAGGCCCGGTCGCGCTCATCCGGGGAGGAGGCCGGGTACCCTTCGGTCCGTCTGGCCAATCTGCTGCATCTGGGGCAACCGGCTTCGGTGGACCTGTACCTGGACGAGGTGCTGCAAAAGGCCCGGGTGATCATCATTGATCATCTGGGCGGAGAGTCCTACTGGCCCTATGGCACGGAGCAGGTGTGGGCCTTGTGCCGACGCCAGGGTATCCCGCTGGTGATGTTTTCCGGGGACAACACCGAGGATGGCAACCTGCTCATGAAGAGCACAGTGGAGCCAGATGTTTGCCGTACCCTGTGGCGCTATCTGCGCGAGGGCGGGCCTGCCAACATCCGTGCCTTTTACGATTATCTGGGCGCCACCTTTTTTGATCTGCCCCTTGAGCCCCCGCCGCCCCGGCCGCTGCCCCACATCGGTGTCTATCACCCTGAACAGGATGTGGGCACGGTGGCGGCCTGGCAGGCCCGCTGGCAGGCGGGGGCGCCGGTGGTGGCCGTCCTGTTTTATCGCTCGCACCTGCAGGCGGGCAACACCGCCGTGTTCGATGCCCTCTGTCAGGCCCTGCTGAGCCGGGGTCTCAACCCCTTGCCCATGGCCCTGGTCTCCCTGAAGGACCCGCTCTGCCTGGAGATGGTGCGTCGCCTGTGCCGGGAACAGGGCGTGGCGCTGATCATGAATGCCACCGCCTTCTCCCGGGCCCAGGGTATGGATGGCGAGCAGGCCCTGGCAGATGATCGGCCCGTGCTGCAGGTGATCCTCTCGGGGGGCAACGAGGACAACTGGCAGCAGGATGTGCATGGGTTGCAACCCCGGGACATCGCCATGCAGGTGGCCCTGCCGGAGATGGATGGCCATGTGATTTCGCGGGCGGTGAGCTTCAAGGGGCTCGAACGACGCTGCCCGCACACCCAGACCGATGTGGTGCACTATCAGCCCCATGCCGAGCGGATCGCGTTCGTGGCCACCCTGGCCGAGCGCTGGTGCCGGCTGCGCACCACCCCCAATGGAGACAAGCGCCTGGCGCTGATCCTGGCCAACTATCCCACCCGGGAGGGTCGCCTGGGTAACGGCGTGGGGCTGGATACCCCGGCATCCGTCATCGGTATCCTGCGGCGCCTGAAGGGGGAGGGCTACGCCGTGGACGCTATCCCCGATGACGGCGATGCCCTGATGCGCCGACTCTGCGAAGGCGTGACCAACGACCCCCAGCAGTTGGCCCAGCGTCCCGCCTGGCAAAGCCTGTCCATGGCCGACTACCAGCGGTATTTCGATGCGTTGCCTGAGTCCAGTCGCGAGGCGGTACTGGCACGCTGGGGCGAGCCGGAGCAGGACCCCATGGTGCGCCAGCAACGATTCATGATCGCCGGGTTGCGTTGTGGTGGTGTGTTCGTGGGCATCCAGCCCGCCCGCGGTTATCACCTGGACATGATGGCCAATTATCACGATCCGGATCTGGTGCCCCCGCATTACTACCTGGCCTTCTACGCCTGGCTACGTCTGCAGTTTGGCTGTGATGCCATCATCCACGTGGGCAAGCACGGTAACCTGGAGTGGTTGCCGGGCAAGAGCGTCGCCCTGAGTGAAACCTGCTGGCCGGACCTGATCTTCGGCCCCATGCCGCATCTGTATCCCTTCATCGTCAACGACCCGGGGGAGGGCACCCAGGCCAAGCGCCGTGCCCAGGCGGTGATCATTGATCACCTGATGCCGCCGCTGACGCGGGCCGAGAACTACGGGCCGACCCGCGATCTTGAGCGCCAGGTGGACGAATACTACGAGGCCCTGATGCTGGATCGCCGCCGCGCCGGGGTGCTCCGTAAAAACATCCTGGACAGCATCGTCGCCCAGGACCTGCATCGGGATCTGGGGCTGGAGACGCCGGCGACCGAGGAGGAAGAGCAATTGCTGCTCAACCGCACCGACGCCTATCTGTGTGAGCTCAAGGAAAGCCAGATCCGCGATGGTCTGCACATCTTCGGAGAATCTCCCGAGGGGCGCCAGGAGCGCGACACCCTGCTGGCCCTGGCTCGCTACCCCATGGGTGACGGGCGCGACGGCAACGACAGCCTGATCCGGGCCCTGGCCCGTGACCTGGATCTGGGCGCGGGATTCGATCCCCTGGATGCCACCTGGGCCGATCCCTGGACAGGCCCCCGGCCCCACATGCTGCAAACCGCCGTGACCGACGAACCCTGGCGTCATCACGGCGATACCCGCGAACGGCTGGAAACCCTGGCGCAGTCCATCCTGGAAAACGGCCTGCCGGATGCGCAGGCCGCCTGGCACCAAACCCGCCCGGTGCTGGACCGCATCCACACGCGCCTGCGACCGGATCTGCGCGCCTGCGGCCAGCGGGAGCTAGGGGGGCTGTGTGACGGGCTTGAAGGATGCTTCGTGCCGCCCGGGCCCAGCGGTGCGCCCTCCCGGGGGCGTCCGGATGTGCTGCCCACCGGGCGCAACTTCTTCTCGGTGGATGCCCGCGCCATCCCCACCGCTACCAGCTGGACCCTGGGGATGAAATCAGCGGCGCTGTTGGTGGAGAAGTACATGCAGGAGCATGGGGACTATCCCCGTGCCATTGGCCTGTCCGTCTGGGGCACGGCCACCATGCGCACCGGGGGTGATGACCTGGCCCAGGCCTTTGCCCTGATCGGTGTGCGACCGCGCTGGTCCGCCGGCAGTCATCGGGTGACCGACTTCGAGATCCTGCCCCTGTCGGTGCTGGACCGCCCCCGCATCGATGTTACCTTGCGAGTCTCGGGTTTTTTCCGGGATGCCTTTGCCCATGTGATGCGGCTGTTCGACGCCGCCGTGCAGGCGGTGGCAGCGCAGGATGAGCCGGAAGACATGAACCCGATCCGCGCCCGCATCCACCGGGAGGCCGCGGCACTGGTCGCTCAGGGCATGGAGGCTGACACAGCCCGTCGGCAGGCGGGATTCCGGGTCTTTGGAGCCCAGCCCGGGGCCTACGGCGCCGGCATGCAGGGGCTGATCGATTTCCGCCACTGGCAGGAGGATGCGGACCTGGCCCAGGCCTATCTCAACTGGGGGGCCTATGCCTACGGCCAGCAGGACCACGGCACCCGCGTGCCCCAGGTGCTTACCCGGCGATTGTCGGGGATCGATCTGGTGGTACAGAATCAGGATAACCGGGAACATGACCTGCTGGATTCGGACGACTATTACCAGTTTCAGGGAGGCATGACGGCGGCGGTGCGCCACTTCAGTGGTCGTCAACCCGAGATCTACCATGGCGATCACAGCCATCCCCAGGCCCCGCGCATGCACACCCTGGAGTGGGAGATCAGCCGGGTGATCCGCTCCCGGGTCACCAACCCCAAGTGGATTGAGGGGGTCAAGCGACACGGTTACAAGGGGGCGTCGGAGATGGCCGCCACCGTGGAATATCTGTTCGCCTATGATGCCACGGCCCGGGTGGTGCGGGATGATCAGTACGCCCGCGTCACCGATGCCTACATCAACGACCCCGACACCCGCGGCTTCATACAGGCCCACAACCCGGCCGCCCTGCACGAGATGTGCGAACGCCTGCTGGAGGCCATGCAGCGAGGCCTGTGGGAGCACCCTGGCAACTATCGCCAGCAGCTGGAACACCACCTGCTGCAGACCGAAGAACACCTGGAAGGCTGATCTCATGACTGCCCTGTCGACCCAATACCCGTTCACCGCCCTCAAGGGGGTGCCCCAGCTGCAGAATGCCCTGCTGCTGGCGGCCATCGACCCCTTGATCGGTGGGGTGCTCATCGAAGGGCCGCGTGGCGCCGCCAAGACCACCAGCGCCCGAGCCCTGGCGCAACTGCTGCCCGATGGCGGTTTCGTCAACCTGCCCCTGGGGGCCAGCGAGGAACAACTTCAGGGCTCGCTGGATATCGAGGCGGCGCTCAAGCAGGGGGACGCCTGTTTCAAGCCGGGCCTGCTGGCCCGAGCCCACCAGGGCGTGCTCTATGTGGACGAGGTGAACCTGTTGCCCGATGCCCTGGTGGACCTGCTGCTGGATGTGTCGGTGAGCGGTGTGAACCGTGTGGAACGTGACGGCATCTCCCACCAGCATGAGGCGCGTTTCGTGCTGGTGGGCACCATGAATCCGGAGGAGGGGGAGCTGCGGCCCCAGCTCCTGGATCGCTTCGGCCTGCTGGTGCGCCTGAACGACATGATCGACGCCCCCACGCGCCGGGAGATCGTGCGGTCCCGACTGGCCTTCGAGGCAGATCCCGCAGGATTCAGTCACTCCCATGCTAAGGATCAGGAGGCCCTGAAGGAACGCCTCAGTCAGGCCCGCGCCCGGCTGGAGTCCCTGGTATTCACCGATGCGGTGCATGATCGGGTGAGTGAGTTGTGTTTTGCCGCCGGTGTCGAAGGGGTGCGTGCGGACCTGGTGATGCTGCGGGCCGCCCGGGCCCATGCCGCCCTGGAAGGTGCGCCGCAGATACGCGATACCGACATCGACGCGGTGCAAGTCCTGGTGCTGGGTCACCGGCGCCGCGACCGCTCCGCGTCATCACCCGACGAAGCATCGGGCCCGGAATCCTCAGGCGCCGATCCCTCTGACGCGCGGCAGGCTGTCGGTTCATCCCGATCACCTGGCAGCGCTACGGGTGATCCGGATGGATCCCGGGATACCGCAACCACTGAGCCCGATCGCACCGGCGATGGTCAGGACTGGGGCGCCATGCCCCCGGAACCCACCCCCATCCGGCCCCTGGCGGACGTGAGGCCTCTGCCGGTAAAAAAGCCCTGACGCGCTCTCCGGCGGCCGGACGGCTGCCGGATGGGCGCGCCCCGGGGACGGGGCGGTGGCCTCGTCTACAGAGGCACCCGGAGGGGGGCATCCACTGGCATCGCACGCTGCTCAACAAGGGTGCCGCACCGCTTCACCGGACGCATCTGGTGTATCGGCCCCGCCGGGGCGGCGCCGGCATGCTGTACTGTCTGGTGCTCGATTGCTCCGCCTCCATGCTCAGACAGGACAAGCTGGCCATGGCCAAGGGCCTGATCACCGCCTGGGCCCATCAGTTGTACACCCAGCGGGCAGAACTGGCGGTGGTGGGGTTTTCAGGTCAGGGTGCCTATATCCTGAGGCCACCCTCCCGGGCCCCCCTGTGCAGCGATATCTGGGTCGCGCCCATCCCCGGTGGCGGGGGCAGCCCCGTGGGGGCCGGTCTGCAACGGGCACAGGCCCTCATGGCCCAGGTGAAACGCCGCCATCCGGATCAGCCCATCGGCCTGTGGCTGCTCACCGACGGCCGCACCACTCAGCAACCTCCGCGCCCCGACATCGCGGATTTCTGTCAGGTGGTGGATTTCGAGACCGAGACCATTCGCCTGGGCGGCGCCCAGCGCATCGCCCGTGCCTGGCAGGCCCCGTGCTGGCCGGTGAGTGCGTTCATGGCGTCGGGGTGAATCCGCTCAGCGATAGCCCATGACGAACGGCAGTCCATCCTGATGGGCGATCCCCACATCCACCTGGTACACCGCGCGCAGGTGTTCAGGGGTGATGACCTCCGCAGGGGCGCCTGAAGCGACCACCTGTCCATTGTCCAAGAGCACGATCCGATCGGCCAGTTGCGTGGCGATGTTGATTTCGTGGAGTACGACCAGGATACCCTGTTGCTGTATCCGTGCCCGCTCGCGCAGGATTTCCAGGGTGTCGCGCTTGTGTTTCATGTCCAGATGATTGGTGGGCTCATCCAGAAGCAGATAGGGTGTGTCCCGCACCAGGGCCCGGGCAATGGCGGCCTTCTGGCGTTGCCCACCGCTGAGTTCATCCATGGGTCTGGTGGCCAGGGGGGTGAGTTCCAGTCGCTCCAAAACCCGTTCCACCTTTTCCAGTGACGCTTGATCCGGGTACCAGGGGCTATCCCGAAGCCCGAGCAGCACACTCTCGAACACGGTCATGGGATAGACGATATCCGTGGCCTGCGGTACATAGGAGAGGTACCGGGCTGCCTGCCACCGGGGCATGCGCCGCAGATCCTGGCCATGGAGGGTGATCTGTCCTTCGCGCGGTTTGAGCAGGCCCATGGCGCATTTGAGCAGGGTGGTCTTGCCCGAACCGTTGGGTCCGAGCAATGCCACCACCTCGCCCGGGCCGACCTGGAGACACACCCTCTTCAGGGTGGGCGTTGCGCGCCCATAGCCGAAGGAGACATCCTCCACGCTCAGCCCATTCCGGGGACTCATGCGCCACCTCCGGCACGACGGCGCAGGATCAGATAGATGAACAACGGGGATCCCACAAAGGCGGTGACCACGCCCACCGGCAGCACCACCGGCGCAAAGGCGTGCAAGGAGATGAGATCCGCCACCACCAGCAGCAGTCCGCCCATCAGTGCCGTGGCCGGGAGCAGAAACCGGTGATCGGTGCCGATCATCAGCCGGGCCAGATGCGGGGCCACCAGGCCCAGAAAGCCGATCCCGCCCGTGAAGGCCACCACCACAGCCACCAGCAGGGAGACCAGCAGCATCAGCAGGATGCGCAGGTGCCCCACCGGCAGGCCCAGACTCCTGGCCGTGTCATCCCCCAGCAGCAGACGGTTGAGATCCACCGCCCGCCACAGAAAGATCGGTAGCACCAGAAACAGCGTCACGCTGATCAGGATGGCGCTTTCCCAGTTGGCCCGGCCGAGGCTGCCCACCGTCCAGAACATCACCTCGCGGGTGGCATAGGCGTCGGAGAAATAGATCACCAGCGTGGTGCAGGCGCCAAAGAAGTACATGAGCGCGATCCCGGCCAGGATCAGGCTCATGGGGGTGGCCCCTTTCCATTGACCAATCAGCAGGATCAGCAGGGAAACCCCGATGGCAAACAGGAAGGCGTTGGCCACGATGCCCACCAGGCCAAAGGCGGAAAAACCGAAAATGATCACCAGCGCTGCCCCCAGAGACGCCCCGGAAGACAGGCCCAGGGTGAAGGGGGAGGCCATGGGGTTACGCAGCAGGGTCTGCAGGATCACCCCACCCAGCGCCAGCCCCATGCCGGCAGTGATGGCGGTGATCAGGCGTGGCAGTCGGATGTTCCAGACCACATTCTGGATCTCCGGGCTCACCAGTGGGCCCGGGAGGGCCGGGGCGAGCAGGGCCAGCACAGTCTGTGCGACGGGGATATCCATGGCTCCCAGGGTCAGGCCATGGAGACTGATGACCACCAGGCCCAGGGCCAGGGCCACCAGGAGCAGGGTACGGCGACGATTTTGATGCCGGTAGGCGGCGATGGTATCAGATGATCGTGCATCACCCATGGCCTGTGCCGGATTGACGGTATCCATGATGGCTACAGATCCTCAAAGCCGCTTTGCCGGGCAAGAGATTCATACAGCCCGGGCTTGCCGTAGAAGGTGCATAGGATGTCCTCGCCAAGGGTTTGTGCATCCAGATTCTCAAGGGCCTGGGGATACAGGATCTTGCCCATGCGGATCAGGTCCACCAGGCCGGTGGCCAGATCCCAGCCCATGTAGGTGCCCTTGAAGCGATGCACCTGCCCGTCGCGGATGGCGGCCACGTCCTGCAGACGGGCATCGTCCAGCACGGTGTCCAGGGATACCCGGCTGGTCCGGGAAGGGGTGTGCAGGAAGATATGCTCGGGGTTCCAGTGCAGCAGTTGCTCGGCGGCGATTTCGCCGTCTCGACCGCGTCGCTGCGAGGCGACGTTGCGGGCACCCAACTGTTCCAGCGGATAATAAAAGGCCACGTTGCTGAACAGGTTGGTGCGGTGTGCCAGGTAGACACGGGGCGTGGCTTCGCCCTGGAGGCGGGCTTGCAGGGAGGAGACTTCCTGGCGATAGCGATCCAGCAACTGCTCGGCACGCGCCTCGCGGTCGAGGATGACGCCCATCAGGGCATAGGCCCGCTCGATCTCGGCCATGATCTTCTTTGGATCCCGCTCCCGGCCGAGGGTGCTCACCGCCACCACCGGGACGCCCAGTTGCCGCTGCAATCGATCCGCATGGTCCGCCATGGCCTGGGTGGAGTCGCCCCGGGTGAAGGCCCAGTAGAAGAAGACATCCGGGGAGACGCTTACCACCTTCTCCAGATTGATGTCCGACCCGGGCTGACCGCCTCCCAGTTGCGGGATGTCTTCAACCCCGGCCACCGCCAGCGCCTCGATGGTCTTCTCCCGGGAGAAACGGGAGCCGAACATGTCGCCGGGAATGCCCACCAGGCGATCGTCCGCCTGCAGATGCACCACCATGCGAAAGGCGTCCACGTTCACCGTGGCGATGCGCCCCACATCTCTGGGCACGCTGACCTGGCGGCCCAGCATGTCCTGGATCTCACGCATGGGGACAGTGGCCTGGTCCTTGTCGAGCCTGGCGTCGGGTGTGGGGGCATCACAGCCGACGAGGATCATCAGGATCACCATCAGCATCGATACCCGGGCGAGGGCGCGCATGGGTGCCCATGGAGTCATCATTGCGTTCTGCATGGAATACTTTCCGTGGTTGAATGGATTCGGGCGCAGGCTGGATACCGGTTTGTCAGAATCTCAGCGTGGCGCTCATCCGGATGTCCCGGCCGGGTTCATCCCGCACGAGGATGCGACCATCGTCGTCCGTGTCGGCCAGCGAGGTATGCCGGGCATATCGGGTGTCCAGGAGGTTGTGAATCACCAGCGACAGGGTCAGGCGCTCGTCCAGGCCGGGGTCCCACTGGGCCTGCAGGTCGTGGAGGCTGTAGCCATCACGTGGTGGTGCGTCGTCGGGCACCTGGGTGAGGTCATCCACCCAGGTGAAGGTGTATCCCAGGGTCAGGCTGTCCAGGGCCGCCCAGCGATGATCCCAGACGAAGCGATCACCCCCGGTGCCGCCCCGTCGTCGTGATACCGATTGGGGATTGCCATCCTCGTCCAGGGTTTCGGCACTGAAGAACGAGACATGGGTATCGTACCGGCCGATGCCCCAGCTTCCGCGGATCTCGTAACCGCGTGTGCGCAGGGTATCCTCCCGGTTGCGGATGGTCCCCACAAACGGTGGCTCAAAGCCGAAGGGGCGGCTGGCAAAGGGGCTCCCCCAGGGGTCGTCCCGGTCCACGCTGTTGTGCAGGCGAGTGTCGAACAGGGTGAGTTCCAGTTGCAGTCGATCCCGGTCGGCGAGGGCATCCCGGGCTTCGTATCGTAGACCCGCCTCCCGGCGACGGGACTTTTCTGCCTTGAAGGGTTCGCCATCGTTGAGGTTGGTGTCCTCATTGATGTAGGCCATCCAGCCGACGGGAATGATCCCGGCGCCACTCACCGCCTCGCCATAACCGGCAAAGGCGGTCAGGCCGGCGGGGAGTTCCACTTCCGCGCTCACGTTGGGGGAAACAGCGCTTCCCGACAGTGTTTGCTGGTAGAACTCGGTGGAAAAGTCGTCGAATCGCGCCCCCAGGGAGAGCGACACGCGTCCCCGGTGCATGCGATTTTGGATGAATGCCCCCAGGTTGCGGGACTCACTGGAGATGCTCGGGCCTTCCGTCCGACCTTCCTCCAGGTAATAGTCCACGCCCACGGTCAGCCGGTGCTGGATGTCCAAGTGATCAAAGTGGAAGGTATTCCTCGCATCGCCGCCGTATTCCCGCGTACGGGTTCGGGTATCGTTGTCGAGTCTCTGCAGCTGATGGTCGGTTAAGTAAAGGTGGCCGTTCCAGTCCAGCCAGTCCCGCGGGGCGTCATAGGTATGTTGCAAGGTCCAGCGATGCTGTCTCACGCGTTGACCCACCTCATCCTGGGCCTGGTCCTCGCGGGGGTCGCCGAAGTCGCTGCCCCGGGATCCATAGGGATGATCGCCGGTGAATGTGTGGCGCTGGGCACCCAGTCGGATCTCATGACCCTGTGTGGGCAGTCGGCTGAGCCGCAACAGGTAGTCGCGGTCCTGTCCACCGGAATGGGGCATGGTTTCGCCCCCGCCAATACGGTAATCCTCACGATTCACGGCTCGCAGATGGGCCAGGGCGCCCCAGTCCTCGTTCAGCCGGGTCATGAGGGAGGTTGAACCCAGCCATGCCTCATCCGCGCTGGCATACGCGGCTTTCATGCGAGCGCCCTGTTGCTGGTCTGGCAGGAGCAGATCCTGAGCATCCTTGGTGGTGAATGCCACGCGCCCCCCCAGGGCCCCGGGACCCTGGTCGGCCGAGGGGCGTGGGTCCACTTCCACTTGCCTGATGAGATCAGGGTCCAGACCGCCGAGGCTGCCTCGATGCTGGTGGAGATTGCGGCCTTCGCGGGCGCCATCGATGTTCACATTGAGATTGCTGGCCTCCACTCCCCGCAGATAAAGGCGCTGCGCATTGCGACTGCCGCCGCCCACATCCACGGAGACCTCGGAGCGGAAGATGTCCGCCACATCCAGGGGCTGGTGCCTGCGAATGTCCTCGTCTGTGATTCGGCGGTTCGATGGGATTCGGGACTGGACGACGATGCTATCCAGTTCAACAACGGCAGATGGATGATGGTTGGCCTGACCTGCAAAGCTGGGCGACACCAGGGTGCCGGACACCATGGCCAGTACAAGGGGATTCGATTTGTGCATGGACGTTCCTTGCGCGCACCACCCCGTGCGCGGTGATCGGATGGACCACAGGGAGTCAGCGAAGGCGGGCCGAACGAGAGGGACGCACCAACCAGAAGGGAAGGAGGAGGGCTATCCATGACCGGCCCCGACCGCAGCGCCCCGCAGTGTTCGGGTCTGTTCAGGGCCGGTCTCCGGACTTGTGGCCTGGAGGGCGATGATGCCCTCTGGCAGATTGCCTTCCCACGCGACCCGCCCGAACAAGGACGTGAGCCGCGCAGTGGCATGAGAAAATCTGCCGTTACCACCTACCGTTGCGGGGGCAGTGCCGGACTCGCCAGGCAAGGCTGGCTGAACCGGACTTCCCGTTTAACCTGCCAGACCGGAACGGTCGGCAGGCACCCAGAACAACCGCGGAGACTATCAGGTTAATTGGCGCCGATTCAACTTGACGAAGGGTGACGATTCTGGAACTGACTCCCGTGCGGCGTGTGTTTGTGCACAGGCGGGCTGGGGCTTAGTCGATTGCCCGGTTTTCTGTCAAGGGGAAATCACCCATGGAGGACATTCAGAATAAATCTATATAAATTATTGAGTTAGCCTGGGGTGGCGATTTTTTGACCAATCTGACGGCAATGCCCGTCAGGCCAGGCTTTTCGGGGTTTGCCGACACGCTGTCCACAAAGATATCCACAGGATCTGTGGACAGCGTGCCCGCCACCTGTGAGACGCGCAAATGATCAACCGACAAATTTTTCGATGACGGCTGGATGTGGTCGTCAACGCCGCTCCAGGCGCTGGCAGACCTGCTCGAAGTAATCTGCGCTCAGCGCTGGATTCATGCCCCGTTCCCGCCCCAGCCGGTCCATTAATAGCCGTAGGCGCTTCGAATGCTGATCCTTGAGCGACTGATCCGTAGCCGTCGCCAATAGATCTTCCACCTCACGGATTTCCTTGCGCAAACGCAGTTCCTCCGGGATGAAACCACTGTTACGCAGGAGCCGATAGGCCGTGCGCAGCTCCTCGGGCACCATGGAGTCGTCTTCCAGGTTCAGTGGCTTGCCGGCACCGGGCAGATCCTGAAAGTCGCCCCGCCGCTCGGCTTCCTCAATGCGGGCTTCCACCATGCGGTCGATGAGATACATGGGCTGGCGCCTCCACACGCCGTCAATGCTTTCAATGAGTTTCCGGTGTCGCTGACAACCGCCAGCGTGAGGGCAGGTGATTTGTGATGTGCTGAATGAGGTCGTCCACCGCAGGTGTTTTCAATCCGGGTCTGAAAAGGATATGCAGGTCAGTGGGTCGTGGTTCCCAATCTGGCAGAATGCGTGACAACCTGCCTCTCATGACCCCATGGCGGGGACACTCGGCCACCCAGCGGGGCAGGATTCCCACGCCATAGCCTTTCGCGATCCCGTCCGCCAGGGTCTGTATCGTGTTCACCGTCAGTCTTGCTCGCGGCGTGACCCTGGCCATGTCTTGAGAGACCTTGTGCTGCAGGTTGATATCCGCGTCACCGCCTGTCAACTCGATCCAGGCGCATTGAGCGATCTGGTCCGGTTCATGCGGCACACAGCATCGCCTTTCCGGAACACCAGATGTATAGACCCCGTTGAACCAACGCCCCAGATACCTGCGTGTGAGTTCCGGTGTCTCTACGGGATTGCAGGTCAGGCAGAGATCCGCTTCCCTCGGAGAGGGAGATGTCCCTGGCAGCAGGGCATGAATCTCAAGTGAGCAGTGTGGGTGGCTGGTGAGGAAGTCATTCAGTACCCAGGTTGCCCAGCCCCAGGCCATCTCGTGACTCACCGAGACGCGAAGCCTGTGCTTCGTCCCTCTGGATAGGGTGGTGGCTGCCTCCCGAGCTTCGGCAGCCATATCCAATATCCTCTGGCCATATTCGGCGTAACAGTGCCCGATCGGTGACAGTCTGAGTTTGCCGCCTTCCTGTCTCGTCAGTCGTAACCCCAACTCCTCTTCAAGACTGGCCAGCCGTCGACTCAACGTGGACTTGGGCCTGTTCAGAGCTTGAGCGGCGGCGGTTAGTTGACCGTGATTCCTGAGTGCCAGGAGGGCACGTAATGCTTCGTAATCGCTCATTGTGTTCCATTTTGTGAACAGTGTGTTGCACCGTAAGCGCATGACTATGGGATACGCAATCATTATCATTTCGATCTTCATTATAAATCGAATGATGGCCGTTATCATGAATAAACGTCTGACTGCAGCCGTCAGTGCTGCCGTGTATATGCTTTTTTCCAGTGGCGCTCAGGCGGAGGGGGGAAAGTCCTCCATGGAGCTGCAGCCCATCAGTGTGGAGGGCACCACCCCGGTCATTGGTCAGGGGGTTCCCGTAGAGCAGCTGCAACGCAATCTTGCCGCCACTGTGTCTGATGTATTCAAGGATCAAACCTCAGTGACCGTGGGTGGCGGCGCCCGCAGTGCCCAGCGCCTGTATTTCCGTGGGGTTGATGGCAATAATCTCAATATCACCATCGACGGCGCGGTGCAGGGCCGAAGCCTGTTTCAACATCATGGTGGGATCGGTTCCCTGGATCCGGACCTCCTCAAACAGGTGGAAGTCCTCACCGGAGTGGGGGCGGATAGAGGCCCCGGCGCACTCGGTGGGGCCATCCGCTTCGAGACGGTGGATGCTCAGGATTTGCTGGAGTTGGATCAGGACACCGGCTCCACCGTCAGGACCGGTTATCACTCAGCTAACCGTTCGGATCATGGTGCGTTGACCGCCTATACCCGACTGGGAGAGCAGGGTGGGCTGCTAGCGCATGTTAAAGGGGTGAACCGAGGGGACTATGAGTCGGGAGATGGTCGTAAAATCCATGGTACCGGTGGTCGGGATCGCCATTACTTCATGAAGTTCAGCATGCTGGATCAAGATGCGCATTCCGTGCGCTTGAGCGCAGAGCGCAGCGAGAATCGCGGTGAGTATCGATGGGGACGCGGTGATCTTGCCTATGATCCAGAAGCCCCACTGGAGCAGCAGATCCACCGGCGGGATGCCTATGTTCTGAACTACGGCTTTGATCCGGTGGATCGTCCATTGTTGAATACGGGGGTGAATCTATTCAGTAATGAATTGAACCTGATCAATGAAGACCGGAACACCGAAACCATCAGTCAGGGCAAGGGCCTTGAGATAAGAAATGCTTCGTCATTCTCCTTGGGGCAATGGATGCATGATCTTGTCCTGGGCATGGACCATTATCGGGAAGACGGTAAGGTGGTCAGCCAGGGGGCGCGGGACGGTCAGCGTAGCGAGGTGAGTCATTTCGGGATCTTTGTTCAAGAGAGCGCAGCAGTTGGTCGGTTCACCCTCTCCGGAGGGGCACGTCTCGATCGTTACGAGAGCGATTATGGTGCCGTGCAAGTGACCGGAAACGAGATATCGCCGAATGCCGGTATTGAAGTGGACCTGGGCATGGGGTGGTCGACTTTTGCAGGCTATGGCGAGGCCGTTCGAAGCAGTGGTGTGATCCCTATCGGCTGGTTCGCATCGGCTGTGGATGAACCCGAATTCAACGCAGAGCCAGGCAAGCGCAGGTTCGGGAAATCTCTGGCGCCAGAGCGATCACGTCAGCGCGAGCTGGGGCTGCGATACCGGGGCAATGATGTGCTGGCACAGCATGACCGCCTGAATGCCTCCATCACCTACTTCCAGAATGATATCGATAACCTGATCGTGCAAACCGGCGGAAGCCGCGGCCAGCCAGTGACAGGTTTTTACAATGATGATCGCGTCACATCAAAGGGATGGGAAATGAAAGCCCGATGGAGCACGCATCGTTATCGAACCACACTCTCATACACACGGGCAAAACTGGTGGACGAGCAGGGGGATCGTGTCGACACGATCAGACGTGTTGGCAGCAATACGGGTGATCGTCTCGCTTGGGATCATGCCTGGCAGGCCAGTGAGGCGCTCGATATCGGATATACATTGATTGCACAGGCGGGTCTGAGTGACGGTGATCTTGACCGATCGGGTTATACACTGCATCACGTACAAGCCAGTTGGTATCCTCGCCAGGCACCTGACCTGACCCTATCACTGGCTGTTCGTAACCTGTTCGACAAGGAATATAGCGAGCAGACAACCATCGGGGGTGACGAAGCTCTGCCGGAGGCGGGGAGGGACATCAGAATGATGGCAAGTTATCGATTCTGATGTCCCTTTCGCAAGGGGTCACTGACTCTTTGAGGATTCTGTAGTGGGCGGCGTGGGCTTAACTTCCAGTGGTCCGCACCGCTTTCAAATCCCCGGGTACATCAAGGATGTTGCGCTTGATGCGCCACATCACTTCAAGAGTCTTGAGTTGCACGGCGATGAACGGGAGCATCACCAGAAGATGCGCCCAACTGCCCGCTTGCAGCACGCCGCTGTTGATGAGGCCCAGGTGAATGAAGAACATGCCGAAGACGAAAAACGCCACGCCAGGGCAGATCAGGGTGAAGGTGCCTGCATTGCCCTGAGTTCCCCGCGAGTAATCGCGGAAATAGCCCAGCCTCTGCATCACCGCATAGCCGATCAGCCCGAAGAGTATCTGTGCGGACAGGATGGCGGCACCCAGGATCAACAGCGAGCTGTAGTTGACCGACTGATCAAACCCCTGCTGCAGGCCATAGGACAGGCGGATCCAGGTGATGCCCAGCAGGGTGAGGATGGGGATGATGATCCACAGGCTGGGGCTCGCTGCCACATTGATGCCCTTGACCATCATGGCCTGGAAGCCGTGTACCAGCTTGATCACCGACAGCAGGATGGCCGCAGTGAAAAAGAACATGGATAGCAGAAGGGCGGTAATGGCTGTGGCCTGGGTCTGGCTCATCATGGCCGGTGCCGCCAGACCCACGGCGATCATGGCCAAGGCGAAAATGGCGATCATCGGCGACAGACTGTTATTGGACGAGAAATCCACGTTGCCCTCGGTGAGCACGCGGGCAAAGTAGGTGGTCAGGATCTTCAGGGCATACACGCCTACCGCCATGAAGGCCAGTAGCGCCAGCGGGAACAGGTATTCCACCACCGACCACAGATTAGGCACGAATAGGGCGCCCAGCACGAACATCATGTTGATGGACATGGCCAGGGTCAGCGGAATGGCCATCAGGGAGATCTCGCTGTTGCTACTGAGCAACTGGGCGAACGCCGGGGTCCGGCGGAACTGGCGGTATTCGCGGATGTTCCAGGCCAGCAGCCGGAAGTGCAGGGCAGCGAGGAGGACCACGGCCAGCAGCACCACCGCCAGCCCGACCGATGCGGGCGTCACCGGGCCGGTGAGGATGGGCCACAGGTGATTGAAGGTGGCCATGGAGGGTTGGGGGCGTTCCACCAGAAACATGGGGTACATGAAGAACGAAACGGCCAGACCGCCTGCCCCCAGGGCCGCCAGGAAAAACAGGGGGTGATACGACTCATTGAGGTCGCGTTTGAGCATGGAGGATTCCTTGGATGGCGTGAATAAATATTCGTATATTATAAAGTTCTAATATATTTCTGGCAAACCCGGACCTTGGCCCGGGAATGGGTTGTGGATGGCTTAGTGGCACTCCATGGGCAGGAATTCAAACTGCCGATGACAGGCGATGCACACGTTCTGCACATTCACCAGACGATGCATGATCTCCTGGCTGGGCGCACCCTGCCGGGATTGCTCGGCAATGTCGTCGAATCCCAGGCGCATGGCCCGGTACATTTCCACGAAATCCGGAGACAGATTGGCCGCCATGCGCTCGAAGCGCCTCAGCTCCCGCTGGTTTGTCCGATGCGGCCGACCCTCTTCCTCATAGGCTTGCGCCAGCAACTTCATGCGTTCCAGCATGGCAGAGGTGGGGCGGAAATCCTCGGCCAGGGTGGCGATGCGCTCATGATCATCCTCCAGTGCGGAGGCGAGAATACCGTTGGAGATCTCCAGAAACTCCCGCATGTGACCGAGCAGATGCTGACGGTCATCGTCGCAAAGATGCAGGGCCGTGCGTGATTGACTTGGATCCGCATGCACCGGAGCCATCATCATCAACAGCATGATCAGCAAAAGAAAAAGGACCGGAATGCCGGGGCGATATGCGTGTGGTCTTGTCATGGCTTGAATCTGTCCGCGTGTTCAGGAAAAGGGGGCTCAGCGCAGCGAGTAGCGCAATCCCACTCGGTAGAACCGACCCGGGTCGGCCAGCAGGCTGCTGTCATTGTTGGCGTCGAACAGGTTGTCGATGCCGCCATAGAGTTCCAGGTTGTCCCAGTTTCGGGGCTGGAAGCTGGCAGTCAGGTCGGCCACGGTGTAGCGGCTGTCACGCTCGGTGTTGTCGGCATCCAGATAACGCTGGCCCACGTGACGCACGCGCAGCTGCCAGAATTGCCTGTCATCGGGTGCCCAGGTGAGGCCAGCCACGGCGGTGATGTCCGGGCTGCTGGAAAGGGTTTTCCCGGTGTTGCGATTCTCCGCGTCCACCCAGGTGCCAGTGAGATCGGCGTACACCGAGTGGGTCACGGGCAGGGACAACAGGGCCTCCAGGCCACGGATGCGGGCCTCGCCCACGTTGCGGAAGGTGATGTACTCGATGTCAGTGGGTTGTTCACGCACCCGCTCCACCCGGTCGCGAATCTCGGTGTGAAAGGCGGTGAGTTCGTAGCGGCCGCCGCCAACCCGTCCCAGCAGGCCCAGCTCCCAGGTTTCGCTTTGCTCCGGCTTCAGGTCATGGGGGATCTTGCCGACACTGGGGTCCAGTACCTGGGCGCCGAGCATGAGCATGCCATTTGGATTGATCTGGCGAACGTCGTAGTCGCGATTCTCGGGCACCTTGAAGCCCTGGGCGTAGTTGAAGCGCAGGCGTGTGGCTTCGGTCAGTGCATAGACACCGCCGGCCTTCACGGTGGTGCTGTCTTCGCCCACACTGGCTTCGTCGTAGCGAACGCCGTATACCAGATCCAGGCGTTTGCTGGCCTGCCACTCATGCTGTGCGAAGGCGCCGCCGTGCCAGCGGTCATCCCCATCCCGGTACTGGGCGCCGGCTGCCAGGGTGTGTTTGGCAGACGGACTCCAGGTGGCCAGCAGGTCGTTGATGGTCTCGGTCAGTATGGTGTCATTTCCGCCGGCATCCGTCTGGCTGCTGCTTTCAAATCCCAGGTCACGCCACGGGATCACGGTGACGGAGCGTTCCTTTTCATAGCGGCTCTGGTAGAGGTTGTAGCTCAGCCCGAAGCGTTCGTCGGGCCGCCAGTCCAGGGTGCCGGAGACATCGGTGCGACGGTTATCGTCGGTCCAGCGGGTGGGGATATTGAAGGCCGGAATGGTCTGGCCCTGGTTGCTGGCGTAGTTCGTGTCTGTGCGGCCCTCATTGACGTAATCCCTGGAGCGGCTTTCCTCCATCCATCCCAGTTCCAGTTCACCCTGCAGGGTGGGAGTGATCTCGTGGCGTAGTGTCACTCCCAGGTTATACACATCCGCCTCGTCCAGGCGCTGTTCATCGAAGCGGTAGATATCCTGAATGTTTCGCACGGGAGAACTGGTTCCACCGTGCTCGGAGGGAGGTGTTCGTTGCCCGGTGACCCCCACCTGGGCGGAAGTGCTGCTCTCATAGGCGTTGCGTGTGCTGGCGTTGGCCAGCACGCTGACCTGGGTGCGCTCATTGCCGCCGAGCAGGTTGGCGCTGGCCGAGAGCCGCTCCGCGCCCCCGCCATCGCGCATCCCCGCCTGCACGTCCACATCCGCCTCGAAGCCGGTGCGGGGCTGGCGAGTGATGATATTGATCACGCCGCCCAGGGCATCGGAGCCATACAGCACGCTGCCCGGGCCCTTGAGGATCTCGATCCGTTCAATCTGTCCTGCCGTGAGGCGGTTGAGCACGTAGCGCCGGCTCGGTTCACCCGAGATGCGGCGTCCGTTGATCAGGAACACGGTGTCATCCCGGCTGGCGCCCCGGATGGAGGCCAGGGTGCCATCGGCACTCACATACAGCCCGGAGTGGTTGCGCAGCACGTCGCTGAGCAGCACCGACCCGCTGTTCTGGATGTCTGCAGCGGTGATCACCTCCACCGATGCCGGGCTTCGCTCCAATGAGCGTTCCGTGCGGGTGCCCGCCGTGACGGTGAGTGTGTCCAGTTGTACCGAAGTCTCCGCTGGGGGTGTCTCTCCAGGCTGTGCCTGTCCCGGGTTGGGCAGTAATAGCAGGGCCATCGAGGGTAGTGCGAGGCGCCAGGGTATTGTCATTGGCAAAACACCTCTGGATGTCGTTCCATAAGGGTGTGCGATCAGGGGATGGTTATGGTCAGGCATGTGGACTCAGCTCTTGGGCGCCAGCCCGCCCTCCAGGGTGGCGCAGCAGTGGGCATCAAGCAGGCCTGGCCGGCTTGCGGGCTTGGCGAAGGGGGCTCGGAGTTTGAGAAATAAATAAGAACAAGTTTAATTATGGTAACGGTTCGCATTAACATAAGTCATTGAGATTAACCAATACTGAAAGCCCAGGTACGTGATGAAGACCGGGAGCGTCTTCTGTGCCCCTGGAGTTCCTGCAAGTGGGCCGCCGGTTTGCGATCCGATACGAGGATGGGCGCCTGTGGTATCGATCGACCGGTAGCCTGCACTAATATTCCAGGTGCCTCACTACCGTTTGCCGATGTGTGAATGGAGCGTTCAGTCAAGATGATCTCGCCGCATTCCAGCTCGCTGCCTGCATCTCATGATGAGTATGTCGAGCCACGACGTGCGTTGGTCCTCACTGGCGGGGGTGCCCGGGCCGCCTATCAGGTGGGTGTTCTCAAGGCCATGGCGGATCTTCGCGATACGGAGGGACCCACCCCGTTGACAATCCTGTGTGGGGTCTCGGCTGGAGGCATCAATGCCGCGGTACTGGCGGTGCTCGCCAGGGACTTTCGTGCTGGAGTCGAGAGTATGGAGGCCATCTGGGGGAATTTCCGTGCTCACCAAGTGTATCGAGCTGATGCAGGTGCCTTGCTGTCTTCGGCGCTGCGCTGGAGCCTGTACCCGCTGGCCGCACGTTTCCCGCGATGGCGCCCCCAGGCGGTTCTGGACAACGAGCCGCTTCGGCAATTGCTCACCCGTACACTGGATTTTTCGGCTCTGGATGAGGCCATTGCCGAAGGCCATTTGCGTGCCGCGAGCGTGTCCGCATTCGGGTATGCCTCGGGCGAGAGCCTCACGTTCTACCAAGGGGTCGGGAGTATCGAACCCTGGCGACGGGCCAAGCGCATCGGCATCCCGGCTCGACTCGGCATTGATCACCTGATGGCTACCAGTGCCATTCCTTTCGTCTTCCCTGCGGTGCGTCTTGACCGGGAATATTTTGGTGATGGTTCCATGCGACACCTCTCGCCCATCAGCCCGGCGATCCACCTGGGGGCCGATCGGGTGCTGGTGATCAGTTCCTGGAAGCTGCAGGAGGACCCCTGGGAGCGGGGCGAAGCGTATCCCTCTCCGGGGCGGATCGCCGGGCATGCCCTGTCCAGCATCTTTCTGGATGGACTCACCGTGGATCTGGAGCGTATGGAGCGTATCAATGCCTCCTTGCGGGCGACCGGACGACAAACGTTGCGCTCCGCGGGTGCGGAGCTGAGACCGATCCAGGCGATGGTGATCGCTCCGTCAGAGGACCTTGCCTCGGTGGCGGTTCGATATCGGCAGGAATTGCCACGGTTGATGCGCGCGGCCCTGTACCCGCTGGGAGCCATGCATCCGGAGCGTTCCGAATTGCTGTCTTATCTGCTGTTCGAGGCCGGCTTTACGCGTGAATTAATCCGTCTGGGGTATCAAGATGCCATGGAACGTCGCCAGGCATTGCGGGAGTTCATGGGGTGGGGTGACCGGGAGGCGGTGGTTTGTCGTTGACGTAGATCAATCCACGGTTTAACGTCTATTGACAGAACCCATGGTTGTAAGGAGCCCGCCGTGAGTGCCCTGCCCGATATTGCCCAGCCAGACGTTACGCAGACCGAGCTTACCCTTCAAACCCTGCGCCACCGTTACCAGGCGGTCCGGGATCACAGCCTTGCCCTGGCGGCACCGTTGTCCGCTGAGGACATGACGGTGCAGACCATGGCCGACGTGAGCCCCACCAAGTGGCATCTGGCCCACACCACCTGGTTTTTCGAGAATTTCATCCTGCATCCCCATGCAAAGGGGTATCACCGTTTCAACGAACGTTACGGCTACCTGTTCAACTCCTACTACTACACGGTGGGCCAGATGCACCCTCGCCCGCAGCGCGGCCAGATCACCCGACCCGGTGTCGACCAGATCATGGCCTACCGTGCCTATGTGGATGAGCATCTGCTGAACTTGCTGGATGAGCGTGGTGATGATCCGGAGTTGGCGCAGCTGGTCACGCTGGGGTTGCACCATGAGCAACAGCACCAGGAACTGATCCTCACCGATATCAAGCATGTACTGGCTGCCAATCCACTGTGTCCAGCCTACCGGGATGGCCTGCTTTCCACGGGAGCATCCGTAGCGCACCTGGAGTTTCTGTCTGGCGCCCGGGAACTGGTGGACATGGGTTTTGACGGGATCGGTTTCTCTTTCGACAATGAGCGCCCACGACATCGGCAATGGCTGGAACCCCACCGTCTGGCTGACCGCTTGATCACCAATGGTGAATACCTGGCGTTCATCCGCGATGGTGGTTATCGCACTCCCGAGCTTTGGCTGTCCGACGGCTGGGCCACCGTGCAGTCCCAGGGCTGGGACCGCCCTCTCTACTGGAGCCGGGAGTACACCTCGGAATTCACCCTGATGGGCGAACAGGCGCTGGATCCGGCCCGCCCCGTGTGCCACGTGAGCTATTACGAGGCCGATGCCTTTGCCCGCTGGGCCGGCGCCAGGTTGCCCACGGAAGCCGAATGGGAGGTCGCCGTGGAACAGGCAGGGATCGAACCGACAGGGCAGGGCACACATTCTGCCTTCCACCCGGATGCCGCACAGGGCACTGACCTGCGCCAGTGTTTTGGTGAAGTATGGCAATGGACCGCCAGCCCCTACGTGCAGTACCCAGGGTACCGGGCCCCTGCCGGGGCCATCGGTGAATATAACGGCAAGTTCATGTGTAATCAGATGGTGCTGCGCGGCAGTTCCTGCGTGACACCGCCGGGGCACGCCCGGGTCACCTACCGTAATTTCTTCTATCCCGGAGACCGCTGGCAGTTCATGGGGATCCGACTGGCCAAGGATATCGACTGATGCCGGCAAACGCACAACGCCTCCATTCTCCCGTTGATGAGCGGGAACTATTCCTCCAGGACATGCTCGCAGCCCTGTCTCAGCGCCCCCGTCAGACCTCGCCCAAGTATTTCTATGATGAGGCTGGCTCGCGCCTGTTCGACCGTATCTGCGACCTGCCCGAGTACTACCCCACGCGCACCGAGCGGGGCATCCTTGAGCAGCATGGCGCGGACATGGCCCGTGCCCTGGGACCACGGGTGATGGTGGTGGAGCCAGGCAGTGGCAGCAGTAACAAGGTGCCGCTGGTCCTGAAGCATCTGCGGGAGCCGGCCGCCTATGTCCCCATGGAGATTTGCCTGGAGCACATGGTAGCCAACCTTGCGCCGTTGGAGGCCGCATTTCCCCGATTGGAGATTCTGCCGGTGGCAGCGGACTTCACCCGGCCGTTCTCATTACCCACACCCCGACTGCGGGCTCGGCGCCGGGTGGTGTTCTTTCCGGGTTCCACGCTGGGCAACTTCACGCCCAAGGAAGCCCGGGAGTTGCTGCTAACGCTGCGTCGCGTTGTAGGCCACGGTGGTGCCTTGTTGCTGGGGGTGGATCTGCAAAAGCCCGCTGAGGTCCTGGTTCCAGCCTACGATGATGCCCAGGGCGTGACCGCTGCCTTCAATCTCAATCTGCTGGAGCGTGCCAATCGGGAACTGGGATCGGACTTCAATATCGCCAACTTCACGCACCGGGCGGTCTGGAACGCCGAGGCCGGGCGCATCGAGATGCACCTGGTCAGCCGCTGTCCGCAAGCGGTGCATCTGGCCGGCCAGACTTTCCATTTTGCCACCGATGAGCCCATCATCACCGAGTACAGTCACAAGTACACGCACGTTGCGCTGCAGTCCCTGGCCGCTGAAACCGGTTTCGATGTCCATCGCACCTGGGAGGACGAGAGGGACTGGTTCAGTCTTCAGTACTGGGTGGCGGTGGATTGAGTGATCCCCCTGAATCATTGGAGATGACCATGTCTTACACGATCAACCGAGTGATCAAGCATGCGGATGTCGAGGACATCGATCAGCGCACGCGCAAGGCGCTTGCCGATCACGGCTTCGGGGTGCTGACGGAAATCGACGTCAAGGCCACGATGAAGAAAAAGCTGGATAAGGAAATGCCCGCGTACCGAATTCTTGGAGCCTGTAATCCCGGCATGGCCTGGGAAGCCATCGGCGTGGAGCCCCAAGTAGGGGCCATGCTGCCCTGCAACGTCATTCTTCGTGAAGTTTCCGAGGGGGTTGAAGTCAGTGCGATTGATCCGTTGGCTTCCATGACCGCTATTGATAACGATGCACTCAAGCAGATTGCCGCGAAGGTCAGGGATAGACTGTCCGAGGTGGTTGAATCGATTTAAGGGGGATACCCATCCGCGCGGATACACTCCGTCATGCCGCTATACCTTGAATCTTCCCACTCGCGTTTGCAGTTCCGCAGCCAATCTCGCCAATTCGTCGCTGGCCGCCGCAATCTGTGTGGAGCCGCTGGCTGCCTGCTCCACGCCGCTGCTGATGCGTGTAAGGGAGCGGTTTACGTCCTCGGCGACCGCAGATTGCTCTTCGGCGGCGCTGGCGATCTGCGTGTTCATGTCGTTGATGGTACCGATACTCCGGGTGATGTCCTCCAAGGCCCGGGCCGCGCGTTCGGCGGAGGAAACGCCATCGGTGGCCTTGGCATGGCCCGCATCCATGACCTTGACCGCGTCATTGGCGGCGCCCTGAAGTTTTTCGATGATGTTCCGAATCTCCTGCGTCGAGCTTTGGGTGCGTGTAGCCAGGCTGCGCACTTCATCGGCCACGACAGCAAAACCGCGGCCTGCCTCTCCGGCGCGGGCAGCCTCAATGGCTGCATTGAGTGCCAGGAGGTTGGTTTGCTCTGCAATCCCACGGATGACCTCCAGCACTGTACCGATACTTTCGGCATCTCCCTGCAGGCGGTTGATCACTGAAACTGCGCTTTGCACCTCCGTGGCCAATTCGCCAACCTCCCGCGAGGTTTGCTGGACCACCTCGGCACCGGAATGCGCCGCACGGTCCGATGCGGTTGCCGCATCAGCGGCCTGGTGGGCATTACCTGCCACCTCAGTCACGCTGGCCGCCATCTCGGTCATGGCCGTCGCCACCTGCTCCGTTTCGGATTGCTGCTGCTGAACTTGCTCACTGGCCTGACGGCTGGACACGGCCAGTTGCTCTGCCGCCGCCGATAACTGGCTGGCTGCCTCCGAGACCTGCCTCACCAGGGTGTGAACACCATCGATGAAGCCGTTGAAACTGCGGGCCAGATCCCCGAATTCGTCGTGACGCTCCCCATCGAGCCGTTGTGTCAGATCACCGTCGCCGGCCGCAATCCGGTCCAGGGCCTGTCGCGTTTCACTCACTGGCCTCACGATCATGCGCGACACCAGCATGATGATGCCGGCCAGGATCAATAGGGTGAGTCCGAAGACAACCACCAGGGTTATTTGTAACTCACGCGCAGTGGCCAGTAGGTTATCTGTGGGGATGGCGACGGCCAAGGACCACCCGGGCGTGTTGGGAATGGGTTGATAGGCCACATTGAAGGCGCGCCCGGTCTCATCCACATATTCCCCCACACCCCGATCACCGTCTACCATGCGCCGAGCGATGGTGGCGTAGGCTTCGTTGGCCACATCCAGGGCATTTTCCGACATCCGCCGCCGTGCATCCGGGTGAGCGATCGTCATGCCATTGGAATCCAGGGCCCAGGCAATGGCGCCGGGTTGATCGATGGCCTGCTCCACGATGCGCGAAAGGGTGTCCAGGGTGACGGTCGCGGCCAGCAGGCCGACCACCTCACCCCGTGCATCTTCCACTGCATGGGCCAGCACGGTGATCGGATTCCCGGTGCTGCGGGAGTACACGGGGTCGGTCACCACGGATGTGGCACCTTGATCCCGAACGATGCGCTGGAAATAGCCCCGGTCGACCAGGTTGGAGCGGTGTTCGTTGTGGTAATAGGCCTCGCCATCGCCATCGGCGAAGAACAGCACCTCGTATTCTGCGCTCATGCGCTGGCCAAAGTGCTGCAGTACACCCGAGATGCTATCGGTGTCGCCCGAACTGATCATCCGAGTCTGAGCCAGGGTGCGTACCGCACTCATGTGCGACTCCAGCCACCAGCCCACACTCTCGGAACCCGCGCTGGCCCGATCCTGCGCGGAGCCGTGCATCAGGTCCACCACACGGTGATTCACCTGCATGATCACGATGATGGCCGCCAACACCAGGGCAACGACCATGGGGACGCCAAACAGGGCCAGTAACTTGGGCGTCAGTCGAAGTCGGTCGAGCATCATCAGATCCTTTCGGGCGTCGCGAGCCAGAGCGCCCAGCCAAGATCCAGCCTGCGCCATTCTTGCGAAGCACCAAAGCATAAGGGATGCCAGCGTACACAGGAAGGGTTGAGCAGATAACAGGGAGGGTTTTCCGGATAATACGCGGCCAATTCCAACTCTGTACGTCGAGGATGTCCGTAGGGCGGCTGATCAGATCCATGTCGTTGGCAACGGGTACGACGGAATGCAGCAAAACCCAGATACATCATCCCCAGGCCGAGCAATGCCAGTGTGGCCGGCTCTGCAACACTACTGGGGCCTTGCGCGCCTTTGATCTGGAAAACAAGGTTGGAGTTTGTGGGCGGCACGCCCGTCCAGGACAAGGCCACGTCGCCGGTCAGGATAAAGCCCCCAGAGCACCCGCGTTGTTGATCGCGAACAGTTGACCTGACGGCCCGAACCCTACGCATCGTCGTTCCAGATGTTGCCAAAGCCTCCCAAGAACGCACCGTCCAGCGTCAGGTTCTCGAACACAATACTCGTATTTGCGTGAGAACTTCCATACTGACACCCGCCGGGCCATGGATTCCTGTGAGGCCAGTGGCCATGTGGTTTCGGACCGTTGTCGTGGCGACGGGAAAATGGTCAAGCTGAGCCGTAAGTCATGGTAACGCTTGACGTTATTAACGTGGTGCGACACTATTAAGGCCGTGATCATCTCGTTCAAGTGTGGGGATACCGAGAAGTTGGCCAGCGGGCACCGTGTCAATCGCTTCGCGAACTTTGAACGCGTGGCCCTGAGGAAACTCCGTCAACTTCAACTCGCAACTCGGCTGGACGACCTTAAGGTACCGCCCGGCAATAGGTTGGAAGCATTGAGTGGTGATCGTCGAGGCCAGTACAGCATCCGGATTAACCAGCAATTCCGGCTTTGCTTTCGGTGGACGAAAGCTGGCGCGGAAGATGTCGAAATGGTTGATTACCATTAGGGGGTGACTTATGCGCGATATTGATCCTGTGACGCCTGGTGAGTTGCTGAGGGAGGAGTTTCTTGAGCCTATGGGAATATCTCAGTATCGCCTTGCAAAGGAAATTGGAGTTCCGCCTCAGCGTATTGGGCAGATCATTGCCGGGAAGCGCGCTATAACTGCTGATACAGATCTACGACTTTGTCGTTTCTTTGGGCTATCCAATGGTTACTGGCTTCGGGCGCAAGCAGCTTACGATACTGAGGTGGCCGAAGATGCTCTGGCCGATCAACTCAGCAATATTCGACCCTGGAATTCGGGCACATCCGAGGATCGCAGGGCATAACCATTCGCGTCATTGAGTACGAGGACTATCACTGATGGCAGGGCACTGTTGAAGCAGGCGTACGCGTCCGGTAGGACCCATATAGACCCCCTCACTCCCCGCTGGCATTCTCCCCGCAGGCCTGGGTGCGCGGTTCCCAGTGATAGGGCAGCA
>NZ_FOAA01000016.1 GCF_900109495.1 Ectothiorhodospira marina | reverse complement strand
TCATACCGGCACACCCCTCTATTGCTTGAGATCGTGCCGGTGATGATGTGGGATTAGCGGGGACTATGGAATATGGGGGCTACCGGACGGATACGGCAATTCCAGAGGCAAGGGATTTTCTGATACTGGTTTACCTTAATCCCCGTTGTTTCACACACGAGGAGAAGAGACATGAAAGAACAGATTATGTCCCACAAATCCGTCGCATCGTCTTGGGAGATAATGAGAGAACTCAAAAAGCTCGAGCAACTTCTGGCCCAGCAGCAACAAAGCCAAAAACCGGTTTTATCTGTTGATGAGTGCGCTCAGCTCTTGGGTTTGTCCGTCAGCTACGTCTATCGGCTCACCAGTGAAAAACGCATACCCCACTACAAACCTCATGGCAAAAAAGTTTATTTTCGCCGGGAAGAGATCATCGAATGGGCCTTATCCAATAAAGTCACGCCAGACGGCGAAATCGCAGACTGTATTCGTACCCACGCACGTCGAGCTCGCCGAGGTGTGTAATGGATACTGGTATTGGCAACTTCATCCGATTTATCAATAAGCAAGATCCTACTTCATTCGCTGGGGAACTGTCTCACTGGCCTGTAAATATACAAGCGGCCTTTGAAAACCCGGGGCCTCGCCTCAATTTTTTGATCCCTGGCATGATCCGCGGTTCGGTTGGCAGCCTTGTAGCACCCGGAGGTGCAGGAAAGTCTGTTTTTGGTCTCCAGCTCGCCGTATGGTTGACATCGGGTGCCGATTTACTTGGTTTTGGTGAAGCTCCGACAGATCAGGCAGTAGCTTACCTGTCTGCAGAAGATCCTTTACCTGTGCTGAGCGAGCGTTTATACGCCATAGGAGAGGTACTCTCTGACCGGGAAAGACACCTCGTCGAGGATAATTTGATGGTTATGCCGCTGGAAGGCATACAAGCGAACCTGCTGTCATCACGGTGGATCAACGCCCTACAAAACTTAGCTGAAGCGCACGATTTGCTCATTCTGGACACTTTGCGGAGATTTCACGGATGCGATGAAAATGACGGGAGTGCGATGGCACGGTTGTTGGGGAATTTGGAGTTGATAGCGTCACGTACAGGCTGCAGCATCTTATTTCTGCATCACACGAGTAAAGCCGCACTGTGGAACCAAGCGGGAGACCAGCAGCAGGCCAGTCGAGGCTCGTCAGTTTTGACCGACAATATCCGCTGGCAGGGCTATCTTGCCGCCATGACGCCCGGTGAAGCTAAAAAATACGGGATCACTACCGAGCCAATCTCCCGTTATGTCCGCTTTGGGGTGAGCAAAGCGAATTATCACGCGGCAGTGCATCCAAAATGGTTCATCCGTGGTACAGCCGGAGTGCTCCAACCTGTTGATCTTGTTGCTCAAGCGTCCAAGAGGATCCAGCGCCGTGCAGCCGTATGAGTTGGATCACGCCAGACATGATGCCGTCCATTGTTTAGCGCCCGGCCTGTTTCGGGCGCTACAGCGGGGCGAACGAAGAACATCGAAACTCGATGTTATTTATGAGTTTGGTCAGGGCCAAAGGGTCGAGTTCAGCGGGCCAGAACCGCTCGGTGCAGATGACCTGCGTGTATTACAAGGACTCGTCGCTCTCGCCGGCCTCGAGGGAAAAATTTTGACCTCAACACCAAAATCGGCGGCTGGCATTGCCCTTCGAAATCTCCTTGAACCCAGATGGCAAGCCTCTTCTGAAGATGCTGTGGTAGTTGAATCAAGTTACCGCCGCCTGGCTCGAGAAATTGGATACTCGAAAATCGATGCCTCTGATTCAATCAAAAAATGTATCGAACGGCTGTGGAAAGTATCAGTGATCGTTCAAGATCCAGCCGGCAGCCGCAGAGGCTTCAGGCTATTGGCAGACTACCGTAGTGACGAGACTTCGCAGGGAGTTCATGTAGCCCTCAACCCAATGATTGCAGGAGCTATTCTTGGTGAATCTCGACATGTTCGCATCAGCATGGCAGAAATCCGGGCCCTCAGGAGTGAAGCCTCCAGACTTTTACATCAACGACTTTGCGCGTGGATTAACCCAGGCACTGCTCGGAAAATCGAGCTGAAGACTCTTTGTGGATATATTTTTACCACAGAGGCGAGTGCCTCAACCACTCGTAAGCGATTAAGCAGAACACGGGAAGCCATATCAGAGTTGGGTGGTATTGGGTGGAAGGTAACCGAGTACTCCAAAGGTCGATATGAGATCCAGAGGCCCACCGTTAACAGTCACAAACTACCCCGTTAACGGTCACAATTCCCCCCTTAACAGTCACACCCAAAATGCCGGAAGCTCAGTATTATCAAGCGATTCCGGCACATCCACGGATCTGATCTAAAATTATCTATAATTTTCTACTACCTAGTGCCGGGGCTGGATGCCCCGGCACATGTTTTCTTTCCAGGAGAGGTGGGTTCCAACTCCATTGGTGCATCAAAGCACCTCAGGAAAACTCACCATCGCCTCTCGCTGCCGAGGCTCGATGATGTCTGCGTAGATCTCCGTCGTCCGCAGTTCCGAGTGGCCGAGCAGCCGAGACAAGCTGTAGATATCCACACCTCTGGAAAGTTGAATCACTGCAAAGGTGTGCCGCGCACTATGGAAAGTGATGTGTTTTGTGATGCCAGCGTTCATAGCCCAACGGGTGAGTTCCATGTTGTGCCAGGACGAGTACTTCAACCCTTTGAACACTCGCTCTGACGGGGCCTTGGGAAGTCCCATGAGCTTTATAGCAGTGCGATTCAAATCGAGGTACTGCAAGCCCTTTGTTTTCTTCTGACGAAAGATGAGCCGGTGCCCATCGTAGAACTGCTCCACATCCCCCCAAACCAACTTCTGCACATCGGACCATCGTAAACCGGTACACGCAGAGAATAGAAATGCCCTCTTCAGCACTTCGTACCTGCAATCGGCTTTGGCCAAAGCCCGAAGCTCCTCTTCCGTGAGGTACACCCTCTGATTGTTCTCTGGTTTGATGTTCTTTACTCGACGAACCGGATTGTCATGAATAATTCCCTGCTGCTCAGCCTGGTTCAGAGCAGCCCGAAGCTTATTGAAGTACGCATGCTGGGTATTAGAGCTGAGAGGGGCCGTACTTTTAGTGCGTGCAATGTGGATAAGGTAATGTTTGAAACCCTCAAGGAAAGCCTGGTCCACTTCCTCGAAGGTCAGTTCCGGCAGTCTGTGGAAAACTTTCAGATGCTTGAGTGTCGAAACCCAGATTGAATGGTTACTTTTACTACCTGCGGCTTTTTCATCCGTGATGGACTGGAAATAATCGAAGAAGCTCGCCTTTAGTTGATTGCTGCCTCCGAGCCCGTGCTTCCCGGTTTCGTACTCGTAAAGCCTTTTGGCGCGAATGGCTTCAGCTGCCCTTTCGGCTTCCTTGTTGTGATGTCGCTGAGCAGGCGTTCTGGGTTTGTCGTACAAGAACAAATCCAAGGGTTCCCGAGATCGTTTATGCCGACGCTTGCCAGTCTCCGGATCTGTGTAGGAACCGCTGTAGTAAATCAGGCGGATTGCCCGCTTTCCTTCTGTATCTGGTTTCCGAATCTCGATGCTGATTTTCACCTTTTCCTCCATTTGTACCCCAAGAGTCCCCCAAGACCATACTTCGGGGTACTCTCGGGGTAAATCATCGAGAAAAATGGAAAGACAAAAACAGCGAGAAAGAATAAAACCCTTTATAAACAGTTACTTGATTTGCTTTTAGTTGCTGTGGGTAACCCTTTTTTTACCACTTCACTTCCCGATGCAGAAAGAGGAAAAGATCTGCCCCAGCAGGTCATCAGAGGTCACCTTGCCGGTGATTTC
The DNA here is from genome assembly GCF_900109495.1 of Ectothiorhodospira marina. GTDB lineage: Bacteria > Pseudomonadota > Gammaproteobacteria > Ectothiorhodospirales > Ectothiorhodospiraceae > Ectothiorhodospira > Ectothiorhodospira marina. The sequence goes on along the minus strand of NZ_FOAA01000016.1, from coordinate 70,556 downwards.
CCCCAGCGTGTCCTGGGCCAGGCGCAGTTCTTCGGCCATCAACTCGGGAGCCTGCGTGGTGTGGAAGTGCTGGCGTGCTTCGTGAACATGTTGGCGGGTGCGGTGCAAGGCATCCAGGTGGCGACGACGAGCGGTGAACAGGCTCTCCGGATCGCCATCGTAATGCAGGTGCTGCTTGAGCAGTTCCCTTAACGTGCTGATGCCCTCCCCGGTTCGCGCGGAGAGATACAAGCTGTCGCTGCAGTCGGCCGGCACATGATCCAGGCGGTCCAGCTTGTTGTAGACCGTGATCACCCTCAGGTGGTCTGGTAGACGCTGACGGATATCCGCCTCGGCCTCTCCCTCCCCCAGGGTGGCATCCACCACCAGCAGCACCAGGTCGGCCTTCTCGATCTCGGCCCAGGCCCGTCGGATACCCTCCTGTTCAACCGGATCGCTGGATTCACGCAGTCCGGCCGTATCCACCAGGTGTAGGGGGAGTCCATCGAGGCTGACATGCTCCTTGAGCACGTCACGGGTGGTGCCCGGGATGGCAGTGACAATCGCCGCCTCACGGTCCACCAGGCGGTTAAGAAGGCTGGACTTTCCCGCATTGGGACGGCCAGCGATCACCAGGTGAGCACCTTCACGGAGCAGGTTTCCCTGACGCGCCCCTTCCTGAAGGGTGTCCAGACGCGTGCTCAGCGCCTCCAGACGTCGATGGATACCCTCGTCCTCGAGCAGGTCCAGTTCCTCGTCGGGGAAATCCATGGCCGCCTCCACATACACTCTCAACTCGGTCAAGGCAGTGAGCAGGTCCTCCACGCAACGGGAGAACCCGCCTTCCAGGGAACGGCGGGCACTGCGGGCGGCAGCGGCGGAGCCGGCATCGATGAGATCGACCACGGCTTCGGCCTGGGTCAGGTCCAGGCGGTCATTGAGAAAGGCACGCTCGGTAAACTCGCCTGGCCGGGCCAGTCGACAACCCCGGTCGACGCAGGCCGCCAGGATCAGATCCATGATGACCGGACCCCCATGGCCTTGCAGTTCCAGCACATCCTCCCCCGTGTACGAATGGGGTCCTGCAAAGAAGAGTGCCAGGCCGGTGTCGATGGCCTGTCCCGAGGCATCCAGAAAGTCTGACAGCAGGGCCCGACGCGGTGCCGGGACGCGCCCCAGACAACCTTGGGCCACGTCCCGGGCCAGAGGACCGGAGACGCGCACGATACCCACCCCACCGCGCCCCGGCGGGGTGGCGATGGCCGCGATGGTATCGGCGTCGACCGCGATCACCGTGGATTACTTACGCGACTTACCACCCCGCGGGCGCTTCCGGCGCGAACCCTTGGCCGCGCCCCCCTTGTTCTGTGCAGACTTGCTGGCAGGGGTTTTGGACGGCGTCGACTGTGGTTCATCGGATGTCTGATCGGCCTGAGCGGCCTCAGGTTCCGAGGTCGAATCCATACGGGTATCGGCAGAGGCTTCAGTCTCGGCCAGGCCTTGGCCGGGTTCATCAGCGGTTGCGCTGTCCGCATCGTCAGCGTTGTCGTCGGCATCCTGCTTGCGACGGGAGGCTTTGGGCGGACTGCCGCCGGGCTTGGCAGCCTCTGCCGCAATCTTGCGGGTGATGTAGTACTGCTGACCAATGGACAGGAGGTTGTTCGTCAGCCAGTACAGCACCAGGCCTGCCGGGAAGAAGGCAAAGAACACGGTAAAGATGATGGGCAGGGCCATCATGATCTTCTGCTGTACCGGATCCATGGGTGCCGGGTTCAGCTTGTACTGGGCGAGCATGCTAGCGCCCATGAGCAGGGGCAACACAAAGTAAGGATCCCGCACCGACAGATCCTGAATCCATAGGATCCACGGGGCCTGTCGTAGTTCGACACTCTCCAGGAGCACCCAGTACAGGGCGATGAAGACCGGGATCTGCACCAGGATCGGCAGACAGCCGCCGAGGGGATTGATCTTCTCCTTCTTGTACAACTCCATCAGCGCCTGATTCATGCGCTGCTTGTCATCCCCGAAACGCTCCTTGAGCGCCATCATCTTGGGCTGCACCGCACGCATCTTGGCCATGGAGCGATAGCTGGTGGCCGAGAGCTTGTAGAAGGCCAGCTTGATCATCAGGGTCAGGATGAGGATGGCCCAACCCCAGTTGCCTACAAAGTCATGAATGACGCGCAGCAACCAGAAAAGAGGTTTGGACAGGACCGTGAAAATGCCGTAATCGGCGGTGAGTTCCAGGCCTTCGCGGATGTCCGACAAGGGACCCTGGAGCTTGGGGCCAATCCAGATCCGGGCATTCAATTCATCCTGAGCACCGGCCTCGATGGTCACGGGCTCGGAGCGCAGGCCGATGATGTACTCGGGCTGACCGCCTGAGGTCACCTCGCGGGCGTAAAGCAGATTCTCCTCGTCATCAAGGGGTACCCAGGTACTGAGGAAGTAATGCTCAATGACCGCAATCCAGCCTTCGGTGATATTGCGTTCGTTCACTTTTTCAGTGAGGTCTTCGAAGGCTTCCTTCTCGTAGCGCTCATCGTAGTAGGCGGCACCCGTGAAGGTGTAGAGGAACCAGGACTCGCGATCGGGTGTGGGGCCGTGGCGGAGTTGGCGATACTGCCGACCGGTCCAGGCCTGGTCACTGGCATTCTCCACCTGATGACTGACATCCACCAGGAAGTCGCCACGACGGAAGGTATAGGTCTTGGTGACCCGGATCCCTTCTTCGTTCTCCCAGGTGAGTGGTACGCTGAGCTCATCCTGACCGTCTTCAAGCTGATATTCGGTCTTTTCCGCCTGGAAGATGGCGTGATGGGACGGTGCCCGATCCGAGTGATCCACATTGGGCACACGGTCGTGAATCAGACCCGACTGAGCCACGTAGTCGCGGGCGCCCTCGTCCAGCAGTCGAACCGGATTATCCGGTTCCTGAAGGCTCACGGGATAGCTCGGTAGCTCCGCGCGGACCAGATCGCCACCCCGGGTGTCGATGAGGACATCCAGGGTATCGGTGGTCACCCGAATCTGCTGACGCTCGATGCCATCGACGTCACCGGCCTCCATGGGGGCATCTCGAGCTTCCGAATCGGGAGCCGCCGGCATGTCATCACGGGACCCGCCGGCTTCCTGATGCGTGGCATCGGAACGCTCGGGAGAAAATTCGGGCTGGGGACCGAAGTCCACGCGCCAGGCCTGCCAGATGAGGAACAGCAGGAAAACGAGGGTCAGATAGAGTATTGGACGGAGGTTATCCATGATTTCGCGGGGGTCGATGATGGCCGTGAGCGGGGTCCGGAACGGGATCATACCCGCCCTCGCACCAAGGGTGGCAGCGGCCGAGCCGCTTGATCGTCAGCCAGGAGCCATACAGGGCACCATGGCGTTCGATGGCTTCAATCCCATAGCAGGAACAGGTGGGCAGAAAACGGCAGTGTTGCCCGACGAACGGACTGAGCGTGTACCGGTAGACCTGGATCAGGAAGACGAGGATCTTTCGCATTGGATACTCATCCGTTGCCAGAGTCGGTCCAGGGCTTCACGCAGTTGTTCGTTGCTGTAGCGTTCGGCCCGGGGTTTGCAAAGGACCACGATATCGATGGCCCCCAGGGAATCCCGATGATGTCGAAACGATTCCCGGATCAGGCGTTTGATCCGGTTGCGTTGCGTGGCGAGCCGCACGTTGCGTTTCGCCACGGCCATGCCCAGTCGCGCGTTGTGCGGCGCGTCCGTGGGATGATGGCGCCAAAGTCCGGTAAAAGGCGCTTCAGAGATCCGGCGTGCGCCCGCGAAAACCTGTTGGTAATCGCTGGCGCGGGTCAGCCTGGCGGCGCGGGGGAATCCCCTGTCTGCGGGCCTGCCGGCTGGCTGGGCCAAGTGATCAGGGGCAGAGACGGGCGCGACCCTTGGCGCGGCGCGCAGCCAGCACTTTGCGGCCGCCACGGGTCGCCATGCGGGCACGGAAACCGTGGGTGCGCTTGCGATGCAGATTACTGGGCTGGAATGTTCTTTTCATGATGGCGGACCCGATAGATTCTAATGAGTGAGTGGACGGAACACCCCATCCAAGGCGCGTAAAAGTACCCGCGATTACTGTGGGTGTCAATGTTCGCGGGGCATACGGGTTGACCAGGATGTGGAAAAAGGTGTGGATAACTCTTCGGCTGCCGGAGTAGACTGGCGCGTTTATCCACCCAGCCCTGGAGAATTACCCTTGGTCGGCAGCTCCCTTTGGCAGCAATGCGTCACGCGCCTGGAGGGCGAACTCTCCGAACAACAGCTCAACACCTGGATACGTCCGCTGCATGCAGTGGAGGAACCGGAAGTCCTGCGGTTGCTCGCGCCCAATCGATTCGTGCTGGACTGGGTGAAAGACCACTTTTTCGAGCGCATTGATCAGGTGGTCAATGACACCCTGGGCGATCAGTCGGTGCGGGTGCACCTGGAAGTGGGCAGCAGCCAGCGCCCCGCTGCAACCAAGGCACCTGCCAGAACCACGAACCCGCCCGGGGCCACGGGGCAGGGTCATCAGCGCCCCGGCGCCCGCGACACAGCCATGCGGCAACCGCAGCAGGAAGCAGCGCCGCAACCGGCAGCCAGTTCCCCTCAGTTCACGAATAACCTGAATCCTAATTTCACCTTCGAGAATTTCGTCGAAGGCAAGTCCAACCAATTGGCCCGGGCGGCGAGTCTTCAGGTGGCCGGCAACGTGGGCATGGCTTACAACCCGCTGTTCCTGTACGGAAGTACAGGCCTTGGCAAGACCCACCTCATGCACGCCATCGGTAATGCGATTCTGGCGCATCGCCCTGGAGCCAAGGTGGTGTATCTCCACTCGGAGCGTTTCGTGGCCGATATGATCAAGGCCCTGCAACACAACTCCATCGACGAGTTCAAGCGCTATTATCGTTCGGTGGATGCCCTGCTGATTGATGATATCCAGTTCTTCGCGGGCAAGGAACGCTCGCAGGAGGAATTCTTTCATACCTTCAATGCCCTGCTGGAAAGCCAACAACAGGTGATCCTGACGTGTGACCGATATCCCAAGGAGGTGGATGGCCTGGAGGATCGCTTGAAGTCCCGCTTTGGCTGGGGGCTGACCGTGGCCATCGAGCCGGCGGAGTTGGAGACCCGGGTGGCCATCCTCAATCGCAAGGCCGAAGAGGCTGGGGTGGAACTGCCCAGCGAGGTGGCTTTTTTCGTGGCCAAGCGCATTCGTTCCAATATTCGTGAGCTGGAAGGCGCCTTGCGCCGGGTGCTGGCCAATGCGCATTTCACCGGCAGTGCCATCACCCTGGAGTTTGCCAAGGAGGCCCTTCACGACCTGCTGGCCCTGCAGGACAAGTTGGTAACCATCGACAACATCCAGAAAACCGTGGCCGAGTATTTCAAGATTCGGGTATCGGATCTGCACTCGAATCGGCGCAGTCGGTCCATCACCCGCCCAAGACAGGTGGCCATGGCGCTCTCCAAGGAACTCACGAATCACAGCTTGCCGGAGATTGGCAAGGCCTTCGGTGGGCGTGACCACACCACGGTGCTGCATGCCTGCCGGAAGGTGCAGGAACTTCGGGAATCCGACGCCCGCATCAATGAGGACTTCATCAACCTGCTGAGAACGCTGACGAGCTGACCTGCCCCCCACCCACCGTCCTGAAGATGGAAAAGTGGGTGTGAGCGGTGGGTAGAGCTGTGGATAACTTGTGGGCTAACACGGGACAAGTTTCGATTGCCAGGTTATCCACATTTCCTCAACAGCTTGCGCGATCCTTATCCTTGCGGCTGCACACAGCCTGGAGGCCGCGCAAGTCCATGAAAGATAAGAGTAACAAGGGTGTTGTCCAAGCAAACACCGGTTGCTAATTATTATGATTAAAGTAAGTCTTTAAAAAGATCATTATTAAAGGGTCTCCCTGATGAAATTCAGCATAGAGCGCGAACGACTGCTCAAACCGCTACAGCAAGTCATCGGTGCCGTGGAAAAACGGCAGACCATGCCGATACTCAGCAACGTGCTCATCCGGGCGGAGACCTCCCGACTGGAATTGGTGGCCACAGACCTGGAAGTGGAATGGGTCGCGGAGATGGAACACTCGGTGGCCAGCCCTGGTCTGGTGACGGTGCCCGCGCGCAAACTGCTGGATATCTGCAAGGCATTGCCGGAAGGGGCAACCGTCGGGTTGCATCACGAAGGGGATCGGTTGCTGGTGAGTTCCGGACGTTCGCGTTTCACCTTGAGCACCCTGCCAGCGGATGACTATCCCTCCCTGGAAGAGATGCGGGCCAACCTCTCTCTGGAGGTCACGCAACGAGAATTACTGGATCTCATCGAACGCACCTCCTTTGCCATGGCGGTGCAGGATGTCCGGTACTATCTCAATGGACTGATGTTTGAAGTGGAACCCGGCACGGTTCGCACGGTGGCCACCGACGGGCATCGGTTGTCCCTGTGCGCCATTGAGTCGATCGTCGAGACTCAGGAGGGGCTGCAGTTGATCCTGCCGCGCAAGGGGGTGATGGAATTGAGTCGCTTGCTCGAGCGGGTGGATGACACGGTTCGTCTTGAGTTGGGGGCCAGCCATCTGCGAGCGGTATTTGCCGGGTTGCAGTTCACCTCCAAGCTGATTGATGGGCGCTTTCCGGATTACAAACGGGTGGTACCCGAAGATGATGGGCATGTGCTCAAGGTCGACCGGGAACTCCTCAAACAGGCATTGGGGCGCACCGCCATCCTCTCCAATGACAAAGTGCGTGGGGTGCGCATGGAATTGGGGGAGAACCTTCTCAAGCTGCAGTCACATAATCCGGAGCAAGAGGAGGCCGAAGAGGAACTGGAAGTGGAGTATGCGGGGCCCGCCATGGAAATTGGCTTCAATAGCACCTACCTGCTGGATGTGGTGACTCACCTGGAAGGCGAGATCATGGAGATCAAGTTCCGCATGTCCGGGGCCTCCATCGTCATCCGTGACCAGGTGATGCCCCGCGCCATTTACGTGGTCATGCCCATCCGTCTTTGAGGATGAGTCTCTCCCGGCTCGAAATCTTCAACCTACGCATCTTTGCAAGGGCCCGGCTCGATCCCGTGCCGGGCCTGAATCTCATCATTGGCCCCAATGCCTCCGGTAAGACAAGTCTGTTGGAGGGCATTCACGTGCTCGCCACAGGACGATCGTTTCGGACGACGCGCATTGAACACGTGGTCCATCGGGGTAGCCGGGAACTGATGGTCACCGGTCAGGTGACCTACCCTCACTCGGAAAAGATCCGTATGGGAATCCGCAAGGGGGCCTCGGGAACGCGTGGGCGACTGGCCGGGCGCACGGTTCGCTCCCAGTCGGAGTTGGCGCGGGTATTGCCGTTGCAGGTGATCCATCCGGACAGTCACGAGCTTCTGTCCGGCCCCCCCGCGGAGCGACGATCCTTTCTGGATTGGGGGCTGTTCCACGAAAAACCGGAATACATGAAAATTCTGCAGGGTTACCGTCGGGCCTTGAATCAGCGTAACGAGGCACTGAGACGAGATCTTCCGAACAGCGTTTTGAGGGGCTGGGAGCGGGAACTGGCGGAACGCGGAGAATCTCTGGATAACTATCGCCGTGGATACCTGGAACGCCTTTGGCCGGTGTTTGTGGGACTGCGGTGGCAGTTGCCCGACGTGGAGGGGATGACCTGGGAGTATCGCCGTGGTTGGAAAGAGGGAGTGAATTTGGGTGAGGCGCTGGCGTCTGCCCGGGATCGGGAGCGTTCGCTGGGATATACCCTGATGGGGCCACACCGGGCGGAACTGGTCCTGAGACGGGATGGGGTCTCGTTGGCCATGCAGGCATCCCGAGGTCAACAAAAGACGGCGGTGCTGTTATTGAGGTTGTCACAGGTGGCAGTCCATCGGCAGGTCACCGGGCGATCCGCGGTGGTGATGGTGGATGATCTGCCTTCAGAGCTTGATGCAGAGCGGCGGGAGGCTGCTCTGGACTTTCTGAGTGGGCTGGAATGTCAGGTGTTTGTCAGCGCCATCGAGGCAAAGCAGGTGCAGGGACTGGGGAACTGGTCAAGTCAGCGAATGTTCCACGTGGAACATGGCTCGGTCAGGGAGGCCTGACCCGAAAACGGCGCGATGTTCCACGTGGAACATCGTGGCCATCCTACCCTCCAACCCGGGGTGAAGCCCATCGAAGTGTTATAATGCCTGCTTCATTTCAGTCCACCGCAGGCAAAGCATGACCGACCTCACGCCTCCCACCTACGACTCCTCCAACATCAAGGTCCTCAAGGGCCTGGACGCGGTCCGCAAGCGCCCGGGGATGTACATCGGTGACACGGATGACGGCACCGGTCTGCACCACATGGTCTTCGAGGTGGTGGATAATGCCATCGACGAGGCCTTGGCCGGGCACTGTCACCAAATCGTGGTCACCGTCCACAGTGATGGCTCGGTGAGCGTGAGTGACGATGGTCGCGGCATCCCTGTGGACATTCATCCGGAGGAGGGCCGATCCGCAGCTGAGGTCATCATGACCGTGCTCCATGCGGGCGGCAAGTTTGATGACAACTCATACAAGGTATCCGGGGGGCTGCACGGCGTGGGCGTGTCGGTGGTGAATGCCCTCTCCGAGGTCCTGGAAATGACCATCTACCGGGGTGGTCAGACCTTCCGCCAGACCTACCACATGGGCGTTCCTGAAGCACCTCTCAAGCCGGTGAGCGAGACTCAGAAAACAGGTACGCTGATCCGCTTCAAGCCCAGCCCCGAGGTCTTTGGTGATACCGAATTTCACTACGACATTCTCTCCCGTCGCCTGCGCGAGTTGTCATTCCTTAACTCGGGTGTGCGGATCGAGTTGGTGGATGAACGAGATGAAGGCAAGCAGGACATCTTCGAATATCAGGGCGGGATCCGGGCCTTTGTCGAGCATTTGAACCGGAACAAGACCCCCTTGCACCCCAACGTGATCTACATGGACGCTGATCGTGACGGACTGGGTGTCGAGATCGCCCTGCAGTGGAATGACTCCTACCAGGAAAATATCTTCTGCTACACCAACAACATTCCTCAGCGCGATGGGGGGACCCATCTGGCGGGGTTCCGCTCTGCCCTTACCCGCACGCTGAATCAGTACATGGACACCGAGGGCCTGCTCAAGCGCCACAAGGTGAACCCCACGGGAGACGATGCCCGTGAGGGCCTCACTGCGGTCCTCTCCGTCAAGGTGCCCGACCCCAAGTTCTCCTCCCAGACGAAGGAGAAGCTGGTCTCATCGGAAGTGAAGGGTGTGGTGGAGTCGGTCATGGCCGACGCGGTGCACAACTTCCTCCTGGAGAGTCCTGCCGAGGCCAAGATCATCACCGGCAAGATCACCGATGCCGCCAGGGCGCGGGAAGCTGCCCGCAAGGCCCGGGACATGACCCGCCGCAAGGGCGCGCTGGATGTGGCTGGCTTGCCTGGCAAACTGGCTGACTGCCAGGAGAAGGACCCTGCCCTCTCCGAACTGTTCATCGTCGAGGGTGATTCCGCCGGCGGTTCCGCCAAGCAGGGTCGCGATCGTCGCACGCAGGCCATCCTGCCCCTCAAGGGGAAGATCCTCAATGTGGAGAAGGCCCGATTCGACAAGATGCTCTCCTCCGCCGAGGTGGGCACCCTGATCACCGCGCTGGGATGTGGAATTGGCAAGGATGAGTTCGATCCGGATAAGCTGCGCTACCATCGCATCATCATCATGACCGACGCCGATGTGGATGGCTCCCACATCCGTACCCTGCTGCTCACCTTCTTCTACCGTCAGATGCCGGAGCTGGTCGCGCGGGGGCATATCTACATCGCTCAGCCACCGCTTTACAAGATCAAAAGGGGCAAGCAGGAACTTTACGTCAAGGATGAACTGGAGATGACCAACCTGTTGCTGAATCAGGCCCTTGATGGCGCCAAACTGCTGGTGCACGAGAACGCGCCGCCGGTCAGCGGCGAGTCCCTGGAGGACCTGGCGCGACGTTACAACAGCGTCATGGCGGCAGTGCAGCGCCTCGGTCGACGTTATGACCGTCACCTGCTCGAGCGAATGGTGTTCTCTTCGCCCTTGTCCGATGAACAGAGAGCCCAGCGCGACCAGCTTGAGGCCTGGTTCAATCATGTGATGGATGGCTTGCAATCGGATGCCGCTGGGGCCACCCAGTACCGGATGGAAATTCACGACGATGATCGGGGCGGCTACCAGGTGCACGTGGTGCGTCTGATGCATGGTGCCGAGATTCGGGATGTCTTTGGCGTCGACTTCTTCGAGTCGGCCGAATTTCGCCTGTTGCGCAGCCTGGCGGAACGCCTGGATGGTCTGCTGGATGAAGGGGCCAGCATCCAGCGAGGGGAACGGCGTCAACCCGTGAGCAGTTTCCGGCAGGTCATGGACTGGCTGATGGCCGAGGCTCGCCGGGGGCTGGCGGTACAGCGCTACAAGGGCTTGGGTGAGATGAATCCCGAACAACTTTGGGAGACCACCATGAACGCCGAGACCCGGCGCCTGCTGCAGGTTCAGGTCGAAGATGCCATCCGCGCCGATGAGGTCTTCACCACTTTGATGGGGGATCACGTGGAGCCGCGCCGGGAGTTCATCGAGGCCAATGCGCTCACCGCCTCCAATCTGGACATCTGATGGTCCTCTGCCCTTCCCTGATCGAGGCGATCATGGGTCGAAAACAGCCGATCCGCAGGGCGACATCCCGCTGCTGCCTGGGGCACAATGGTCCCCAGGCGCTTCCACCATCCGACTGAGGTCAATGTCATGGATATCGGCGGTTATGTCATGCTGGGCATCTTCTTTCTGATCGCCCTGTATTCAGTGCTCATTTACAACAACCTTGTGAACCTCAAGCACGCGGTCTCCAAGTCCTGGTCCAACATCGAGGTGCTGCTCAAACAGCGCTACGACGAGTTGCCCAAGCTGGTGGAAGTCTGCCGCCAGTACATGGCCTATGAAAAGGAGACCCTTGAGCGGGTCATGCGTGCCCGCTCAGCGGTGAATGCCGCACAGCAACAAGGTGACATGAAATCCCTGGGCGAGGCCGAAGATGGTCTGCGTATTGGTCTGGGCAACCTGTTTGCCGTGGCCGAGGCCTATCCGGACCTCAAGGCCGATGAAAGCTATCGCCATCTGCAGACCCGGATCAGCGGCCTGGAAAATGCCATCGCTGACCGACGCGAGTATTACAACGAGAGCGTGAACCGTAACAATGTGCGCATCGAGCAATTCCCGGACCTGGTGATTGCCCACCTGTTCCGCTTCGGTCCCTTTGATCTCCTGGAGTTCACCCGTCGCGAGACTCAGGACGTGGATGTGCGGGCCTTGTTCAACTGATCGCGGGCCTTCGCTCCAGTGCTGGATCCAGGCGAATTCTGGCTCCTGGCGACCTTGCTGGGTGCTACCCTGTGCCTCTCCCTGTTCGGGTTCATCCGTGGGGCCACTCGCAAGCGCCTGATCGCTGATACGCCCACCTCTCGCGTTCGTTCAGCCGCCCAGGGCTACGTGGAACTCATGGGTCAGGCCCGCCTCATGGAAGGCGCTCCCATCATTGCCCCACTGACCGGTACCCACTGCGCCTGGTATTCCTATCGGATCGATCGCCGCGACCGCAGCGGCTCCGGGCGCCAATCCCGTCAGCGCTGGACCTGTGTGGATCAGGGGACCAGCACCGATCTCTTCTATCTGGAGGATGAAACCGGTCAATGCGTGGTGGACCCGGAGGGGGCGCAGGTGGTCCACGTGCATCAGGACCGCTGGCACGGGGACTCACGTCGCCCATTGGTGGGGCCCAAGGGCGGGGGGACCTTTCTGGGTGCCGGACGTTATCGCTATATCGAGAGTCGTTTGCATCTTGAGGATGATCTCTACGCCATCGGTTATTTCCGCAGTCACGTCACCGGAGATGAAACCACGCTGAGCACCGAGGTCGCGCGGATCCTCAGGGAGTGGAAAAAGGATCCCGCCGCCCTCGCCCGCTTCGATGCCAACAAAGACGGAGAGATCTGTCTGGAAGAGTGGGAGGCCGCCCGGCAGGCTGCCACCGATACGGCCCTGATGCAGCGTGCCGAGCGCGCCATGGCACCCGCAACGCACCTCTTGAGTCGTGGCCCCGATCGTCGCCGGCCTTATATCCTGTCGGCCTTGCCCGAGGACCACCTGGTTACCCGGTACCGTTGGATGACCCGTTTGGGGGGACTTGGCTTCCTGCTATCCATTGGCGGCCTTGCCTGGCTGTTGCTCACGACCTGAGATGAGATCCCCGCCATCCGGCATGCGCATCGCGCATTGAAAAGGGTGATTTCAGGGGGCGACGGGGGATGACACGACGACTGCGCTCAGAAGCGAATTCGCGTGTTACATTAATACTCTGACCCTATCTTGATCCGAGCCTTCATGAATAATCCCCTTTTGCAGATGAGCGGGTTGCCCCCGTTTCCCGAGATCCTGCCGGAACACGTGGAGCCGGCTGTGGACCAGGTACTGGCGGAAAACCGCGAGGCCATGAATGTCCTGCTGGATCAGTCGGGGCCATTCACCTGGGAGAATTTCATTCATCCCCTCGCTCTGCTGGAAGACCGACTCAACCGAATCTGGTCACCGGTGCGCCACATGAATTCCGTGGTGAATTCCGAGTCTCTCCGTCAGGCCTATAATGCCTGTCTGCCCAAGCTCTCCGACTATGCTACCGAGATGGGGCAGAATGTCCGGCTGTTTCAGGCCTACCAGAGTATGGCCGAAGGTCCGGGGTTTGCTGACCTCTCTCCCACGCAGCAACGGGTGATCACCAACGCCCTGCGGGACTTCCACCTGAGCGGTGTGGACCTGCGAGATGAACAGAAGGATCGTTACAAGGAGATCGCTCAAGGGCTCTCTCAGTTGACCTCACGCTTCGAGGAGAATGTCCTCGATGCCACCCAGGCCTGGCAGCGCCATGTGCCCGAGGAAGCCTCACTGAAGGGCCTGCCCGAGTCGGCCATGGATATGTTGCGGCAGAACGCCCGGCAGCGCTCCCTGGAGGGGTGCCTGATCACGCTCGAGTTTCCCTCCTACTACGCCATCATGACCTTTGCCGACGACCGGGAGCTGCGTCGCGAAGTGTATGGTGCCTACGTCACACGGGCCTCGGACGAGGGCCCCCACGACCGGAAATTCGACAACTCCGAGGTAATGGAGCGCATTCTGGCCCTGCGGAACGAACAGGCCCGACTGTTGGGTTATGACAATTATGCCCAACTCTCCTTGGCCACCAAGATGGCCGAATCCCCGGAACAGGTGGTGGGATTCCTCACGGATCTGGCCGAACGGGCGCGTCCCGCCGCCGTCCAGGAACTGGAGACCCTGCGCGAGTTTGCCCGCGAGCATCTGGAACTGGAAGACCTGCAGGCCTGGGACCTGGCCTATGCCTCGGAGAAACTGCGCCAGCATGCCTACAACCTCTCTCAGGAAGACCTCAAGCCCTACTTCCCGGTGGATCGCGTGTTGCAGGGGTTGTTTGATCTGGTGGAGCGGTTATATCAGGTGCGCATCCATCAGGAGACGGGCGTTCCCGTGTGGCACGAGGAGGTGCGTTTCTACGAGATCCAGGACCCGGACGGTACCCCGCGGGCGCGCTTCTATCTGGACCTGTACGCGCGCAGCCACAAGCGGGGCGGTGCCTGGATGGATGAGTGCCTGAATCGCCTGCGCGATGGTGATGACCTGCAGTTGCCGGTGGCCTACATGACCTGCAACTCCACGCCGCCCGTGGGTGGCAAGCCGGCGCTGTTTACCCACGATGAAGTGCTCACCCTCTTCCATGAATTTGGTCACGGACTGCATCACATGCTCACGCGGGTGGATTGCCCGGATGTGGCCGGCATCAATGGTGTGGAATGGGATGCCGTGGAATTGCCCAGTCAGTTCATGGAAAACTGGTGCTGGGAACGGGAGGCCCTGGACATGTTTGCCGCCCATCACGAAACCGGCGAGCCCCTGCCTCAGGACCTGTTCGACAAGCTTCTGGCCACCCGGCACTTCCAGGCCGCCATGCAGATGGTTCGGCAACTGGAATTTTCCCTGTTTGATATGCGTCTGCACGCGGAATACGATCCGGATCGGGGGGCACGCATTCAGGAGATCCTCGACCAGGTCCGTGATCAGGTGGCAGTCATGAAGCCGCCCGCCTTCAATCGTTTTCAGCATGGGTTTTCGCATATCTTTGCCGGCGGATACGCGGCGGGTTATTACAGCTACAAATGGGCCGAGGTGCTCTCTGCCGACGCCTTTGCCCGTTTTGAGGAAGAAGGTCTGTTCAGTCCCGGCGTGGGCCATGCCTTTCTTACCGAGATCCTCGAGCAAGGTGGATCCCGCCCTGCCCTGGAACTCTTCAAGGCCTTTCGGGGTAGGGAACCCGATATCGAGGCCCTGTTGCGTCATTCGGGGCTGGCCGCGGCATGAGGATCGCCACCTGGAATGTCAATTCCCTGAAGGTGCGTCTGCCTCATGTACTGGACTGGCTGGAGCAGCAGCGTCCCGACGTACTGGCCCTTCAGGAAACCAAGCTCATTGATGAGGCTTTCCCGGTAGAGGCGCTGTCGGCGGCAGGCTATCAGGCGGTGTTTGGGGGGCAGAAGACCTATAACGGCGTGGCCCTGCTTTCACGGACGGCGGCCATGGACCCGGTGACCGATCCCCCTGGCGTGGAGAGCCCGGATCGGCGCATCCTGGCCGCCACCGTGGATGGCGTGCGGGTGATCAACCTCTACGTGGTCAATGGCTCCGAGGTGGGTTCCGAAAAGTATGCCTACAAGCTGGAATGGCTGCGTCGGGTCACCGAGTTTCTGCGTACCGAGCGGGATCGGCATGAGCATGTGGTGGTGCTGGGTGATTTCAACATCGCCCCCGAGGATCGTGACGTCCACGATCCTGAGGTCTGGCACGAGCGAATCCTGTGCTCCACACCTGAGCGGGAGGCCCTCAAGACCATCATGGATCTGGGCTTCGTGGATGTCTTCAGGCGTTTTGATCAGCCGGATGCGAGTTATAGCTGGTGGGATTACCGGGCTGCCCGTTTCCGCCGCAATCAGGGGCTGCGAATCGATCTGATCCTGGCCACAACCGCTCTGGCCGGGCAGTGTACCGCCAGTACAATCGATGTGGCGCCACGAAGGCTGGAGCGTCCCTCCGACCACGCGCCCGTCGTTGCCGACTTTCACCTGTAGACCGGACCATCATGAAATATCGTGACCTTCGCGAGTTCATCCAGGGCCTGGAGGCCATGGGCGAATTAAAGCGCATCCAGACGCCCGTCGACCCGCGCCTGGAGATGACAGAGATCTGCGATCGCACGCTCCGCGCTGAGGGCCCTGCCCTGCTCTTCGAGAACCCTACCGGACATCGCATGCCGGTGTTGGGCAATCTCTTTGGCACCCCCCGCCGGGTGGCTCTGGGCATGGGCGAGGATTCCGTGGAGGCCCTGCGCGAGGTGGGCAAGTTGCTGGCCTTCCTCAAGGAACCCGATCCGCCCAAGGGGATCAAGGAAGCCTGGAGTACCCTGCCTGTCTTCAAGAAGGTGCTGGACATGGCGCCCAAAAAGGTGCGTCACGGGGTGTGTCAGAGCGTGGTCAAGAAGGGGGATGAAGTGGACCTTGGAGAACTCCCCGTGCAGGTCTGCTGGCCGGGGGATGCCGGTCCCTTGATCACCTGGGGTCTGGTGGTGACCCGCGGCCCCCACAAGGAACGTCAGAACATGGGGATTTATCGGCAGCAGGTGATCGGTCGCAACCGTGTGATCATGCGCTGGTTATCCCATCGCGGGGGCGCCCTGGATTTTCGGGAATGGCAAAAGGCCCACCCTGGCAAACCCTTCCCGGTCTCCGTGATCCTGGGTGCCGATCCTGCCACCATCCTGGGGGCCGTCACCCCGGTGCCCGATACCCTCTCGGAGCATGCCTTTGCGGGTTTACTGCGGGGTTCCCGCACGGAACTGACCACTTGTCTGGGCAATGATCTGCAGGTGCCGGCCACCGCCGAGATCATTCTGGAGGGTGTGATCCATCCGGATGACATGGCACCTGAGGGACCATTTGGCGACCATACCGGGTATTACAATGAAGTGGACAGCTTTCCGGTGTTCACCGTGGAACGCATGACGCATCGCCCGGACCCCATCTATCACAGCACCTATACGGGTCGGCCACCGGACGAGCCGGCCATCCTGGGCGTGGCCCTCAATGAGGTGTTTGTGCCCATCCTGCGAAAGCAGTTTCCCGAGATCGTTGATTTCTATCTCCCGCCGGAGGGGTGTTCCTACCGTCTGGCGGTGGTGAGTATCCGTAAACAGTATGCGGGCCACGCCAAGCGGGTGATGCTGGGTGTGTGGTCCTTCCTGCGTCAGTTCATGTACACCAAGTTCGTGATCATCGTGGATGATGATGTGAATGCGCGGGACTGGAAGGACGTGATCTGGGCCATGACCACCCGTATGGATCCCGGCCGGGATACGGTCACCATCGATAATACCCCTATTGATTATCTGGATTTTGCCTCCCCTGTCTCCGGCCTCGGTTCCAAAATGGGATTTGATGCCACCAACAAGTGGCCGGGAGAGACTCAACGGGAGTGGGGTACGCCCATCGTCATGAGTGACGAGGTGAAGCGACGGGTCGATGAGATTTGGGACGAACTGGGCATTTAGCCGACCGGCGTGCTTTGCGCCCGGGGAGCACTGGGGTAGATTGAGGTGAATCAAACCCTACAGGCCTGACGGTATTGGCCGATACTGAACTCGCAAGGAGGCGCCCGGCAGGCGCCCCGTGTTCTCCTCATCACGGATCTCGCCATGACACAACGCATGCTCCTCATGACCGGCCTGGTGGTACTGTCCGGATTGCTCGCCCTCAGCCTCGTGTGGTTGCTGGGGCCCGGGCCGGGATCGGCCATCCTGGCTTCCGTGCTCGCCACCGGCGGTGCCGTGGCGGTGATGGACAGACTGCAGGTGGCACCCCGGGAACGGAACCTGGAGGCGCTGTACACGCGCTGCCGCTCCCGCACCCCTACCCCACTGGGTGATCATGATGATAGCCGGGTCAAGATCATCGCCCAGGCCCTGGATCAGCAAGGTAAGCTGGCGGGGCGATTGGCCGATACGGGATCGCGTATCGCCGTTTCCGCCGCGGAGGTGTCCCACGCCTCGGTCACCCTGAAGCAGCGGGTTCACTCCCAGGTCTCCACCGTCAATGGTATTGCTGATGCCTCCGGGCAGATCTCCGCCACGGTGCAGACCTCCGTGGAGAGTTCAGAACAGGCAGCCGAGAGCGCTCGTCTGACCAACGAGGCCAGTCACGACGGTCATGCCTGCGTGGAAGACGCCCTGAGTCATATGGAGGAGATGAAGGCCCGCATGGAGCAGGCCTCGCAACTCATGTCCCGTCTCGAGGGCCGGGCTGGCGAGATCCAGCGCATCACCCAGGTGATCAGTGGCATTGCCGAACAGACCAATCTGCTGGCCTTGAATGCGGCCATCGAGGCCGCCCGAGCCGGTGAACAGGGACGGGGGTTCGCGGTGGTGGCCGATGAGGTGCGCAGCCTGGCCAACCGTACCTCGCAGGCCACCGGCGAGATTGGCCAGATGGTGCAGGAGATCAATACCGAAACCCATCAGGCCGCCTCCACCATGCAGCAGTTGGTGGAGTCAGTCCAGGGCAGTGCCGATCGCACCGTGAAGGTGGATCAGCACCTCTCTGACATCCTCAATCACTCTGCCAATGCCGATAATTGCATCCAGACGGTGGTCAGTGGCGCCGAGCAGAACCATCAACATCTCGATGAGGTGACCCGGGCGATTCAGACCGTGAGCAGCCATCTACGGGAGACGGAGGATGATGTCAGTCATTTGTCCGCGCAAGCGGAACAATTGGCGGAACGGGCAGAACTGATTTATGAACTCCTGGGGGATGTGGGACTGGGAGGCCTGCATGATCAGGTGCGCCATGAGGCGGAACAGGCTGCTGCCGCTGTGGGCCGTGCCTTCGAAGCGGCGGTGGATGCCGGGCGCATTCGCCTGGAGGATCTCTTCGACCGCAACTACAAGCCGATACCGGATACCGACCCGGTAAAGCACAAGACACGCTTTGACGATTTCACCGATCAGGTGCTGCCAGCCATACAGGAGCCCATCCTGGAGCGCCATCGCTTTATCGCCTATGCCGGTGCTGTGGATGATCGGGGCTATTTCCCCACCCATAACCGGCGTTATGCCAAGGCCCTGACTGGCGATTATGAGAAGGATCTGGCCAATAACCGCACCAAGCGCATCTTCAAGGACCGTACCGGATCCCGCTGCGGGTCACATCAAAAACCCTATTTGTTACAGACCTACAAGCGGGATACCGGAGAGATCATGCATGATCTCTCCGTGCCCATCTTCGTCAAAGGACGTCACTGGGGTGGTTTTCGTATCGGGTATCATGATCGGAGCGGCTGATCGCGTCGCCTGAATCCACCACCCGGCCATTGCCATGAAACTCCCTGGGTATCCTTACAGCCTGCGGGCTGCCCTGCTTGCCTTTGTGCTCGCCCCCTTGCTGATCATCGTGCTTCTGGCGGGCTGGTCTGGCCTCAAGAGCCTCGAGTCGCACATGGAAACGCGGATGCAGCACGATATCGAGCTGGTGGCACGTGCCATTCATCTGCCCCTGAGCGACGCCCTTGCCCGTGGCGAGCGGAGCAATATCCAGCAGGCCCTGGATTCCGCCTTTCGCATCGATCAGGTCTACGGTGCCTACGTTTATGATCACCAGGGGGAACTGGTGGCCGCCAGTGGCCCACGCAGCCCGTCCATGGATCGTCGGCGGGATGCCCGTCTTGCTACGGTAACGGGTACCCATGGCGCCTTTGACGATCGGGGGGGCCAGGAGATCTACTCCTTTTTCATGCCCCTGAGCGATGCCGGTGGCCGTATCAACGGGTTGCTCCAGGTGACCCGCCATGGTGGTGATTTTCATGACGACCTGACGCAGGTGCGCTCCCGCGCCCTCACCGCCCTGGGGGGGCTCAGCCTGCTGTTCATTACGGTGGTGGTTCTCGGTCATCAACGAGCGGTGGGGCGTCATGTGAGTCGCCTGGTCAATGCCATGGCACGGGTGGGTCAGGGAGATCGTCAGCTACGGGTGGCGGGTGCCGGGCCGCGGGAGCTGCGAGTGCTGGCTGAGGCCATGAATCGAATGCTGGATAACATGGATCGCTCCAATGCCGAGCTGGAGGCCCAGCGCCGCCATCAGGCGGCCCTGGAGGAACGCCTGCGCCACTCTGAAAAGTTGGCCGCGATCGGCCAGCTGGCGGCGGGGGTGGCCCATGAGCTGGGTTCCCCACTGGGGGTGATCAACGGACAGGCCCAACGGGCCCTGCGTCGGGTGGAGGCGGACACGCCGCAGGCCCGGGCCCTGGCCGAGATTCGTCAGGAGGTGGGTCGGATGGATCGAATCGTGCGCCAGTTGATGGATTTTGGCCGTAGAAACCCCCCTCGCGTGCGCGATGAACCTGTGCGTCGACTGGTCAGTGCCGCGTTGAGCCAGGTGCAGGATGAGGCGCGGGCACGGGGCACTGTCCTGACTCTGCTCAATCCGGAGGATGGCCCGGTGATTCCCATGGATCGAGCACGGCTGGAACAGGCCCTTACGAACCTCCTGCGCAACGCCATCCAGGCCACGCCCGGCGGACAGGTCCAGGTGAGCTGGACATCGGCGCAAGGGCGTCTGGCACTGGTGGTGGAAGATGATGGACCGGGCATCGACCCGGACCATCGCTCACGATTGTTTGAACCCTTCTTTACCACCAAGTCCGTGGGCAGCGGCACGGGTTTGGGATTGGCGGTGGCCCATGGTGCCGTCACGGAGCACCATGGCGAGATCCACGTGGGGGAAAGCCCCCTGGGTGGGGCACGGTTCGTGCTTCATCTACCCCTCAATGTCGTGGCAACCGAAGGCAATGATGACCCAGACCTCCAATAACAACCTTGAGCAGATCCTGGTCGTGGAGGACGATGCCTCCCATCGTGAGCTGGTGGTGGAAGAACTCAAGGATGCCGGCCTGAATGTGTTCGCCGTGGGCGATGCGGAGGCGGCGCGGGCGCATCTGGAAACCGGGCATATCTCGCTGGTCCTCAGTGACCTGCGCCTGCCCGGGAACGATGGCCAGGACTTGCTCATACAGTGCCGTCGCCTGCCCATGCCGCCGTCGTTCATCATGCTCACCGCGTTTGGCACCATTGCCCAGGCGGTGGAGGCCCTCAAGCAGGGAGCCGACGATTTTCTCACCAAGCCGGTGGATCTGGATCATCTGGTCATCTCCGTGCGCCGTGCCCTGCGCACCCGCCGATTACAGGCCGAAGTGGCCCGCTACCGCGAGCTGCTGGAGGCGGATGATTTCCATGGCCTGATCGGCAGCAGCCCGGCCATGCAGGCCCTGTACGAAAATGTGCGTCGACTGGCACGTGCCTCCGGACCGGTGCTGGTCACCGGGGAGTCGGGCACCGGCAAGGAACTGGTGGCCCGGGCCATTCACGCCGAGAGTGATCGCGCCGGTGGCCCCTTCGTGGCCATCAACTGCGCGGGCATACCCGGCGAACTTATGGAAAGCGAGCTCTTTGGCCATGCCGCCGGAGCCTTCAGCGGGGCGCAGCAGGCGCGTCGAGGCCTCTTCGCCGAGGCCCATGGAGGCACCCTGTTGCTGGACGAGATCGGCGAGATGCCCATGGCCATGCAGGCAAAGCTGCTGCGCCTGCTTCAGGATGGCCGCGTGCGTCCGGTGGGCAGTAATCAGGAAAAGGAAACCAATGTGCGCGTCGTGGCGGCCACCAACCGTGATCTTGGGCCCATGATTGCCGATAATTGTTTCCGCGAGGATCTGTTTTATCGCCTGGAAACCTTCCGCCTGCATGTGCCGCCGCTGCGCGAACGGGGTGATGACATCGAACGCCTGGCGGCGCGTTTCCTGGCCCGTTTCGGAGCGGCCATGGATCGTCCTGTGGAGGGCATCACCCCCGAGGCCATGCGCGCTCTGCGCAGCTACTCATTCCCCGGCAACGTGCGGGAATTGACCAACCTCATCGAGCGGGCGGTCACCTTCTGTCGTGGCACCGAGATCCAGTTGGCGGATCTCCCTGAACGGCTTGATGCTGCACGCACCGAATCAGGTGCCGGCGCCGCGGCCACCCAATTGTGGTCGGAGGAGGACACCCACATGCCTACCCTTCAGGAGATCGAGGATCGCTACATCCGTTGGGTGCTCGAACGCCTGGATGGCAACAAGCGCCAGGCGGCCAGGGTGCTGGGGATCGGTCGCCGCACCCTTTACCGAAGGCTGGGAGATGGCGCCCAGGATGACGAGGCGGACATGGACGCTCAGGCATTTCCGCGCACGTAGCATGGTGGCGCATGTGCCATCCTGACCCACCCTCAGCGGGGGGGGCATGGCAGTGTCGTAAGAGAATTTCGTGAACGTGAAAGCACCCAGGTTCAGCTACGGAAGCTCCCTTCTCCCCCTTGGGGGAGAAGGGCTGGGGATGAGGGGGTGGGGGAGGCACTGTGCCAGCCCTCACCCCAACCCCTCTCCCCTGAGGGGAGAGGGGCTCGTAATGTATCTTTCATCATCGGGGGTGCCTCACCACCGTGATGTATGAGAGTTAGGGTAGAGGGCTACGGTCTCGGCATGGCTTTCCTGGCACGGAATCTGCTTATCTAAGACGTAACGCTAATTTCACCAGGAGAAACCGCATGAAACATCATCCCCTTCGCACCCTTTCCCTCACCGTGGCCATCGCCGGCCTCTTGGGCGTGGGTAGCCACGCCATGGCCCAGCAGCAGGGTGATTTCCAGGGCCAGCAGCAACAGCCTCCGGGCATGGACCAGCAGCAGGCTCCCCAGGTGGATCCCCAGACCCTGGACCGTTTCGTGGATGCCTTTGTGGCCGTACAACGTATCCGGGATGACTTTTCTCAGCAGCTTCAGGATGTGACGGATGAAGCCGAGGCCCAGTCCCTGCAGCAGGAGGCCCAGGAGGAAATGATCAGCGCCGTGCAGGACGAGGGCATGAGCGTGGACGAGTACAATCAGGTCGCCATGTCCCTTCAGAACGACCCCGCCATGCTTCAGCAGGTCCAGGAGATGGCTGCCGAACGGATGTAATGGCCGGATCCTGACGTGTCCGTGCCTCCCGGTGCAGGTCGGGGGGCCGGCTTTCCCCTATCAGAGTTCGTTCTGAATGCGTTTGTAGCCCTGTACCAGACCTACATTGGTCTGGGCCACATCCTCCGAGAAACTTGAAGCATCCGCTGTGACCGCCTCGATGCTCGCCAGGTCGGTTTCGGAATGGATATTGCTGGTGGACGGGATATAGAAGGATTCCGGCACCTGACAGTCTTCCACTACTGAGTTATGGCGGATGACCGATCCCCCTCCCACCGAGCAGTTGAACAGGACCGTGTTAAAGCCGATGAAGACCCGGTTCCCTACCTTGCAGGGGCCATGGATGATGGAACGATGGGCGATGGAGGTATTTTCCCCAATCTCGACCCGGGCACCGGACTTGGAGTGGATGACGACCCCGTCCTGAATATTGGAATTATCACCGATGATGATGGGTTCCAGTTCACCCTGAGCGTCCAGTTCATCGGCCCGGATGACGGCATAGGGACCAATAAACACATGCTCTCCAACCACCACCTTGCCACAAAGGATGGCGGTCGGGTCCACGAATGCAGACTCGGCCACTTGGGGCAGATGCCCCGTGGGGTTCTTGCGTATCAAGGCAGTGCCCTCATGTCAGTCTCAAAAAAGTGGCTCATGCTGCCACCGTCGCGGGCACAAGGCAATCATGCTTGCGCGTGTCATCCGTGGGTGTTGCGACGGCTGATGCGGTAAGGAGTGACCTCGGCATCATCAAGTGTGTCATCGCCTTGTTCGACCTTGAGTGATGCCCGGATGCCGGCTTCCATCCGCGGATAATGCAGATCCACCCCAAGATCCACCAGACTGCGCCCCGCCACGACGACCCGGGACTCACGCAGGAAGGACATCATGCCCGGACTGAGCACCTCTTCCGCCTCCGCCATGCTCACGCAGGGGGGACGCGGGAGGTCTGCGGCATCTGCCACGGCATAGACAAAATCGGTCATGGAGCGGTGGTCGCTGTCCCCCACGTTGTAGGTTTGTCCTTCCGGACCATGATCCAGAGCGGCTGCGCACAGCGTGGCCAGGTCATCAGCGTGAATACGATTGCCCGGACCGGCGTCCTCGGGGCAGATGACCGGCTCTCCTGCCTGGATACGGGCCACGGGAAGCCTGAACGGACCGTAGATTCCCGGTGCCCTGAGCACCACCACCGGGATACCGGCCTCAGCCATGAGCTGGCCCAGACGCTTTTCCGCATCCAGTCGCCGATGCCCCCGGTCGGTCATGGGTGAGGGTTCGGTGAGATCATCCACCTGAGCCCCGCCCTGGTCTCCATAGACTCCGGTGGTGCTGATGTAGACGATTTTTTCGGGTGGTTGCCGTCGACACAATTCAGCGAACCGGGCGGTTCTCGGATCCACTCGTCCTTGACTGGGGGGTGGCACGCTGTGCAGTACGAGACAGCCCGCCAGGGGCAGGACGTCCAGACCCTCACCGGTATCCAGATCGGCCTGGAGGGCTTCGAAGCCCATGGCCTTCAGTTCCCGCACCCGTTCGGGGTGGCGTGCCACGCCGATGACCCGCCGTCCCTCGTGAGCCATGCGATGTCCCACACGTTCTCCCACATAGCCGCAGCCCATGATGAGTACCGGTTTCATGGTCCTTCTCCTGATTGACTGACGTCGTGTGACTATACCGTTTCAGCGGTGGTCGTGTCCGGGGAGGCCGCCCGGATTTTACCCAGAAAAAAGGGCCATCCGCCTGCGCGGATGGCCCTTGCCTTAGCTGCATCAGGCCTTCAGGAATCCCGACACGATCCGTCTGTGTGCCGCGCCGGGATTCCCGCCCAATCAGGCGCTGGACAGTCTGGGCTGTCCCACCTTGCCGCGGCGACGGCCGGGCAGAGGCTTGCCCGCTTCGGGCTGGGGCGCCACCGGCACCACTGGCTCGGACAGGCTGCCGTCCACGGCCACCTGCAGACCCTTGCGGTAGGCATCCTGAGCCAGCTTTTCCTCACCCACCTGATCCAGGATTTCACCCAACTCACGGTAGGCTTCCGGGGTGGGCTTGGCATTCACGCTGGACTCCAGATAACCGCGGGCCTTGCCCCACGCCTTGCCTTGTTTGCAAAGGCGACCCAGGGTCAGCAACAGCACCGGATCACGGCGATGCTCGCGCAGCCAGCCTTCGGCCACGCTGATGGCGCGATTGGTATCGTTGACGGTGAGCTGACCATACAAGTGAACCAGACGCTCATTCCAGTGCTGTTTCAGGCTGCTGCGCAGCACCACTTCGGCACGATCCGGCTCATTGAGGTTGATCAGCGCACGGGCGTAGGGCTCCACCAGTTCATGACGGCTGCGGGAGGTCTTGGGCAGACTCACCCAGGCACCTTCCAGCTTGCCCAGGTCGCCCGCGGCGGCCAGTTCGGCGGCACGCGCGGAGAATGCTTCGGCTTCCATCTCGTCCAGGGCCTTGTTGTCCAGGGCACGGGCCTTGCGCAACTCGGGCAGGACGTTGAGGAGCGAGGCGCTGTCACCGGTTTCCCGATAGAGCCGTGCCCGCAGGCGCAGCAATTGGGGATGGCCCGGGGCCACGTCATTCATGTGGCGCAATGTGCTGGTGGCAGGTCCGGTCTCACCATGGTCCAGTTGCAGCTCGGCCTGGGTGAGGCCCACGGCCACTTCGGCGCCGGCTTCAGCCTGAGAGGCCTGACGCAGGTACTCATCGCGGCGATCGTAGGCACCCTGAGCCTGAGCGGCGCGGGCCGCGGACAGGTAGTTCAGGGTGGGGGAATCACCTCGGCGAGCCGACTGCACCAGCAGCTTTTCGGCTTTGTTCCAGCGGCCTTCGGTCATTTCCGCCATGCCCAGAGCCAGGCCCTTCTGGCAGACCATGGCCTTCTTCTGCTTGCGGCGGGCGCTCATGTTGCTCGGGAGACCGAACAGACCCACCAGGAAGCGGATCACGCCGTAGAGCGCCAGTAGCACGACCACCATGGCCACGATGTAGAAGGCCATGCTGGTTTCCAGGCTCATGTCGCCATAGGCGAAAAGTACGTAGCCAGGCTCTTCCATGAACAACAGGGTCGCGATCGCAGAGGCGATCAGTACGAGAAAGATGACGATCAGAGATTTCATTGATTAACCCTCCAGCTCAGCCAGCAGTTCAGCCGACTTGCCGATTTCAGGCTGCTCGGGGCGCAGATCACGTTTTTCCAGGTCTTCCAGGCGCTTCATCAGAGGAGCGACCGGCTCGGAGGCGAAATACTCTGCCAGCATGGCGCGGGCACTCTGGAGATTTTCGCGGTATTCGTCTTCGTTGTCGCGCAGGGCGGCCAACCGGGCGGATTCGATACGAAGTGCCAGGGCCTGACGCATGAACAATTCGGCATCTGCATCCGGCATGGAACGCACGGCCTGGTCATGACGGCGTACGGTGACTTGCTGGTTCAGTTCGGATACCACCTGGTAATAGGCGCGTTCCCACCAGGGCGAATCGCCGTTGGGGGCATCACCGTTCACCAGGGAGAGTCGACCCCCGGATTCCGTTTCAGGCTTCTGGAGCGGGAGGGGTTGGAGTTCCTCGACGATCTCATCCAGTGCAGCCACGATCTCCTGCACGTTACTGCCTTCATAGCCTTCCAGGGCAGCAATTTCCTCGGCGATGGCGTCTCGCACCTCGCTGTACTTCGGATCGCCCATGGCTTGCAGCATGGTGTCGGCCGACTTCAGCGCGGCGATGGCACCCTTGGGATCATCCATCAGGTTCAGGCGATGATCGGCAATCCCGAGCAGGTACGTGACTTCGGCGGCCTGCCATTCGCGGTGGGGACGTTCGGACTCATTCTGGATGGCGCCCAGGCCCTCTTCCAGGGTCTCGAGACGGCGCTGCTGACGCTCCTCAATACTGGCCAGCTCGGTACGGGCCTCTTCCAGGGCCTTCTCCAATTCGGTGCGAACGTCACCCTCAAGCTCACTGACCTGGGTTTCCATGCGGCTGATGGTTTCAGGCAGGGCCTGGGTGCGTTCCTCGATTTCGGCCAGCTCACGCAGCGCGCTGCTCAAGCGGTCATTGGCCTCATTGGCCATCTCCATGGCCTTGTTGGCATTCGACGAGGCGTTCATGCCGATGCCCAGGGCCAGCACCACAGCGACACCACCGACGATCAGCGGCAGCTTGCTGTTGCGGCCACTGGATTGGCCACCGGACGGGGGCGGCGGCGTACGGCCCGCGCCACCACCGCCTTGAGCGGGTGCCGGCTTGGCGGCGCCGGGGCTGCTCCCAGTCGCCTTCGCCGCAGTGCCCTTGACTGGTTCGGATTTGTCGGACCCGCTCTTTGTCGAGTCGGCTTTGGAGGTTTCAGGTTTGTTGTCCACGGGTTTTGATGCCTCGGGCTTTGGGGTTTGAGTTTTGTCTGCCCCGGCCTGGTCCGCGGGCTTGGTGCCGACCTGGCCGGAAAGTGCGTCCTTGTCCTTGGAATCGGCGTTATAGGCCACCGTATCCCTTTTGGTCGCGGCGCTCAGCGAGTGACCGGAGGCCTGACCACGGCTCCGTGTCTTCGTCTTTTCTTCCGGGGTGCCCGCCCCGGTTGCCGTTGGCTTGGCGCCGCCTTTGGCCTTTGGATTTGATCGTTGTCTACTCATGAGTTTGCTTCCTCTTTTCAGCCCATTTCTGCACGGCCTCCAGCATGGCCTCGTCGCTGGGGTCGGCGGCCACGACTGGGGTCTGTTTGAAGCCCATCTCCCGGGCCGTGTCCAGCATGCGTTCGCAGCCCACCACGATCGGCGTGCCGCGCAGCCAGAACTGCCCCACCTTGCCTACCATTTCGTAGAGGTTGCGCAGCCCCTCACTGCTGGTGATCGCAATCACATGGATGTCGCCACGGGACCATTGCCGCAACACCCGGTCGGTATCCGCATCCGGCAGGCCACGACGATAGGACTCCACGAAGGTCACCCTTGCCCCCCGAGCGGTGAGTGTAGCACCTAGCAGTTCCCGCCCTCCGTCACCCCGGAAGATCACCACGTCCCGACCCTGCACATCCTGCAATTCAGGTTGTTCCAGCAGTGCCTCGCTGTCAAAGCGGCTGGGCGGGCAGATGTCCACCTGATAGCCGAGCCGCTCCAGGGCCTGGGCCGATTTGCGGCCCACAGTGGCCAGTTTCAGCCCCGAAGGCATTTGCCTTCTTCCATGGATCCGATTGAGGGTCCGGTTCACGGCGTTGGGGCTGACGAACACCGCGATATGGAAGTCTTCAAGCCTGTCGATCAGGGCATCCAGGGCCGCCGTGTCATGCGCCTCCTTGATCTCCAGCGTGGGAAAGCGCAAGGCCTGCCCTCCGGCGGCCTCAACCAGGTGGCAGAAACGCTCGGCCTGGTGGGCCGGACGGGTCACCATCACGGTCACCCCCTGCAACGGGCCCGTGGCGCCTTCCCTGGGTGCTGTTGCCCTGGCTTCAGCTGAACTCATGACATCGGGTTTTGACTTTTGGACAGTTCGGCGGGGTTCAGGCCCAGATCCTTGAGGATGCGACCGGCTCCCTCATGCAGCAGTTGCTCGGCCAGGGCCACGCCCAGCTCAGCGGCTTTCTCTCGCGGACCTTCCAGGCTGGCCCGGTAGACCAGCGAACCGTCCGGCTCACCCACCAGGCCACGCATGTGCAGGGTGCCGTCGTCGCGTAACTCGGCGTAACCACCGATGGGGACCTGGCAACCGCCATTGAGGCGATAGTTGAAGGCTCGCTCCGCGGTCACCCGTACATGGGTGTCCGGGTCGTTGAGGGGGCCGATCAACTCCATCACCTCCGGGTCATTGCAGCGACATTCGATGCCGATGGCACCCTGACCAATGGCCGGCAGGCTCTCGTCGGCGCTGAGTACCCGGGTGATGCGCTCACCAAATCCCAGCCGCTTGAGACCGGCCGAGGCCAGCAGGATGGCGTCGTAGTCGCCGTTGTCCAGCTTTGCAAGGCGCGTGTTCACGTTACCGCGCAGGTCCAGCACCTGAAAGCTGGGGAATCGGGCCCGCAACTGGCTTTGCCGACGCAGACTGGAGGTGCCCACGCGAGCGCCTTCGGGGAGTTCCTCGAGGGAGGTGTAATGATTCGACACGAAGGCGTCGTGCGGGTCCTCACGGTCCAGGATGATGGGCAGTTCCAGGCCCTCGGGCAGTTCCATGGGGACGTCCTTGAGGGAATGTACGGCGATGTCGGCGTCACCCTCCAGCAGGCCGGTTTCCAGTTCCTTCACGAACAGACCCTTGCCGCCCACCTTGGCCAGCGGGGTATCCAGGATCCGGTCACCCTGGGTGGACATTTTCACCAATGTGACCTGCACATCCGGGAACAGGGCTCTGACCCGGCGGGATACTTCCTCGGCCTGCCACAGGGCGAGAGGGCTTTTCCGGGTGGCGATCTTGAGTTCAGTCTTGGGCATGGGCGGGTAGCAGCTCGCGTAATCTGGCCGTGTTGAAGGTTTGCGGTATCGTACAACGCAACCATACATTATGTCTGCCTTTCAACACATGGGGCAGACGGATCTCTGTCAACTTTACTTGACCCAGGCCCGGTCATTGGATCTTCCAGGGCCCGGTCTCTCTCCCCAATGGCTTAAAACAGTGTTAAAGGGTCTTGAGGAAGCGGCGTACCTCGGCCACGTGGCGTCGGCTCACCTCCAGGCGCTCTCCCGAGTCCTTGAGCACCACTTCGAAGCCCCCCTGGTTGTTTTTCTCCATGCCGCCGAAACGGCTTTTGGCCACCAGGGCGTTGCGGTGAATGCGCAGGAAGTCCTCGCCGAACTCCTCTTCCAGGGCCTTGAGGGGCTCTTCAATCAGCACCTCGCCCTCATCATGGCGCACGGTGACATATTTCTGATCCGCCTGGAAATAATGCACGCCCTCCACGGGGATGAGTTCCAGGTTGCCGCGCACCCGGGCGCAGATATGGCTGCGGGTGCGGCCCTGATGAGTGGAGTCCTGAAGATGACCCAGTTGGGCCCGGTTGGGCCGGCCGGCCTGTTCCAGGGCCTCCTGAAGGCGTTCCTGACGCACCGGTTTGAGCAGGTAACCCACCGCGTGGGTCTCGAATGCCTCGATGGCGTGACCCTCGTACGCAGTGATGAAGATGACTGCCGGCGGGGTTTCCATCTCGGCAATGTGGCTGGCGGCCTCCAGGCCATCCATCCCCGGCATGCGGATGTCCAGCAATACGATGTCGGGTTCCAGTTGCTGCGCCAGCCGCACCGCCTGCAGACCATTGGAGGCATTGGCCACCACCTCGTATTCCGGCATCTGCTCCAGCAGTGAGGCGAGCCGCTCACGGGCCGGTTGCTCGTCATCCACGATCAACACCTTCATCACTTCCTCCTGGGTAGCGAGATATCCACACGATAGCGTTCCCGGCTCTGGGTCGTTTCCATGCGCGCCTCGCCCCGATAGGCCAGCGCCAGCCGCTGGCGAATGCTCTCCTGGGCGAAGCGGTTGCCGGGGCGTTGATTGCGCTCCTTCTCCGGGGGCAGCGGGTTCTCCACGATGATGTGCAGGTAATGATCCCGCAGTCGGATCTCCACGGCCACCGTGCCGCCCTCGGTCAGGGGCTCGATACCATGGTAAATGGAATTCTCCACCAGGGGCTGCAGGGTCAGGCTGGGAATGGGGTAATCCATGGGCACCGATTCGTCGATGCGCCACTCCACCTGCAAACGATCCCCCAGGCGCAGGGCCTCGATCCGCAGATAGCGTTGTGCCAGGCCCACCTCTTCGTTGAGCGTGACGCTGTCCTTGGTGGACAAGGTGGCGCGGAACAGATCCGCCAGATCCATGACCGTGGATTCTGCCTGCTCCGGCTGGCTGCGGGTGAGATTGGCGATGGTGTTCATGCTGTTGAACAGAAAATGTGGGCGAATGCGCGCCTGCAGGGCTTGTACCCGGGAGCGGGCCTCGGCTTCCACATTCTCCTGCCACTGTTTCTGAACATACAGATAACGCAGCGCCACCGCGCAGACAATGGCACTCACGGCCAGCGCCCGCATGAGAAATTCATCCACGGGAAAACCGGAGCCCAGGGTGTACCACCCCAGGCGATGCGACAGATGCAGGGCAATGACGGACATCACCAGGGTCACTGCCAGCATGATCAGCCAGGCGGCCACCGCGGCATTGAGGGGGCGCAGACGTCGCAGCCAGCCGCGGTTCAGGCACAGGGTGAACACCGTGCCCAGGGCCACCCACTGCACAAACAGCGAGGTCAGAGCCAGATTGACCCAGAAGCCCTGGGGGCGGGGCTCGGATGCCAGGGCCAGGATGAAGGCCAGCAACTGTGCCATGAGCACCACCACGAAGACCGTGCGACTCTCGCAGAAGTCTGGCAGAAACAAAGGGCGCGCCGGCGTTTTGCGCCCGTCCTGCGAGTGTTTTGGGGTGAAGTTCATGGGCTTTGGATCCATTGCATGGGCCGTCCTCCAGGGTACGGTATCCCAATGGTATACTCCGCGCCAATGACCCAAAGGCATGCATGACCCATGAGCGAAAAGCCAGCACAAGACAAACTCTGGGGCGGACGTTTTTCCGAGCCCACCGATCAATTCGTGGAGGCATTTACCGCCTCGGTGGGCTTTGATCAGCGCCTTTACCGGCACGATATCGAGGGTTCGCGCGCCCATGCGCGCATGCTCGCCCGGGTGGGGGTGATCAGCGACGCGGAATGCGAACAGATCCAGCAGGGTCTGGGGGAGATCCTGGCGCAGATCGAGGCCGGCGATTTTCACTGGTCCGTGAGCCTGGAGGACGTCCACATGAACGTGGAGGCCCGCCTGATCGAGCGCATCGGGGATGTGGGCAAGAAGCTGCACACCGGGCGCTCCCGCAATGATCAGGTGGCCACCGACATCCGCCTCTACCTGCGCGAGGCCATCGACGGCATCCTGGCCGAGATCCGTCGTCTCCAACAGGGCCTGCTGGATCTGGCCGAGCGTGAGGCTCAGACCGTCATGCCCGGCTTCACCCACCTGCAAACGGCCCAGCCGGTGACTTTCGGCCATCACATGATGGCCTGGTTCGAGATGCTGGAGCGGGATCATGCCCGGCTGGTGGACTGCCGGCGGCGGGTGAACGTCATGCCCCTGGGCTCGGCCGCCCTGGCCGGCACCCCCTACCCCCTGGATCGTCACTACACCGCTGAACTCCTCGGGTTCGAACGGATATCCGACAACTCCCTGG
This sequence comes from Ectothiorhodospira marina, assembly GCF_900109495.1. Lineage (GTDB taxonomy): Bacteria > Pseudomonadota > Gammaproteobacteria > Ectothiorhodospirales > Ectothiorhodospiraceae > Ectothiorhodospira > Ectothiorhodospira marina. The sequence goes on along the minus strand of NZ_FOAA01000016.1, from coordinate 39,202 downwards.
ATGCGGTCAGCGATCGGGATTTCGCCATCGAGTTCTGCGCCGCCGGGGCGCTGATCATGACCCACCTGTCACGGTTCTCCGAGGAACTGATTCTCTGGGCCAGTGCCCAGTTCGGTTTCGTGGACCTGCCCGACCGTTTTTGCACCGGGTCATCCATCATGCCCCAGAAGAAGAACCCGGATGTTCCGGAACTGGTGCGCGGCAAGACCGGCCGGGTGAACGGCAATCTGGTGGCCATGCTGACCCTGATGAAAGCCCAGCCACTGGCCTATAACAAGGACAATCAGGAAGACAAGGAGCCCCTGTTCGACACCGTGGATACCCTGGCTGGAAGCCTGCGCGCCTTCGCCGACATGGTGCCCCACATTCAGGTGCGTGCCGAAGCCATGGAAGCCGCCGCCCGGGGCGGCTTTGCCACCGCCACCGATCTGGCCGATTATCTGGTGAGCAAGGGGATGGCCTTCCGCGATGCCCACGAGGTGGTGGGCCGCGCCGTGCGCCTGGGGGTGGAAACCGGGCGTGACCTGTCCCAGATGGGCCTGGAGGAGCTGCAACAATTTTCCTCCATGATTCAGGATGATGTGTTCCAGGTGCTGACCCTGCAGGGTTCGGTGGCTGCCCGCAACCTGCATGGCGGCACTGCGCCGGTCCAGGTCCGTGAGCGTATCCGTGAGGCCCGCGCCCGTCTGGCCTCCGGGGTCTGAGCGCCGCGAGGCCATGAAAAGTACGCCCGGGTGTGTTCCTGTCATGACGCTCCCCTTCGGCTGTGCTATTTTGACCTTATAGCCAGAGGTTAATAGACCATCGGGTTCAGTCCCGCGCGCCAGAAGACAAGACACCAAAACACGTCGATTCGTCCACCCAGGGCGGCCCTTGAATGGCCCCCACCCACCGACTCCAGGGTTGATGGGCAGAATCGAGACGAACGGCCTGGTGAGGATATAAGGAGGAGGAGATGGCACCCCAATCCGTACTGGTGGTGGATGATGAGCCCAATATCGTCCTCTCACTGGAATTTTTGATGAAAGAGGCAGGTTTCGACGTGCGTGTCGCCCGGGATGGCGAGACGGCCCTGGAGGCGGTGCGCGAGCGCCCCCCTCAGGTGATCCTGCTGGATGTCATGCTGCCCAAGCGGGACGGATATGATGTCTGCCAGACCATCCGCGCCAATCCGGAATGGAAGGATGTGCGCATTCTGATGCTCACCGCCAAGGGTCGGCAGATCGAGAAGGAGAAGGGGCTGGCCATGGGGGCTGATGATTACATCACCAAGCCCTTTTCCACCCGTGAGGTGGTAGCGCGGGTCCGCGATTACATGCCCGGAGGTGGCGCCTGATCCGGGCGTTCCACGCACCCGCATCCGAGCCAGGCAAACGGTCCTGTGGATAAACGTACCCTCATCGCCCTGCTCTTTGCCTGCCTGGTGGTTTTCGCCTATGCCGCCCTGGTCACCGTATTCAATTGGGAGGCCGTCGGGCAGGGTCAGTTCCCCCGCGTGTGGTTGGGGCCTCCGCTGGTTGGGGCGCTTGCATTCGCAGTGCCTGTGTACCTGGTCTGGTTCATGGTGCGTCGCCTGGTGTTCCGCCCCGCACGGCGTATCAGCCGTGATGTGCGGGCACTGCTGGAATCCCGCAATGCCGACACCGAGGTGGCCACTCCGCCTCATCATGCCCTGGGTGACCTGCCCGAGTCGGTGCGTTCCCTGGCCCTCTCCCTGCGCAGTTCCCGGCGCGAGGTGCGCAGCGCCATGGCCACCGCCACGGCCCAGATCAATGAGCAGAAAAGCTGGCTCGAGGTGATCCTGCAGGGCCTTACCGAGGGGGTGCTGGTGTGCAACCGCAATCACCAGATGCTGCTCTACAATCAGTCTGCTGTCTCCATTCTGGAGACTCCGGAGGCGGTGGGCCTGGGGCGGCCCCTGTTTCAGGTCATCTCCCGTGCACCGGTGATGCACACCCTGGATCGACTGGAGTGGCGCCGCCGCGATGCCGAAGGCAGTGGTGAGGATCTCTCCGCCTCCTTTGTATGCACTGATGTCAGCGCCACCCGCATGCTGCAGGGGCGCATGTCACTGATCCTGGATCCGGACGGCAACACCAGCGCCTATCTGATCACCCTGGTGGACATCTCCAGCGAGTTGGAGATGATGACCCAGGTGGATGCGGTGCGCCGCGCCCTGACGGTGGATCTGCGCGGTGGGGTGGCCAATCTGCGCGCCGCGGCCGAGACCATCGAGGCCCATCCGGAGATGCCCGATGAGAAACGCCGTCAGTTCGATCATGTGTTGCGCACCGAGAGCGAGGAACTGAGCCTGCACCTGGAGGCACTGGCCGATGTGTTCCGTGGCCACGCCCTGGGGCGTTACCCCATGTCGGACCTCCTGAGCACCGACCTGGTCAACTGCGTGGCCCGGCGTCTGGAAGACCTGCCCGAGGTGAAACTGGTGGCGGTGGGACAGCCCTTGTGGATCCAGGGAGACAGTCTCTCGCTGGTGCAGGTGATCGACCGACTGTTGCGTCATCTGGTGCGTTTCTCCCGGGCGAACACCTTCTATGTGGAAACCCTGCTGGGAGATCGACGCGTCTACATGGACTTTTCCTGGGAAGGCCCTCCGGTGCCGGCCAGCGCCCTGGACAATTGGCTGGACAGCTCCTGCGGCGAGGAACTGGCCCATCAGTCCATCCGCGAAGTCCTGGAGCGCCACGGTATCGAGCTGTGGAGCCAGGAATGCGGCCGTAATGGGGAATCCCTGCTGCGCCTGCCCATGATCGCGCCCAAGCGGCCCCAGTTCCTGCCCGAGGGCGACCGTCTGCCGCCGCGTCCGGAATTCTATGACTTTGGTCTGATGCGCGAACACGAGGGGGATCCGGAGCTGGCCGCCACACCCCTGGACGAACTCACCTTCGTGGTCTTCGACTGTGAGATGACCGGTCTGGACCCCATGGGCGGGGACGAAATCATCTCCATTGCCGGGGTGCGCGTGGTCAAGGGGCGTGTACTCAGTGGGGAGACCTTCGAGCGTCTGATCCATCCCGGCCGCCCCATTCCCCCCGCTTCGATCCGTTTCCACGGCATCACCGATGAGCAGGTGGAGGGCAAGCCCCCCATCACCGAGGTGCTGCCCCAGTTCAAGACCTTCGTGGGCGAGGCTGTGATGGTGGCCCACAATGCCGCCTTTGACATGAAATTCATCAGCCTGAAGGAGAAGCGCTGCGGTGTCAGCTTCGACAACCCGGTGCTGGACACCCTGCTGCTGTCGGTGATGGTGGAGGACGAAGACGAGGACCACTCCCTGGACGCCCTGATCGAACGTTATGGGATACAGATCACCGGCCGACACACGGCCCTGGGCGACGCCATCGCCACCGCCCACCTGTTGGTGACTCTGGTGGAACGGCTTCAATCCCAGGGCTTCAAGACCTTCGGCGAGGTCATGCGTTCATCCAACATGGCCGCCCAGCTGCGCCAGCGTGAGCGCAGCATCACCCATCAGAACAGCAGCGGCTCGGCGGCGGGGGCCTGACCGCCATGGCCCGCGTGCCGCTGTCTGGCAAGACGGCGAACGGCAAGCGGAATCCGCGCATGACCCCGCCCAGCGGTGCTCGCGAGCGCTATGTAGCGGCCTTCATGCTAGGACTTGCCCTCTTCTTCCCTCCCCTGCTGGTCGTCTTTGATCTGGACGGTTTTGTCCTGGGTATCCCGGCGTTGTTCTTTTATCTCTATGGGGCCTGGCTGGCGCTCATCGTTCTGGTCGTGCTGATCGTGGCCCGCTCATCCCATGAGGAGCCGGGGGATCACCGCCCCCATGATCCGGGGCGTGAGCCGTGAACATCGGGTTGGTCATTGGCGTTTCCCTGGGGTATCTGCTGATTCTCTTCGGGATTGCCTACTGGGGAGACAAGCGCTCGGATCAGGGGCGCAGCATCATCAATAGCCCCTATGTCTATGCCCTTTCCATCGCTGTTTACTGCACCTCCTGGACCTTCTACGGGAGCGTCGGGCTGGCCGCCGAGGGCGGGATTCACTACCTGCCCATCTATTTGGGTCCCACCCTCATGGCCGCCCTGTTCTGGATCGTGCTACGCAAGATGGTGCGCATCTCCAAGGTCAACCGGATCACTTCGATCGCCGATTTCGTGGCCTCCCGCTATGGCAAGAGCCAGCTGCTGGGTGGCCTGGTCACCATCATCGCCCTGGTGGGGTTGGTCCCGTATATCGCCCTGCAGCTCAGGGCGGTGTCCGACACCTTTCATGTCATGGTCAGTTATCCTGACGTGGCGGCCTCGCAATTGGCCCACACCGTGCCCTTCTACGCTGATAACGCCTTCTATGTGGCCCTGATCCTGGCGGCCTTCGCCATCCTCTTCGGTACCCGCCACATCGACGCCTCGGAGCATCACTCGGGCATGGTGGCCGCCATTGCCTTCGAGTCCGTGGTCAAGCTGGTGGCCTTCCTGCTGGCGGGGCTGGTGATCACCTTCGTGATCTTCGGCGGTGTGGGGGATCTGTTCAGTCAGGCAGCGGCCCATCCCCAGCTCGTCGAGCTCTTCCACGTGGGGGAACTCTCCGATTATGGCAACTGGATCGCCTTCACCCTGCTGGCCATGGTGGTGGTTCTGGTGCTGCCACGACAATTCCAGGTGGCGGTGGTGGAAAACGTGGACGAAAGCCACGTGCGCAAGGCGGCCTGGTTGTTCCCCCTGTATCTGTTCCTCATCAACCTGTTCGTGTTGCCCATCGCTTTTGCCGGCGTGCTGGTATTGGGAGATGGCGAGATGAACCCGGATAACTTCGTGCTGGCCCTGCCCTTGTCCCAGGATATGCAGCTACTGGCCCTGATTGTCTTCCTGGGTGGCTTGTCGGCGGCCACGGCCATGATCATCGTGGAGACCGTGGCCCTGGCCACCATGCTGTGCAACGACCTGGTGATGCCGGCCCTGCTGCGCATCCGCTGGCTGGGACTGGAGCGACGTCGGGATCTCACCCGGTTGCTGCTGTATATCCGCCGTGGCGCCATCCTCATCGGCATCCTGCTGGGTTACACCTATGTGCGCGTGACCAGTGACATGGTGGGGTTGGTCAGCATGGGGCTGGTGTCGTTTTGTGCCGTGGCCCAGTTTGCTCCGGCCCTGATCGGGGGCATTTTCTGGAAAGGGGCGACACGCAAGGGCGCCCTGGCGGGCCTGATGGCGGGGTTCGTGATCTGGTTGTACACGCTGCTGCTACCGTCCTTCGTCCAGGCCGGATGGCTGCCCGCCACGTTCATCACTCAAGGGCCCTGGGGCATCGAACTGCTCAAACCCTATGCGCTGTTCGGGCTTTCCGGGTTGCATCAGATCACGCATTCCCTGGTCTGGTCGATGCTGGTGAACCTGGGGGCTTATGTCACCGTCTCCCTGTTGACGCAACAGAACACCATGGAGCGCATCCAGGCTAACCTGTTCGTGGATGTCTTCCGGCTATCGGCCGAGCGTTATGGCATCTCCCGGTTCTGGCGCGGCACGGCCACGGTGGATGATCTGTTCGACCTGCTCAAGCGCTTTGTGGGTGAGGAGCGGGCCCGCAGGGCCTTTGAACACTATGCCCGTGGTCGAGGTCTGGATCTGGCGCGGATGCGCGAGGCGGACTCCGATCTCATCCAGTTGTGTGAACACATGTTGGCCGGCTCCATCGGCGCTGCTTCAGCGCGGGTGATGGTCTCCAATGTGGCCAAGGGGGACGTGGTCAGCCTGGAAGAGGTGATGGAGATTCTGGATGAGGCCAGCCAGGTGATCGCCTACAGCCAGCAACTGGAGGCCAAGTCACGGGAACTGGAAACCGCCACCCGGGAGTTGCGCGCGGCCAACGAGCAACTCAAGCAACTGGATCGGATGAAGGATGATTTCATTTCCACGGTCACCCATGAACTGCGCACGCCGCTGACCTCCATCCGCTCCTTCACCGAGATCCTCTACGACAACCGGGATCTGGACCCGGACAAGCGCCAGGAATTCCTGGGTATCATCATCAGTGAGAGCGAGCGTCTCACCCGGCTGATCAATCAGGTGCTGGACCTGGCCAAGCTGGAATCCGGGGCCATGCGCTGGTACATCCGCCGTTACGATCTGGTGGAGATCTTGAGCGATGCCGCCACGGCCTCATCCCAACTCTTCAAGACCAAGGCAGTGGACCTGCAACTGGATCTGCCCGATCACCCGGTGCCCATGGACACGGACCGGGACCGCCTCATGCAGGTCATCATCAACCTGCTGTCCAATGCGGTGAAGTTCACCCCCTCCCACACCGGGCGCGTGACCCTGAGGCTCACGCCCCTGGAGGAAGGAGGCGTCAAGGTCGAAGTGGAGGACAATGGACCCGGCATCCCCACCGAGGATCTGGCCACCCTGTTCGAGAAATTCCGGCAGGTGGGGGATGCCCTCACCGAAAAGCCCGAAGGAACGGGCCTGGGGCTGGCCATCTGCAAGAACATCATCCAGCACCTGGGCGGGCGTATCTGGGTGGATAGCCAGCCAGGGGCTGGCGCCACCTTCGCCTTCAACCTGCCACCGCTGGATGGCCCGGCAGCACAGGAAACGAAGCCCGCTAAGCCTGAATGAACGGCCCCATCCACTGACTCAGGTCGCGGATCTCATCGGCGCAGACGCTGTGGGGCATGGGGTATTCGTGCCATTGCAGTTTCACCCCCATGGCCCGCAGGGCCTCGCTGGTGCGGCGACCAAAGTCTGGCGGGATCACGGGGTCAAAGCTGCCATGGGCCATGAACACCGGCAGGCCGGCCGCCCGCGGGGACAGGTTCAGGCCCGCCTTGGCGGCATCGGGCAGATAGGTGGACAGTCCGAAGACTGCATCCGGGGCCGGGCCTTCCACCAGGCCGGTCAGCAGGGCCATGGCGCCTCCCTGGGAAAAGCCACCCAGCAGCACCGTGTCATAATGGCGACGCGCCTCGGTGAGCAGGCCCTGAACAGCGGCCACCCCCTCTCCGACCTGACCGTGGTCCTCGCCCTCGCCCGGGGCCAGTTCCCGGAAGTCGTACCACGCTCGCATGGGCATGCCATTGTTGATGGTGACCCGCCGCACCGGTGCATGGGGAAAGATGAAGCGGACCGGCTTGCCGGGCGGCAACTGCATTTCGGGTACGATGGGCTCAAAATCATGGCCATCGGCCCCCAGGCCGTGCAGCCAGATGACGCAGGTTTTCGGGTTCTCGCCGGTATCGACGATGACGGATTCGAAGGGATGTGTATTCATGGGGGCAAGGATATCCGGTTTGTCATCGCGATGGGAGCCACCCCCTCGGTGGCAACAGCCCGGGCCGCGACTTCGGCGTGACCTCACGCCGTGCCCCGCCGGGACAAATCGGCTATCCTGAGCCCCTTTTGAACCCATCCCAAGACAGCCGATCAAGGCGTGGAGTGATCAATGTCCCAGTTCAAAGGCTACTATCCCCTGGTTCGACCCCGTCGCATGCGGCGCGATGACTTCTCCCGCCGTTTGATGCAGGAGAGCATGGTCACGCCCAACGATTTCATCTACCCGGTGTTTGTCCTGGAAGGCCAGGGTCAGCGTGAACCCGTGCCGTCCATGCCCGGCGTGGAGCGGCTGTCCATCGACCTGCTCATCGAAGAGGCCAAGGTCAGTGCCCGCCTGGGCATTCCGGCCATGGCCCTGTTCCCCGTGGTGCCCATGGAGAAGAAGAGCGAGGATGCCGCCGAGGCCTACAACCCCAATGGGCTGGCCCAGACCGCCGTGCGCGCTCTCAAGGACGCCGTGCCCGAGATCGGTGTGATCACCGACGTGGCCCTGGACCCCTTCACCACCCATGGCCAGGATGGGTTGATCGACGAGACCGGCTACGTGCTAAACGACGAGACCGTGGACGTGCTCACCCAGCAGGCCTTGTCCCACGCCGAGGCCGGCGCTGACGTGGTGGCCCCCTCCGACATGATGGATGGCCGCATCGGCGCCATTCGCGAGGCCCTGGAGGAAGGCGGTCACATCCATACCCGGATCCTGGCCTATTCCGCCAAGTATGCCTCCAGCTTCTACGGTCCCTTCCGTGATGCCGTGGGATCGGCAGCCAACCTGGGGGCCGGCAACAAGTACACCTACCAGATGGACCCCCACAACTCCGATGAGGCCCTGCAGGAAGTGGCCATGGATCTGGAGGAAGGGGCCGACATGGTGATGATCAAGCCCGGTATGCCCTATCTGGACATCGTCCGCCGTGTGAAGGAGACCTTCGGCGTGCCCACGTTTGCGTATCACGTGAGCGGCGAGTACGCCATGCTCAAGGCCGCCGGCCAGAATGGCTGGATCGATGAGCGGGCCTGTGTGCTGGAGGCGCTGGCCTGCATGAAGCGCGCGGGCGCCGATGGCATCCTCACCTATTACGCCCGTCAGGCACTGGAGTGGATGGACTGATCCGCCATGCCCATGGATCATTACGCCGTCATCGGACACCCCATCGGTCACAGCAAGTCACCGCAGATCCATACCCTGTTCGCCCGGCAGACCGGTCAGGACATGGTCTACGAGGCGGTGCTGGCGCCGGAGGATGACTTTTCCGGCACGGTGCGCCGACTGGTGGACGCCGGGTATCGGGGGTTCAGTGTCACCGTGCCCTTCAAGCACGAGGCCTTCGAGCTGGCCGATACCCTGACCGACCGGGCCCGGCGGGCCGGTGCCGTGAACACCCTCACGGTGACCGCCGACGGGCTCAACGGGGACAACACCGATGGCCTTGGGCTGGTGGCGGATCTGAAGCGCCAGCCTACCCCTCTGGCCGGCAGCCGTATCCTGTTGCTGGGGGCCGGAGGGGCGGTGCGAGGTGTGCTGGCCCCCCTGTTGGCCGAGGGGCCGGCACGGCTGCATATTGCCAATCGCACCGCCGCCAAGGCCCAGGCCCTGGCACGGGATTTTGCCGATCTGGGGCCGGTTTCCGGCGGCGGGCTGGGGGCACTCGCGGTTGAATCCTATGATCTGATCATCAACGGCACGGCCGCCGGGCTTTCCGATGAAACCCCTCCCCTGCCCGCCGGCCTGCTGGCCCCCGGTGCCGGTTGTTATGACATGATGTACGGCGACACCCCTACCGCATTCGTGCGCTGGGGCAATGCACAGGGGGCGGCCTGGACGCGGGATGGCCTGGGCATGCTGGTGGAGCAGGCGGCCGAGGCCTTCGCCATCTGGCGCGGTCAGCGCCCACGCACTGCCCCGGTCATGGAGGCCCTGCGTCCCCGTTCATGATGGGTTCATAAGGCCTGTCGTAGCCTGGTGTCCAGGCGGTTACTTACTGACACACCCGGGGCGTGCCCTTGATGGTCCGCCTCCTGATCGAGCATTGCACGGGAGTATTTCATGCGTCATCCATTACTGATCATTGCCGTGGCGGCCCTGGTGGCCCTGGCCGGCTGCACCACCATTGATCCTTATACCCGTGAGGACAAGGTCAGTGCCTCCACCAAGGGCGCGGCCATCGGGGCGGTGGCTGGTGCCCTGGTGGGCAATCTCACCACCCGCCGCGACCGCACCAAGCGGGCCATGGTCGGTGCCGGCATTGGCGCCCTGGCGGGTGCCGCCGTGGGCAACTACATGGACCGCCAGGAACAGGAGCTGCGCCGCGAACTGGATGGTACCGGTGTGAGCGTGACCCGGGTGGGAGATAACGTGGTGTTGAACATGCCGGGTAACGTCACCTTCGATGTGAACCGTGACGAGGTGAAGTCCCGGTTTTATGACGTGCTCAATTCCGTGGCCAAGGTGGCCCAGGAATTCGACCAGACCGCCCTGGAAGTGGCTGGCCACACAGACAGTACCGGGAGTGTGGAGTACAACATGGACCTGTCCGAACGGCGTGCCCGCAGCGTGGCCCGCTATCTGCAAAGTCAGGGGGTGTCGCCGGTACGGCTGGACACCATCGGTTTTGGTCCGCATCGTCCGGTGGCGGACAACCACACGCCTCAGGGTCGCGCTCAGAACCGACGCGTGGAACTGACCTTCATCCCCCTGACCCAGTGATCCGTGCCATCCGAGGGAGGATCGTGCCCGCCGTTCCCCCTCATCCCCGACCCTTCTCCCCCGAGGGGAGAAGGGAGCTCATAGTCCTCTCTCCCGAGGATGGAGAGGGAGGACTTCTAGCCCCTCCCCCGAGGATCGAGAGGCAGGACTTCTAACCCCTCCCCCGAGGATGGAGAGGGAGGACTTCTAACCCCTCCCCCGAGGATGGAGAGGGAGGACTTCTAACCCCTCTCCCGAGGATGGAGAGGGAGGACTTCTAGCCCCTCTCCCGAGGATGGAGAGGGAGGACTTCTAGCCCCTCTCCCGAGGATGGAGAGGGAGGACTTCTAACCCCTCTCCCGAGGATGGAGAGGCAGGACTTCTAGCCCCTCTCCCGCTGGCGGGAGAGGGGTTGGGGTGAGGGTGGTGAGGCTGGCAACAAGGGCCCGACCCTGCTCAGACCTCCATCCCTTCCGGTGGCCTTCCCTGCCCCTCGTGCCGTAACTTCAGGCGCACATAATGCTCGGCCGAATAGCGCAGATGGTCCCGTTCTTCCTGGGTGAGGGGGCGCACCCGCTGTGCCGGCCTGCCTCGCCAAAGATACCCCGAATCCAGTACCTTGCCCGGCGACACCAGGCTGCCGGCGGCCAGAATCACGTCCGAGGCGATGATCGCCCCGTCCATCACCACGCTGCCCATACCGATCAGCACCCGGTCATGGATGTGGCAGGCGTGCAGGGTGACGTTGTGGCCCACAGTGACCTCGTTACCCACTGCCAGATCCTGACCACCAGGGGTATAGGGGCCGTCATGGGTGACATGCAGCACGCTGCCATCCTGGATGTTGCTGCATTCGCCGATACGGATGCGGTTCACGTCCCCGCGCAGCACGCACACGGGCCACACGGAGCTGTCCGCACCCAGGACCACGTCTCCCAGTACCAGGGCGCTGTCGTCCACCCAGGCGGAGGGATCGATCTGGGGGGTATGGCCTTCAAAGCTTCGGATCATGAGAGGGCTCCTGTCGCGGGGCTTGAACAGTTCACTTCATGGTCACCAACTCCTCCGCGCTGGTGGGATGCAGGGCCACTGTATCATCCAGGTCGCGCTTGGTGGCCCCCATGCGCACGGCCACGGCAAAACCCTGCAGCATCTCGTCGGCCTCGGGGCCGATGATGTGCACGCCCACCACCTTCTCCTGCGCCCCCACGGTCACCAGCTTCATGGCCGTAGCCACCTTATGAGTGGTCATGGTGTGATACATGGAGGTGAATCGTGTGGAATAGACCTTCACCGCCTCACCATGGGCCGCCCTCGCCTCCTCCTCGGTCAGGCCCACGGTGCCGATGGGCGGGTGGGTGAAGATCACCGAGGGGATGGTCTCATAGCTCAGATGTCGGTCCGTCTGGCCACCGAAGAGCCGGTCTGCCAGGCGTCGGCCGGCGGCGATGGCCACCGGTGTCAACTGGGCCCGCCCCGTCACGTCACCAATGGCATACACGCCCTCCACCGAGGTGTTCTGGTAGAGATCCGTGGGGATATACCCCTGATCGTCGGGTTGAATGCCGGTATTGTGCAGGTTCAGGTCGTCCGTGGCCGGGCTTCGGCCGGTGGCCCAGATCACCTGATCGAAGACCCCGCGGCATTCGCCCTGGTCGCAGAATAGCTCCACGCTGTCCGGGTGGGCGATGAGCCGCCCCACCTGGGTGCTGGGGAAGAGATTCACCCCGTCGGCCAGCATCTGCTCCATCAGTGTGTCCCGCAGCATGGGGTCAAAGGGGCGCAGCAGGGTCTCGCGGCGCAGGTACATGGACACCTCCGAACCCAGGGCGCGTAGCATGCCCGCCAGTTCCACGGCGATGTACCCTGCCCCGATGACGGCCACGCGCCGTGGCTGACTCTTGAGCTGGAAAAATCCATCGGAGGTGATGCCCAGTTCGGCCCCCGGGATATCCGGCACGCTGGGCTGACCACCCACGGCGATCACCACGTGATCCGCGCTCACCCGCCGGCCATCCACCTCCAGGGTGTGGGCGTCCACGAAACGGGCGCGGCCTGGGATCTCGTCCACCCCCGAGTCCGCAAGATAGGTGTGATACCAGGTGTTGATACCCTCGATATAGGCATCCCGGGCACCCACCAATTCGCTCCAGTCAAAGCCCTCCCGGGCCAGCTTGAAGCCGTAGCCCGGAGCGTCATCCAGCCGATGGGCCATGTCGGCGGCATACCACATCACCTTCTTGGGCACGCAGCCCACATTCACGCAGGTGCCGCCCAGGGGCCCCGATTCCACCACGGCGCAGCGGGCCCCGTAACGGGCCGCGCGCTCCACCACGGACAGGCCGCCGCTACCGGCGCCGATGGCAATCAAATCGTAATGGTCGTTCATGGGGGGGGGCTCCCTTGCAGCGAAAATAGGCAGAGGATTTCTCTCCGTCTCATCTTAACAGCCTGATCGACGATCATCGGATACGGACCAAAGGTCTAAAATAGGGAAAAGGCCCCAACCCCTGAACTGGAATCCCCATGAAAATTCTAGAGGATACGACGATCCGTGCCCGCTTGATCGGGCTCATCCTGCTCGTTCTGCTCATGGTGGGCGCAGGCGCATCGCCTTCGTGGACAGGATCCACCAGATGGTGAAGCAGATCGCGGGGGCCTCAACCCAGGTGGCCACGGCAGCCGAGCAGCTCTCGGCGACGACGGAAGAAACCCAGGGGCAGGTGAGACGCCAGCATTCCGAGACGGACCAGGTGGCCACGGCCATGAACGAAATGACGGCCACGGTTCAGGAAGTGGCTCGGAACGCCTCCGGAGCCGGTCAGATCGCCGGAGCCAGCGACGAGCTGGCACGGTTGGCGGCGGAGCTACAGGTGCTGGTGGGGCGATTCAAGGTGTAAGCCGTCCAGGCCTGGCGGAGAACTCGCAACCGGAACACTATCCGCGCTCAATTCTTTCGCGGATACGCCTACGAAATTCTGACCGCTCCACCAGCTCAGCCTGCCCTGAATCGATCTCACCGATTCGACGAGAAATCTCACGCTCCCAGGCATCCTCGACCCCATTGTCACGGGGCGCATCGAGGCTCTTGATCAAATCATGGGCCAATTCCGCCCGTTCAGCTTCCGAAAGTGCCAGGGCTTCGGAGCGCACGCGCTGTAACGGTTCAGCGGTCATAGGACCTCCAGAAATAGCTACCATCGAAATTCTACTGCCCCTCGCCGCCCCTAACAATGGGTTAAACTGGCCCCCGAGAAGCTCCGGGCCGGTAAAGCCGGACTGACTCAGTGGCGGCCCCGGTTAACCCAAACGTTATAAATTCGTCTAGCCATGATGCCCTGGCTGCACTAATATGTATTACATATCACTACACTGGGAGTGGGCGTCATGGGTGTTACGAGTATTCGAATTGCTGACGACGTGGAAAAACCCTTGGAGGTTCTTTCCAAAAAGCTTGACAGGAGTAAGAATTATCTTATAAATCAAGCTATTAAAGAATTTATTGCGAGGCAATCCCTGGAGGATTCAAGGTGGCAGGATACCCTCGAAGCGCTTGAATCCATCAAGGCAGGTAAATCTATTGATGAAGAGGAGGTGAATGCTTGGCTGAATAGCTGGGGCACCAATAATCGAAAATCGCCACCTAAATCATGAAAATAAGGTACTCGCCGGAATCGGTCGATGATCTCTGCAGAATGGTGGAATTTGTAGAGGTTAAAAATCCGTTCGCAGCCCGTCGAATTGCGATAGATTTACAAGAAGGTATCGATAAGCTGAAGCAATTTCCAAAAATTGGTCTACCCGTTTTGAAAGCATCCGACCCGGAGCTAATACGCGATCTTTATATAAGCAGGTATACAATACGTTACCTTATAGCTGATGAAATGATCTATATATTAAGGATTTGGCACAACAAAGAGAATGAAAGGAATTTATAACAAGGCGCTTCACACGGACAAATTATTCGCTGCGCTCGTTATTGGCTGGTGAGTGCAGCGATCGCCTGTGCCCCAGCATGGCCGATCCACACATACGCCAGTGCCCCGGGGATCATGCAGACCAGCGTGGCCGCTACGTAGCGCAGCAAGGGGATTCGGGTCAGGCCGAGCGCGTAGTTGAACAGATTGAAAGGGAGCAGCGGGACCAAGCGGGTGAAGGCCACGAAGCGCCACGGCGGCCAGGAGCTGCGCGACCAGACAAAGTAGTTTGCACAGCATCCAGAGCTGGGCCGCAAAGGGCGGCCGGGCTTTGCTACACTTGGCCACCGACTGCCACTGACCCGATATGCGTCGACGCCCGTGAATACCGAGACCGCATCATCCAATGGGGGCCTGCGAGGCCGGCTGATCCACTATGCCCTACTCACGCGGCTGCATCGCCCCGTGGGCACGCTGCTGCTGCTGTGGCCCACGCTCTGGGCCCTGTGGATCGCTGCAGAGGGGGTTCCCGATCTCCTGGTGCTGTTCGTCTTCGTGGCGGGCGTGGCGCTGATGCGGGCCGCCGGCTGCGCCATGAATGACTTCGCCGATCGACATATCGACGGGCGTGTCACCCGCACCCGGGATCGCCCTCTGGCTACGGGGCAGATCAGCCCCACCGAGGCCGTGGGGGTGGCGGTGGTGCTCTCCATCATCGCCTTTGGCCTGGTGTTGCTGATGAACCCGCTGACCATTGCCCTGTCCGTGGTGGCAGTGTTGCTGGCGGGCACCTATCCCTTCATGAAGCGATTCCATCACCTGCCCCAGGTACACCTGGGCGCGGCCTTCGGCTGGGCGGTACCCATGGCCTTCGCTGCCCAGACCGGCATCTTCCCTCCCCCCCTGGCCTGGCTGCTTTTTCTGGCCACCATCCTGTGGGCCACCGCCTACGACACCATGTATGCCATGGTGGACCGCCCTGATGATCTCAAGATCGGTGTGAAATCCAGCGCCATCCTGTTCGGGGAGTCGGATCGAAGCATCATCGGTCTGCTGCAGTTGCTGGTGCTGGTGGCCCTGGTGCTGGTGGGCAGGCAGGCGGAACTGGGCATGATCTTCACCCTCAGCCTGGTGGCGGCGTCCGGCCTGGCCATCTATCAGCAGTATCTGATCCATGACCGGGACCCCAAGGGTTGTTTCAAGGCCTTTTTGAACAACAACTGGTTCGGGGTGGTGGTGTTTGCCGGGATTGCACTGGATTATCTGGTTCGGGGTGTCCTCTAGCCGGGTCGGGCACCCGCGCCAGCACCCATACATCCACCCGCTGTACGCCGCGGGTCTTCAGCACGCCGGCCAGTTCGTCCAGGGTGGATCCGGTGGTCATGACATCATCCACCAGGGCCACGTGGGCCGGCGCAAACCCTTCAGCCACATGGAACGCGCCCCGCAGATTGCGTTGACGGTGTTTCGCGGACAGCGTCTGCTGGGGCGGCGTGGCGCGGACCCGACGCACCGCAAGGATCTCCAGCGGGCAGTTCAGGGCGCGGCTGAGCGGGCGCGCCAGTTCCAGCGCCTGGTTGAAGCCCCGCTCCCGTAGCCGATGAGCATGCAGCGGCACGGGGATCACACAATCAGGGCGTGTCACCCGGGGCCCCAGTTCCCGGGCCATGAGTTCGCCCAGCAGCCGCCCTTGGTTAAGACGGCCTTGGAACTTGAAGCGCCCCACCAGATCATCCACCGGCCAGACGTAGGTGAGGGCTGCCCAGGTGCGATCAAAGGCGGGGGGATGGCTCAGACAATGGCCGCACAGGTGGCTTGCATCACCCATCAGGGGCAGCCCGCAACGGGGGCATGGGCCGCTCGGGCGCGGCAATTCCGCGGCACACGGCCCGCAAAGATCCATCCCCTCGTGCCCAGGGGCCCCGCACAACAGGCACACGGGCGGGTAGATTCGCTCGATCCAGGCAGCGCCCAGGCGCCGCGCACCGGCCATCAGTCGATTCACTTCCCTGTCACCTCGCTATGGGTTGAGGTATATTCTCGGTTTGCCCGTTACCGACGTACCCCTTGGGGTGCCAGCGACTGAACGGGCTGGCCGTCGTCCTTAGGTGTTCAAGTATGTCCCAGCCCGCCGCCACCCGCCATGTATCAGCGCGTGCCTGTGCCGGATCGGCCAAGCTGTTCAACTATGGCACCATCATTGCCGTCACCGTGGCCGGTGTGCCCCTGTTCCTGGTGACCGGTGAGGTGGGCGTGGCCACCATCATCGCGGCCATCATGGGGATTGTGCCCCTGGTGCTGTGGTTCGGTGGCTCCATGCTGGTATATGCCCTGAATCGGCACCACCCGGATGAGCGGGTGGGGTATTACACCCAGCAGGCGGCTTATCGCTACTACGCCTTCATGGGGGCGCTGATTGTCATCGGCACCTTCTTCCCGCCCGAGATCTTCTATTTCCGGATCTACTGGCTGGTGGCCGCACTCATCATCATTCCCTGGTCGATCCGCGACATCATCCGGATCAACCGGGAGCATTGGCAAGACGTCGAGATTCCCAAGGAGCCTGACCATGGCTGAAACCCGTCACGACTGGACGGTGGACGAGATCCTCACCCTGCTGGATCGTCCCTTCAATGACCTGCTGTTCGAGGCCCATACTCTTCACCGGGCCCATTTCGATCCCAACCAGGTGCAGGTGAGCCGCCTGCTCTCCATCAAGACCGGCGCCTGTTCCGAGGACTGTGGCTATTGCTCCCAGAGCGCCCACAACGACGCCGATGTGGAGCGTGAGCGACTGCTGCCGGTGGAAGAGGTGCTGGCCGAGGCCCGCAAGGCCAAGGACGAGGGGGCCACACGCTTCTGCATGGGGGCCGCCTGGCGCAACCCCACGGACAAGAACCTGGAGCGGGTGATCGAGATGGTGCGGGGCGTGCGGGAGATGGGCCTGGAGACCTGCATGACCCTGGGCATGCTCACCGAGATGCAGGCCAAACGCCTCAAGGACTCCGGCCTGGACTACTACAATCACAACCTGGATACCTCTCCGGAGTATTACGGCGAGGTGATCACCACCCGCACCTATCAGGATCGCCTGGATACCCTGACCCATGTGCGTGAGGCCGGGATCAACGTCTGTTCCGGCGGCATCCTGGGTATGGGCGAGTCCCGTCGCGATCGGGCCAGTCTGCTGCAGCAACTGGCCAACCTGCCGCGCCATCCGGAATCCGTGCCCATCAATAATCTGGTGCCGGTGGAGGGCACCCCCATGGCCAACGCCGAGCCGGTGGATCCGCTGGAGTTCGTGCGGGTGGTGGCCGTGGCCCGGATCGTCATGCCCACCTCCCATGTGCGCCTGTCCGCCGGCCGCAGCGAGATGAGTGACGAGATGCAGGCCCTGTGCTTCTTTGCCGGCGCCAACTCCATCTTTTACGGCGAGAAACTGCTCACCACCGCCAATGCCACGGAAAACCACGACCAGCAGCTCTTCCGTCGTCTGGGTGTGAACACCCTGGAGGTGGAGCACAAGGCGGGCGACGAAACCCAGGTCGCGTGACCCGGGATCTCAAGGTACCTCTGCAGGCCCTGCGCAGCGAGCACCGGTACCGGTCGCGGCGCATCCTGGAGGGGCCCCAGCAGCCGGAGCAGAGGATCGACGGCCGGTCGGTGCTGGCCTTTTGCAGTAACGATTACCTGGGCCTGGCCAACCATCCACAGGTGATTCAGGCCCTCCGGCGGGGGGCCGATACCTATGGCGTGGGCGCTGGCGCGGCTCACCTGGTGAATGGCCATACCCGGGCTCATCATGCCCTGGAAGATGAGCTGGCCGCCTTTACCGGCCGGGATCGGGCGTTGCTCTTTTCCACCGGCTACATGGCCAATCTGGGCGTGGCCCAGGCCCTGCTGCGCCGGGGTGATCGATTGTTCGAGGACCGCCTCAATCACGCTTCGCTGATCGACGCCGCCATGATCAGTGGCGCCCGGCTCAGCCGCTATCGTCATGCCGACGCCGGGGATCTTGCTCGTCGTCTGGGCAGGACCGTCAGGCTGGACGATGATCGTGATACCCTCATCAGCACCGATGCGGTGTTCTCCATGGATGGCAACCTGGCGCCGCTGGAGACCCTGGCCTCGCTGGCCGATACCCATGGCTGCTGGCTGATGGCCGACGATGCCCATGGTATCGGTGTACTGGGCCAGCAGGGGGCAGGCACCCTGGAATATCTGGGGCTCACCCAGGCCCAGGTGCCCATCCTCATGGGCACCCTGGGCAAGGCGCTGGGTACATCGGGTGCCTTCGTGGCCGGCCCTGATGATCTGATCGAAACCCTGATCCAGTCAGCACGCACCTATATCTATACCACCGCCATGCCCGCCGCCGTGGCCGAGGCTACCCGAGCCTCGCTGCACATCGTGCAACAAGAACCCGAACGCCGGCGTCATTTGCGGGCCCTGGTGGAGCATTTTCGTGATGGGGTAGGGCAGTTGGGCCTTGAACTCATGGAGAGCACCACGCCCATTCAACCCATCGTGGTCGGGGCCTCGGAGAAGGCCCTGCAGTGGAGCGATGCCCTACTTCAACAGGGGTTGCTGGTGCCGGCCATTCGCCCCCCCACAGTTCCCCAGGGCCGCGCACGGCTGCGTGTCACCCTCAGCGCGACGCATTCCAGAGCCCAGGTGGACCGCCTGTTGCAGGCCCTGGCAGGGCTGGTTGGCACCGCCTGAAACATCGTTGGTCGGGGCATTGCAAGGGCCCAAGACCCGATATCCCTCAAAAAACCCTATTAATTGGCTTGTAATACCTCCTCCACGGCCTACAAAATCGGGCGACTGTGCTTTCTTTTTCTGGCCGGTCAGATTTTGTTACCGGGAAGTGGCCCGTAGCCCGAATACAACCGGACCCTTGCCCGGATTTCAATTCAATCCGACGGAGGGATGTTGCTATGGCGGAAGTATTGATCATGCTGGTGTTCGCCGGGGCGGCGATCGTGTTTTACACGCAGTATCGTGCCCGGGTGGATCTGCCACCGCCCAATTCCGGTGCCTATGAGCGGGAAGATAAGCTGTTTTCCCCCAAGGAAGTTGAAGTTCTCAAGGCCCTTGAGGAAAGCTTTGCCAACGATCACCGTATCTATCCCAATCTCCTGGCCAGCGAAGTTATCGCGGTCAAGCCCACACCCGATCAGCCCCTGAAACAAACGGCCCAGAAGCGCATCGATGATGAAACCTTCGACTTTGTGCTTTGCAAGAAGGACAGCTTTGACGTGGTGTGCGCGATTCGTTGTCGCAGTGCTCAGCGTAAGGGTTTGGTGCACGACCCGGACGACTTCCTGGAAGAGGTTTGCGCCCACATCGAACTGCCCCTGGGAGTGATCCGCATCGATCAGCCGATTACGGCCGCCAAGGCAAAAACGGCGGTGGAAGACGCCATCAAGGCCGTGGCCGACCGGGCCGAGGAAGCCAAGGCGCGCAAGGCCCGGGCCGAAGAGCAGAGAAGGAAGGCTGCCGAGGAGAAAAAGGCTGCCCAGGCTAAAAAGGCTGCCGCGAAGTCCGGCCCCACCGGCCGCCCCGCACCCTCCAAGGCAGCGGCGCCCTCAACTGCCAAGCCCGAAAGCAAACCCGAGCCCAAGTCAGAGCCCAAGCCTGAAACCAAACCAGAGGTAAAGGCTGAAGCCAAGCCGCCAGAGACTCCGGCAGGGCAGGGTGCTGCCGCGGCCCCGGCCGGTGAACCGGCCAAAACGGCCGGCAAGACCGATGAGCCAGCCAAGCCCCAGAGCGGCCCGGTGAGCTCGCCCGGCAGCAGTGCCTGAAGGCCATCCTTCATGACCCGCGGACGCCTCCCCGGCGTCCCGGGTTTTCCACGGGGGCCGTCATCGATCCATAGCAAGCCCCTGAAACACCTTGACGATTCATGTATACTGTGCGCGACTTCAAGAAATTATCGGCCACTCAGGGCGTGGACTAGCCGAACGTATCCGATCCCATCAAGGGACCACGCCCGGCAGCCCGCGTACCATCCTGCACTGACGATCCGGGGTTGCGGCCTCACCGGTGATCACCGGCTGGGTTCCCGCCAATCTGCATCAACGGAAGCAGCCCGAATAACGTCTCGGCCCTGGCTGTCTGGTCGACACACCGATTCACTTCATCATAAGCCCCGGGAATGGACTGCAATTCCCCATTCCCATGCGTGCGAGGTACAACCATGTCCAATAAAGAAGATCTCATCGAAATGGAAGGCACCGTCACTGACGTGATGCCCGATCAGCGTTTCAAGGTGGAACTGGACAATGGCGTCCATGTTCAGGCCTACGCCTCCGGCAAGATGCGTCGCTACCGCATCCGCGTGGTCAGCGGCGACAAGGTCAAGCTGGAAATGTCCCCCTACGACCTCACCAAGGGTCGCATCAGCTACCGTTACAAGCATTGATTGATCGGCGCTGCGGTCGCGAGCGCTGATGCGCCCCGCCGCTTTGCCCGCGCTGAGTTCCCCCCATCACAGGGGGGACCCAGGACTTCATTCCAGCTCTTCATCCCCCAGCCGCGTCTGGATCCGCACAGTGGACTCCAGGGTGCGGTGGACCGGGCAGCGATCGGCAATCTGCAGCAGCCGCCTGCGCTGATCGTCCGTGAGGTCCCCATCCAGGGTGATCTCGCGCTCGAACTGGTCCCTCTGAGCAGGCTTGCCGCCGTCCTCGTTCTCCTCTTCCACCTTGCGATGCCGCAGGCGCACCGAGACGTGCTCCAGGGGTAATTCCTTACGCTGCGCGTACATGCGTAGCGTCATACTGGTGCAGGCCCCCAAGCCCGCCATGAGGAACTCGTAGGGGGCGGGGCCCTGATCCTTACCACCCGTGGACTCGGGTTCGTCTGCGGTGATCCGGTGGGGGCCGATCTCGACGGTCTGTGCGTAGGGACCCACACCGTTTTCCGCCACCAGCACGCCGCGCTCGTGATCCCCTGATTCCTCCCGTTCCGGCGGGTCCAGAAAGCGCTCGGCCCAGGCACTGAGCAGGGCCGCCACGTAGTTGGAATCCGCGGGGCGGGAGAGCATGTGGTCCACGTTATCCAGGGACACGAAGCTCTTGGGGTGCTTCGCAGCCCGGTAGATCTGTGCGGCGTGGTCGATGGACACGATCTTGTCCTGAGGGGAATGAAAGATCATCAGGGGCCGGCGCAGTTTTGCCACCTGATCCAGCACCTTGTGGTTGTCCAGATCCTCCAGGAACTGCCGCTGAATCCGGAACCGCTGGCCCGCCAGATTGACCTCGGATTCCCCTTGCTCCCGAATGGTCTCCAGGTTGTCATCGCCGAACAGATGGGTCACGTGGACCACGTCGCTGGGGGCGTTGATGGTGGCCACGGCGCGCACCTCGGGCACATCCTCCGCCATAGCCAGCACGGCCGCTCCGCCCAGGCTGTGACCAATGAGCAATTGCGGCGCCTGGTATTCCCGGCGCAGGTAGTCGGCCGCCCGGCGCAGGTCTTCCAGATTGGAACTGAAATTGGTGTTGGCAAAGTCGCCCTGGCTGTTGCCCAGCCCGGTGAAATCGAATCGCAGCAGGGCGATGCCGTGGGCACGCAAGGCAGAGCTCAGGCGTACCGCCGCCAGGATGTCCTTGGTACAGCTGAAGCAGTGTGCAAAGAGGGCAAAGGCCCGGGGTGGTCCCTCGGGCATGTCCAGGCGGGCAGAGAGCTCGACCCCCTGGGAGCCGGGAAAGCGGATGCGGGGGTTGTGTTCTGGCATGTCGGGCGTCTCCGGGAAGAGTGAGTGGGGTTGCTACCGGGCGGGTGATACGCCCAGATGTTGGTGCATCGCATCGCATCGCTTTACTTCTTTTTTGTTCTCACCCATATATCAGGTTCCCCTTGAGTCCCCATAGCAGCCAGGCCCCCAGCCCCACGATCACCGCCAGTGATCCCAGGTAGGCATGCCAGCCCAGCCCGTGATAGAGGTACCCCGGCAGAAACGAACCGGTGGCGCCTCCTGCGTAGTAAAAGGCAATGTACAACCCATTGACCACCCCCCGCTGCTCATGATTCCCCCGATTGAGTACGCCGGGGGCCAGCGAGTGGATCAGGAACATGCCGGCACAGAGCACGAACATGCCCAGGAACATTACCCAAACCGCGCTGCCGGTGAAGAACAACAGGGCGGCCAGGAATACCACCGTGCCCAGGATCATGGTGTTCACCGTGCCACCAATGTAGTCCGACAGACGCAGCGAGACCAGGGAGGTGACCACACCCATGAGGTAACCGGCGTACATCAGGGCGATACCCGTCTCATTCAGGCCCGTGCCCAGTTCCACCAGACGGAACGGCAGGAAGTTCAGCAGGGAAGCAAAGGCTCCGAAGGCGCAGAAGACCACCAGGTAAAGGCGTAGATAGGTGGGTTCGCGCAGGACCTTCATGATGGCGCCCAGCTCCAGCCGCTGAAAATTGGCTGGCGGGTCGTTGCGCAGTCGCTGCAGCAGCAGCGCACACAGGGCAATGGCGCCGGCCAGGCACAGGAATGACCAGCGCCAGCCCAGGTGGGTGGAGATCAGCCCGGAGGTCATACGGCCTAAAAAACCCCCCATGACGCTGCCGGCGATGTACAGGGCCATGACGCGTGCCACTTGGCCCGGCTGGGCGCTGGCACCCAGGTAAGTCATCAGCGAGGTGAGCATGGCCGGGATGATCAGCCCCTGTGCCAGGCGCAACACCAGCAGCCACTCAAAACTGGTGACGAAGAAGGCCAGGGCCTGGGTGGCGGCCAGCAGCCAGGTGGCCGTGATCAGCAGGCGTCGAGCCGAAAAGCGTTGTAGCAGGAAACCATAGGCAATGGGTGCGATTGCCAGGGGCAGCAGTGCCACGGTGATCAGGAGCGAGACCCGGGCTTCGCTCACCACGAAGGCATCGGCAAGCACCGGCAGCAGCGGCTGCGGGGCATACAGGGTGGAAAAAACCAGGATCGCGCAATACAGCACGATGGCAAGATGACGGGCAGGCAATGCGAATTCCCCGAAGCGATGCCCGGTTGCCGGGCGGGAGACAGGAAGGGTTGAAGGGCCAGCAAGCGGTCATTCGAGTGACCATGATACCCGAACTGACTCGGCTTGATCTGACGCTCGCGTCGATGTCCTCGGGTCTCCTCACGCAAGTGGCTTGCATGTCTTCGTGGCTATGCGACACTCATAGCAAGTCAATCCATCCATTCGCGGTGCGGCGCCCCTTCCTGCGTGCGCCGTGCGGGAGATCATGAATGAAACTCGAAAAGATCCTTTACGCCACCGATTTGTCTCCGGGTGCCGATGACGCCGGGCGCCGTGCCCTGCAACTGGCTCGGGACCACGGTGCCAACCTGCGGGTCATCAACGTGGTGAATGCGCCGGTGGTCAATGATGAAATCATGCGGCGCCTGCGCGGCAGCCCCGGTGACATGATGGCTGACCTGGCCGAAGCCACCGAAATGGCCATGCGCGACCGGATGCAAGCATTGGGGGCCTCGGATGAGGACGATATTGATTACCACTGCATTCAGGGGCAGGGTCACAAGCAGATCCTGGCGGAGGCCCGCACCTACGGAGCTGACCTCATGGTCGTGGGTTCTCACGGGGAGCGCACTCTGCAGGATGTCCTGCTGGGTACCACCACCCAGAACCTGGTACACCACACGGATCGCCCCGTTCTGGTGGTAAAACGCCCAGTTGATGGCCCATACGAACGTGTGGTGGTGCCTGTGGACTTCTCCAAGCGCACCCGTTCTGCCCTGGAACTGGGTGCATCACTTGCGCCTGGTCAGAAGCTCCATGCCGTGCACGCCCACAACCTGGATGCCCTGGATAATGTTCTGCGTAACCGGGTGGATCGTGGTGAGGTGGACCGGATCAAATCCGAGGTGAGCGCAGAGCGCCAACAGGAACTGGACGCCTTTCTGGTCAGTTGTGATGTGAGTCCAGAGCAGGTGGAAAGTCACCTGCGCATGGGGTATGCCCCGGATGTGCTGGATCGTGCGGTGCTGGAGTGGCAGGCGCAGCTGGTGGTCATGGGCACCCACGGGCGCAACCGGCTGCAGGACGCGCTGCTGGGCGGCGTGGCCCGGCGGGTGGTACACCAGGTGAAGGATGCCGATGTGCTGCTGGTCAGGGCCTGACGCCCACCCTCACCCCAACCCCTCTCCCATCAGCGGGAGAGGGGCCCAAGGTTCCTAGCCCTCAACACCCCCCATCAATCCGTCCCTGTCCTCAATATCTCCCCCGCTGCATCCGCCCCATCCCGGAACTGCAGGGCCGCCAGCCGGGCATACAGCCCCCCGGCTGCCACCAATTCGTCGTGGGTTCCCACCGCGACGATCTCCCCCTGATCCATGACCACGATTCGATCCGCCTTGCGCACGGTGGCCAGGCGATGGGCGATGATCAGGGTGGTGCGACCCTCCATCAACCGCTCCAGGGCCTCCTGCACCAGGCGTTCGCTTTCCGCATCCAGGGCGCTGGTGGCCTCGTCCAGTAGCAAAAGGGCCGGGTCGCGCAGAATGGCCCGGGCAATGGCGATGCGCTGACGCTGACCACCGGAGAGGCGTACCCCACGCTCGCCCAGATGGCTGTCAAACCCCTCCGGCAATTGATCCAGAAATTCACTGGCATGGGCGGCGTCAGCGGCGGCGCGGATCTGTTCCTGGGTAACTTCCTCCATGCCAAAGGCAATGTTTTCCCAGGCGTTGGCGCCGAAGATCACTGCATCCTGTGGCACCAGGGCCATGCGCTGACGCAGGGCTGGGGGGGCCGCCTCGCGCACATCCACGCCGTCAAAAAGGATTCGGCCCGATTCCGGGTCATAAAACCGTAATAGCAATTGCAGCACCGTGGATTTTCCCGCGCCGGAGGGCCCCACCAAGGCCACCTTCTCGCCCGGCTCCAGGGTGAGGGTGATGCCTGCCAGGGCAGGGGGTTCGGGCCTCGAGGGATAGCGGAACACCACCTGATCCAGAACCACCTGGCCCCGGGGTGGCTGTGGCAGCGCCTTGGGGTTGGGCGGTGGCTTGATGGTGGGTTCGGTGTCCAGCAGTTCCATGAGTCTTTCGGCGGCGCCGGCCGCGCGCAGCAGCTCACCAATGACCTCGCTCAGCGCGCCCACGGCGCCGGCCACCAGCACGGCGTAAAAGACAAAGGCCGCCAGTTGGCCATTGGTCATGCGCCCGGCCAGCACATCGTGCCCTCCCACCCACAGGACCAGGCTGATGGCGGTGAAGACCAGCAGCATGACCACCGCGCTGAGCAGGGCGCTGACCTGGGTGCGGCGGATGGCGGCATCGAAGGCCCGCTCCACCTGTCGACCGTAACGTACGGCATCCACTGCCTCATGACAGAAGGCCTGTACCGTGCGGATGCCGTACAGGGTCTCATCGATATAGGCACCGATATCGGCCACCCGGTCCTGCGTCTGGCGCGACAACTGACGTACGTGGCGCCCCAGTATCCAGATGGGGATGAATACCAGCGGCACCCCCATCATCACCCACAGGGTGAGTTTCGGGCTGGTAATGAACAGCATCACCAGGCCGCCGGCAAACAGCAAGGCATTGCGCATGGCAATGGCCAGTGTGGAGCCCACCACCACCTGTACCAGGGAGGTGTCAGTGGTCAAGCGGGAGATCACCTCGCCGGTTCGGGTCATTTCGAAAAAGGCCGGGTCCAGGCGCAGCACCTTGGCGAACACGGCTCGCCGCAGGTCCGCCACCACCCGTTCGCCGATCCAGGTGACCAGGTACAGCCTGATGGCGACCGCTACGGCCATGACCAGTACAACCGTCAACAGCAGTATCAGCGCCAGGTTGAGGGCAGCGGCATTGCCGGCGGTGAGCCCCCGGTCGATCACCAGGCGCAGCACGGCCCCAAAGGCCAGTACCGCACCTGAGCCCATCACCAGGGCCGTGATGGCGGCCAGTACGCGCCATCGATGAGGTCGCACAAAGTCCAGCAGCCGACCCAGAACCCGCACATTCAGGCTGGTGGGGCGGTCGGAAAGTTCGTTAGAGGCATGTTCAGACACGGGATGATGATTCCTGCAGTGGCGTGAAACGGGTTCATGTTAACGCAGCCGCGCCTCTCATGGGCCACCGTGGGAGCGGCCCTCGGCTGCGAAAGTTCCACCTGCGCCTTCCACCTGCAGCCCCGCACATTGGTCACGTCCCCGCGACTTGGTATGGTTTCATAGTCATCCTTCCTCCAAGGAGCCATCATTGTTCGATTGGCAGGCCCTCGCGGCCAGCGCCACCGCCTTGGGTGTATTCGGTTTTGCCGTGTACAGCGCCGGTCATGCGGTGATCTACAAACGCGACACCCGAGCGGTCATCGCCTGGGTGGGGCTGATCATGCTGCTGCCACTGCTGGGCTCCATCTTCTATTGGTTGCTGGGCGTGAACCGTATCGCGCGCCAGGCACGCGCCCTTCGGCCTGACGCGCTGCACCGTGAGTCGGCTCCCATGAACGGCGCCATGCTGGTGCCCGAACGCTGGCAACGCCTGGCCAGGGCCGGTGATGCCCTCAGCCCCTTCAACCTGATGGCCGGCAACCACCTGCAGGCCCTGGTCAACGGTGAACAGGCCTACCCCGCCATGCTCAGTGCCATCCATGAGGCCGGTGCCAGCGTCTGCCTTTCCACCTATATCTTCGATCATGATTGGGTAGGCCTCGAATTTATCGAGGCCTTGGCGGCGGCGGCCTCCCGGGGGGTGGCTGTGCGTGTGCTCATTGATGGCGTGGGTGCTCGCTACAGCCGTCGCAGCGTGGTGCGGGAACTGCGTTCACGCGGGGTGCCGGCGCAGTTGTTCCTGCCCATGCATCTGCCGCGCAGCCTGGCGGCGTTCAATCTGCGCAACCATCGCAAACTCTTGATCGTGGACGGCACCGTCGGGTTCACTGGCGGCATGAATATCCGTGAGGGACATCGACGTCGTGCCCCTTACCCCTATGCCATCCAGGACATCCAGTTCCAGTTGCATGGCCCTGCAGTGGTGCAGATGCAGACCATCTTCAACGAAGACTGGCATTTTGCCTGTGGTGAGCACCTGGCCGGCGAGGCCTTCTTTCCTGCCCTGGAGCCTGCGGGCGAGGCCCTGGTCCGAGGCGTGGTGGATGGTCCCGATGAACACCGAGATCCGCTGCGCCAGTTGATGCATACGGCCCTGGCCGAAGCCCAGGAGCGCGTGGCGGTGATCACGCCGTATTTTCTGCCCGATGATGTGCTCATGTCGGCGCTCAATGCCGCCGCGTTGCGCGGGGTGCGTGTGGATATCCTGCTCCCCTCCCGCAACAACCAGATGCTGGTGCACTGGGCTTCCCAGGCCCTGCATTGGCAGTTGCTGGAGCGGGGATGCCATATTTGGTTCACGCCGCCCCCCTTTGACCACACCAAGCTCCTGCTGGTGGACAGCCACTGGCTGCTGGTGGGCTCGGCTAACTGGGATCCGCGCAGTCTGCGATTGAACTTCGAGTTCGACGTGGAGTGTTACGACGTCGGGTTGGGCAGGCGACTGGCCGCCTGGGTGGACCAGCGCCTGGCCGATGCACGGCCTTTGACCCTGCGTGAGGCGGATCAACGCTCCTTGCCCATTCGACTGCGGGATGGCACGGCACGCCTGCTGACGCCTTATCTTTGATCAGGCAGGAACTCTCCGTGAAAGCCAAACGGCAGATGGAAGGGGAGGGTGGCTCGGGCCTGCTCCTCAAGGGTATGAGCATCCAGTACCAGCAGGCCGCTGGTGCTGGTGGCTGCCTCCAGGATCACGCTCAGCAGCACGCCATCGTCCTCATCGCTGGCCCCCGGCCGAGGCACGAACACCGGCTCACCGGGGTAGCAATCGGCCTCGTTCCAGATCAGATGGGTACCCTGGCGCACATCCACCTTGACCAGTTCGTCGGTGAGCGCACCGGGTACATGGTTGCCCGTGCCGTAGACATGGCGATAGTCTCGCCCGCTGCAGCGCTTCGCGTGAATACGCGGCAGCTCCAGGCCGCGCGCTGCGAGCCGGTTGCGAGTGGCCTTGCCCCGCTGTCTGTCCAGCGTGAAGCGCCATGCCTCTCCGCAGGCCGGCTCCTGCCAGCCTCGGCGCAGCGGCTCCAGATAGAGTCGGCGGATCACATCGTGGTCGGGATAGGCAGCCAGGTCCACCTGGAGTTGACCGGCCTCATCCTCGAAGGCATTGATATGGTGAAAGGCAAAGCAGGGCTCGCCCACGCAGGTGCCCAGGTGCGTGCCGCGGCGCTTGTCAAAGACCTGGAACCGGGTGCCCCGGTCCGGTTCCCAGCGGAAATTCTCGATGAAGGGCCGCCCCGTGAGTTGCATGTCCAGGGGGCGGAGCACCAGAGGGAATTCGCTCAGGATCAGATGGTTTTCGGTCACCGCAAAGCTGTGCATGTAGGCCGGCGTCTTCACCGGCAGGCGCGCAATGATGCGGCGCTGGCGACTGCCCGCGGGGATGCGGTACAGCAGGTACTCGCTGGTCAGCGCGAACTGTATCCCGAAGCCATAAAGATCGCCGCTGTGGCCGTCCGTCATCGGATGGGCCGTGCTCATGTGCAGCGTGGTGTTGTCCGTGAAAGGCAGCACGCCCCGGGTTTCCAGGGTGTGCGCATCGAAGGCCACGGGGACGGGCGTTTCGGTGAGGCACACGGCATGGCCCGCCAGGTGGACGATGTTCACATTGGCGTTGTCGGTGAGGTTGGGGTGGAACATGCCCCGCAGGCGCTTGAGCAGGGGGCGGTTGGTGTCGGTGGCAAACCCGGAGCCTTCGATGCGGCCGCTGCGCTGGGCCTGCTCCAGGGTGCGGGTGACCAGGTGCCGGTTACGAAACCC
Source organism: Ectothiorhodospira marina (assembly GCF_900109495.1). Classification (GTDB taxonomy): domain Bacteria; phylum Pseudomonadota; class Gammaproteobacteria; order Ectothiorhodospirales; family Ectothiorhodospiraceae; genus Ectothiorhodospira; species Ectothiorhodospira marina. The sequence goes on along the minus strand of NZ_FOAA01000016.1, from coordinate 10,451 downwards.
CACGCGACCCTCCCGCAGGGTGAATGCCTGCAGCATGGCCAGGCCATCGAACCAGTGTCGGCAGCGATAACCGCCCACCTCGAACAGGCCCGGACCATTGCGCAGCAGCACCCCCTCAAGCCAGTGGGGCAGTTGCCCACGCAAGGGCAGGGACTCTTGTTCCAGTTCCCGTGCCTGAGAGGTCAGGCCCAGGTGATAGCCAACCGTTGCCGTCATATCAACCCTCGCTCCGCGAACGATACCAGTTCATCGCCGACGATGATGTGATCCAGCACGCGCACATCCACCAGTCCCAGGGCGTCGCGCAGACGCTCGGTGATGCTCTGGTCGGCGCGGGAGGGCTCGGCAATGCCCGAGGGATGGTTGTGGGCCAGGATCAGGGCCGCGGCATTGTGATGCAGGGCCCGGCGCACCACCTCCCGAGGGTGGACGCTGGCCCCGTCAATGGTGCCACGAAACAGCTCCTCAAAGGCCAGCACCCGGTGACGGTTGTCCAGGAACACGCAGGCAAAGACCTCGAAGGGGTAGTCCCTGAGCCTTGCTGCCAGGTAACGACGGGTGTGCTCCGGGCTGGTGATGGCATCGCCCCGCTTGAGGCTCTCGGACAGGTGACGGCGGCCCATCTCCAGCACCGCCTGTAGCTGGGCGTACTTGGCCTCGCCCAGGCCCCGGGCGCTGCAGAAGTCCTTGATGTCCGCCTGCAGCAGCGGTCTGAGTCCGCCAAAGCGACTGAGTAGATCCCGGGCCAGATCCACGGCAGTAAACCCGGTCACGCCGGTGCGCAAAAAGATGGCCAGCAATTCCGCATCGGACAGGGCCTCGGGCCCCTGGGCCAGGAGTTTTTCCCGGGGCCGCTCACTGGCGGGCCAGTCGGTGATTCGCATGGTTCAACCTCCTTGTCTGTCGTCTCTTTCGATGATGAAAGACACGCTCCAAGCCCCTCTCCCCAGTGGGGAGAGGGGGTGGGGTGAGGGGCGAGGACCGGCACAGTGCCTGTCTCGCCCCCTCATCCCCGGCCCTTCTCCCCCGAGGGGAGAAGGGAGTGTCTGTTGCTGCATCTGGTTCCTTTACGTTAAACCCAGGCCCGTCACTGGACAATGCTCCGATGAAGGGGGCGTTCCCGGGCCGCCTGCAGCAGGGCGGCAGCGCGATAGGCCCCGTGCACGAACTTGCTGTAGGGGATCATCACGAAGAACCCCAGCACCGTGCCCAGATGCAGGGCCAGCAGCAGGCCCATGGCCGGGGTCTCCCGCAGGGCCATGAGGATGAGGCCCGTGGCCGCCGTGGCAAACAGCAGCGCCAGCAGGGCGTAGTCGGCAGGCAGGGTCTCGCTGGCGGTGGGTTCGGGGTCGGCCCCCCGTTTCACCCACACCAGGCCCGCTGCACCCACGATCATCCCAAGCCCACCCACGGTGCCCAGCAGGTTGGGCAGGCTGAAGAAGGGGTAGGGGGCCTGCCACTCGAGGAAGTGGTGATAGCCCGCAGCCACGGTGGTGGCGGCCAGGCAGAGCATAAAGCCGTAGAACAGGGCGTGATGGAAGCGTCGCCGGGCCTGACTGGAACGCTGATCGTGATCGTTGCAGCCCCCACCACCGCCTCCCAGATTGCGCAGGGTGAACAGGTCCCGGGCGGCCGCGGGCAGGGCGTGCCATACCGGAATGGTTGGTGGCCCCTGGGTGCTGATGTCCCGCCAGTAGCGCATCACGCTCACCATCACCGCCAGCATGGAGAAGCCTAAGGTAAGGGTTGCCACCGCACTCATCACCCCCCAGGGGATGACCCGATAGAACGCCCCCTCGGCCTGGTGGGTGGCGAACAGGGTGTCGAAGGGGACCAGCATCAGGGTGAGCAGGGGGATGAGCAGCGTGGCCCCCAGGCTGACCAGCGTGGTGGCCAATCCACTGCGGGCCAGCAGTGCGGCCAGAGGGCGGGGCCAGGCGTAACGCTGGTAGCTCTGTGTGCGGCGACGGGCCAGGGTGGCGGGCACGTTGATGGCGAACGCATGGGGCGGCGCATACTGGCAGGCATACCAGCAGGCGCGGCAGTTGTGGCAGAGGTTGGCCAGGTAATCCAGATCGGCGCGGGTGAGATCAGGCCGGCGTTCCGAGGCGGGGAAGACGTCGCACAGACCGGTGCAGAAACCGCACACGTTGCACAGCTGCATCACCCGGCGGGGTTCGGCGTCTGTCTCTGGTTCGGGGTGTTTGTCGGAGTGGGTCAGCGACTCCATCTCTGCTGCTATCCCAAATTGGCCGCGGCAAACTCCCAGTTCACCAGCTTGTCCAGAACCGCCTTTACGTAGTCTCCGCGGCGGTTCCGACTGTCCAGGTAGTAGGCATGTTCCCATACATCGATGGTCAAGAGCGGTTTCACCCCCTCTGTCAGCGGGATATCCGCATTGGCCGTGTTCGTGACAGCGAGGCGACCGTTGTCTTCAACCAACCATGCCCAGCCGCTACCGAACTGCGTGGTCGCCGCGGTTGCCAGCGCATCTTTGCAGGCCTCAACGGAACCGAATGATTGTTCCATCCTCGCTTTAAGTTCGGTTGGCGGCTCCCCTCCACCCGTTGGGGATAAGCTGTTCCAGTAGAACGTGTGATTCCAGGCCTGGGCGGCATTGTTGAAAATGGCCGCCTTGTCGGGCTGACCTGCAGTCGTCAGGATGATCTCTTCAAGTGATTGATCGGCCATGCCCGTTCCGGCCACAAGCTTGCCGAGGTTGGCCACGTAGCCTGCATGATGCTTGCCGTAGTGATAGCTCATTGTCCGTGCGGAAATAACCGGGGCCAGCGCCCCTTCATCGTAAGGCAAGGGTGGCAGACTCAGTGGTGAGCGAGTGGTCGGTAATTTTGCAGCCATTGACGGGGAGGCGTTTGCCACAGTCGGCAAGAAACCTGCGATACCCAGGGCAACCGAGTGTGCGAGAAAACTGCGTCGATTGATATTGATCATCGTTATCCACCCTTTCATCAGCACGCGGCTAGCGTGCCTGCTCAGGCTAGCTTGAATGGCCCCTTCTCTCAAGGTCATTCCTGCGACGGGCGGGTTGAAGGCTCAAGGCCAATGTTGCATATCAACAGGATCTATGATCCCGTATCAGATCCGAACCTCTGATGGAGGAGTTGCACAATGGTAGAGGGCTCGCCACCCCCGACGAGGTTAAGTTCACCCTCCAGAACCGCGGGCCTGAGTACGGCGTTCGTGGCACTGGCGGCGCTATGCTGGGGCATCTCGGGTGGGATCGGCGGGATTCTCACGGACCAGAACTGGGATCCGATTGTGGTGTCCTTCTACCGGGGTGCCATCGGGCTGTTGTTTGTTCTGGTCTGGCTGGCGGTGCGTCCGCGCGGCAGCGGGTTGGCAAATCCCCGATTATGGGTCTGGTCGGCAATTGCTGGTGTGGGTGTGGCTGGCAACTTCGCATTCTATTTCATCAGCATTGCCGAGGGCAGTGTCGCGGTTGCGGCGACCCTGATGTACTGTGCACCGGTTTTTGTCTACCTTGTGTCCTTTGCACTGAAGCTTGAAAGGCCCACCCTGATCAAGTGGGCAGCGATCGCGATGGTCATGATGGGCATCGTGTTGCTTACAGGTGTTTATAAAGTAGGCGCGGGTGAAGTGACCCTGATCGCCGCAGGCGCCGGACTGCTCTCCGGGCTGTCCTATGCAATATTCATCTTTGGCTTCAAATACGCGGCACCGCATGGCAGCCCACAGGCGATTCTTGTGATCGCCTTCACGGTGCTTGCCATCTTGCTTTTCTTGCTGGGCGATGCCGAGCAGACCGCGGCAGTGCTGCAAACACCCAGTTGGCCACTGTTTGTGGTATTGGGTGTGCTTGGCGCTGGATTATCTTTCATTTTCTATATTGTGGGTCTTAACCATACTGCGCCAGCTGTGGCGTCCATCGTGGCGATGGTGGAGCCGGTCACCGCCTCGCTATTCGGCGTTGTGCTTTTAAATGAAACCCTGGGCGCTCTACAGGTTTTTGGCATGGTACTGATCCTGTTAACGGTCACCGCCCTGAGCGTGCATTCAAGAGCGGATTAAGAAAAGGAAAAGCGGAAAAGGGGACAGATTTATTTTTCCCTTGTTTTGGGAAAAACAAGGGAAAAATAAATCTGTCCCCTTTTCCGCGAAACCCGTATCGACGAGTGGAGATTCATGATTCGAGGCGTTATCTACGACAGGTTGATCCTTAAACTCACCTCGCGCTGGTATGCCGAGGTGCTGGAGCGGATGCCCGACGGTGCGGTGCTGCTGGATGTGGGCATTGGCACGGCGGGGGCACTGATGGCCAACGCCGGGCGGTTGAGGGACAAGGCGCTGCACGTGGTGGGCATCGACATTGATGCCGATTATGTGGATCGCGCCCGGCAGCGGCTGCGGGGGTCGTCGGTGGAGGATCGGGTCCAGGTGCGACTCGAATCGGTCCATGAACATCGGGGCGGGCCCTACGACACCGTGTACTTTTCCGCCAGCTTCATGCTTCTGCCCCACCCGGAACAGGCCCTGCGGCATTGCTGCGACCTGCTGAACCCCGGCGGGCGCATCTTCTTCACCCAGACCATCCAGGAACGCCGCTCACGCTGGATGGAAACCTTCAAGCCGTGGCTCCGGCGGCTGACCAGCATCGATTTCGGACGGGTCACCTACCGGGAAGACCTGGAGGCGCAGATCCGCGGCGCCGGACTGGCGGTTGAAACGTTCACGGTGCTGTCCCGGCACGGCCATCGGGCCTCCTGCCTCATTGTGGCGCGTCCGACGGACGGGTCTTAGCATGTTGCATGGGCTTCTTTTGCCGCTCGACGCGGGAGGCTCGAGTTGTTCGGTTGGTTTTACCCCGTCCCAGAGGGGGATGTTCAAGTGGCCTGTTCGTCATCAGCGACCACGCGGTTGCGGCCTTCAGCCTTGGCGCGATACAGAGCACGGTCGGCGCGCTTGAGCATGGATTCCAGGGTTTCATCGCCTGCCCCATCGAAGGTGGCCATGCCAAAACTCATGGTAATGCCGATCTCGTGCGCGTCGATTGTTACCGGCGCAGATGCGATGGCCTCGCACAGTCTCTCGGCAATGGCCCTGGTGCGATCTTTTCCACAGGCGTCCAGCACGACGACGAACTCCTCACCACCGTAGCGACCCACCCATTCGCCTTTGCGAAGCGTGGCTCTCAGTCGTCTGGCCACTTCCCGTAACACCTCATCGCCGGCATGATGCCCGTGCGTGTCATTCACTGGCTTGAAGAAGTCGATGTCGCCCAGCACAATGCTCAGGGGTTCTCCAAGGGAGCGGGCACTAGCGAGCAGGCTCTCGGAACGCTCGAGAATTGCGCCACGGTTGAGCAGACCGGTGAGGGGATCCACCGTGGCGCGATTGATCAGCACTTCGGTCGCTTCGTGTCGAGTCAGGATGCTGGTGAGGCGGTCGGTCAGGTAGCCACCGAAAAGCCGGATAAAACGATGGTCCAGGTCACTGAACGCTTCGTGTCGGGCAGCCACACTGAGCAGTGCGATGCAGCGTTCCTCACGCAGAAGTGGCAAGACCTGAATCTCTCTCACACCCGACGAAGTGATTGATGGGGGTGGCTCGGGTGCGATGTTGGGGGCTTCCGCGACCGGAATGAGGCGCGGCCGGAGCGTTTCCAGCAAGGCGGCATCCCACTCGGGCAGCTCGGCGATGTTGGTCACGACGGCTTCACCCCGTGAGGCCTCCACCAGCAGATGGTTGTCGTTCCGCAACAAGACCAGGCGCCAGCTGGCGGCGTTGGCGAAGTACTTCCACTTTCGCGCGACGCTGCCTGCGATCCGCTCGATGTCCTCTTCTGCCTGTATGTCGGTGAGCAGCGAAAACAGCGCCTCATAGCGGACCAGTTGCTGAGTGGTTCGCTCGTTCCAGTGGGAACCTTCGCTTGTTTTCATCTCAGATGACTTGGCCGGACTCAATCAGAGAATGGCCCGGTATTGCGGGTCGAGGTCGAGTCGCAGTGAGCTCGTGTAGATGTTGAACATCATCGCCATGTCGATGACCGCAATGACCTCACAGATTTCCTCACGACTGAAGCCCTCATCCATGAGCTTTCCGAAGTCGGCATCGTCGAGATCATTCGGATTCTCCACCACCTTCATTGCAAACTCGACCACATGGGCGTAATAGGGTGGCAGATGATCGCCGGACTCTGGTTGGAGAAGGGCCTGAAGGTCCTCGAATGCGAGTGCCTTGTCCAGGCTTAGCACGCTCTGGGCGTGACAGGCGGAGCAATAACGAGCCCCGTTTCGGGCTGACACCGTAAATACGATCATTTCCTTGAGTGGCAGGGGCAGGTTGCCACCGAACAGCGTGCCTTTGGCGCGCTGCCAATAGGCCCTGGCCAGTGAAGCGCTGTGACCGAGGCTCTTGAGCCAGACGGGGACTTCGGTGGCACCCGTGGTGGCCATGAAATCGCTGTAAACCTTGCGCACCTCATCGCTTGCCGATTCGTATTCAGTCAGGGTGTACCGCTGCATGTCACACACTCCATCATGATCATGTTGTCCAAGTGCCAGCCAAAGTCCCGCGAACTCTCTGGGATCGTGGCCCACTCGGGCCCGAAAGTCCATCGCATGCCATCGTCAATCGGCCCTGTCAATGACGGCCCTCCATAGGACCGCCCGGTGCCGCTGTCGCACCGGCAATGCGGCCGAAGACGGCGCCGATGGTCAGCGCGGCCCCGGCCACATAGCCGGTGCCCAGGATCGCCGGCGACATGACCATGCCAGCGGCCAGTAGCGTCTGGCAGGCCGGGCCCTGGCTTCGGCGGATGCGTCCCTGGTTGTCCACGCTCAGGCCATGGCCGGTGAAGGTCACGCCGGGGGCCATGGTGTGGGCGAAGTAGGGCGGCTGGGTCAGGGGCAGGGCGCAGCGGCTCTTGGGGGGCTCCAGTCCCTGGGTGTGGTGTGTCTCGGGATCATCGCCACCGGGAACCAGCGCCTGATGATAGCGTTCGACGGTGTTCACCAGGTTTTGCGGCGGTACGCCCAGCTGCATGGCCAGGGCCTCCAGCGTGTCGGCCACGACCGGCGCATAAATGGATGTGGGGGCCCGGGCATGACCCGGCGCATCCAGGATGAGATGGGCCCGGGCATCGGGGCGCTCGGCCACCCAGCGGCCCCAGGCCGAGTAGCGCCTCGGGGAGATGATCTCGCCCTCATCCCGAAAGCGATGCCCTTGGGTGTCCACCACCAGCCCCCAGGGCATGCCATCCACCCGGGTGACGATGCCGCCGTCGGCATCGGGTGAGCGGGCATTCACCGCCACCAGGTGGCAGGCCCCGGGCACACCGCTGGGGGCCGCCCCCTGGCGCAGCAGCGACAGCAGCAGCTCACCCCGTACATGCGGACTGCCACGAATGATGAAGCCCCGGGCCGCGTCGCCACGGACGGCGGCCAGGGCCTCCCGGTCGGCCTGGTAGCCGCCGCTGCAGATGATGATGCGGCGGGCGCGTAGCGTCAGTGGCCGATCATGGTGATGGGCCTGGATCTCATGCACCTCCCGGTCTTCCAGGACGAGATCCTTCACCCGCGTATCCTGGAGGATATCCACACCCAGGGCCTCGGCACGGCCAAACAGCGCATTGATCATGTTGCGCCCACCGCCCAGGAAAAAGGCCGTCTTGCGCGACCAGGGCAGGGTGCCCTGAGCCGGCCGCTCGAAGTGCACGCCCTGGGCCTGCATCCAACCCGGCAATGCCAGCGAGCCCTCGGCCAGGGTGCGCGTGAGGCACCCATCGCAATGGCCCTGGCTGGTCTGGCGCAGGTCATCGATGAATTCCTCCACTGTGTAGCGGCCGGGGAACAGGGGCGAGGGTTCATTGTGGGCGATGCGCAGGTTGCGCGAGTGGCGGGAGTTACCGCCCCGCTGATAGGCCGGCGCGCGGTCCACCATCTGCACCGTGGCCCCGTGCTCACGCGCCGAAATGGCAGCGCACAGGGCAGCCAGGCCACCGCCGATCACGAGGATGTCATGGATTTGTGGGGGCATTCCGTGGTCGCTGAAAGGTCCGCTTCGATGTCCGGGGGGCGTCGCCTAGGGTGTTTGTACACCATATAGGGGTAAGGGACGAGGGGGCGGTGGCCCGCAGATAAGGCGCTGTTATCATGTGGGGCATGCCCGATGCCGGGTGCCTTCAGGTTGCTCCTGGGGTCACCTGGCTGCCATACGTCCCAGAGTCCAGTAGACCCATGACCGAAAAAACCATCACCAAGACCGAGATCCTCAATAACGTCTACACCGCGCAGGACCACGAGCAATTGAGGGAGGCCTACAAGGCCTGGGCGAGCGATTACGACAGTGATCTGGTGGATCGCTTTGGGTATGTTGCCCACATCAGCAGTGCCAAGGCGATCGACCAGGCCCTGGATGGCCGGCATGACGCGGTGATCCTGGATGCTGGCAGTGGCACAGGCCTTGTTGGCCAGGAGTTGGCAAAGCTTGGTTACCGGACCCTGGACGCCCTGGACTATTCCCAGGACATGCTCGATCAGGCACAGAGCAAGGGCATTTATCGTTCCCTGATGCAGGCGGACATGAAGCAGCCGCTGCCCATCGCCAACACCACCTACGACGCGGTGGTGTGCACGGGCACCTTCACCTATGGCCACGTGACCGGGGAGGCGTTTGCCGAGTTGATCCGTGTGACCCGGCCCGGTGGCGTGATCGTCTTCACTGTGCGCGAAGGTGCCTATGAGGAATACGGTTACCGGGCTGCCATGCTGGAACTGGAAACCCGGGGTGCATGGGAACTGGTGAGTTTCCACGACACGCCGTACCAGCTGAAGGAAGGCAATACCTGCAAGCTTTGCACTTATCGGGTGCCCGAGTCGACGTGAGGCAGTCTGATGGCTGGCTTGGTGAACGTGCGCTCGGTAGCGAGGACATTCAATGAACTATTCCCAGATCCTTGAGGCCTTGAACAAGGCGTCGCTCTTCGAACTCTATCGTCTCCAGCAAGCCATTCAGCGGAACCTGGAAGACCCACAAAGGATCCTGCAGATCCGGCGCGCGCTGAAGGTGGGGCAGGAGATCGAGTACTTTGATGCGCAGCAAAACCGCCTGATCGAGGCCAGCATCATCGAGTTGAAAAGCACCCGGGCCCTGGTTGCCGACCGCCACGATGGCCAGCGCTGGAGCATCCCGCTTCACTTCATCAACCTCGATGGCGCCGATGTGGCCATCTCGAACCCCGGCGGCAAACTGGACCGCAATACCCTCCGGATCGGCGACAAGGTGGCCTTCAAGGACCGCAAGGGGAATGAGCTTTTCGGGGAGGTGACCAAGCTGAACCCGAAGACAGCCGCAGTGCGGGTAGGGACAACGCACTGGAGGGTCGGTTATGGTCTGTTGTCCTCGATCATCGAAGGCGAGGCGGGGGGCGAATCGAAGGTCATCGACGGGCATGTGCTGCCCAAGCCATGAGTCGCCATGTCGAAACAGAACCGGAGCAGTTTCAGGCGACTTACACCCCGCCGCCCCGGTGCCAGCTCTGCGGGCGAAACGTGGAGCATCTGACGCGCCACCATCTTATTCCCAGGGCCCGTCACCGGAATCGGCGCAATAAGCGGATGTTTGATCGTGCGGAAGTTCGGGAGCGGATCATCTGGGTTTGCCGCCCGTGTCATAGCCAGGTGCACCGGGTGCTGGACGAGAAGACCCTGGAGCGGGAATACAACACCCTGGAGGCGCTGCTCAGCCACCCAGACATCCGCACGTTCACCCAATGGATTGCCAGCAAGCCCGATGGTTTCAAGCCGAAAGGTGGGCGGAAGTAGTGCGCCCTGACAGAATAACCTCGTCCATTCTCGCAAATTGAATAGAAAGCAACTCAATGGCCATCAAAAAATCCGAGCTCTACTCCTCCCTCTGGGCCTCATGCGACGAGCTGCGCGGGGGGATGGATGCCAGCCAGTACAAGGACTACGTCCTGTTCATGCTGTTCATCAAGTACATCTCGGACAAGTACGCCGACTCCGATGACTTTGCCCCACCGGTGATCATCCCCGAGGGGGCCAGCTTCGTCGATATGGTCCAGCTCAAGGGTAAAAGCGACATCGGTGACAAAATCAACACCCGCATCATCCAGCCGCTGATCGAGGCCAACCAGCGCCTGGCGCGCAGCGACTTCCCCGATTTCAACGACCCCAACAAGCTCGGCGAAGACAAGGCGATGGTGGATCGCCTGACCAATCTGATCAGCATCTTCCAGAAACCGGAGCTGGATTTTGCTAAGAACCGCGCCGAGCACGACGACATCCTGGGCGATGCCTACGAGTACCTGATGCGCCACTTCGCCTCCGAGAGTGGCAAGAGCAAGGGCCAGTTCTATGCGTAGACCGCTGAAGGTTGCCACCCATTCCACGTGAAGCCTGCCACCCGGACCGGGGCAAAGCTGCCACCCATCGGAGCGTAGCGACGCGGGG
>NZ_FOAA01000023.1 GCF_900109495.1 Ectothiorhodospira marina | reverse complement strand
AAGATTGCCCATGAGCCTGTACAGCAGGCGATGAACCGCCTCAAGGAACTGAGCGCCGATGAGGAAGCCCGCCGTCTGGCCTTCGTGCGCGAACGCGCCCTCCGGGATGAGGTGTCGCTGTTGAATGAGGCGAAGCGGGAAGGCCTTGAGGAAGGGCGTGAGGAAGGACGTGAGGAAGGACGCCACGCCGGTTTGGAGGGGTTGCTTCGCACCCAGTTGGCATTCAAGTTCGGCGAACTTCCAAGCTGGGTGGATGAGCGACTTTCATCCGCATCCGATGAGCAATTGGGCGTTTGGGGTACCCGGCTGCTCACAGCCAACACCCTGGATGAATTGTTCAAGGGGTAGGTTGACATCGTCCCCTCCCTCTCGCTGATGCTCGCCGCTCAAAGGGCGGAAAGGATAATAAGCCCGTTGCGGTAATGATGAATGTTCAGGCGTATCAAGACCTTGTCGATGAACTCGAAGATCTGCGCATCGAAGCTGTGGCACGGGATCGGTTAACCACTTATGAGGCCGACCAGGCCATCTCTCATGAAGATATGCGGTCCCTTTTCGAGCAAGGCGACTGATCCGTGACATGGAAGGTGATCTACCATCCGGGCGTCCGGCAAGACCTGGCGCAATTGGGTTCGGCTGCTGCCAAACGGGTTCTTGATGTGATTGAGGAGCGTATCCGTGATGGCGAACCCGAAAAGCTGGGAAAGCCACTGCGTGGCACCTTGGCCGGTTGCCGACGAATCCGAACGGGCAATACTCGAATCGTGTACAGGGTGGATGGAAACGCCGTCCAGGTGCTGATCATTGCTGTGGGTGCGAGACGTGACGAGGAGGCCTACAAGCTCGCCGACCAAGAACGGAAACGGGGACAGCCCCCTTTTACGTCCTATTGGACTCCGCGACATGCCCGCGCTACCTTATCGCTAGAACAATAGGACGTGATCAGGCGCACCGCAGGTGTTCCATCGGCTAGAGGAAGGAGGATTGTGATGGGGGTCCATCAACTGAAGATACCGCCCTGGCTCCGAGGCTGCCTTTTGCTGAGCGCACTTGCATTCTCTGCCCATGCCGGGTCTTCGCAGTTCCCGGATGCTGAGGCCAGTGACCCGGCCGCACTGGGCTGGATGATCGGCTCCCCACCACCGGCTGACCGAATCCTGCGTTTCGACGACGGCAGTTACTTCCGGTTTCCGCAGATGCGTTGGAGTGTCGCCAACTTCCGGCAACTCATGCCGACGGTCAACGTATCGCGAGGCCTAACCCAGCCCTCCCGGCTCACGCGTGAGTTACGCAATGACATCGATGCGCTCACCTTCGTCCCACTCGGCGGGAGCGCACCGATGACCTGGGAGCAATCTCTAAAGGCCAACTATACCGATGGCATCATTGTTCTTCACCGCGGGAACGTCGCGTACGAGCGCTATTTCGGCGTCTTGCGGCCCGAAGGGCAGCATGGTGCCATGTCGGTGACAAAAACGTTTGTTGGCACTCTGGCTGCACTGCTTGTGGCTGAGGGCACGCTCGATCCCAAGCGCACAACCGCCCACTATATACCCGAGTTGGCCGAATCGGCTTTTGGGAACGCCACTGTGCGCCAGCTGATGGACATGACCACCGGGATTCGCTTCAGCGAGGACTATGCGAATCCAGACGCCGAGGTATGGGCGCATGCCGCCGCGGGCAACCCGCTACCCAAGCCAGCGGGTTATCAGGGGCCACGTACCTATTACGAGTTCCTTGCTACGGTCGGCCCAGAGGGCGAGCATGGCCAAGCCTTCCATTACCGTACCGCAAACACCGATGCCCTTGGCTGGGTATTGGCCCGAGTCACTGGCCGCAATGTGGCGCAACTGCTGTCGGAGCGCATCTGGAGCCGATTGGGCGCAGAGCAGGATGCGTACATGTCCGTCGACTCCATTGGGACACCGTTTGCCGGCGGCGGCCTGAATACTGGCTTGCGTGACCTCGCGCGCTTCGGAGAAATGGTGCGCAACAATGGCCGCTACAATAATCAGCAGATTCTACCACCGGAAGTCGTGGCAGATATTCGTCGCGGCGCCAGTCGTGAACACTTCGCGAAGGCCGACTACCCCCTGCTGCCAGGTTGGAGCTATCGCAACATGTGGTGGGTGACTCATAATGCCCATGGTGCATTCATGGCTCGGGGTGTGCACGGCCAGACCCTCTACATCGACCCTGCAGCGGAAATGGTCATCGCCCGATTCGCGAGTCACCCGGTGGCGGGAAACGCCGCGAATGACCCCACATCGCTGCCAGCTTACGAGGCCTTGGCGCAACACCTGATGGAAATAGGCCGGCACACTAACCCGCCTCCCCCCTCAACACCTCCACCTGGCGCCTCGAAATCACATGCCCCCGGGCCGCGGCCCGGGTGATCCACGACAGCCCCAGCGACTCATCGGCCTCCACGCCTTCGCCGCAGATGTAACAACGCCCGAGCCAGTGCATGGCGTCCGGGTCTTCGCGGGTGGCGGCCTGCTCCAGCCAGTGGTGGGCCCGCTCCGGCTGGCCGGCCTGCAATAGCATCAGGCCCAGCTCTCCTTGCGCCAAGGGCTCGCCGTTGTCTGCCCGACGGATGAGGTCCATGTCCTCTTCGCTCAGCGACATGCCGATGTCATCCATCAGGCCTTCCAGGGCGACCTGGGTGCGGCCCAGGGGCTCGTCCTTGTTCTTCTTGGCGATGGCGCCCGTGGCGATGCGCCGCCACAGGGTGCGTCGGCTCAAGCCGGTGAGGAAGATGGCGGTTTTCAGGGTGACCAGGTGCATGGCTTCAGGTGTCCGTGTTCACGACCTCTTTCCAGGTTACCACCCTCGGTGCGGTCAGCGGACTGCCCCACAGGCCGTGTTCGCTCAGGTTTTCCAGGGCTTCGGAGCTGTATTTCAGGCTGAAGTTGCCGCCCAGGTCGGCGTCCACGGCGTCTTCATTACCGGTGAGGGAGATGATGGAGCCAAAGACGTTGGCGGTGCCCGAGCCCGAGGACAGACGGGCACCGTCCCGCAGGATGATCAGGCCTTCGAAGGTCATGGTGCCATTGGCAGGGAAGATCTCGATATCGCCGGAGACGATGAGCACCCCGGCCCCATGAGTATTGCCGCTCAGGCGGATGCTGCCGGTACCGGTCACATGATTCACCGCCGGGGCGTCGCGACTGCCCAGGAACTGGGAGATATCCACGGTGTTGCCGGTGTTCACGTCGATCTGCCCCGTATCCGAGCGGGATGTGAGTGCATCGGCATAGGCCTGCCAATCGGATACGGTCACGCCGGCTTCCGAGGCATTCTGGTCCGTTTGACGCACGGGAGGGTCGCCCTGGATCTGGTCGGAGCGGTTGTTACCGTCCTGGTTGCCGGTGCCAATAGCATCTGAGCTGTCGTTACCGATCAGATAGATGCCGGCCTTGTCGCCATCGCGGTGGTCGACCATCTCGCCATCGCAACCGGAGCCCGAGCACGAGGTCGTGCTGGGCAGTCTCCAGTCGCGGCCATCGTAGTAGACGGTTTTTGCCGCATTGGAGCCGGTGCGTGTCTGGCAGCTGGGTCCGTAGCAGGTGTAGGCCGACTCCGGTGATGGGCCGCCCAGGCCGCGATCCAACGTGGCTTCCAGGACCCGCTCAGTGCCCGTGGGCGCCACCCAGCCACGCACGCGAACGGTGGCCGTGCCGCCGGCATAGGTGAGGGACTCCAGTTGCCAGGCCACTTGCTGGTCATTCCCCAGATAGCGCGCCTGGGTACCGATGACCTCCAGGCTGTTGTCGCGCTGACCCCAGTGAGCAAAAGCGGGATCGCGCAGATCCTGAATCACCTGGCTCAGGCCAGTTTCAGCGGCCATGAAGGCCTCGGTGGTCTGCTTCTGGTTGCCGGCGATGCGTTCCTGAATGAAGCTGCCGTTCATGCCAGCCACGCCGATGAGGGTGGCCATGGCCAGGATGATGAGGCTGACGATGAGGACAGTGCCGTGTTGGGAGTGCTTGGGGGCGTTCATGGATGGCTCCTTGCCCCTGGCCCAGTGGGTGGGGGCGGGTGTTGAGCCGCCGCTTCCCTGCGGCTGGCGATTACGAGTTGGGCAGGTTTCTGAGGATGGGGCCCCGCAGGGCAACGTGGAATGTCAGGGCATGATGGCGCTGCGGGCCACCTTCGCTGGCTTGGCTGGTGAAGATGAGGGTGATTTCTGCGCCGATGGGGTCGGTGCCCGAGGGAAGTGGGTCTGGTATCTGTGTAAATTGCAATGTGGAATCCGGCTTCACGCCTTGAACCAGGATCAAACCCGTTCCACCACTCGGCCCGCACCGCAGGGCATCGCCATCCACGTGATAAATCACTTCGCTGCCGGGACCGCTCACATCACAGACGGCCGCGACGCGGTCGCGGATCACACTGATGCCTTCGGGTGTAGTGGTTTTGGCAATGACGTCCGCCCCACGCATGTCCCTCATCATGAAGTTGATGGCAAAGCCGATATTGTCCTGCAGTTCGCTGAACCGCTGGGTCTCGCGGTAGGCGGCCTGATTGCCAAGAAAGACGTTGATCACGCCGGCGGTGAGGATCAGCCCAATGACCAGGGCGACCATGAGTTCCACCAGGGAGAGGCCCTTTTGTTGTCTTGGGTGGTTCATGAGGTACTCCCGCTCGTGATGTCCACGGGCAGACGCACGCGGTAGTCGAATCGGGACTCGTCGTCCTGCTCGTCGAAACGCCCTTCAACCCAGCGCACGCTGATCACGCACACGTTATCGCTGAGGTCGCAGGTGATGTCCGCGTCGTTCATCCCGGGCAGCGACACCGGGTGGTTGCCGTCAGCGTCGGGGCCTGCCTGATGCATCCAGTCATCTCGCCAGTCATCCCTGACCGACTCCACGTCCGACTCGGTGAGTTCCCCGCCCTTCTCTGACAACTCGATCCACAACCGCTCCCCCGCATCAGTGGCGATCACGCTGGCCACAGTGCGCTGATAAGCAGAATGGGAACTCTGCATCCCCAGCAACTGCAACCCCGCCAGGCCCAGCAGGCCCACGGAGAGCACCAGCAAGGCCACCAGGGACTCAATGAGCGAGAAACCCTTCTGGGGTGAGTGGGTTATCGAAGGCATAGGTGTCATGGTGTCGTCATCTCTCCCACACTATGACCGATGATACGCCTCGGCATTACGTGTGGGCCGCCGGGTGGTGGGATTTGGGTGATGGATCACAGAGGGGGCTGGAGAGAGGTCGCCCCGCCACGGAAAAGCTCCCCTCTCCCGCAAGCGGGAGAGGGGCTGGGGGTGAGGGCCAGTCGATACCCCCTTGCAATGGCACAGGTTACGGATACTCCCGCCCACCTGGCACCACCCAACCCATGCCAACCCTTTCACTCACCCAGTGCCACCCGGGCGTGACACCGCCCCGAGCCTCCGCTCATCCCTGGAAAAGAACCACTCAAGTGTTGGCCCGGGATCTGCAGGGTACCTGCCGAGTGAGGCCGAGGTGATTGGCCTTGGAACGATGGAATGATTTTTACAGACGAGGTGTTTCGTGATGCAGAAACAACAGGGTTTTACTTTGATCGAACTGATGATCGTGGTGGCGATTATTGGGATTTTGGCGGCGGTGGCCATTCCAGCGTATCAGGACTATACCGCCCGGGCAAAAGTATCAGAAGGAATTAGCTTGGCATCGGCTGCACGGACTGCGGTCTCAGAGCATGTACTTTCAACCAGTAACTTCCCGGACAGTAACAACGCTGCAGGCTATACTTCACCAACCACTGATAATATAAGTGGCATTGCGATTGGCTCTGACGGCGTTATCACTGTAACTTTCAATTCTGCGGCAGGCGTACCTCAAGACGCAACACTTGTTTTTACGCCTTTGACTACTGCAGGAGCAGTAACCTGGAGTTGCACTGGGGGTACACTTGAAACCCAATACCGCCCATCAAGCTGCAGATAATTAAGAACCGAACCCTGACCTCTGTTGAGATCAGGGTTCTTTATACTTAAAAACAGCAAAAATTAAGCCAAAAAATGCCAAAAAAAGCAACAAAATCTATAACCATGATGTTGCTTTTTGTGGTTTTTTTAGCGTTCATTTCTTATGCAACAGGATTAAGCGGGCCTTTCTTATTTGATGATATACCCAGCATAAAGCCGCTAGGTGCCCTTGGCCCAATCCAGAATATGGAACTTTTCTGGGCCTATGTTCTCGATGGTTTTGCCGGGCCCACAGGCCGCCCCATCGCCTTGGCCAGCTTCTTACTGGATGCCCGCGATTGGCCTGCCGATCCCTACAGCTTCAAACGCACCAACCTGATTCTACATCTGGTCAATGGTCTGATCCTTTTTGCTATCATCAGGACCCTGCTGCAATCCATCGGACACGACACTCGTTCGTCCGGCTGGATCGCGCTGATGGCCATGGCCCTCTGGCTACTGAATCCCTTCCTGGTTTCCACAACGCTGTATGTCGTGCAGCGCATGACGCAGCTTGCCGCCCTGTTCGTCCTGCTCGGCATCTGGGGATATCTCAAGGGCCGACTGATCCTGCCTACACGGCCTCGCCTGGGATATCTCCTGATCACCCTATCCGTTGTGGCAGGTACGATCCTGGCCACCTACAGCAAGGAGAATGGAGCGCTGCTCCCCCTGCTCATCCTGAGCATCGAGTTTGCACTTGCCCATCACTGGATCCGCCCGTCGCCCGACTGGCGGTGGATGGCACTATACCTCTGGCTACCGGCATTCGCCATTGTCTTCTATCTGATCAGCAAGATCCCTGCATCAGGTGAATTCCTGCATCGGGATTTTAACCTGATGGAACGCCTGTGGACCCAGCCTCGATTCATCTTTGATTATCTCTGGCATCTATTCGTGCCCCATATCCAAACCCAGGGTCTATACCACGATGGCCGGGTGATCTCCACTTCATGGCTCACGCCCTGGACTACGCTCCCCGCGGCCCTAGGGCTTGCAGGGCTTGTAATCACTGGTTTCTGGGCACGATACCGCTGGCCGCTTTTGAGCCTGGCCATCCTATTCTTTTTAGGCGGCCACTTAATTGAATCCACCACCATCGGCCTGGAACTCTACTTCGAGCACCGCAACTATCTTCCGGCGGTATTCCTGTTTTTACCCATTGCTGCTGGGATCTGGTTTTTACGCACGAGACTGACCTCATGGGTCGTCTTGTTCATGGCCTTATCCCTGATCGGCAGCTACGGCCTAGCCACATGGCAAAGGGCCGTCCTTTGGGGCAATGAAGATCAGTTAATGCTCACATGGGGAGAGACCAATCCCGAATCACCACGGGCACAAACTGTTGCTGCACAAACCTGGATACGCATGGGATATCCGGACAGGGCATTTTCTGTATTGGAATCCGCCATACAGAGAATGCCGGACAGCGGTCTGCTGATCACGAACTTGCTCACTCTTAAAATGGACCAGGGAAGGGTGACTCCTCAAGAGCTGGAGGAAACTCTGAACAAACTACTGGCAAAGGAATTCGATGCGCAAATGATCAAGGGCCTGGAACATATCGTTGACACCATCAATCGCTCAGCCCCCATGCCTGAATACAAGGCCATCATGTATGACGGCCTCACGAATATTCGTGAACATCTGCAAGGACGCGTCAGCGTGGTACAGCGCTACACGTTTTACCTTCAGGGTAAACTGCTCTCCGAACATGATGAACCTGAGCGGGCCTATACACACTTCAGCCAAGCCCTGGATTACTACAAAAGCACAGAAACCGGCTTGAATATGGTTAGCAGGCTTGCCATGGATGGTCATTTTGCTTATGCCCTGAAGCTACTGGAAAAAACCCGTGGTATCCTCAAGACCGAGCCGGACGACCAACTCAAGAGAAGGCGAGATACCTACGAGACCGAAATAGAACGCCTAAGAAAAAATCTTGTAGAAGATATGGCTATTGACAGCCAGAACCACAATCAAGCGCCAAACCATCTCACCATGCGTCATCCGATCTATAGAATCTTCACTACTCTCCCCACCTCTAAAAGCGCATGAAAAAAACAGCACTGTCCATCGTCCTTCCCGCCAAGAACGAGGCCGGTGCGGTGGGCAATACCGTCGCACGCATCTGCACGCTCTATCCCGAAGCCGAGGTGCTGGTGGTGGACGACGGATCCACCGACGATACCGCCGCCATCGCCAGGCAAGCCGGTGCGAGAGTCCTCTTCCACCCCTACAGCCTGGGCAACGGTGGCGCCATCAAAACCGGCGCGCGGCATGCCAACGGTGATGTCCTCGTCTTCATGGATGCCGACGGCCAGCATGACCCAGCGGACATCCCGCGTCTTCTGGAAAGGCTGGACCAGGGCTTCGATATGGTCGTCGGTGCTCGCAGCAACGCATCCCAGGCCAGTGTTGGCCGCGGACTGGCCAACGGCTTCTATAACCGCCTGGCCTCATGGATGACCGGCCAACGCATTCAGGACCTGACCTCGGGCTTTCGCGCCGTGTACGCAGACAAGTTCCACGAGTTCCTGCATCTGCTCCCCAATGGCTTTTCCTATCCCACTACCATTACCATGGCCTTCTTCCGCGCCGGGTACATGGTAGCCTACGAACCCATCATCGCCAGCAAGCGCGTCGGCAAGAGCCACATCCGCATCGTGCGGGATGGGATCCGTTTTTTATTGATTATATTCAAGATTGGCACACTGTACTCCCCGCTAAAAATCTTCTTCCCCATTGCCTTCTTACAGGGATTCGCTGGCCTCAGCTATTATGCCTTCACCTATTTCAATACGGGTCGTTTAACCGGTGGCACGGTATTCATGCTCACATCAGCTGTAACCATCTTTCTTATTGGGCTGGTATCAGAACAGATTACCCAGCTCATGTATAAAGACACGGTGCATATACAAAAAAAGGAAGGATCCAGCCCGCCCATCCAGAAAGAAAAATAACCCCTTTGGAATATATTGCCTTTGGATCCCGCCTATGCCTGATTCATCTCGGCCCCGCCTCTTGGTCCTCACCTCCACCTTCCCCCGCTGGGCAGACGACCCGGAACCGGCCTTTGTGCTGGAACTGACCCGGCGTCTGGCCGATCGCTTCCAGGTCCATGTGCTGGCGCCCCACGCGCCGGGGGCCGCTTCCCTGGAAAGCCTGGCGGGTCTGACGGTGCACCGCTTCCGCTATGCCCCCGAAGGATGGCAGACCCTCACCTACGAGGGCGGCATCCTGGCCCGGCTCCAGGCGCGGCCCGGACGCCTGGCCCTGGTTCCCCTGTTCCTGCTGGCGGAGGCCTGGGCCATCCGCCGTCTGCTTCGGCGGCATCGCTTCGCAGCCATCCATAGCCACTGGATCATCCCCCAGACCCTGGCCCTGCGCCTGGCCACCCTGGGCATGCGCAATCCGCCCCCTGCCATCTGCACCAGCCATGGCGGCGACCTGTTCGGCCTGCAGGGGCGGTTCCTGGCCGCCGTGAAACACTGGGCCCTGCGCCGCTGCACGGGCCTGACGGTCGTCAGCCGGGCCATGGTGCCCGCAGCCCGCACCCTCGCCCCCCATCTGGAACCCCGGATCATCCCCATGGGCACGGACCTTCGGGACACCTTCACCCCGGCCCCCCAGCCCCCCCGGGATCCCCACCGGATCCTGTTCGTGGGTCGCCTGGTGGAAAAAAAGGGCGTCCACACCCTGCTCAACGCCTTGGCACGGCTGCTGCCCAGATACCCCCAACTCCATCTGGATCTGGTGGGCCAGGGCCCGGATGAAGCCACCCTGAGAGCCCGATCCGAATCCCCCGACTTGGCCGGAAAGGTCTCCTTCCTGGGGGGCATCCCCCACCACCGATTGCCGGACCACTACCGCCGGGCTGCGGTCACCGTCGTTCCCTCCGTAGTGGCCGAAGGCGGCGATCAGGAAGGCTTCGGCCTGGTCCTCGTCGAAGCCATGGGCTGCGGCTGCCCGGTCATCGTCTCGGACCTGCCCGCCATTCAGGATATCGCCCCCGACGACACCTTCGCGCTACGCGCCCCCCCAGGAGATGCGGATGCACTGGCCCAGGCATTAGAACAAACCCTGCAGAACCCGGCCCAGGCACAACAACGGGCCGAAAAGGCATTGGCCTATGTGAGGGAGCGGTTTGGGTGGGAGAATGTGAGTAAGGGATATGGTGAATTGCTTGATCGAGAACGTGATTTACCAAATAAATCATCTCATATGAAAAAAAGACTTCCTCATGCTGCAGTGAATCTGAGTTCGCGACAAAAGAAAGCCTATAAGATTGAAAGGCTGCTACAGCTTGAACCTGATAATGGGCCATTTCGCTTGCTGGAAGTGGGCACCGGATCAGGTGGTATTGCCCATTACTTTGCTACCCACCACCAACTTGATTGTGATGTAGATGCAGTTGACGTAATGGACCAGAGAATTATTCAGGAAGGGTTTAGATTTTACCTATTAAAAGATACAGATCTACCCTTTCCGGATGAAACTTACGATGTAATCATTAGCAATCACGTCATCGAGCATGTCGGGCAATGGCTTGAGCAGGAAAATCATCTTTCTGAGATCAAGCGAGTCCTTAAACCGAACGGAGTCGCATATCTGGCTGTCCCCAATCGCTGGATGATCATGGAGCCACATTACAAACTTCCTTTCTTAAGCTGGCTGCCACGACCATTACGTACACCTTACCTTAAGGCAAGCGGGAGAGAACATTTCTACGATTGCGAACCACTCACTGCAAGTCGAATTAAAAAACTAACCAAGGCAGCCAACCTGGTGCCCACAGACATCACTCATCATGCCTTTCGCGAAACACTAAAAATCGAAGATAAAAACTCAAATAAAGCGATACCGCTTAGATGGTTGGCTCGTCGTTCCGACCGAACATTAGCAAGATTGACACCCATAAGCCCTACACTGGTTTACCTTTTGCATCGTCATTAAATCGAGCATCACCGTGAAGATATGGCTTCCATATGTTTCTGCAGGCACCGGCTCAGACATCTCCACCCATAATCTGGCTGCCGGACTGCGCTCCCGAGGCCATGATGTGCATGAGCAAGCCTTTGGCCGGTACTACGAATTTGCACCCTGGCTGCTCAAAACTGCGGAACCACCGAACGGATGCGAGGCCATCATCACCAACACCTGGAACGGATTTGCCTTGGCGCGCCCTGGCATCGCCATGGTGACGGTAGACCGCCTATTTGTCCTTGATCCGATTCTGGATCCTTACAAAAGCACAGCACAGAGAATATACCATCACCTGCTCATACAGAATTTTCTGAAACATAGTGCGCGAGCGGCTGATCAGGTTGTCGCTGTCAGTGAATATACTGCCAATACCTTTGCCCGGAAACTGGGATTGCCTCGCCCCAAAGTCATACTCAATGCGGTGGATACGGAATTTTTCATCCCACCCCGGAATCCCCGCCGCATCACCCAAGAGCAACCCCGCAGGCTGCTTGCTTTATGTCGGCACCTTATCCGTCGGGTAGCGAGGCGACGTTACCGTCGCCTCGCTACCCGACCCAATGAGCCTAGAGGAAAATAAAATTGAACATGCAGGCTGCAAGCAGCATAGCGCATCCCTGTGCGCCGGATGAGACTTCATCGAATTCAGAAAATAGCCCCATACTACTCAGCATCATCATTCCCGTCCTAAACAATGCATCACAGGCCAATCATACAATCAAAAAACTTACTGCTGAACCCCCATCGAAGCCTGTGGAAATTATTATCGTAGATGATGGCTCCAACCCGCCAATACAGATCAATACAGAATCAACTGAGAATTCTCAACTCAAATTACTACGCCTGAAGAAAAATCAGGGTCGGGCGGGGGCCCTAAATACAGGAATCCGATCTGCCTCTGGCCTTTACATGACTTTCCTGGATGTAGATTGCGTACCCGAAACCGGCTATATGAAAAATATACAGCATAACATTTTATCAGGCACACTCATCCTTTTCGGCGATATCCATTTTTTTTCTGGGGATCCTTTTTTTGACCGCTATGGAAACCGAGTCCAGGCAAGGAGACGAACAAAACTAGACAAATGGACAATCAGTCTCACGTCGGCTAACGTGACTCTTCATCGTGACCTTGTTCTGGCGGTGAATGGTTTTGATCCTGCTTACCGTCACTACGGGTTTGAAGATCGGGATTTTTTTCTGCGTCTAGCCCAATCCTTCCCAAATCTCACTCCCATGTACAAAACTGATTGCTCAGTAAAACATGTTGATGTTATCTGTCTAAGAAAAATTTTGAAAAAGTTTGAAACTTCGGGCTGCCATACTGCCAGGATATTCCAAAGCAAGCATCCGGACGCCTACCGAAAAATGCCCATGTACTATTTCGATACCCAGGCAAACCCAATCTATCGCTACATACCCTATTGGATCCTGAGCACCGCAAACCAAGGCCTGAGCACAACCCTTCGGGGTTTATTCTTTTTGGGATATAAGCTGAACTTGGACTGGCTTGCTATACCAGCTCTAAAGGGCATGAATGGTCTGGCCTTCATGCGTGGCACGCTAGCTAAGGATGCATCCAATGTCTGAACCATTGGTCAGCGTCGTTATGGCTGTCCACAACAATGAGCGCTATCTTGAAACAGCGCTGAACAGCATTCTTGAGCAAAGCTGGAAAAATTTAGAATTGATCGTGATAGACGATGCATCCACCGACCGAAGCGCAAGTATTATTCGGGACTATGCATGCTCCGATTCCAGGATAAGACTTTTGGTTAACGACCAGAACCATGGCCTCACCTGTAGCCTCAACCGAGGGCTCGCTGAGGTTCAAGGTGAACTGGTAGCACGCATGGACGGAGACGATATTGCATTGCCGGAAAGACTCGCCAAACAAGTCGAAGCATTCAGATCAAACCCTAAACTGGTTCTTTGCGGAACAGCCACCATCAATATAGATGAAAAAGGCACAAAACACACTTTTTGCGAATGGCCATCCAATCATAACGTTCTACGCTGGTATTCCATATTTCGCCCTGCAGTTGCCCACCCTTCTGCGATGTTCCGGGTCAGATTCGGCAACCAAATAATGCGGTACAACGAAAACCTGCGTACCGCACAAGACTATGATTTATGGTCTCGCCTACTTCAGCATGGAGATGGATTAGTCCTGAATATTCCGTTGCTTTTATATCGCCACCACGCAAGCAGTATTTCGAGCACTTTACGCATCGAACAAACCGAAAGCGCCGCCAACATATGCCAGGAAAATCTATATCGAGAGTTTCCCGATTTTTTCATCAGAAAAAATATCGGGCATGCAAAATATGTCGCACATTTAATCCATAACTCCATGGCCAGTTTACCGCAAGATGCCACAGCAGCCTTCACCACATTATTAGCACTTGAATCCGAATACCTGACCACAATTAACCAATATGATGAAGAGTCGCGCCGGGCCATACAACGTCTCACCACTCGATGGGTAGCCCAGACTTTGCTCGGGAAAAGTCCGCTCAAGGTGAGCGAACGCATCCGCGTCCTGACCAAACTGAGGTGTCGCCTAGGGGCACTATTCAATGAAGGCTTTCATTTCGGTATCCGCAGACTTCGTGCGAGGCTTTAACGAAAAATCATATCAACTGGCACACCATGCATCCCGGATTCGCTGCCTCTCAAAAGCGGCATTTTCCGACCCGTGCCACCGCAAGCAGCCGCCGACAATCCTCCTCGCGCTCCACGTAGAGGAACCGCTTTAGATAAGTCTTCATGAACAGGCGGTTGAGGCCGCGGTTCGTGATCACGAACTGGGTGCCGCCCCCTCCGAGCAGGGTCTTGGCCAGGCGAATCGGCAGATCCCGACGGCTGTCAAAGTACACGATCTTCTCGACCTCGAAGTGTTCTTCCAGTGCCGCTCGCAGGTTTACAGCATCGAAATGCTGGTGGTGCTTCGGGATCAGGGGGCTGTTCTTGTGGGGCACCGTCAATACCAGTCGGCCGCCGGGCTCCAGATGCGTTTGGATTGCCGCAAGAAACCCCGCTACCTCTTTCGGCTCGATGTGCTCGAGCACCTCGATCAGCGTGGCGAGTTCAAAGGCCTCTCCGAGGGGGTCGGCGACTATGTCCCGAGCCTCGAAGCGAAGCTCGGGGTTGAATGCCCGGGCAAAACTGATCGCCGCAGCGCTGTAGTCGATGCCCATGACACTTAGGGTCGGGAACCGCCTAGAGGCTTCCATGAGGAAACGACCGTCGCCGCAGCCCACGTCAAACAATGACCGGGGTTGATAGCGGGCGACCTCCTTCGCCACCACCTCAAGCCCCCCAAGATAGCGAAATCCCCAGCTGTAATGCCGGGTCTGACTGAAGTCGGGGCCGTCCGACTGCGGGATATAGTGGTAGGGAAAACCGTATTCCGCCTCCTGAACCTGCCCCTGGTAGGAGTTTTCCGGGGGCGGGGGGTTATCCCGACTGATCGGGTCATGTGTCATGGTTTCGCCGTGATTCGCCATTTTGGTGTTCTCCTTGTGAATCGCGGCGATTCCGTCTGCAAAGTCAGTTATTCAGGCCTTGCGCGCAGAAGCCGCAGTATGCTGCGCCAGGGAAGGGTGCCCGTCAGCAAGGCCCCGGCCGCCAACGCCAAGAAGCCGCCCCCGAGAGCGAGCACTGGGTGAAGCCAGAGGAGGCCCCCGGCAGTCCCAAGGGCGGCAAGTGTCACCAAACCGGGAAGCACCATGCTGCCCATGGGATCGACGGCATCCGTGCCGCGGAGCAGCAGGAGCTGTGTTGCGACCGTACCGATCAGGCCGATGCCGGTGGCGTAGAACACCCCCGTCAGCTCGCAACATCCCACCAACGGCACGAATATGATGGAGAAAACCAGCGCCCCGGCAAACATGGCGCCGGCAATCTGCCAGTACCGACCGTGGGCGACGAACACGCTGCGCAGGCTGGTTACCCAGAAGTAGGGGCCGACCAGCAACACCGCCCACGGCAGCAGTGCGCCGGCGCTGGCGTATTCGGGACCGAACAGCCAGGTCAGTGCCGGGGCACCGACGGTGATCCCGCCTACTGCCAGGGCGGCCGCGAGCAGCCAGCCGGCCCTCAGCGCCCCCTGGACGAACAGGGCCGTCTTGCCGTCCTGCCGTTCCGAGGCGCGCGTGAGCACCGGCACGGCCGCTAGCCCCAGCTCCGCCACCACCGAACCGATGATCACGAACACCTGCAGGGCGAGCGCGAGCTGCCCCAGGGGCGCATCCGTGCCCTCCAGTTGCCGATAGAGAACCAGGGGGCCCTGCATCAGCCACCCAAGCAAAAAGGCCGCCACCAGGAAAGGCAGACCGGCCCCGATGAGGGCAAGCATCGGCCGCAGCGACCAGTCCGCTTGCAGACCGGGGCGCAGGAAGCGGCGCACCAGATAGAGGCCGACGGCGCCCTGGGCGATCCACGCGCCGGCGTGCACCATCGCGAGAACGAGCACCCCATGGCCGGCGGCCAGCAGCGCGAGCCCGAGAAGCACCTCGAGCAGCCGGAACACCACCTCCTGGGCAAGGACGAAGCCGGAGGCTTCGTGCCCCTTGAACACGGCGTTGGTCCATGAGGCGAGGCCCCTCCCCATTACGGCGAAGGCGAAGACCAACAGAAGCGCGCGGGCCGTGGGGTCGCTCTCCAGCCACCACCCGAGCCCGAGGCACAGCGCCGCGACCAAGGCGCTGCTCAGGGTCCGCAGGGCGAGGCTCGCGGGGACGACGTCCGGGGCTCCCGTCCGCGCCCGACCGATCTCGCGCAGCAGCAGGAAGTCCAGCCCCAGTATGGCCAGTGGCACGAAAAGCAGATACCAGGACAGGCCGTAGTTGAACAACCCGTACAGCTCCGGACCCAGCAGCCCGGCGATGACCAGCACATAGACCGCCCGAGCGGCGACCGTCACCGCGCGGGCGCCTGCCAGGTAGGTGGTGTTCCTGAGAATCGATCGGAGCCCTGTGTGTTCCATGGACCGTATCAGTCAGCGCCGGGCGCGGGCAAGAACGGTCGGACGCCTGCTTTCACGGCCGGCGCCCCGGGCTTTATCCAGAGCCAGAGCATAGATCGCCCGGCTGCCCCCGTGGGTCGAGTCGAAGTGAATGAGGTCGCCGCGCGGTGACCAGCGCGGATGCAGGTCGCAGCGCAGCTCGTCACCCACGTAACGGCGGCCCGGGGGGAATGCCCCCAGACGGGTGAACGAGCCCGTGTCGAGGTCGAGCACCTCCAGATTCTGGGCGCCGAGCCGGTCGGGGTAGGAATCCGTCAGCAAGCGACGCCCGTCCGGTGACAGGCTGGGGTGCCCGTCCCGTGCGGGCATGCTGGGGTGCATCGGACCCTCAGGAAGGCCGTTGCGGAGGACGCGGTACTCCGCCCTGCCGTCCGGAAAGACCATGGTGATTAGGAAATGCTCGCCGTCGAGCCACCACCCGTGAGAGGGCTTGGCGTCGTCAGCCAGCAACCGCAGGCCGCCGATGCTGGCGTCCGTATCGAGCAGCCGTACATGACTGCGCCCGTCGGGAGTGACCCATAGGTGCAGAAATGCGATGCGGGCGCCGTCTGGCGCGATCATCACCAAGTTCGCATAGTGCTGCGCGCCGGCCATCGATGCCTCGGGGGCCAAGGCGGCCATGTCGGCAAAGGAGACGAGCAGCCTGGGCTCCCCGCCCGCCAGATCCACGCGCCATAGGCCGTCTTTGCCCGACGCGGTGTCGCCCCGGGTCCGGTCCGGCAGGTCGTCGTAGCCGTAGCCTGGCCGCAGGCGACCGAGGCGGGCGAAGTCGAGGGCAACGCCGTACTCTCCGGTGCGGGCCACGTCGAACAGTGCCATGGGGTAGCGATCCACCTCCTTGCCCGTTTCCACGTCGTACACCCGGGTCACGTGGCGGCCCTTCGCCTCGCCGTTGCACAGGATGTGGCGGTCGGGCTGCGCCGGATGCCAGCGCAGGCGCGCCCCCATCTGCCAGCACCAGGAGGACGTCACGGCAACCTCCCGGAAGGCGCCGGTGGCCGTGTCGATGGTGCCAATGCCCGCAGGGCCCTTGCGGGCGGCGGGCCCCGGTCCACCGGGCACCGCGTGGGCGAGCAGCCGGGTCTGGTCAGCGGAGAGCGGGCCCATGTCGTAGTAGCCGAAGAAGGTCTCGCACCCGGGTACCTGGTAGCGCACTACCGGTGGGTTCTGGGGCGCCGCGCCCGGGAGGGCGCGCAGCAGGGCCTTGACGTGCCATTTGACCCGCTGGCGGGTGGTGCGGTCCCGCAGCAGGGGCAGGCGCAGGAGCAGGTCCTTTGGGGAAGCGGCCATCGGTGTGGGGCTATCGTCAAATCTTGTGTATGGCGTCATGAACAAGCGGTGTCCTGCAGTTTGAATCGTACCCCGGTGACGACCTTGGTGATGTAGTCGAAGCCCCGGATGTGGCGCCATCGTTTTCGGCGGCCATGCCCAGCTTGGAAATCATGGCCAGCACGGTATCCCGGGTGATAGAGCTCTTGGCCTGCTCGGCCCGGTGGCGGATGGTACTAAAGGTGGATTCAATCGGGTTCGTTGTCCTCAAATCGCTCATGCCCATTTGGGCCATGGATTTGCCCTGGGGTTGCTGATCACCCTCCTCCTGGCCCGATTGCTGGGGCCTTTGGGGTACGGGGTGTATGCCTTTGTCCTGGCCGTGGTGTCCTTGATCTCCCTGCCGGTGCAATTGGGCCTCTCCCCCCTGATCGTACGCCACACCCCAGGTAAGGCACACCCCAGGTAAGCACCCCAGGTAAGGGACAGGCACTCTTGATCATCCCGGGCACTCTTGATCATCCCGCTCAGCTTTTCGTCACATAGCCGTTATGTTCAACACCCACCCGCCCCGTGGTCTGCCATTTCCCCGCCTGGGAATCGCCATCCGACCTCGAATTTCCCCGCCATCTTCCTCGAAGCATGAACGGCACCCACGCGCCAACCTCGGCACCTCACCGCCGCATGGGAAAAGTCGGTCAGGAAAGCCCTTCAGGCCGCTGATCGTCGTCGCTGCTGCCGGTACGAGGCCTCAAACTGTGTGCTCTGATCCAGCCATTGCTCCGGGTTGAGTCCCAGCCGCTGCAGGATCGGAGGCAGTGCGTTGGCAATGGCACCCTTCTTCCTCGGGTCGATGGCTCGCCCGGTGTCGTCCACCAGGGCCAGGTAATCCTCGAAAGCAAACGGAAGGCCAGTCTGCTCTTCCTGCACCCACGCGCCCTCAAAATGCAGCAGCGGCTTCACCTTGCCATCGAACCGCAACAGGGCATCCAGCTGCATCTGCTCGCGCACGGCCTGCGCCAGGTTGAACCGGGGTGTGATCCGCTCCCAGATGCTGGTGTGCGCCGAGGTCTCCGGGGTGGCCGCCATACCGGCCCGCACCGGGTTGAGATCCACATAGGCCATGCAACTGAGCAGCGCCGCCTCGGTGCGCAGCGCCTGGGACTTGAACCGCGCCTCCCAGAAATGCCCGCTGCAGCCATCCTCCCGGTTGGCCTGGCGGGCAATGGGCTCGTTCAGGCATTTCATGAACCAGCTCAGGTCCGCCAGTCGCCGCCGGTAACACTGGGCAAATTCTGCCACCTGGCTCAGCTCGTAGCTCTCCTGCGACGCGCCGGCCAGATACCGCTGGACCAGCAGTGGCCCCTTGAACAGGCAACTCCAGCGCCGCAGCACCTCGTCATCGGACCATTGCTCGGCCTGGGCCGGCTCCAGCTTCACCACCAGGTGGTAATGGTTGGACATGACCGCGTAGGCGGCCACCTCCAGGGCGAACAAGGACGCCAGCAGCCGGATACGATCTTCGATCCATTGCCGGCGGTGGTCAAAGCACTTGCCGGTGGCGTGATCCTGTCCGCACAGGAAAGTGCGCCGCACACAGCGCGAGACCACATGGTAGTAAGGGGTCTCGGTGACCGATATCTGCTGGCAACGGGGGCGTGGCATGTGTCCCTCCTGGACAGTGGTTCACCGGCCAGATCCATGGGCCGTGGAACAACAGCCTACCGCGAGGCAGGAGGCCAAGCCAAGATCAGAAAATGCTGAGGACTGATCTCAATCCGGCATCCCCATCAGCCAGGGTCCCGATCGTTGACGCCCCATCAGTGTTGTATTAATTTACAGATACCGACCGAGCGGGACGGTGAACCGCAACCACGCCCCACTCAACCTCGTCTGCCTGGACGAGTCACCTGGATACCACTTGGACTCGCACGGCGCGGCTGGATTGAAGACCGCATCCTGGAACTGCCGAAACCATGGGCAACAACCTCCCCAACCCGCACGACACCTTATTCAAGGCTCTGCTTGAAGACCCCGAGAGGGCCGGAACACTCCTGCGTGAGAGCCTCCCGGAGGCGCTCACCGACAAGATGGCGGGTGATCCTCAACCGATGGATGGCTCTTTCATCGATGAGAATCTGCGGGGCACCCACAGCGACCGGCTGTTTCAGGTGAAACTGCAGGATGGGCGCAGCGCCTTCATCTACACCCTGATCGAGCACAAGTCCTGGCCCGACGTGGCCGCCCCCCTGCAGTTGATGGGCTATCGCCACCGCATCTGGACGCGCTACGCGCAGGATGACGCACAACGCCTGCGCAAGCTGCCGCCCATCATCACCCTGCTGGTCTACCACGGCCGCCAACCCTGGAATGTGCCCACCACCCTGATCGACTGCATCGATGCCGATGAGGATCTACTGGCCCTGCAACGCGAGGGGCGCTACGAGGTCAAAGACCTCACGGGGAGCAAGCCGGCCTATGAGGACTTTTCCCACCATCCTCTGCTACGGGCAGGCCTGGCGGCCCTGGCCTGGGCCTTCGTTGAAGGCCTGCCATCGGATAGACTGGCCCAACTGCTGCGCGATCTGCCCGATAACCACCCGCTCACCCGGCAAATATTGATTTACATCGTGCGGGTCCACACAATCACTGAAGATCAATTCAAGCAAGGGGTGGCCATGGCCAAGCCCCATCTCGTGGAGGCACTCACCATGTCACTGGCTCAGGAATGGATGGATCGGGGAGAAGCCAAGGGAATTCAGAAGGGCATTCAGCAGGGCATTCAGAAAGGGATCCAGGAGGGCATTCAGCAGGGCCTCCATCAGGGCGAAGCCCAGATGCTCGTGTGGCTACTGGAACAGAAGTTTGGTCAGCAGGTACTCAAGCCCTATCTGCGGCCCATCGAAAAGGCAGACGAGCAGCAGATCAAAACCTGGTCTGCCCGACTGCTCACCGTCGACAGCATTGTGGAAGTCTTCAAGGACGATTCATCCGTGCAGTGAAACTGAGCGGTTAAAGGACTGAATAGAGCAACCACATTGCCCCACCCCCCGTGGGAGCCGGCCTGCTGGCGATGCGCTGCAACAGCAGCGCCCGACCCGGCCCATGTGCCCACCGTTTTCGCGGGCGAGGCCCGCTCCCACATGATGCAGATGGACTCCCTGCCCCATCTGCTCGCGCACGGCCTGCGCCAGGTTGAACCGGGGTGTGATCCGCTCCCGGATGCTGGTGTGCGCCGAGGTCTCCGGGGTGGCCGCCATACCGGCCCGCACCGGGTTGAGATCCACATAGGCCATGCAACTGAGCAGCGCCGCCTCGGTGCGCAGCGCCTGGGACTTGAACCGCGCCTCCCAGAAATGCCCGCTGCAGCCATCCTCCCGGTTGGCCTGGCGGGCAATGGGCTCGTTCAGGCATTTCATGAACCAGCTCAGGTCCGCCAGTCGCCGCCGGTAACACTGGGCAAATTCTGCCACCTGGCTCAGCTCGTAGCTCTCCTGCGACGCGCCGGCCAGATACCGCTGGACCAGCAGTGGCCCCTTGAACAGGCAACTCCAGCGCCGCAGCACCTCGTCATCGGACCATTGCTCGGCCTGGGCGGGGTCCAGCTTGGCCACTAGGTGGTAATGGTTGGACATGACCGCGTAGGGCCACCTCCACGGCAAACAAGGACGCCAGCAGCCGGATCCGATCTTCGATCCATTGCCGGCGGTGTTCAAAGCTCTTGCCGGTGGCGTGGCCCTGTCCGCACAGGAAGGTGCGACGCACACAGCGCGAGACCACGTGGTAGTAAGGGGTCTCGGTGACCGATATCTGCTGGCAACGGGGGCGTGGCATGTGTCCCTCCTGGACGATGGATGCGCGGCTGAGTCCTTGTGAACCGGAATAGGGGTAGATTAGCGAAGGGAGGGGTACCGGCCAAAGCGGAGTGTTTCAAGCATCGGTTGGCACAAGAACACCCACCTTGCCCCTCCCAGATCAACCACCTCGCTGCCGTTACGTTGACGCGCCGAGCGTGTTGTATTAATTTACAGATACATGGATCCATAAGCGCGGGTCACCCATGATCTTGCCCCGCTCAGTTCTCATCGGCATTGATGCGCCACCCTGGAACCACGTGGTTTCACACTGTCTGCGCCGTACCTCCCTCTCCGGTCAGAATCACTTCACCGGCAACACCTGCGAGCACCAATACGGCCCGATTGGGGAGCACATCCTGGAGCGGGCCGCATGAGCCAACTGCTTGACCCCACCAATGATTATGTCTTTAAGCGCCTGCTGAGCGAGGCCCCGGACCTGTTGGTGGCCTTGATCAATGATCTGCGCCCGGACCTGCCAAACATCGCCTCGGTGGAGGTGCTCAACCCCAACATCGAACCCAGCGAACTCACCGGCAAATACATCATCCTCGACGTCCTCGCCCGCGATGGCGAAGGCCACTGCTACAATGTGGAGGTACAGGTGCGCCGCTATGGCGCCTGGCACAAGCGCGGCCTGTTCTACCTGGCTCGCACCCTGGGCAACCAGCTAAATGCGGGCGAGGATTACCAGCACCTGCGCGCCTCGGTGGGCTTGCACCTGCTGGACTTTGATCTGTTCACCCACAGCGAGGCCGAACGCCAGCAAGCTGTATGGCGCTTTGAGATGCGTGATGAAACCCAGCCCAAGGTCACGCTGGGGAACGTACTGCAGATGAACCTGATCGAACTGAGAAAGGCCGACACCCTGGGCCTGCCGCCAGGGCCGTTGTCGGACTGGATCACCTTCTTCAAGCACTGGCGGGAGACCCTGACCATGGCCAAGATTACCCACGAGCCTGTGCAGCAGGCAATGAACCGGCTCAAGGAATTGAGCGCCGACGAGGAAGCCCGTCGTCTGGCCTTCGTGCGTGAACGCGCCCTCCGGGATGAGGTGTCGCTGTTGAATGAGGCGAAGCGGGAAGGGCGTGAAGAGGGGCTCGAGCAAGGGCGCCTCCAAGCAAAACAGGAAACGGCACGTAATCTGATTGCCCGCACCGAGATGGATGACCAGATGATCTCGCAGATCTCCGGATTGGCTCTTGAGGAGGTGGTAAGCCTGCGTCACGAGGTTCCGCACTGAAGCGCCAAGGGACAGGTTGTAGGCTACACGACTATGTAGTTGTCCCATGCGGCCGTGCCGTCAGATCAACACCAAGAGCTCGCATTACGGTCAGCAACGTTTTGAGTGTTGGGTTACCTTGCTCACTGAATGAGCGATATAGCTGTTCACGGGAAAGTTCCGCCATGCCTTTGGCACGGGCTACCACGCCCACGGCTTTCGCAATGTAGGCAGCATCGCCTGTTTCCAACGCATCTGCAAGGAACACGGCAATCGCCTCTTCACTTTCAAGGGCTGCCGCCGGATCGTAGTCGTAGATCTTTTCTCTCATGTGGCCTCCCACTCTGCTGCAATACGCTGCGTCGTCAAGATATCGCTTTGCTGTGTACTCTTATCGCCACCACACAGGAGGATGATGATTTCGCTGCCTCGGTACTTGAAATAGCCCCGGCACCCAGGCCCATGGTGAATACGCAGCTCACTGACACCCTGCCCAACAGGCTTGACGTCGCCTGCCAAGCCATTGGCCAAACGGAACATGCGCGCAGCGATCAAAGCCTTGGCACGCTGGTCGCGCAATTTACGCTCCCATTTTCTGTAGGTATCCGTTTGCTTGATTTCGAGCATGGCACAGGCGGACGGCGTAGCCGTCCTTGGGTTTCAGGGGGGGTGAGGGACAGGCACTTTTGAGAGGGCACTCTTGAGTGTAGAGGGCCTTGAGCTGAGCCTCCAGGCCCGTTGCCTCAAGTTGCCTTGCGCAATTAACGCATCTACAATAATTCCATGAGCACGTGTTACTGCTGGGACGAAACCAAACGGCAGGCCAACCTTGAAAAGCACGGCCTTGACTTTGTCGATGCCGATTTGGTGTTGGCAAGCGAATATCGACTGGATGTGCCCAGTGAGCGCAATGACGAGTAACGAGTGCAGTCTTTTGCCTACGTGTTTGAGGTGCTCACCGTGTTGACGGTGGTGTATCTGCCCGGAGTGAATGGCTTTCGTGTCATCAGCTTTCGCCGGGCCAATCGTTCGGAAAGAGGTGTCTACCATGAGTGGCTTGAAAACAACGACGCTGACGCTTGAGCAAATGCGTAGCCGCCGGGCACAGGGCGAATCCAAGACCGACTGGGCGCGGTTGAAACGCGAGGTTGAGGCAGGTGTAGAACCTACCGATGACGAGGATTCACCCGATGCAACCCAGAAGCTGCGTGAGGTGGTGGAAAAGCGCCAAGTGGGCAGGCCGGCAGGAAGTGGCACCAAGGAACAGGTGTCGATCCGCTTTGACCGGGACGTTCTGCGTGCCTTTCGCTCCGCTGGACCTGGGTGGCAGACCCGAATGAACGAGGCGCTGAAGGATTGGCTCAAGACCCACTCCCCGCGCTGACAAAGTGAGGTAAGGGACAGGCACTCTTACCATTTCGACAGCTGGCCATGCCTGCTCTACCGCCCCCGTGGGAGCCGGCCTGCCGGCGATGCGCTGCAGCAGCAGCGCCCGGGCCAGCCCGTGTGCCCACCGCCTTCGCGGGCGAGGCCCGCTCCCACATGATGCAACGGCGGTTTCACTTTGCAATCGAACCGCAACTGGGCATCCAGCTGCATCTGCTCGCGCACGGCCAGCGCCAGATTGAACCGGGGCGTGATCCGCTCCTTGATGCTGGTGTGCTCCGAGTCCTCCGGGGTGGCCGCCATCCCGGCCCGCACCGGGTTGAGATCCCCATAGGCCATGCAACTGAGCAGCGCCGCCTCGGTGCGCAGCGCCTGGGACTTGAACCGCGCCTCCCAGAAGTGCCCCGCACAGCCATCCTCCCGGTTGGCCTGGCGGGCAATGGGCTCGTTCAAGCATTTCATGAACCAACTCAGATCCGCCAGTCGCCGCCGGTAACACTCGGCAAATTCTGCGCACTGGGTCGTACTTCCGCAGAGCGAGGCGCCGGCAAAGGCGTGCCTGCTGTTTGCTGTAACGTCTAAGATTACGTACACTCCGAGTATGCAAACACTGATTTTCATGGGCTCCAGTCGCGAGGATATCCGGCGTTTTCCGGAGGGGGTGCGGAGGGAGCTTGGGCGACAGTTGCTTCGTATTCAGCATGGACTGGACCCCGATAATTGAAAGCCGATGAAGACAGTGGGCAAAGGTGTGCGCGAGGTGCGGATCAATGTTAAGGGCCAGTTCAGGGTCCTTTATGTCAAGAACATTGGTAACGCTGTGTATGTATTGCATGCCTTCCAGAAAAAGGCGCAGAAGACCAGCGCGAAGGATATCGAGTTGGGACAGCGCAGGTACAGGCAAATCGGGTGCTGATATGGACGAAAAAATGACAGTGAGCTGTGGCAACGTTTTTGAGGATCTAGGATTCTCGCCGGAGGATGCTGCGGCAATGCAAGTAAGGGAAACTCTTTTGATCGCGTTGGAGAAAGAACTGCGCAAACGCGGCAAGACACAGCGGGAGCTGGCAGCAGAGTTAGGGGTGTCACGCAGCCGAATTTCCGAGGTGCTGCATCACAAGACCGACCGCTTTAGCGCTGACAAACTAGTGGGCCTGCTGCACCGAGCGGGTAAGCGTGTGGAGTTGCGGGTTGACTGAGCAGAGCAAGGGACAGGCACTCTTGATCTTCTGTGGATTGTATGGCTGTGGTTCGTGGTCCGGGAGCGGCTGGGGATCAGCAGCGTGCCGGTTTGAAGCAGGAATCCACCGGGGCGAGTGGCGCCCTACTCCCCCTCGTCCTGGCGGTACGGTTCCGGCACCTGATAGCGAGTGCTTCGGCCTCCTGCAGATAGCCTCACCAGGCAGCCCTTCTCGACAAGACCGGCAAGGTGGCGTGTGGCGGTGGCCTTGCTGACCTTGGCCACTTTCTGATACTGCGAGGCGCTGATGCCTTGTTCAAAGCCCCTTTCCCCTCCCTCAAGCAGCCGGTCCAGCACCTTTACCTGTTCGGGGAGTAGGCCAGCCGCCCCGAAGCGCTGCCAGAAGCGGGCCTTGGCCAGTGTCCGCTCCACCTGATCCAGCACGTTCAGCAACGTGGCATCCAGGGTGTCCAGGAACCAGATAAGCCAGTCCGTCAGGTCCGGCGTTCCACGCTGGCTCTCTTCGAGATGGCGATAGTAATCGGCTCGCCGCTCCAGGATGGCTGCGGACATGGCATACAGGCGAATCCCTTGCTGGTCCGCCTGCGCCAGGGCGCGATCGGCGATGGCCCGGGCGATACGCCCGTTGCCATCTTCAAACGGATGCAGCGTCACGAACCAGAAGTGCGCCAGACCGGCCCGCACGAGGGGATCCAGCCCGGGGTCATGGCGGCTGCACTCGAACCAATCGAGGAACCGGTCAACCTCGCGCTCCAGGCATTCTCGGGGTGGGGCCTCAAAATGCACCCTGGGGCGATCGATGCGGCCGGACACCACCTGCATCGGCTCCACCCCACGCCATTGGCCGGGGCGCAGTGTGGTCAGAGAGGCGTCCGCATCAGGGAACAGCCATCGATGCCATTGGAATAATCTTTCTGCATCCAGCGGTGAGTCCGGTTTGAGGGTGGCATCCAGCATCAGTTCTGCCAGGCCTTCGGATCGCGGTGAAGGAGGCTCACCAGGCTCCTCCACACCAAGGCGCCGGGCCAGCGACGAGCGTACCGACGCAACGTTCAGGCGCTCTCCTTCGATGGCCGAGGACGTGACGATGTTCTGTAATAACGTGTCCAGTGCGGCCCTCGCCCCGGTCTCCGGGTCATCTGCGGTCCACAGGGACCCTGAACGACCCAGCAAGATGCCAAGATCCTTCCAGCACTTCTGCAGCCGAGGCTGGACCTCAGCCACTTGCCAGGTGAAGCGGGGCCAATCGGGGTGTTGCCAAATCCACATGGGCGCCTGGTGGAGCAAGCCTGGACTCCAGGAAAGACGAAAGAGCGGGAGTATACGTTTTCCGCTCTCTGAATGAGCCGAATATTGGAATTTTTCGGCTCAGCAGACAAGCATGGCTCACACACACACACATAGGGACAGGCACTCTTGACCCCTCTTGACCCTTGACCGCTCAAACGGACTTCAGCGCTGCATCCCCCCACGCCGGACCTTCTGGCATAACATGCAGTATCCGGCTCCTCCCGCTCACCTGAACCGACCATGATCCAATCACATCTGAAAACCCTCATCTTCATCCTGCTTCCGCCCGTGTTACTGGCT
Organism: Ectothiorhodospira marina; assembly: GCF_900109495.1. Taxonomy (GTDB): domain Bacteria; phylum Pseudomonadota; class Gammaproteobacteria; order Ectothiorhodospirales; family Ectothiorhodospiraceae; genus Ectothiorhodospira; species Ectothiorhodospira marina. The sequence continues at coordinate 1,927 of NZ_FOAA01000023.1, read as the reverse complement.
TTGGGGATGGGCGCAGCCATCCAAGGCAGCTGGCTGCCGGAACTCCCCCAGGGCCTGGTGGAGGCACTGCCCTGGCTGATGGGCGGACTGGCGGGGGTGCTGGCCTTTCTCTATGGTCGCACTCGCACGCTCATCTGCGTGGCTCTGGTATTGCTGGTCTATCTGGGCATCATGCTCCATATCCGACCCATGGCCATGGCGCCCGGTACGGATCCACTGCCTGAGCTGGGCTATGCGCTCATGACAATGCTGATCCCCGTGGTGTTCATGGCCAATGCCTTCTGGTCCGAACGCTATCACCTGGTGATGGATTTGCTGCTGCGACTGGCAGCCTTTGGGGGGTTGGCGGGAATCGCCGTCTTCCTCGCCATGAATGATCCGGAAAACATGGCCGATCTTCTGCTGACCATCTACGTGCCCGCGCTGCACTGGGACGCCTACGGCATGCCTCAGCTTTCCTTTTGGAGCCTGGTGCTGTGCCTGGGCATCATGGGGTTCTTTCTGCTACGTCGGCCGAGCCCCCAATGGGCCGGGCAGTGGATCACCCTGGCGGGCATCGGCTGGATGCTGCCGCAACTGTTCCATACCTATGCCGTGCCCGTGTTCACTGCCACCCTGCTGCTGATTCTGGCCATCGCCGTGATTCATGAATCCTTCCAGATGGCGTTCCGCGATGACCTGACCGGCCTGCCCGGTCGTCGCGCCCTCAACGAACGACTGCAGCGTCTGGGCCGTCGCTATACCATCGCCATGACCGACGTGGACCATTTCAAGAAATTCAACGACACCCACGGGCATGACCTGGGTGATCAGGTGCTGCGGGTGGTGGCAGCCCAACTGCGCAAGGTCAGCGGTGGGGGGCGCGCTTACCGCTACGGCGGCGAGGAGTTCACCATCATCTTTCCCGGCAAGACGGTGGAGCAGTGTATTCCCCATCTGGAAGATGTCAGGGAAGCCATCGAAGCCTACGAGATCGCCGTTCGCGACGAATCATCCCGGCCGGGTAGCAAGCGGGAGGGTCGGGCAAGACGTGGGCAAGGCAAGGGCAAAAAGGTGTCGGTCACCATCAGCATGGGCGTGGCTGAACGCAGCCAGGACCATCCGGATCCTGAAACCGTCATCAAGGCGGCCGATCAGGCGCTGTATGCCGCCAAACAAGCCGGACGCAATCAGGTGTGTGCGGCGGAATAAAAAATGGGGACAGACACCTTTTAGCATGCCAATGCGAGGCTGGGGCTACTGGTTCAGCACATCAGCCTTGAACTGCTCCAGGGCCACGCGCCACCAGTCGATGGTGTCGTCCAGATTCCTCCGGCTCACTCCGTAGTGCAGGTTGACGTTCATTTCCAGCACCGGGTCGCCCTCATCGTCCAGATAGGCCTTGCCAAAACGATACCCCTCGTTCCAGTCGTTCATATCCGCCAGGGTGTACTGGCCTTCCGTCGCCCAGGCGCTGCTAAACCGGATGGTCTTGCAGTTCCGGTTGTCGGAACACCCATAAAACATGATGAAATAACGCGTCCCGTCCATGCGCCCCGTGATCATGGGATCCCCCACCCCGTCGGTGTCCAGAGTGGCGGAACCATAGCCCCGGGCCAGGTTCATGATCTCCTCCGGATCAGCAGCATCCACCCATTCGGAAGCCCATAATGGATTCGCTACCACGGCCAGCACGACCCCTGCCAATACCCCCTTCAACATACTTCACCTCCCGCCATGAATGGATTGTGGTCTTGTGGGCTGTACCCAGTCCCACCGACCTGCATTGCACTCTACCTGATCCACCCCAGGCAACCAATCCCACGCCCAAAGCGGCTGCTCACCAACAACTTTTGACATCCTCTCCGGCCTGAAGGCCGGAGATTCCTACGGCGCTCAATTCGCTGATGCGATTTGAGTCGCTTCGGTGGGTTCCTGCTTCATCGGG
>NZ_FOAA01000006.1 GCF_900109495.1 Ectothiorhodospira marina | reverse complement strand
TCATACCGGCACACCCCTCTATTGCTTGAGATCGTGCCGGTGATGATGTGGGATTAGCGGGGACTATGGAATATGGGGGCTACCGGACGGATACGGCGTTGTCACCTTGTGCTGACTTGCCCGGGTACTGAGCCATACATACGATTTCTGTCCGTCGACTCACAGTTTTGCGCTCGGGCTTCCTTCAGACATTCCCTCTGGGGTTTGCCCTTGCCGTCGGCTAGTAGTTCAGAGTGGACATCACAGGTGCTCCTACAGGGGGCTTTCACCCCATCAGTTCATGACCATGTCGGCCGTACACATCCCAATCCACTGGACCGTCAAAATGCTTCGCCTTTTACCGTCCGATGATTTGCCACGTTCGGTCAGGGAGAAAAATCAATGCCATCAACACTCCAGAACGTCATGATCGGTGAGGAGTTGCTCTCTGCAATGCGTCTGATCAAGACGGGACTTCGCGAACTCAACCGCATGGATGGATCTACCGACTTCTTCCACCTCCCGATATTGCTGCTCGCGTCCGGATTTGAGCGGATGATGAAGACGGCTTGCTGTTGTCATCATCTAGAAACAACCGGCAACTACCCGGACAGACGCCACTTCTCAAAAAACCCGAAACGCTCAGGGCAGCCTACACACGATCTGATGTGGTTGTTAGACAAAAGGGTTCGGCAGTGCTTTTCGGATAACTATCACGCGGGCCTCCCTGCAGCCCAGTCCGATGTCGAGTTCCTCGAGAAGGACAAACGCATGAGAAGGATGGTTAAAATCCTTTCAGATTTCGCGAAGAGCGCCAGATACTACAATCTCAACATCGTTTTCGGAGACGCCAATCCAGGGCCTTCTCCAGAGGATGAGTGGAAGAAACTGGAAATGGAAGTCCTTCGGGAAGATCCGTCTTGGACACGTCGAATCGGTGATCAAAAGGACGGCGACTCATTCCATAGACAGATCAACACGGCCTTGACCATCCAGTGCGAAAAGCTGGCACGTGCTCTTGCCCGCCTCTTCACCATCGGTGGCCTTGGAGCGCAGGCGAAGCAGATATCCCCACACACGCATCATTTCCTGTTTTTAATGGACGACCAGCTCGGCAAGACGGACTATGAAAGGATCCATATCTGAAAACCGAATCGGGGAAGGGCGGGTGTTTAGCCCACCGCCCTCGGAACAGGTGCCACGTCAGCCCTCCGGGCCGGCAAAGGCGCTCATCGAGATTGCGTTTCGGCATCCGGAGGTGATTCGGGAAGACCTCGAACTCAGGGGGTGATGGAGCCAGTCATTCGTCATCCCGATCTGGGTGCGGTTTGTGAGCGCTGTGCCGAAGGTTGCGCTTCGCCTGCTGCTCACTCGCCTGTTCAACCAGTTGCCGCGTTGCCTGGTAGGACCGCTGGCAGAACGCACGGAAGGGTGCCTCCTGGGCCTCGGCGGGCCAGACACCGGTTTCGGCTGTGAGCTGCCCGCTTGCCAGCTCGTATTGGGCCAGGATGTCGATGTATTCCTTGCGGTCGCGCACGTCGATCACCACCGGCAGATGGCCGGAGCGCAGCATCGGGATGTTGCTCAACAGACGCGCCAGGCGCCCGTTGCCGTCCCAGAACGGATGCACGTGGACGAACCCCAGGTGCAACCGGGCATAGGCATCGACCGCGTCCGTCTCGCTCAGGAATTCGTCAGCGAGCCGATTGAGCTCGGCCAGCCACCCCGCCATCAATGCGGGCACGTCTTCGGGCGAAGCGTACTCGATGAAGGTCTGGCGCTCCTCCTCGGTGACGGCATAGGTGCCGTTGGGCTCCACTTTCCAGGCCCCGCAGGGCTTGTAGATGTCCGCCACGAGTTCTGATTGCACCGCCCGGTGCAGGTCAAACAAGTGCGATTCGGTGACCGCCCCGCCCAGCGCGTTGTAGACCAGTTCGATGGCGCGGGCATGCCCCATCACCTCCTGATGATCCTTCAACGGCTTGCCGGAGACCGTCAGCCCCTCCTCGATGATGAACTTGGTCTCGCCCAGGGTGAGGCTGTTGCCCTCCAGAGCGGTGGAGGTATGGGTCCAGAGGTCGCGGATCTGGCTCAACAACGACTGTTGCAGATCGCGGTCGAGTCCACCGAGGGCTTTGAGCTTGGGTATTGGCAGCGCTTGAGGAGGATGCATGCACGGGGCCCTGCCCAATGGGGTTCCTGGTCAGTGAATCCGGATTGCGCGACGGGTATCCACCCGATTGGGAGCGTTGGGGGTATGATGCCCTGACTGGGGCGATTTTTCGAGGTTCCCTCATGCTGATTGCCCCAGTCGCCGCACACGCCCCACACCAATGAGCCCTGGAGCCTGACTTCATGTCCGCCAACGCTCGCCTGGATTCGCCCTCCTACCACGAAAACATCACCCCCATTCTGGGCGTCCTGCGGGATGCCCATGCGGATGTGAGCGGCCACGTGCTGGAGGTGGGCAGCGGCACTGGCCAGCATGTGGTGGACTTTGCCCGCGCATTCCCCGGGATCACCTGGTGGCCCACCGATGTGGATCCGCATCACCTGAGCAGTATTGCGGCTTGGCGGGAGAGCGCGTCCCTGCCCAACCTCAAGGCGCCGGTGCGGCTGGATGCGGGTCAGGCGGATTGGGGGCTGGGGCAATCGGATCGCCCGCCCGCGGATGGGTTTGCCGCGATGGTCTGCATCAATGTGACGCACATCTCGCCATGGGCCACCGCGGAAGGTCTGATGAGAGGTGCTGGCCAGTACCTTACACCCGGCGGTCTACTCTACCTCTACGGCCCCTACTCCCGCGACCGGACGCACACAGCGCCCAGCAACCAGCGGTTTGACCAGTACCTTCGGGCCCAGAACCCGGACTGGGGCGTGCGAGACATCGCAGACATCGAAACCTTGGGGCGGGAACACGGGCTATCGCTGCAATCCGTGATCGACATGCCGGTGAATAATTTCTCCATCATCCTGGAGCGCGTACCGGACGGTGAGTCTTAATCCAGCCCATCAGCGCCATCACCGGGCCGGCGGTGCATCCACCCGCAGCACGCGCCCATCCGCCTTGTCCGTAAGCAGGTAAAGGGCACCATCGGGCCCTGTGCGTACATCCCGGATGCGCTCACCCACCTCTTCGAAGAGGATTTCTTCGTCCACCACCTGCACCCCATCCAGGGTCAGGCGCCGCACGTGGTGTTCCACCAGCGAGGTGACAAACAGGCTGCCTTGCCATTGGGGAAAGCGATCACCGCGATACAGGGTCATCCCGGCAGGGGCAATGGACGGAGTCCATTGATGTACGGGATCTTCCATGCCCGGCAAAGATGTATGCGGGCTGATGATGGCACCGGAATAGTCAATCCCATGGGTGGCGGCAGGCCAGCCATAGTTGGCGCCAGGTTCGATGATGTTGAGTTCATCGCCACCGCGCGGACCATGTTCATGAGACCACAGGATGCCTGTCTGCGCGTCCCACACCAGGCCCTGCACATTGCGATGGCCGTAGCTGTAGATTTCTGGCAGGGCATCGTCGCGGTCAACGAAGGGATTGTCGGTGGGGACACTGCCGTCTTCAGGATTCAGTCTCACAATCGTGCCAGTATGACTGTCCAGTCGTTGGGCGTCCTCGCGATGATCATAACCATCGCCTAACCCGAGCACTAAGGTGCCATCTTCCAGGAAGGTCATGCGCCCCCCGTAATGTAACGGCCGAGATCGCCGCGGCGCCGCCTCAAACAGTATCTCCACATCCGTGAGCGTATTGGCTTTCAGTCGCCCCCGTATCAAACGTGTGGCATTGGCCCGCGGTGCTCCTACGGATTGAGTGAGAAACAGGTAGGGATGACGCTCGAAATCCGGATGCGGTAGTACCTCCAGCAAACCACCCTGTTTGCGAACGAGGGAATCCGGCACGCCCTCCACAGGCGCCGCTAAAAGCTGCCCATTCTCGATCACCCGCAGGCGCCCTGCCCGTTCGGTCACCAGCATGCGACCATCCGGCAGAAAGGCCAGGGACCAGGGATGCTCCAGCCCCGAGGCGACCGTCTCGATCCGGTAATCCCCGGCGCTGATAGGGGTGGCCAGCAGCATCAGGATCAGGATCAGTACCTTTTGGGTCAGTTGCGTGATCATGGTATCCACGTGTTCCGGGTAGGGTTCATTAAAACATTATTTCCATCCGTAATCCGGTCGCGTCCTTCTCGGGCATCTCGGGCAGTTGGATGGCGCGCCCTTGCGCAATCCGCGCCGCGGTCCAGAACACGGCGAAGGCATCCAGCAAGTCGTCCGGTGCGTAGCGTTCGTTGACCAGATCACTGCAGGCCGCCTCGTAGGCTCCTGGAAACGTCGCTTCCACTAACTGGTGTCGCTCCTGCCGCCCGACAGGGGTCTTCTTGTTGTGGGTCATGGCCAGCCCCTGATTCCAGGCCTGAAAGCTCAGTTCAGGATGCACCTCCCGTACCCAGGCCTGACGGTCATTACCCGCCTGCAGGAAGTCGTCCATGGCCCGGATCATGGGAATGATGTTCCAGGCCTGCCGGGACAGGGCCCGCCCCGCTTGCTGGCGACCAATGAGGCAGGCCTGCTCGTAGGATGGAGCCTTCATCATCACCCGCAAGGGTGCCGGGAATACGCTGCTGCCGCGCGGGCGACCCAGGCGCTGACGGGCCTCCCTATCGGCACGGCGAGGCGCCGCGTCTGCCAGGCCAATGGGGATGTCCGCACCCACCACCTGGGGACGGGGATCCAGGCGCAGGAGATCGCCCGGGTTCTCCAGGATCAGGGCGCGGATCGTCTCAGGGCACTGGGGATCACCCATTACGCACAACCATCGCCCCCGGCAACCATCCAGGCCCGCCACTTGCCCCTGATCTAGCATGTGAGTGGTTCAATCAGGTCCATCCCTTCATGTCTACACATGGCTCAGCTCCAGCGAGGCATCAGGACTCGGCGTACCGGGCGAATTGCCACAGCCAGAAGGATCACCAGAGCGGTGATTTCCAGCCACATGGGTGTCAGCTCACGGGCTGCCCCCAGTTGCTGAACAAGATCCAGGCCACTGGCCTTCACAATCAGATCCAATGTCAGCCCCAGTGCGATCGTGGTGGTCACGATGCCGGTCATGTAAAGTGCCAGAGCCTGATTGCCCATTTCCCGGCGCAAAACCCCCAGCGTGGCCATGCTGGTGATGGGTCCCGCCAGCAGGAAGACCAGCGCCGTGCCAGGGGAGACACCGGCCATCAGCATTCCCGCCGCCACCGGTGTGGCTGCGGTAGCGCAAATGTAAAGCGGCACCCCGATCAGAGCCATCACCAGCATGGCCAGCGGCCCACTACCCCATTGTGAGAGGGACTCCGGGGGCACCAGGGCCACCAGCGCACCGGCAAGGATCAGCCCAGCCAGTATCCAGGTGCTGATGTCATCCAGTAGATCGGAGAAGGCATAGCGCATGCCGGAGGCCAGGCGAACCCGCCACCCTGCCACGCCTGCCGCTGCAGCCTGTGGTTCAGGCTTGGGATCGCCGTCGCAACCCGTGTTGCAACAACCGCTGGAACAGCTGTCTTCCGTCGCGCTTGAATCAGGAGATTCGGGGCTCGGCGTCACAGTGGGGCGACTCAGGTTGACCAGCAGTCCAGTGGTCACGGCCGTTGTGACCGCACCCGCCGCCCTTGCCACCATCATGAAGGGGCCGAGCAAGGCATAGCTGATGGCCAGCGAATCCACCCCGATCCCTGGCGTGCCAATCATGAAGGCGGTGGAAGGCCCTCGCCCTGCCCCACCCCGGTACAAGGCAAGGCCAGTGGGGATCGCCCCACAGGAGCACAAGGGCAATGGCGCACCGATGACGGCAGCCCGGGAAATGCCCTTGAAGCCTTCCCCACCCACCCAACTCTTCATTCGGGCCTCGGAGAGAAACCCTTTGATAAGGCCTGCGATCAACAGCCCCAGGAGCAGCCATGGGGCGGCCGTCAGCGCCAGGTCCATAATGGTATTGAGTATTATCATGCCCATCAGTATAGGCAAGAATAAAACAAATCTCTTTACTGGGGCACCTCAAGCACCAGGCTCACGCGGCGGTTCAGGGCACGATTTTCCGGCGTGTCGTTAGCGACCCTGGGGCGTGTGTGGGCATGACCCGCAACGCGCAATTGCTCGGCAGGTATACCCAGTTCAATGAGTTGCCGGGCCACCGTGGTAGCGCGCAGGGAGGATAGCTCCCAGTTGGAGGGAAATCGCTCCGTATTGATGGGGACATTATCCGTGTGCCCCTCAACGATAATACTCAATGGCTCCTGGGCAAGAACCTGATAGACCTCCGCCAGAAGATCCAGGCCCGCCGCACTCAACTGGGCTGCACCAGAAGGGAACAGGATGTCATTACCCACTTCCAGACGTACCTGATGATCCTCGATGACCAGCTCCAGCGATTGTTCTGCCCCTTGGCTCGCCACCAGGCTGGCCAGCGCCTCGAGTTCCGGCGGCATCCGCAGGGGCTCGACAGGTTCAAGCAGGATAGGCGCCGGTACCGACTCAATACGAACAATCGGAGCCTCCTCCACCGTGGCCAAAGCCGGGAGGGTCTGGGTCAACAGTTCAGGCGCGGGATGGGATGCCGATGATATCGGCGGCGGGGCCGACTCCTCGAGCCATACGGGCATCCCAGCCTTTGAGGCGATGCCCGGAAAAGCGACCGGCATCACCGGATCCACCAGGGTTTGCTGGTATGCGGCTTCCGGTTCACCTTCCACCTTGGCGAACTGCTCCTTTAGTTCATCGATCTGCAGATAGGCCGCAGCCAGCAAGGCGGCAAACAGCGTTACCAGCACCAGCAACACATCCAGGTAGCCCACTGTCCAACCGCCATCCCCTCCCTGCCCTGGTTCTTCGAACTCAACGCGTTCCTGACCCCGGTAAGAGACCTCGGCGAGGCCATTCCGGTGGTCTGCAGTCGTGCGCCAGACAGAAGTCGTCATGCCCTCAGCCTCTCCTGTGATAAGGCTCTGAGCGGTGCCCTTGCCGGTTCAACGGCTTCATCGCGGGGAACGGACTCCAGAAATTCGTTGATCATGACGGGATGTTGACGCTCATGGAGCATCAGCACCGCATCCAGCAGGAAATTCATGTAAAGCAACTGGTGCCGGGATCGATCCTCCAATTTGAGGGCCAGAGGCTTGAAGAGGAGATTGGCCGCCAGCAGACCATAGAGCGTGCTCATTAAGGCAAACCCCATGGCCAGTCCCACGTATTCCAGGCCGGAGGTACCCAGGTTGCCCAACAAGGCCACCAGCCCCACCAGCGTACCAAGCATGCCGAATGCCGGGGCGAACGTGGCCATGGTGCGCAGGATGCGGATATCCCGATGATCCGACTCTTTCTGGCGGCGGATGCGCCATTGCAGCATGCGCAGCAGTTCGTCACCGCTATGACGGTCGAGGGCCAACCGGGCCCCGGCTCTGAGAAAAGGGTCCCCGATATCCTTGGCAGTATTCTCGGCGCTGCGCACCTGACCACGGCGACACAAATCGGCCACCTGAAGCAGACGTTTATGATCCTGGGTGGGCAGATGGACAACCGGAGGCTGTCTGAACAGTTCAGGCAGACGCTTGAGCAGGTCCATGACCGGTTTCGGGGAATGCCCGATGACGGAGGCTAGCCAGGTTCCACCCACCACAAGCAACAGCCCAGGGAGGTTGGCCCAGGCCAGACCCACGGTGGAGGCCAACAGGGTCATCAGGGCCATAAAGCCCAAGCCACCTAAAACCCAGAGAATTTTCTTGCGCATCGGTGCACCCGTTTGATGTTGTTTGGAACATCCGATGCACGGTGCATGCCATCTCGATCAGATCCTTCTCGGGTGGCAACCAATGGCCGCTCAGGATCGTCGATCAAGTTTTGAAGCTGCGTGAAGCGGCCAGGCCTTGCCGGTTTTCGGCCGCGCAGAAGAGGGACCGGCACCGATGAGAGGTGCAGATTTCACGTGGTGTCAGGGATTTGACGAAGTAGAGGCCGGTGGCGTCGGGGAGACACCGGAAAATTCGGGGGGCTGGAGATAAAGCATGCGCAGGGGGTTGCAATACCTGATGCTTTTAGTCAAACTCCTACCTACGCCCTCATCTCGCCACATGTAGGGAATACAAGGAAAGAAACGGAAAGAAAGTGGGAAGGTGGAGGAAGCCGATGGGCCCGATCAACCACGGGTACACCGGTCACTCCTCCACCTGTACCGCTGCCTCAAAAAGACAGCCATTCCGTTCTTAGTAGAACGGTCTCCACAGATACACCAGAAAGTGGGCCACAGCGGCCAGCACCATGAACACGGTGAAAGTGGTCTTGAACTGTTCGTGGAATTCTTGTGCCTGCTCTTCGCTCAGGCCGGAAATGCTGTCATACATGGTATAAACCCTCCAATTACGTCAGATTATTCAGCAACGGCTTCCGCGGACACTTCGTACGTCAGCGGGTTGTAGCTGTCATTGCTGTAAACAAAGGCGTGCACTACCAGAGCCACCACCAGCACGGTCATCAGGATCGGCATCAGCCAGGTACCTGGATTGACTACCAGCCACAGCTTCCAGTCGTCAGCGGGGTTGCTCGGCTTGCTCGCTCTGTATTCGCTCATGGGTAAAGCCCTCTAGGTTTAAAAACCGGATTTCTTGAGGAAATCGGTGATCTTCCAAGCACTGCCACAGTATTCGCGTTGCTGAATCTCGACTGCCTGAATCACCCGAACTGTAGCCTGGATGTAAGTCTACGTTGACGCGAAAAGATGTCAAGCAAACGATACAGCTTCCCGGGGCGAAGGCGAAAAAGCTTGCGCGAGGTCAAGTCCCGACCGGAGTGAGGCTGACTTGACTTGTATAACGAAAGGATGGGGCAGCACGTCCTGTGCCACCCCATGCTAGGTTAGCGCCGGCCCCAGAACGTTTCCCGGGGCTGGGCAATCAGGTTATTTGTAGGCGCCGACCCCGCAGAAGAAGCCCTCGTCGTTGCTCGCGATGTAGCTCGTCTTCTGCTTGATCTCATCAGTGCCAGGATAAGGCCAGTTGTAGTCCACCCAGCCTTCGCCGGACTCCTGGGCCAGAGTGACCATATCCTGGAACAGCAGATCGCCGTATTCGTTGAAATCGAGCAGGTTCTTGCCGGCCAGCTCGGGCTTCACCGCGTGCGACAGCATGACCCCATCCATGTCCATGCAGAACACGTAGAGATCCTTCTCCTGGAAGTCACCGTCCGGATCGGCGAAGGCTGCGAAGGCTGCCTCGCTACCCATCTCGTTGACGGCGCTCTGTGCCTTCTCGCTCATCGCCTTGGCTTCATCAGGGGTGGCCATCTCGTCGGCGAAGGCCGGGGCCATCAGGGCAGCGGCGGCAATACCTATCAGGATCTTCTTCATTTTTGTCTCCTCGATCTTCTCACTTTGTTGGCATGACAGACGGTATTACAAGTCGTGGCGTACGTCCATCGCTCGATGACTGCCCTTTGTCAAGACAAAGACAGAGAGGGCTGGCAGGAAGGTCAGGGTCACCACCGCAGCCCCCATCAGGCCGAACAGGACGATCACGCCGACGCCCCGGTACAGCTCTGTTCCCTCACCGGGCAGAAAGACCAGCGGTGACAACCCACATACAGTGGTCAGGGTGGTCATGGCAATCGGTCGCAACCGGGTCTGCACCGCCCGGGCCACGGCTTCCACCACGCTCATCTCAGCGCGCCGAAGATTCATCCGGGCTTGATCCACCACCAGGATCGGGTTGTTTACCACCGTCCCCAGCAGGATCAGAAAACCGAGCATGGTGATCATGTCAAAGGGCTGACGCAACGGCTGCAGACCGATGACGGGCAGCATGGAACCCACCAGATTCATCAGGGCGAGGCCGACGATACCACCGGCAATACCCAGAGGAATGGCCGTCATGATCAGCAACGGGAAACCCCAGTGAGAGAAGATGGCCACCAGCAGCAGATAGACGATGGACAGGGAAATAAGAAAATTGCCACTGAGGGCATTCCGGGTGGCCTCTAGCTGATCACTGGCACCGGACAGGGTCATGGTGATGCCCGATGGCACCTCACCTGCGTCGCGCATGGCCTGCACCAGATCGTCGCGGACCCGCTCAACACCGGCTTCCAGGGCCACGTCATCGGGCGGGATGATATTCAGTGTCACGGTGCGACGGCCGTCGACCCTTCGCACGGTGCTGCTAGCCACGGTTTCCTCGATACTCGCCAGGCTGGACAACGGCAGGGTCGCCCCCTGTTCCGTGTGCACCAGGACATTGGACAGCCGCACAAGACCTGGATCCCGCCCCTGCTCCCCGTAGAGGTAGATATCGATCTTGTCATCGTCAAGGAAAAAGTCATCCACGTAGGCGCCTTCCGTCATGGAGGCCACAGCAAAGCCAATCGCCTCGGTATCCAAACCCAGTTCCGCGGCCTTCTCATAATCGGGCCGAACCTCTATGAGCGGCTGTCCCAGGGTGAGTGCCGAAGGTTGGGTCTGGATACGGGGGCGATCGAAGATATCCTGCGCCCGCTCATACACACGGTTTGCCGTTTGGTAAATATCCTGCAGGTGGGTGCCGGATACATCCACGTTGATACTGCGGGTTCCGCCGTCATTGCTGGAGATGATCGAGCCCTTGGAGGCAAAGGCCCGCATTCCCGGGAAACCCTCGTAAAACCGGGTGATCTCATCCATCAGGGCCTCGATGTGCGTCGGGTCGAGGGTTTCCGAGATGATCCGCACATGGGTGGGCTGGACCTGCATATTCAGGTTGCGCAAAGGGGGTACGCTGGTCTCGCCCCGGGCATAGGCCTCGCCATCGGCGCCTACGTGCGGCAGGAAGTGTGCCTCCACTTCCTTGGCGTAGGATTCCATTTCCCGCAGGTTGTAACCGGGCGGTGCGTTCATCACCGCAAAGGTCTTGGGTTCCTCACCCTCGGGCAGGTATTCCGCCGGGGGCGTCAAAAAGACAATGATCAAGGCGCTGCAAGCCACCGTCAGGACGATTGCCGCAAGCCGCCGCACCGGTGTGGCGATCAGCCAGCGAACCCGGTGGATCACGAACCGCTCCCAGCGGGCGCCCAGCACATTGCCATCCTCATCCATCGGCAGATGGCGATCGTCACTGGCGAACTTCAGGCGGGAACTGAGGGTGGGAATCAGGGTGACCGCCACCACCATGGAGACAATGATGGCCGAGGAGATGGCAATGGCCACGTCCGAATAGAGCTGCCCGGCCTCTTCCTGGATAAACAGGATCGGCAAGAACACCAGCACCGTGGTGCTGGTGGAAGCCAGCACGGCTGGCCAGACCTCCTGGACCCCTTGCAGGGCCGACCTGAACCGGTCCAGCCCCAGGCGGCGATGACGCTCGATGTTTTCCAACACAACGATGGTGTTGTCCACCGTCATACCGATGGCAAAGGCGATGCCCGCCAGGGAAATCACATTGATGGTACGACCCGTGATCATGAGCCCGAGAAATGCCGCCAGGGCACACAGCGGGATGCCCACCACCCCCACAAAGGTCGCCCTGGATGAACGCAGGAAGGCATACATCACCAGGGTTGCAAAGACCGCCCCAATGCCCAGGTTGGTCCAGACATTGACGATGGAAGCCTCCACATAACGCACGTCATCGGTGTTGAGCGTGAGTTGCAAACCCTCGGGCTCGAGCAGTTCCCGATTGATTCGCTCCACCTCGGCGATCATGTTGCGCTTGATATCGATGACGTTGGAGCCGCTCTCTCGGCGCACCTGAAGGCCGATGACCCGCTGCCCGTTCACATAGGAAACCGCCTGCTGACGGGCCTGCCCCTGCTCCACTCTGGCCACATCAGACAGACGCAGAACGCTGTCTCCAGTGCGAGCGATCACCAGCGACTCAAGCTCCCGGGCAGTCTCGAAGCGACCCACAGTGCGCAGCAAGTACCGACGCTTGCCGGAATCCACTTCACCGCCGGAGATATCCTGGTTGCGCGCGGTGATGGCATCGCGCAACTGCAGCAGGCTGACACCCCGCTGGGCGAGTTCCTGCTCATCCACAATGATCTGCATCTGGCGATCGGCGCCACCACCGACCGTCACTTCCGAGACACCGGAGACGCCCTCCATGCGGGGACGCACCTCATCCTCGACAAAGTCCTTCATCAGGTCGATATCGAGATCCTTCGGGTTGCCCTCCAGCGTGGACACCCGGTAGTACATGAAGGCATTGGCGGAGAACGAGGCCGCCACCACCCGCGGTTCGTCCACGTTCTGAGGGTAGTCCGGTACCTGGGTCAGGGCATTGTTGATCTGGATCAGGGTTTCGGTGATGTCGACACCGAATGGAAATTCCAGCTCGATCTCGGATGCGCCGCTGTTGGCGCTGGAAGACATGCGGCTGAGGTTGGGCACATTGCGCAGATAGCGCTCCTGCTCGATCAGGATTTCCTTCTCGATATCCTGGGGCGTGGCACCCGGCCAGCGGGTCTCGATCGTCACGGTGCGGACCTCCAGATCCGGAATCATCTGCACCGGAATGCGCAAGGCAGCCGCCACGCCGAGAATCACCAGGATCAGGGTGATCACCGTCACCAGGATACCGTGACGGATAATGGCGGCGAACATCAGTTGCCTTCCCTTTCAGACAGCCTCACCCGCATACCTTCCTCCAGCACCTCATTGCCCCGCGAAACCACCCATTGGCCTTCCTTGAGGCCGTTGGTGACCACCACCCGCTCATCGTAACTGACACCAAGGCGGACGCGCTGTTCGGTCACACGGTAATGCCCCTTATCCCCGTCGTCCTGTTCGGCAACCCAGACCGTGGTGCGGCCCTCGGGATACCGGTTGATCGCATCCCGGGGTATCGACAAACCTTCCTCCCCCTGACGAATCCTGAGGAGGCCCGAAAGGGCGGTACCCGGCGGCAGGTCCCGTCCCTCCGGCCTGGCGGCCCGGATCAGGAAGGTCCGTGCCTGGGCATCATTCACCGGCACCACCGTGCGAATCTCTGCTTGCAGCGCTTCCTGGGCCCGGCCACGCAGCCATACTTCCAGCATGGTCCGCTCATCGAGCCGCCCATGAAATTCCTGAGGTACCCGAAAGTCCAGCCGCAGGTTCTCGGTGTCCACCAGTTGCAGGAGCTCAGATCCCGGATCCACCCACTCGCCCAGATCGCTGTAACGTTCGGTCACCACCCCATCAAAGGGCGCATCGATGCGATGGTATCGGACCACCGCCTGCTCGCGCCTCTCGGCTGCCTGCAGACGAGCCACAGTGGCCTCGGCGGTGGCCACTTCACTCTCGCGGGTGCCGATTTCGGTGCGGGCAATGTGGCCACCTGCTCCGACACGCTCCGCCTCCTCCAGTCGGCGACGCGCTTCGGCAAGTCGGGCCCGCGCCTCGCGTGTCTCGGCGCGGGCACTCTCCAGGGTCAGTTGCGCCAGTTCCGAGTCCAGTCGGATAAGGGGATCCCCCTGGTGAACCCGGTCACCTACTTCCACCATCACTTCATCCACTTGCCCCGGGACCAATGTAGACAGGGCCGAAGTTCTCAGGGCATTGACCGTGCCATTCAGACGCACCTCCTCAATGACCTCGGACTTCTCCACCCGTGCCAACTCAACTCCAGGCACATTGGCCAGTGCCGTCTGGGACAGCAGCATCAGGCACCCAAAGACCCAAAAGTAATACTCCTTGTTCTTTTCAAGGAAGATCACCACGGGTTCTACTGCCGCCACCATCGCCTGTGCCATCTGGCCTCCTCAAAATGAATCTCGTGCGCCGCATCCCTATTTTACGGCATGGATCGAGTCGCTCTTCCGTTTGGCTGTGCCGCTGGACCGGTCCAGCAGGGCATCCAGCACCGGCTGGCGGGCCAGGTCCTCGAAGAGGCTGAGCAGGTACTCCCGCTCCCCATGGGTGGGGTGTTCATTGAAATAGGCGGTGAGCCGCTCCCGGGCCAGTTGCAGGGGGTGGCTGCCGTCGTCGCGCTCCACCGGGCCGGCCAGCAGCGGCTCGTCCAGCAGTTGGTTGTCTTCCAGAAAGCGCACGAACACGCAGGTGATCACCCAGGCCACGGCGGCCTGGGTGATCTGGGCGTCGCGCCAGGCCACCGGATGCTCGGCGGTCCGGCCGGCCTCCACCGCCTTCTGGTATTCCGCTTCCAGATGGGCGGTCAGCTCGGGCTGGCTTTCCAGGTACTGGGCAATGTCCTGCTCGATAGGGGGCAGTGCCCGCTGCAGGGACTGGAGCAGGTTCTGGGGGTGGATCATGACTTATGCGCCGATTCTGCCTGCAGCCGCTCGACAAGCCACACCTTTATGATTGACTGCCGCGTGACGCCCACTCGTGCCGCCTCCCGGTCCAACGAATCAACCACCCATGCCGGAAAGTCCACGTTGATTCTCTTTTGCTCCAGATTCACGCGACGCGCGGTGGAAAGCTCCAGGTCATCAAGGATATCCTCTTGGCCATCATCGAATTTTTTTTCAAACTCCTTAGGCTTCATACAACTCCACCTCTGTTTTGCGGGAACGCCTGACTGAAATCAGACGGATACGCCCCTCCCGGTATGTCACAACAGCTGACCAATGCTTACCGTCGATCATGCCGATAAGGACAAATCGTGCCTCTCCCTCGGATTTTGCTTTTATTTCAAGGAGATATGGATCTCGCCAAAGCGCCTGAGCCGCTTCGAAATCGATGCCGTGCTTGTGCAAATTGGAGTTGCTCTTATTCTCGTCGAATTCAAACTCACACATGAGTATTAATTATTCCTTTTTTACTCTCAATGCAACTCGAACTCTGGTCAAGCAACCGGGCTGTCCAGCCACAGGGCCGGTATCCGCGCCCATTCCCGGGCGCCGGCGCCGTGGGGGACGGTGACGCCATCGATGCGGGCGCCGTCGTGCTGGGCGTCGGCGGCGATGAGCAGGATGAGAGCGTGGGGCTGTGCCCCTTCCAGCAGATGTCGGCGCAGGTCGTTGAGCCAGGTGTTCACCAAGCCATAGCGGGCCAGCAGGCCCGGTTCGGTGAGCAGGATGGGCTCGTCGATGGCCTGCAGCTCCTCGGTCATGGCGGGCAGGGTCCGGGCGATGAGTCGCTGCAGGTTCTGCCAGTCCCGTGAACCTGGGTCGGCGGCGTCGGCGCGCAGTACCAGGGACCAGTTGGGCGGGCGGGCCATGCCGTCGCAGACCCGGTGCAGATGACTCAACAGCAGTGCATCAAAGCTGATCCGTCTGAGACTGTAGTGGGCCGACCGTGGTGGACACAAGCTTGCGCCGGGGCCTGTTGGATTGAATCGCTGCGAGGGGAGTAACTGGGGGGACCAGTACCTGCGACTTCAAAAAAAAAGCCCCTGAATTCAGGGGCTTATATGCATCATATGGCGGAGAGAGAGGGATTCGAACCCTCGATGGGCTTTTGACCCATACTCCCTTAGCAGGGGAGCGCCTTCAGCCGCTCGGCCATCTCTCCGGGAGGGGGACTTCATTGAAGGCCAGTATGGTACCTTCTTGATAAGCTCCCGTAAAGACCGGAGTACACCGCCACCCGGAAAGGTTGGACGCCCTGCGAATCGCCCGCCCTGCCCCGTCCGGGTACGGTCACTCCACCGGCACTTTTCAGGGCTGGTCGTTACCAGCCACGTAATCATCGGGATCCTGCTCGCGCTGAATGCGCTCGTAGATTTCTTCCCGATGCACAGCCACATCTTTAGGTGCATTGATGCCGACGCGAACCTGGTTACCTTTCACACCCAGCACGGTCACGGTGACTTCATCACCGATCATCAGCGTTTCGCCTACCCGACGAGTAAGAATCAACATTTCCTTTTCTCCAATCTGAACTTCAATCACCTTGGTTTTATAGTAAACCAGACTCTATGGCCTGGTGCCGGTCGGCCATCATGTGCCGACTTCAACCTGGATAGACCTCAGGAAAGTGGATATATCCTCTGTCCACCCTCCCGGGCCCAGTCAAAACGCATTACGCCGCAGGTGCCCGCTCCAATTCAAAGGCATCGTGCAGTGCGCGCACCCCCAACTCCAGGTATTTCTCGTCCACCACCACGGAGATCTTGATTTCCGAAGTGGAGATCATACGAATATTGATGCCCTCTCCCGCCAGGGCCTCGAACATCTTGCTGGCAATGCCGGCATGCGAGCGCATGCCCACGCCCACAATAGAGATCTTGACGATTTTTGGATCTCCGGAGACCTCGCGGGCACCCAGGGCCTCGGCCCGGGCACGCACGATGCCCATGGCCTTGTCGAAATCGTTGCGGTGAACGGTGAAAGTGAAGTCGGTGGTGCCGTCGGCCCCCACGTTCTGCACAATCATATCCACCTCGATGTTGGCCTGAGCGACCGCACCAAGAATGCGGTAGGCCACGCCGGGCTGGTCGGGAACCCCCGTCACCGTCAGCTGGGCTTCGTTCTGGTTGAAGGCGATTCCGGAAATGAGCGCCTGTTCCATGCTCCCTTCCTCAAAGGTGATGAGCGTGCCGTCTCCTCCTTCCTGAAAGGAGGATAGAACACGCAACGGTACATTGTATTTTCCTGCAAACTCCACAGCGCGGATCTGCAGGACCTTGGATCCCAGGCTGGCCATTTCCAGCATCTCCTCAAAGGTGATGCGGTCCAGTCGCCGGGCCTGGGGTACGACACGGGGATCGGTGGTATACACCCCATCCACGTCGGTGAAGATCTGACATTCCTCGGCCTTGAGGGCGGCCGCCAGGGCCACGGCTGTGGTGTCGGAGCCACCACGGCCCAGGGTGGTGATATTGCCCGACTCATCCACGCCCTGGAAACCGGCAACCACCACCACCTTGCCGTCAGCCAGATCACGGCGCACCCGGGCACCATCGATCTCCTGGATCCGTGCCTTGTTGTGGGCACTGTCAGTACGGATGTGCACCTGGGCACCGGTATAGGAGCGGGCTGGGCACCCCTTGCTCTCCAGGGCCATGGACAACAGGGCGATGGTCACCTGTTCACCGGTGGACAGCAGCACATCGAGTTCTCGACCGTCGGCGTCACTGCGGATACTGCGGGCCAGCCCCAGCAATCGGTCGGTCTCCCCGCTCATGGCGGATACCACCACCACCACATCGTGGCCCTGGCGACGCGACTGACTCACGCGATCGGCCACGTGCTGGATACGCTCCACGCTGCCTACCGAGGTTCCGCCGTATTTTTGAACGATCAATGCCATATTAATTTACTTGGGTATAAGGTTGACATTAGACAACAGGCAGCGGGGTACACGAAAGCAGTATGTCCGCACCAGGCGCTGAAGTCCTCCATCCAGCCGAGGAACTGAGCCAAAAAGGGTGGCAACGCTCAAGACCAGCCATTAAAGACGTGACTCCACCCAACCCTTCACGGAAGCCAGGGCCTCGTCCAGTGCCTCCGGGCGATTACCGCCCGCCATGGCCATATCAGGCCGACCACCCCCCTTGCCACCCACCTGCTGGGCCACCTGGTTCACCAGTTCGCCTGCCTTGATGGTGCTGGAATGGCCTGCCGTCACGCCGGCCACCAGGCTTACCTTGCCATCGCGGGCCGTGGCCAGAACGATGATGGCCTCGCCCAGTTTGTTCTTGAGTTGATCCACGGTATCCCGCAAGGATTTGGGATCGGCCTCGTCCATACGCGCTGCCAGCACCTTCACACCATTCACCTCCACCGCCTGATCGGTGAGGCTGGAACCCGCCTGGGAGGCCAGTTTGGCCTTCATGGCCTCCAGTTCCTTTTCCAGGCTACGGTGTCGATCGAGTACCTGCTGAATCTTTTCGGTGAGGTCACCCCTACCAGCTCGCAGCATCCGTGCGGCCTCGTCCAGTTGCTTTTCGGTATCGTCCATATGGTCCAGGGCATTGTCGCCGGTGACGGCTTCGATGCGACGGATACCGGAGGCCACTCCACCCTCGCTGATCACCTTGAACACACCGATATCTCCGGTACGCTGCACATGAATTCCGCCACAGAGCTCCACCGAAAAGTCGCCCAATGAAAGCACTCGCACCTCGTCGCCGTATTTCTCGCCAAACAGGGCCATGGCCCCGGCTTCCAGTGCCTCCTTGATCGGCATGACGCGAGCCTCGGCTGGGGCATTGGCGCGAATGGCATGATTCACCATGCGCTCAATACGGGCCAGTTGCTCACTGCTGATGGGCTCGAAGTGGGAGAAGTCAAAGCGCAGGCGATCCGGGGCCACCAGGGAGCCCTTCTGCTGCACATGCTCGCCCAGGACCTCGCGCAGGGCGGCGTGCAGCAGATGGGTGGCCGAGTGATTGAGCACTACGGCGCGACGGCGTTCACCATCCACTCGGGCAGACACGGTCGCGTGGGTCTCCAGAGTCCCGCGCAACATGGTACCGCGATGGATGAACACTCCACCCTGCTTCACCGTATCATTCACTTGGAAGAGCCCATCCGGCCCTTCAATGAAACCGGTGTCACCCACCTGACCACCGGACTCCCCATAAAACGGGGTGACATCCAAAACCACACTGCCTTCGCTGGACCCGTTCAGGCTGTCCACGGGCTTGCCATCACTACCGGCCAGGCGCAAGACACGGGCCTGCTCCTCAATATGCTCATAGCCCACAAAGCGGGAGTCGGATATGCCCTTGGCCACCGTGCCGGCATCAGACATACGGAAGCTGCTGGCGGCCCGGGCACGATCACGCTGCTGCTCCATCTCGTGTTCAAAGCCGGCCATATCCAGTTCCAGACCCTTCTCCCGGGCGATGTCGCCCGTCAGATCCACGGGGAAGCCGTAGGTATCATAAAGCTTGAAAATCAGGCCACCGGGAATGGTCTTGTCAGAGACCTTATCCAGGCCCTCTTCCAGGTGCTTGAGGCCATGCTCCAGGGTTTCACGGAAGCGCTCCTCCTCTTGCAGCAGCACCCGCTCCACCTGCTTTTGCGCCTTGGCCAGTTCGGGATAGGCCTCCCCCATCTCTCGCACCAGGGGCTCCACCAGCCGGTGGAAGAAGGGATCGGTCATGCCCAGCTTGTGCCCATGGCGGGCGGCGCGACGAATGATTCGGCGCAGCACGTAACCACGGCCCTCGTTGGCTGGCATGACGCCGTCGGTAATGAGGAAGCTGCAGGAACGAATGTGGTCGGCAATCACCTTATAGGAGGGGGCATGGGTGTCGTCACTGCCCATGATGCGACCCACGGCATCCAGAAGGTTTTGGAACAGGTCGATTTCATAATTGGAGTGAACACCCTGCAGTACTGCAGCCAGACGTTCCAGGCCCATACCCGTGTCCACGGAAGGCTTGGGCAGGGGGGTCAGGGTGCCTTCGCTGTCCCGGTCGTACTGCATGAAGACCAGGTTCCAGATCTCGATGTAACGATCCCCGTCAGCCTCGGGCGAACCCGGGGGACCACCCCAGACACCCGGGCCATGGTCATAAAAAACCTCGGTACAGGGTCCGCAGGGGCCGGTATCCCCCATTTGCCAGAAGTTGTCGGAACCGCCACCCGGTTCATCACCAATACGGGTCACACGGTCCGCGGGAACGCCGATCTCCTTCACCCAGATGTCGTAGGCCTCGTCATCTGTTTCGTAGACTGTCACCCAAAGCTTGTCGGCGGGCATCTTGAGCACCTGAGTGAGGTACTCCCAGGCGTAGTGAATGGCATCACGTTTGAAGTAATCGCCGAAACTGAAATTGCCCAGCATCTCGAAGAACGTGTGATGCCGTGCGGTATAACCCACGTTTTCCAGGTCATTGTGCTTACCGCCAGCGCGCACACAGCGCTGCGAGGACGTCGCCCGCTGGTAGGCACGCTGCTCAAGCCCCAGGAAGGTCTCCTTGAATTGCACCATGCCTGCATTGGTGAACAGCAAGGTGGGATCATTTCCGGGCACCAAGGGGGCCGAAGCCACCACTTCATGACCCTTGGAGCGGAAGTATTCGAGGAAACTCGTTCTGATATCGGCGCTTTTCATATCTTGCCTACTTCATTCATGACCCGGCGGATGATTTCCGCGGAAAAACCCCGGCTCTGCAAAAAACGCATCTGCCGGGCGCGTTCCCTGTAGTCCCGGGGTGGCTCGCCGGCAAAGCGGCGCTCGTACACATCAAGGGCCTGAACCTGCCAGTCCACCTCTGCTGCTTGCAGGGCCTGGCGGGCCTGCGCCTCATCGATACCGCGGTGGCGAAGATCGGCGGTGATGCGCAAAGGGCCCTGGCCCTGGCGGATTCGGTAACGTACAAATTCACTGACGAAACGCGAGTCGCTGAGCCAGCCCTCGGATTCGAGATCATCCAGCACCGTTTCCACGCTATCCCTGGCAAAACCCCGTGCGGCCAGCTTGCCTGCGAGCTCATATCGACTGTGTTCGCGGCGTGCCAGCAGGCGCAGGGCGCACTCCTGAGGATCCTGTTCAGCCTTCGGCGGCTTCGCTTTCGCTGCTGTCACTCTCGACCGGTTTCCGCTTGGGCATGTGCTTCTCACGGATCTGGGACTCGATATCCGCGGCTATCTCGGGGTTTTCCTTGAGGAAGTTACGGGCATTATCCTTGCCCTGCCCGATGCGTTCCCCCTTGTAGCTGTACCAGGCGCCGGCCTTGTCGACAATGCCATCCTTCACACCCATGTCGATGACTTCAGCCAGACGCGAGATGCCCTCACCATAGAGGATTTCAAAGTGCGCCTCACGAAACGGCGGGGCTGTCTTGTTCTTGACCACTTTTACCCGTGTTTCGTTGCCAACCACCTCGTCGCCTTTCTTGATGGCGCCGGTACGGCGGATATCCAGTCGAACGGAAGAGTAGAATTTCAGGGCGTTGCCGCCGGTGGTGGTTTCGGGGTTACCGAACATCACACCGATCTTCATGCGGATCTGGTTGATGAACACCACCAGGGTGTTGGAACGCTTGATGTTGGCGGTGAGCTTGCGCAGGGCCTGAGACATGAGGCGTGCCTGCAGGCCTACGTGGGTGTCACCCATCTCGCCTTCGATTTCGGCCTTGGGGGTCAGCGCAGCCACGGAGTCCACCACCACCACATCCACGGCACCGGAGCGCACCAGCATGTCGGCAATCTCCAGAGCCTGTTCCCCGGTGTCGGGCTGGGATACCAGGAGATTGTCCACGTCCACCCCCAGTGCCTGAGCATACGTGGGGTCGAGGGCGTGTTCCGCGTCCACGAAGGCTGCAGTGCCGCCCTCCTTCTGGCACTCGGCAATCACCTGCAGGGTGAGGGTGGTCTTGCCTGAGGATTCGGGCCCGAAAATCTCCACCACACGGCCACGAGGCAGACCGCCCACGCCAAGAGCAATATCCAGGGCCAGAGACCCGGTGGACACCACCGACACATCGCGCACCACGCTGGAATCGCCCATGCGCATCACAGCGCCCTTGCCGAACTGCCGTTCGATCTGGCCCAGTGCCGCGCTCAACGCCTTTTTACGATTCTCGTCCAAGATCCTGCCCTCTCGATCATCCCTAGTCATGTGGTAAGGCGCCATCCACGGCGCCCCCTGAAACCATTCTGGAAAGCGTGGAAGTATCTCACACTCCCGCCCTCCGTCGCCAATCCCTGACACGGGGCTTCATCGGCTTTCCAACAGGGTTTGCAGGCCCTCCAGCACCCGGGCCACAGTCTGACGTCGTATCGCCTCGCGCCCCCCGTTCAGATGCAGGCACTCAGCATGCATGGACCGCCCCCTCGCGCCCCAGGCCACCCAGACGGTGCCCACCGGCTTGGCGGGCGTCCCGCCCCCAGGGCCAGCGATACCGCTGACCGCTGCGGCAAGATCGGCACCACAATGGCGAAAGACCCCCTCCACCATCGCCTGAACCGTCTCGCGACTCACGGCACCGGCGGTATCCAGGATCTGCTGGCTTAGCTGCAACTGCTCCCGCTTGGCGGCGTTGCTGTAGGTCACAAAACCCCGATCAAACCAGGCTGAGCTACCTGGAATATCGGTCATGACCTTGGCAATCCAGCCCCCGGTGCAGGACTCGGCCAGCGCCACCTGCCAGCCATGGGCCAGCAGGGCATCCCCGAGAACCCTGGCCCGGCGCTCCAGGATGGCATCATCGCAACTGATCATCACAGCATGCGCTGGATCTTGGTGGCCACCACGTAACCCAGACCTTCCGGGTCCACCCGCAACACCTCCACTTCCGCATTGAAAGGCGCCACCAGGGCCTTGATCGGTTCAATCGCTACCGTGAGCTGAGCCCCCAGCGGCAGTGGATCATCCAGATAAAAGGACAGGCCATTCGGGCTTAGGTCCCGCCCCAGTCCCTGATGCTCCCGGCCCGAATCCATTTCCTTCACCTTGACCGGATGATCCACCTGCAAACGCTGGAAATCACGTTTTTCATCCATTCCCATGTTCATGCATGCCCCCAGTTCATTGATGGATCGGTACGGGCCTCTACAGCGCGCCTGCGAAATACTATCATGCCGTGAGACACGAGCCTCCCCAGGCTCGATTCAGGCGTCAATGGGAGGTGCCGCACGATGAAAGACCCAGCCACCCGGCTCATTGAGCAGATTCGCCTCGATTTTGAGGCCACCGCCGACACCACGGGCCTTCAATCCCTCGCGCCCGAGGTGGAAGCGGCCCTGACCCGGGTGCCCCGACACCATTTTGTGCCGGCCAGACAACAGAGCCAGGCATGGGATAACACCGCCCTGCCCATTGGCCACCAGCAGACCATCTCGCAGCCATTCGTGGTGGCCTTGATGACACAACTGCTGAACCTCTCCCCCAAGGCGCGGGTGCTGGAAGTGGGCACTGGATGCGGTTACCAGACCGCCATACTGGCGGAACTGGCCAGGGAGGTCTTCACCATTGAGGTCATCCCGGAACTGGCCGAGAGTGCTCGCGAACGCCTGCGAACCCTGGGCTATGACAACGTCCATACCCGAGTGGGCGATGGTCATGCCGGTTGGCCGGAGGAGGCCCCCTTCGATGCCATCATCGTCACCGCCGGCGCCCCTCGCATTCCCGCCAGCCTTGAAGAGCAGTTGCGCCCCAACGGGCGGATGGTGATCCCGGTGAATTCCGACTGGCAAAGCCAGGATCTGGTGGTGGCCACCCGCAACGAGAGCGGAGAACTGGATTGCCAGCGCGTGCTGGCAGTGCGCTTTGTCCCCTTGGTAGGAAAAAAGTCCTGAGCACACCCCCACCGCCACGGGATGCCCCCGGGCGTGGGGGCACGGCCCCGGCAGGGCCGTTGGCTCAAAGGAACTGCGGTAGCTGCCGGCGGATATCCTCCGGATCCTGAGTGGTGAGGTTCTTGTCGATCTCACCGGCGATGGACTTCTGCGTGACCGCGTTCATGCAGCCGCGCAGCGCCCCCAGGAACGACGGGGCGGCAATGATGTAGAGTTTGGTGAACTGCCCCTTGGCACGGGCCACATTGAGCCGCTCACACAGTTCCCTTGCAAACCGATTGGCCTCGTGCTTTTTGGGCGGCGTCTCCTTCCCCATGGCGTGACGCCCGTCGCCGCTGCTGTCAAATGTTCGCCCCATCCGGTCGGCTTGCAGGTCATGTTCGTGTAATCGGGCCTCGGGATGCGTGAAATCTGCCTCTTCGACCAGGGGGCTGAAGGACTTTTCGGCACTGAATACTCTGGCCCGACTCGCATCCGCGACAATGACCCATGTTGTCATGGACGAACCTCCTATCTGCGTGACTGAAAAGGCCGGGCCGGAGCCCGATCCCGCAGCACCCGGCTGCGTCGTGAACGGGGATTGCGCGGGCTGCAAGAGCCGCCAACCACCCCCTAGGGAGAGACTAGACGATCCTGACCCGCTGGACAGCACCTTCAGCCAGACGGGCGCTTAAGCCGGCCACTGCACAAGATCCCGGTACGCACGCCACGTTGCATGCCCCAAGATTGGCAGAATGACCACCAGACCCAGCATCAGTGTACTCAGACCCACGGCAGTCAACCCCACCAGCAGGGTCGCCCATACCGCCATGGTGGCAGGGTTGCGCCGCACCACGCCCACACTGGTTGTAATACCCTCGATCAGATCACCACGACGATCGGTCACCACGCAAAGGGTCACCACACCGGTCACGAAGACCAGAAAAGCCGCTGCCGCACCGCTGACAACGAAAACACCCAGGAACATGAGACCTTCCAGGCTGGTGAACAAGGGAGACCACCCGGTTTGCAATCCCGCGGGCAGGCGATCAAACAACAGGGCCAGCATCAGAGACGTGAAACGAATCCAGGCAATCATCACCACTGACAGGAAGGCGATGTAAAGCCCTATCGTTACGGGGTTTTCACGCCATACCCGCCATGTGGCGATAAAACCGACGGATTGACCCTGTTCCAATAATCGACTGCTCTCGTAGATGCCCAGAGCCGACAAGGGGCCCACCAGCAGAAAACCCGCCACAAAGCTGAGAATAAGGAAAGGTTCGGCCCGCACACCCCAGAGGATCAGATAGCCTGCTCCACTGGCGATGAGGCCATAGATTAATCCGGGCAACGGGGCCTTCAGGAAATCTCGCATCCCCTGCGTGAGCCATTGGATCGGCCGGTCCGGTGGCACTTCGGGCAAGGCGGGTTGGGCAGGTGGGGTATCCTCACCGGTATTGATCGATCGGTCCATGTCATGGCCTCACTTCGCAAGGATCGGTGAATGCAACAGCGCTGATATCGTTATATAGACATAAATACTCAGGTTTGCTCATCCCTCCTATCCACTCGCTTCACGGCAGGGCCATTTAAGGGCATCATCCCGCCCATTGCGGTCCGCGGGCCACCGATGGCTGGACATCCTTCAGAACCTTTAACAACAAAAGGCATTAAGTGACCGAAGTAAAGAATCATTCTGCACACACCCCCATGATGCAGCAGTTCCTTCGCATCAAGGCTGAGCATCCGGATATCCTGCTGTTCTACCGCATGGGGGATTTTTATGAGCTCTTCTTTGATGACGCCACCCGCGCGGCAAGGCTCTTGGACATCACGCTCACCCGCCGCGGACAGTCCGCCGGGGCTCCCATTCCCATGGCAGGGGTACCGGTGCATGCCGTGGAGTCGTATTTGGCCCGGCTGCTGCGGCTGGGAGAGTCGGTCGCCATCTGTGAGCAAGTGGGCGACCCAGGGAGCAGCAAGGGTCCGGTAGAGCGCAAGGTGGTGCGCGTCGTCACACCCGGCACGGTGACCGAGGATGCCCTGCTGGAGGAGCGCCGGGACAATCTACTGGTGTGCCTTGGGGGCGATGGCGAACACACGGGGCTGGCCGCCCTGGATCTGAGCACGGGGCGCTTTCAGGTTCAGGAACTCACGGGTACGGAACCCCTGCTGGGTGAACTGGAGCGCTTGCGCCCGGCAGAGATCCTGATTCCCGAGGGCATGACCCTGCCAGGACCCGAGCGGACGGGCGTGCGCCGTCGGCCGCCGTGGCATTTTGAGGTGGATGCTGCCCGCGAATTGCTCACCCGCCAATTTGGCACTCGGGATCTGGCCGGCTTTGGCTGCGAGGAGATGCATCGGGCGGTGGGGGCTGCGGGCGCCCTGCTACAGTACGTCAAGGACACCCAGAAGACCGCCTTGCCCCATATCGATGGCCTGAGCGTGCAGAGTCGGGACGCTGGCATCATTCTGGATGCCGCCAGCCGGCGCAACCTGGAACTGACCGTCAATCTCTCCGGGGGCCAGGAAAATACCCTGGCCTCGGTGCTGGACCGCACGGTCACGGCCATGGGCAGCCGCCTGCTGGGGCGTTGGCTGCATCAGCCCCTGCGGGATCGTTGCACCCTGCAGGAGCGTCACGGCACGGTGGGGGAACTGCAGGAGCGACAGGCCTTTGAATCGCTCCAGATTCAACTGCGTGGGATTGGCGATCTGGAACGCATCCTCACCCGGGTAGCCCTGGGTTCCGCCCGCCCCCGCGACCTCACCACCCTGCGTGACTCATTGGCGGAACTGCCCAGTCTGCAGTCAGAACTGACCACCCTGGTGTCGCCACGCATCACGACCCTGGCTGGGCAGATCGGCGAACACCCCCAGGTGGTGGATCTGCTGCGCAGCGCCGTGATCGACCAGCCCCCGGTACTGATTCGCGACGGCGGCGTCATTGCACCGGGATATGATGCCGAGCTGGATGAATTACGCGGCCTGTCGGAGAACGCCGACCAGTTCCTGGTGGATCTGGAGCAGCGTGAGCGAGAACGCACGGGCATTGCGAATCTCAAGGTTGCCTACAACCGTGTGCATGGGTATTACATCGAAATCAGTCGCAGCCAGTCGGACAAGGCCCCGGAAGATTACACCCGTCGCCAAACCCTCAAGGGAGCTGAGCGCTTCATCACTCCGGAACTCAAGCGTTTCGAGGACAAGGTTCTGTCGGCGCGGGAACGATCGCTGGCGCGGGAGAAACAACTCTACGAGGCCCTGCTCACCCGCTTGCATGCCCCCCTGCCGGCGCTGCGGCAAACTGCCGAGGGGTTGGCGGAGTTGGACGTCCTGACCAATCTGGCGGAGCGAGCCGAGACGCTGAACTATCGCGCCCCGGAACTCACCGACACGCCGGGACTGCTGATCGAGGAGGGACGTCACCCCGTGGTGGAACAGGTGCTGGATGAGCCGTTCGTACCCAATGACCTGAAGATGAGCGACCAGCGCCGCATGCTGGTGATCACCGGCCCCAACATGGGTGGTAAATCCACCTACATGCGGCAGGCTGCCCTGATTGTGCTCATGGCCCATGTGGGCAGCTTCGTACCCGCCCGTCATGCCCGGCTGGGGCCCGTGGATCGCATCTTCACTCGCATCGGTGCCAGCGACGACCTGGCCTCGGGCCGCTCCACCTTCATGGTGGAAATGACCGAGGCCGCCAATATCCTCAATCATGCCACCGACCACAGCCTGGTGCTCATGGACGAGATCGGGCGTGGTACCAGTACCTTTGATGGCCTCTCCCTCGCCTGGGCCTGCGCTGAACATCTGGCGCGCAAAAACCGGGCCTTTAGCCTGTTTGCCACCCATTATTTCGAGCTCACCGCCCTGCCTGAGCAATTCCCGGCCATCGTCAACGTGCATATCGATGCCATTGAGCACGGTGAACGCATCGTTTTTCTGCATGCCTTGAAGGAGGGGCCAGCCAATCAAAGTTATGGCCTGCATGTGGCTGCGCTGGCCGGCGTACCCCGCAGCGTGATCCAGCGTGCCCGCGAACGCCTGTCGGAACTGGAACAGCAGAGCCTGGCAGGCACGGCGACAGACAGCCCCCAACTCAGCCTTTTTGGCGCCAACGGCGGATGCGCCTCCCCGGCACCGGAGCCCGAGGACCCGGCCGCAAAGGCGCTGCGCGAGGCGGTTGAAGCGCTGGACCCGGATGATCTCACCCCCCGGCAGGCACTGGAGACCCTTTACCGGCTGCAATCCCTGATCAAGCACGAAACCACGGGGTCGGTCAGTTAATGCCCCCTGGCAAAACCCTGTTTTCATGGGGGTAACGGCACCGAAATGAGGGGATATTGACGTTAAGCCAACTCAGGCCTCAGGCTTGACACACTGGCTGTTCTTAGCCTGCTCCAATCCCACCCATCAGAAGGGAGATGCGCGATGACATTTGTAGTACTGGAGAACTGTATCCGCTGCAAGTTCACGGATTGCGTGGAGGTGTGCCCGGTGGACTGTTTCCATGAGGGCCCCAACTTCCTGGTCATCGACCCGGATGAGTGCATCGACTGTTCCCTGTGCGAGCCAGAATGCCCTGCCGAGGCCATCGTGCCGGAGGATGAGGTGCCCGAAGGGCAGGAACATATGCTGGAACTGAACGCTGAACTGTCCCAACAATGGCCAGTGATCACCCGGCGCAAGGATCCACTACCGGATGCGGAGGAATGGAACGGAAAACCGGACAAACTGAAACATCTGGAACGTTAGCGCGCCCCCCCGTCAACGTGAAAGAACCCAGGTTCAGCGACAGAAGCGCCCTTCTCCCCCGAGGGGGAGAGGGCCCTGGCACGTGCCTCCCACCGTCTTTGCTCCCGGGTGGGACAGGGATTCAATCCCTGGTGAGCAGGACCACTGCGTGGGCCTCAATGCCCTCCTTGCGCCCCACGAACCCCAGACGTTCGGTGGTGGTGGCCTTGACGTTCACCCGGTCAACTTCCAGATCCAGATCCTCGGCGATGTTCGCCCGCATTCGATCCACGTGGGGTGACATTTTCGGGGCCTGGGCAGCGATCGTGGCATCCACATTGCCCACTTGCCAGCCACGCGCCCGGATCTGCCCCATCACCTGACGCAGCAAGTCACGACTGTCCGCGCCCTTGAAGGCCGGGTCCGTATCCGGAAAATGTCGACCGATGTCCCCCAGAGCCAACGCGCCCAGGATGGCGTCACTGATCGCATGCAACAGGACATCGCCGTCGGAGTGGGCCTTGAATGCCCGGTCATGGGGGATGCTGACCCCGCCAATCACCAGATGATCGCCCTCCATGAAGGCATGTACATCATAGCCGTGTCCGATACGCAGGTTCATGTCTCTTCCCGAATAGTGGATGCCCGTCTGCGCTCAGCCAGGTAGAACTCGGCCAGGCGCAGGTCCTCGGGGCGAGTGATCTTGATATTTTCGGCGCTGCCTTCCACCAACCGGGGGGCATGGCCTGCATGTTCCAGGGCCGAAGCCTCGTCGGTGACCATGAAGCCGTCCTCCAGCGCCTTTTCCAGGGCGCTGGCCAGGGTGGCCAGGCGAAACATCTGTGGGGTGAAGGCACGCCACAAATCGGCGCGGTCCACCGTGGCGGCGATGTACCCGTCAGGGGTAGCCCGCTTCTTGGTGTCCCTGACCGGGGTTGCCAGGATGCCACCCACGGGATCGTCGCGCAGGGTCTCGATCAGCCTCTCCAGATCGTCATCACTCAAGCAGGGACGTGCGGCATCGTGAACCAGCACCCAGTCCTCAGGGTGAGCCAGTGCCTCCAGCCCCCGCAGGGCATTCAACACCGAGTGGCAGCGTTCAGCGCCCCCGTCCACCACCTGGAGGGGTTTGTCGGTCACGGGGCACAGGGATGGGAAATAGGCATCGTCATGACTCACGGCCACGACCACACCCGCAATGCGCGGATGACGCAGGAAGATGTCCAACGTCTGCTCGATCACAGTGCGACCATCCAGCGGCAGGTATTGCTTGGGTCGGTCTGCCTGCATCCGGCTGCCGACACCTGCGGCGGGAATGACCGCCCAGAACTTTGGCTCAGGTTTCATCGATACTCAGGAAAGCGGTCACGGTCCACCACCTGGAAGAAGACCTCATCTTCGCCAATCATGCCCAGCTCACGTCGGGCGCGTTCCTCGATGGCGTCCAGTCCGGTCTTGAGGTCGATCACCTCGGCCTCCAGGGCCTCATTACGGCTACGCAATTGCTGGTTCTCCGCCTTTTGCGCCTCCAGGGTCTCGCGCAACTGCCAGACCTCGGGCGGATTGCCCTCGCCGAACCAGAGTTTGTACTGCAAGCCCACCAGCAAGACCAGCAGCAGTACGGTCAACCACTTCATGTTACTGTCCAGGCGCGGGGCGCCCCCACTTCCGCAAGCGCGGGAATGGGGGCGGGTGAAGGCTTTACTTCAGATGCGGGAAAGCCTGCCGACCGGCATAGCGCGCCGCCGAACCCAGCTCCTCTTCAATACGGATCAACTGATTGTACTTGGCCACCCGATCGGAACGTGACAGGGAACCGGTCTTGATCTGCCCGGCGTTGGTGGCGACCGACAGGTCTGCAATGGTCACATCCTCGCTCTCGCCAGAACGATGGGAGATCACGGCGGTGTAACCGGCGCCCTGGGCCAGACGGATGGCCTCAAGGGTCTCGGTGAGGGTGCCAATCTGGTTGAGTTTGATGAGGATGGAGTTGCCGATCCCCTTATCAATGCCTTCCTGAAGGATCCGGGTATTGGTCACGAACAGGTCATCACCGACCAGCTGCACGCGGTTGCCCAGTTTCTCCGTCAGCAGCTTCCAGCCGTCCCAGTCGCCCTCGTCCAGCCCATCTTCAATGGTGATGATGGGGTACTGGTCCATCCACCGGCAGAGGTACTCCACCATGCCGGCGGCATCCAGGCTCTTGCCCTCGGAGGCCAGTTCATAACGACCATTCCTGTAAAACTCGGAAGCGGCGCAATCCAGGCCCAGATGGATATCCTTGCCCGGGGTGAAACCGGCCTGATGGATGGCTTCCAGTATGGCCTCAATGGCCGCTTCGTTGGAATCCAGATCCGGGGCAAAACCGCCCTCATCGCCCACGGTGGTGGACAGGTGACGGGCACCCAGCACCTTCTTCAGTGCGTGGAACACCTCTGCCCCATAGCGGATGGCATCGGCCACATTGGGGGCGCCTACGGGCAGGATCATGAATTCCTGCATGTCCACATTATTGCTGGCGTGCGCCCCGCCATTGATGATGTTCATCATGGGCACGGGCAGCAGGTTTGCGCCCTCCCCGCCCAGATGTCGATAAAGAGGGTAACCGTTCTCCTGGGCATTGGCATGGGCAGTGGCCATGGACACCGCCAGCAGGGCATTGGCACCCAGACGCCCCTTATTATCCGTGCCATCCAGTTCGATCATTCGACGGTCGATGACCTCCTGATCATCCGAAGCAACGCCCAGCAAGGCTTCGCGAATCTCTCCATTGACGTTGGCCACCGCCTTTTGAACACCCTTGCCGCAGTAACGGTCGCCACCGTCACGCAGTTCCAGGGCCTCGCGGGACCCGGTCGAGGCGCCAGAGGGAACAATCGCGCGACCGGTCGCACCGGAAACAAGCTTGATGTCCGTCTCAACAGTAGGATTGCCGCGGGAATCCAGCACTTCGCGGGCATGGATATCGACGATCTCGGTCATGAGTGTCCTCTACTAATCTTGGGATGCGATCAGGAACTGATCTTCAATGAAACCCTGGCGCTTGGTGACTTCATCCAGCGCCTTGAGGGTGATCAACAGGTCTTCCAGCAGGGGCATGGGCCAGGCATTCGGGCCGTCGGAGAGGGCCTTGTCCGGATCGGGATGGGTCTCCATGAACAATCCGGCCACACCCGCCGCCACCGCCGCCCGGGCCAGCACCGGAACAAACTCCCGCTGACCACCGGAACTGCTACCGCGTCCCCCAGGTTGCTGCACCGAATGCGTGGCGTCGAATACCACCGGACACCCCGTCTGGCGCATGACTGCGAGGCCACGCATGTCGGAGATCAGCGTGTTATAGCCGAAGGAGACCCCACGCTCGCAGACCATGATGTGCTCATTACCCGTGGCTCGGGCCTTGTCCACCACGTTTTGCATGTCCCACGGTGCCAGGAACTGGCCCTTCTTGATATTCACCGGCAAACCCTGAGCTGCCACCTTCTGGATGAAGTTGGTCTGACGGCACAGGAAGGCTGGCGTCTGCAGCACATCCACGACGGCGGCAACGGCCTCCATGGGAGTGTCCTCGTGGACATCCGTGAGCACCGGCACCCGGATCTGCTGTCGTACCTTTTCCAGGATTTTCAGGCCCTCATCCATCCCTGGGCCGCGAAAACTTGTCACAGAGGACCGATTCGCCTTATCGAATGAGGACTTGTAGATAAACGGAATGCCGAGGCGATCCGCCATCTCCTTGAGCTGCCCAGCGGTGTCCAGCGCCAACTGTTCGCTCTCGATCACGCAGGGGCCGGAGATCAGGAACAGCGGCTGATCATTGCCAGCCTGGAAGTCACACAGATTCATAGTGCTCACTCAGGTTGGCCTTTTTTTCGTGCTGGAGCCGCGCGGCACGCACGAATCCGGAAAAGAGTGGGTGCCCATCCCGAGGGGTGGAGGTGAATTCCGGGTGGAACTGGCAAGCCAGAAACCAGGGGTGATCATGGAGTTCCACCACTTCGACCAGGGCATCATCCATGGATTTTCCCGAGATCACCAGACCCGCCTGGGTCAGGGTATCCAGGTACTGGTTGTTGAACTCATAGCGGTGCCGATGACGCTCGCTGATGATCTCGTTCCCGTACACGCGGCACACCAGGGTCTTGGGATCAAGACGCGCCTGCTGACCGCCCAGACGCATGGTGCCGCCCATGTCATCGTCCTCGGCGCGACGCTCCAACTCACCCTCGGCATTTTGCCATTCGGTGATCAAGGCAATGACCGGATGCGGTGTATCAGGCCGGAATTCGGTGCTGTGAGCATTTTCCAGGCCGGCCACATGACGGGCATACTCAATCACGGCCGCCTGCATTCCAAGGCAAATGCCCAGATAAGGCACTTGACGCTCCCGGGCATAACGCACGGCGGCAATCTTGCCCTCAACGCCCCGCTCGCCGAAACCACCGGGCACCAGGATGGCATCCACCTCGCCCAGCACATCATCATCGGAGTTCTCCAGCTTCTCCGAGTCGATATAACGGATATTCACCTTGGTGGACGTATGGATACCCGCATGGGTCAGGGCCTCGTTGAGGGATTTGTAGGACTCGGTGAGCTCCACATATTTGCCGACCATACCGATGGTGACCTCGGCCTCCGGGAACTCCATGGCATTGACCACGTTCTTCCAGTCGGAAAGATCTGCAGGCCGGGCCTCCATGTGCAGTTTGCGCAGGACAATCTCATCCAGCTTTTGGGAGTGCAGCCACAGAGGGATCTTGTAGATATTATCCACATCCACCGCCGAGATGACTGCCTTTTCCTCCACGTTGGTGAACAGGGCGATCTTGCGCCGTTCTCCCTCAGGCAAGGGGTGGTTGCTGCGGCAGAGCAGAATGTCGGGCTGAATGCCGATGGACCGCAGCTCCTTCACCGAATGCTGGGTTGGCTTGGTCTTGATCTCACCGGCGGCCGCAATGTACGGAACCAGGGTCAGGTGCATGAAAAGGGCATTCTCATGGCCCAGTTCCACTCCCATCTGGCGAATGGCCTCCAGGAAAGGCAGCGACTCAATATCGCCCACGGTTCCGCCGATCTCCACCAGGGCAATATCGGCCCCCTCGGCACCGGCCCGGATGGAGCGCTTGATCTCATCGGTGATGTGGGGAATGACCTGTACGGTCCCCCCCAGATAGTCGCCCCGGCGTTCCTTGCGGATCACGTTCTCGTAGATCTGACCGGTGGTGAAGTTATTGCGGCGGGTGGTACGGATCCGCACAAAGCGCTCGTAATGGCCCAGGTCCAGATCGGTTTCGGCCCCGTCTTCGGTGACAAAGACCTCTCCATGCTGAAACGGACTCATGGTGCCCGGATCCACGTTGATATAGGGATCGAGCTTGAGCAGGGTGACCTTCAGGCCGCGCGCTTCGAGGATGGTCCCCAGAGAGGCAGCAGAAATGCCCTTGCCCAGGGAGGAAACCACACCCCCGGTAATGAATACGTATCGAGTCATGAGTTGGTCATTGGATATGGGGTGACGGCGGCGAATCGCGCCGAATGGCACGCAAGGATACCAGAGGGGTCATACCCCCTCAACGCGACTTGCTCGAGTCACCGTCGGGACGAGGCCTTCACCAAAGGTTGAAGGAGACCGGGAGCGAGAACGTGAACGTGGATTCTCCCACATCGGCCGGCATGGCGGGCAAGGGATCGGCACGACGGATCATGTCCTCCACAGCTTGATCCAGCAGGCGATACCCGGAACCCTGCGCGAGCTCGTAGGAAAGTACGTGACCTTGCCGATCGATGGTCACACGCACCGTGGCCACCCCTTCCTGTCGCCGACGCTGAGCCTGGCGCGGATATTCCTTATGCCGTTCCAGCCAGGCGCGTAGCTCCCGGGCATAGTCCTGCTCCGCAGCGGGGTCTCCCCCGCCCTGATGGGCGACAGGAGCGTCGCGGGCCTCCTCAAACGGCGCCTCGTGCTCACTTTCCTCACCCTGGACGATTG
Source organism: Ectothiorhodospira marina (assembly GCF_900109495.1). Taxonomy (GTDB): domain Bacteria; phylum Pseudomonadota; class Gammaproteobacteria; order Ectothiorhodospirales; family Ectothiorhodospiraceae; genus Ectothiorhodospira; species Ectothiorhodospira marina. Next base: position 109,487 of record NZ_FOAA01000006.1, on the reverse strand, counting down.
CATCCTGCGGCTGATCCTCCTCGGACTCACTGAGTTGAGGCGCGGATTCGGTTTCAGGCTCAGGCTCAGGCTCAGGCTCAGGCTCAGGCTCAGGCTCGGGCTCGGGCTCGGGTTCAGGCTCGGGCTCGGGCTCGGGCTCGGGCTCGGGCTCAGGTTCAGGTTCAGGTTCAGGTTCAGGTTCAGGCTCGGGCTCGGGCTCGGGTTCAGGCTCGGGCTCTATCAACGCCTCCGGATCACCGAGGGTCTGGCCTGCGGGAGCCAGATCAATGACCACACCGGATTCACCCGGTGCTTCAGCACCATCGGGATCCATATCGGTGCGCGCCAGGTAGGCAATGACCGAGGCATGCAGCCCCACCGCCAGAGCCAGCGCAACAACCCATGGAAAACCTCGCATCCGCATGATCAATGATCACCAAGCACGGTGAGAAGCTGGACTTTTTCAACGCCAGCGTCCCTCATGAGTTCCATCAGATCCAGCAGGTCATGGGTGGTAGCGTCCTGATCGGCCTTGATGCGCACGGCGGGCAGGGAATCCGAGCCTTGGGCTTGCCGTTCCTCCTTGGCCTCCGCCAGACGCGCCTTCAGGGTTTCACTGTCCAACTCCTCATTTTCCAGGGCCAGGCGCCCGCCTTCGCCCAGCAAGACCAGCCAGCCCTGATCATCCATCGACTCATCGATATTCGAGCCGGGCGCCTCGACCTCAAAGACATCCTGGGAAGACAGGGCGCCAGCCACCATGAAAAAGATCAACAGCAAGAAAACAATATTAATCAAGGGGATGAGATGATTTTCATCCGCCTCGCGTGATGGTAACTCGGGAAGGTTCATCCGTCTTTACTCGCGGGCCAGCCGCATGGAGCGCGGATTGGCATGACGTATTTCGTCCAGCACATTCACCACCTGTTGCAAGGCCACACCACCTTCGGGCTGCACCACCACGGTGCGCCCGGGGTGTTCATCCAGATACTGCCGAATCACACCCTCGATCGCGCCATGCTCAACGGCCTCCCCTTCGATCCGCACGCCGGACCCAACCGCGATGCGCACCGATAGCGGGGGGTCATCCACACTGGTCGGTGCCTGCTGAGCGGAAGGTGTGCTCAGGGGAACCGCGCTCCAGTCGAGAAAGCTGGAGGCCAGCATGAAAAAAATCAGAAGGATGAAGACCACATCGATCAGTGGCGTCAGGCTGATCAGCGCCCGCCGACGCCGTGGTGGGGACTCAATCTGCATCGGAGGCCGCCCGCCCCTTCCAAAGTTTGATGCGGGCCTGTTGAACCGGGGTATCTGCCTTCTCCCTGTGGGCCTCCTCCCCGTGGGCGATGGATTCCGGTTGCCGCACGGTAAAGACCTGGGTCACGGCATCCTGCAGGCGGTGACGGAAACGCTCCAGCCATCGCTCCAGGCCATTGAGCACGGCTACCACGGGGATGGCAACGCCCAACCCTACAGCAGTGGTCATCAAGGCCACCCATATGCCCCCGGAGAGGACGGATGGATCCACCCGGTTGCCCGCTGCCTCCAGTTGCTGAAAAGCCACAATCATGCCCAGGACGGTGCCCAGGAGTCCCAGCAGGGGGGCCAAGCTGCCGATCACTTCCAGTACCCGGAAGTGCCCACGCAAGGTCTCCAACCAGCGACTGGCAACACGACTCACTTCTTCCCGAAGCAGGGGCTCAGACAGGGTCGGGTCGCGTCGGCCCTGGATGGCCACTTCCATCACACGGGCCGCGGGACTACGAGATCGGGCAAGCACCTCCAACGCCTGATCGCCCTGATGCTGACGCCAATGCGCCAACGCCTCATCAAGGCTGCGCTGATCTCCCAGACGCCACCAGTTGAATTGCCAAAGCTTGACAAGGATCACGGTGAGCGCAACAACAGACATGAGCAGCAGAATGACCACCACGGGGCCGCCAACGTCAGTGACCGTCTGCAGGGCGTGGAGAATGCCACCTGGGGTTGTATCATCTGAATTCATCGGAGTAAGACCTCGCGGAACCCGCCATCGCTTCGACAACGCAAGTCCGGCATGCTAATGGTGTTGCGAATCATTATCAACTATCAGGGTAAAAAAAACCGCCCCAGGAAACACCGGAGCGGCACAGGTTATCAAACCGTCAAGTCAAAGTCCGAAGCGATCTGTTTGAGCCACTGTTCCAGACGGGCCTCGGTCTGATCGCTCTGATTGTCCTGGTCCAGCACCAAGCCCACGAACTGGTCATCCACCACTGCCTGAGAGGTGTTGAAGGTATACCCCTCCGTGGGCCAGTGCCCCACCACACGACCACCGCGATCCGTGACCACGTCATGGATCTCCATCAAGGCATCCACGAATTCATCCGGGTATCCCACCTGATCCCCCAAGCCGAATAGTGCGACCGTCTTTCCGGAGAAATCCACCTCCTCAAGCGTTGGCATGAATTCCTCCCAACTCTCTTCCTCGCAATCAGCCGACAGGCCCGGTAACTGGCCGGAACCCATGGTGGGGGTTCCGAATATCAGATAGTCATAACCCGCAATTTCATCGGCAGAGACCCGGTTTACATTCAGGGGCTTTGCCATGGTTTCATCGTCGAACTTCTTCTTGATCATCTTGGCCACCTTGCGCGTGTTGCCAGAGGTGGTACCGAAAAAAATGCCGATGCGCGCCATACAGTTGCCCTCTTGGTAAAAAACGAATGACGGAGCGAAACAGAGCCTGGACATGCGTCCTGGAAACGTATCACCCGGAAGACCTCACTGAAGATAGGGGCAATTCCCATGCCAACCCTGGCAATAAGCGGGCCAGTCCCGTATGATGCTGTTTCCGCAGGTGATTTATTTCGCCAATGCAGTATCTGACGCTGGCGTGAGAGCGCACCACAACGGGGCATTTGTCTCAATGTCGGCTTCACGACATGGCGTATTCCAAGCCGCGTGCATGCACTTGGCACGGGGGTGAAATACGGGAACTTCCGCGTGAAGATTCAGTGAAACTCAGGGGGTCGACTTGCATTCTTCGGTAAAGTCCCCCAAGGTATTAGGGATGCATCAGCGCATAACCTTCAAGGTGCATACGGTGACCGCCACGCAATGCAGTGTGGTAATCAGCCGCGACCCGGCAGGTCTTTGGCGCGAGCAATAGCGTAGTCGACATTTACATGTATTTTGTCGCCTTATCGGGCGACCACCTGCCACCAAGGCGTCCACGGTTTTTCCGCACCCGGGCTACCTGCCCCGGAGGCCAACGAAACGATCGTGCCCCACGATCCGGCCGCGGCAACCGTCGCAAAGAAGACGCGCCCCGGCACCCATTGGGTGAATGCAGTCATCCGGGTCATCGCGACGCTTCACGGGACATTGCAACAAGTCAGCACAGAATGGATGGTGAGGGCGGACACCATCTCCGGCAAGCATCACGCCGGCCACACACCGCAGACAGGGTCTAACTCATTGGCCCGGTCATGGCGGTGTGGTCGATATCGTGAAGGCGCTCAAGCGCCGCACGATGCAACGCAGCAAAATCAAACACCTCAATGGCGGGGAACATCATTATGTCCAACACCATGTCAGACCAGGATTTCGGCGAGAAGCCGGTAGAACGTCGCGACACCGACAACTACGTGAACGAATACACCGAATCATTCGTCGACAAATGGGACGACCTGATCGACTGGGATAGCCGCGCGAAGAGTGAAGGCGACTTCTTCATCCAGGAGCTCAAGAAGCGTGGCGCCAAGCGCGTGCTGGATGTGGCCACCGGTACCGGCTTCCACTCCATCCGACTGCTCGAGGCTGGCTTCGATGTGGTCAGCGTGGATGGCGCACCCGAGATGCTGATCAAGGCCTTCGAGAACGGCCGCAAGCGGGGCCACATCCTGCGTGTCACCCAGGCCGACTGGCGCGAACTCAATCGCGACATCTATGGCCGCTATGATGCCGTTGTCTGTCTTGGCAACTCCTTCACCCATCTGTTCAATGAAAACGATCGCCGCAAGGCCCTGGCCGAATTCCATGCCGCCCTGAACCACGACGGCGTATTGATCCTGGACCAGCGCAACTACGACGCCATCCTGGATCACGGCTATTCCAGCGCCCACACGTTCTACTACTGCGGCGACAATGTGTCCGTGCATCCGGAGCACGTGGATGACGGCCTGGCCCGCTTCCGCTACGCCTTCCCGGACAAGTCCGTGTTCCATCTGAACATGTTCCCGCTGCGCAAACCTTACGTACGCCGCCTGATGCGCGAAGTGGGTTTCCAGAAGATCGAAACCTATGGTGACTTCAAGGAAACCTACCACGACACTGAGCCGGACTTCTTCATCCACGTAGCCGACAAGAAATATACGGGGAACGAATAATGACGAATCAGTATGAAGGTGCCGTCGCCACTGCCCGCGACTACTACAACAGCGAAGACGCCGACAACTTCTACCACCGCGTGTGGGGCGGCGAGGACATCCACATCGGCCTGTACGAGTCCGACGAGGAGGCGATTCCCGATGCCAGCCGTCGTACCGTGGCCCACATGGGCGACCTGCTGGGCGAGCCGACCCGCGACATGAAGGTACTGGACATCGGCGCCGGTTACGGTGGCGCAGCCCGCTATCTGGCCTCCACCTTCGGTTGCCACGTCACGGCACTGAACCTGAGCGAAGTGGAGAATGAGCGCGACCGGCAGATGAACAAGGCCCTCAAGCTGGATCACCTCATCGACGTGCTCGATGCCAGCTTTGAGTCCGTGCCGGCCGAAGACAACAGCTTTGACGTCGTATGGTCTCAGGACGCCATCCTGCACAGCGGTAACCGCGCCAAGGTCATGGAAGAAGTGGCCCGCGTGCTCAAGCCCGGTGGCGTGTTCATCTTTACCGATCCGATGCAGACAGACGATGCGCCCAAGGAGAAGCTGCAGCCCATCCTGGACCGCATTCATCTGGAGACCCTGGGCTCTCCGGGTTTCTACCGGGATACCGCCAAGAAAGTGGGTCTTGAGGAAATCGGCTTCGAGGATCACAGTCACCAGTTGCCGCGCCACTATGGGCGGGTGTTCAAGGAGCTTGAATCCCGTGAAGAGAGCCTTAAGGGCCTCATCTCCGATGACTACATCGCGCGCATGAAAAAAGGTTTGCAACACTGGGTTGATGGCGGCAAGGCCGGACATCTTTGCTGGGGCATTTTCCGCTTCCGCAAGGTCTGATTTCGGGCGATTATCCGACTTCAATCCTGAAAGACCATTACTAGGAGAAACCATTACATGAGCAAGACCTATCTTTTCACCTCCGAGTCTGTTTCCGAAGGCCACCCGGACAAGATGGCCGACCAGATCTCCGATGCGATCATTGACGCCTACCTGGCGCAGGATCCCAAGGCCCGCGTGGCCGCGGAGACCGTGACCCAGACGGGTATGGTGCTGATTGCTGGTGAGGTGAAGTCCACTGCCGTTCTGAACCTGGAAGACCTGGTACGTGAAGTGGTGCTGGACATCGGTTACGACAGCTCCGACAAGGGCTTTGATGGCAACACCTGTGCTGTGCTCAATTCCCTGGGCGCCCAGTCCATGGACATCAACCAGGGTGTGGATCGCAGCCGCCCGGAAGAACAGGGTGCTGGCGACCAGGGCCTGATGTTCGGTTATGCCTGTAGCGAAACCGACGTGCTGATGCCCGCTCCCATCCACTTCTCCCATAAACTGGTGCAGCGTCAGGCCGAAGTGCGCAAGAATGGCACCCTGCCCTGGCTGCGTCCCGACGCCAAGAGCCAGGTGACCTTCCGCTATGAAGGCGGCAAGGCCGTGGCTGCCGACGCCGTGGTGCTCTCCACCCAGCACGCTCCCGAGATCGAACAGAAGGATCTGCAGGAAGCCGTGATGGAAGAGATCATCAAGCCTGTGCTGGGCGAGAAGTGGCTGCACAAGGACACCAAGTTCCACATCAACCCCACCGGTCGCTTTGTCACCGGCGGCCCACTGGGCGATTGCGGCCTGACCGGCCGGAAGATCATCGTGGACACCTACGGCGGCATGGCCCGTCACGGTGGCGGTGCCTTCTCCGGTAAGGACCCCTCCAAGGTGGACCGTTCAGCTGCCTACGCCGCCCGCTACGTGGCCAAGAACATCGTGGCTGCCGGCCTGGCCGAGCGCTGCGAAGTTCAGGTCTCCTACGCCATCGGCGTGGCCGAGCCCACCTCCATTGCCGTGGAAACCTTCGGCACCGGCAAGATCGACGAGACCCGTCTGACGGAAATCGTCCGCGACGTCTTCGATCTGCGCCCGTTCGGCATCCTGACCATGCTGGATCTGGAGAAGCCGATCTACCGTCCGACCGCTTCCTACGGCCACTTCGGTCGCGAAGACCTGGGCGTGAGCTGGGAGCGCACCGACCGCGCCGACGCGCTGGCCAAGGCTGCCAAGTAAGCATCTGGCACCTGGCGCATCGGGCATCGCCCGATGCGCATTCAAGGCCGGGAGAGGGCAACCTCTCCCGGCTTTTTTGTGTCTGGCATATCTGGCCGCCCCTTCAGTGGCCCTGAACACGGCCCTGGATACACAGGTGCAAGCGAACGCCCCCCCGAGTCACAGGCCCCTCAGGACTTCATCAGTCCCGCCTGTTGCAGGCGGGACTCCAGTTCGGCCACGCGCTGGCGCAAGGTCTCCAGTTCCTGTCCATCCGATATCGCTCCCCGCCCGGAACACTGGGCCTCGAGCCACTGCACCCAGGCCTCCATCCCCTGCCCCGTGCGGGCCGATAGCTGAAAGACCTCCATCCCGGGATTGAGCCGACGGGCCTGTTCAATGCAGGCATCCATGTCGAAGTCCACATGGGGAAGCAGGTCCAGCTTGTTCACGATCATCACGTGGGCAGATTGAAACATGTCCGGGTACTTGAACGGCTTGTCATCCCCTTCGGTGACCGACAGGACCACCACCCGGCGGGCCTCGCCCAGATCAAAGGCTGCGGGGCAAACCAGATTGCCCACGTTTTCGATGAACAGGATGCCGCCCCGGGGTGGCTCCAGGGCTTCACAGGCGTGGCCCACCCCGTGGGCATCCAGATGGCAGCCCTTGCCGGTATTGATCTGCACGGCGGGCACCCCAGTCTGACGAATGCGATCGGCGTCGCGACGGGTCTGCTGATCCCCTTCGATCACCGCCATCGGCAGGCGATCCCGTAACCGCTCGATGGTCGCTGTCAGCAGGTGGGTCTTGCCAGACCCTGGGCTTGAGACCAGGTTCAGGGCCAGTACCCGTTCGCGCTCGAACCAGGCCCGGTTGTCTCGGGCATGGGCATCGTTGCGGGCAAGAAGGTCGGTTTCAACGGACACCTGGCGGGTATTCCCGCCATGACCTTCATGCTTGTGTTCCTCGTCACCACAGCCACACACCGTGCACATGATTATCTCCTCCGCATGCCCTCATCACTGACCTGAAGGTCCTTGACCTGCATCTCCTGGCCACCTTCGGCCTGCGCGGGACCGCCGCAGTGAGGACAGGGGGTCAGCCATGAGTCCATGGTGAAACAGTGCCCGCAGTGTCGGCAACACCCTCGGGCAGCAGGATGCTCCATATGCAGTTCGGCCCCTTCCGCCAGCGTCCCTTGGGTCACGGCTTCGAAGGCGAAATGCAGGGCCGGGCCATCCACCGCCGCCAGCGGGCCTATGGTCACTGTGACCGCATGGACCCGGGAAAATTTCTGCAAACGGGCCTGGTTTTCCAGGATGTGCAACACCTCACGGGCCAGGGACATCTCATGCATGGTCTCCCCCCCGGAGGGCGGATATCAGCCCTTGCCTGCGGCCGCCTTCAGGGCCGCGGCCAGGGCGCCCTCCGGCTCGGGCTCCCGTGATTTGCCACGAGGCGCGCCCTGCCCGGGGGCACTCTTGCCCTTTCCCTGGCCCTGGCGACCGGGCTGGGAGGCCTTCGGGTCCCGAGATGCCTTGCGCCCGCCGCGGCTCTCCTGCCCGGGTTCATCCCCCAGGCGCATGGTGAGGCCAATGCGTCGACGCTCCGGGTCCACCTCCATGACCTTGACCTTCACCACGTCCCCGGCCCGCACCACATCCCGGGGGTCCTTGACGAAGCCCTCGGCCAGGGCGGAGATGTGCACCAGGCCATCCTGATGCACACCCACATCCACAAAGGCCCCAAAGTTGGCCACATTGGTCACCGTACCTTCCAGCACCATCCCCGGCTCCAGATCCTCCAGCTTGTCCACCCCCTCGCGGAAGGCGGCCGTGCGGAACTCGGGCCGGGGGTCGCGGCCGGGCTTGGCCAGTTCGGCGAGGATATCCCGCACCGTGGGTTCACCAAAGGCGTCATCGGTGAAGTCCCGCGGGTCGAGGCCCTTGAGGAAGGCCTCGTCTCCGATCAACTGCCTCACATCCCGCTGGGTCTTGGCCATGATGCGCTTGACCACGGGATAGGCCTCCGGGTGCACCCCCGAGGCGTCCAGCGGGTTATCCCCGGATGGCACACGCAGAAAGCCCGCCGCCTGCTCAAAGGCCTTGGCCCCCAGGCGAGGGATGGCCTTGAGGGCCGTCCGGTTCCTGAAGGCCCCGTTCTCGGTACGGTGCACCACGATGTTCTCCGCCAGCGTCGGGCCCAGGCCGGACACCCGGGCCAACAGGGGCACGGAGGCGGTGTTCACGTCCACGCCCACGGCGTTCACGCAGTCCTCCACCACGGCATCCAGCTTGCGGGCCAGTTGGCTCTGGTTCACGTCATGCTGATACTGACCCACACCGATGGCCTTGGGCTCGATCTTCACCAGTTCCGCCAACGGGTCCTGCAGACGCCGGGCAATGGACACCGCGCCACGCAGGGAGACATCCAGATCCGGCAGCTCGCGGGAGGCACTCTCCGAGGCGGAGTACACCGAGGCCCCGGCTTCGGACACGATCACCTTGCTCATCCCGGGCCGTTTCAGGCGCTTCAACAGTTCCGCCGCCAGGGCATCCGTCTCCCGGGAAAAGGTCCCGTTACCGATGGCAATGAGCTCCACCTGATGACGCTTCACCAGCGTCTCCAGGGTGTGCAACGTGGCATCCACCTGATTCTTCGGCGGGAAGGGATACACGGTCGCGGTATCCACCACCGCACCCTCCGTATCCACCACGGCCACCTTCACACCGGTGCGCACGCCCGGGTCCAGGCCCATGGTGGCCCGGGATCCTGCCGGCGCGGCCAGCAGCACGTCCTCCAGGTTGGCGCCGAAGACACGGATCGCCTCTTCCTCCGCCAGTTCCCTGATACGGCGCTTCAGGGCCACATCCAGGTGGATGGAGAGTTTGGCCCGCCAGGCCAGACGGGCGTGCCGGGCCAGCCAGGCATCGGCGGGCCGCCCCTGGTCCGAGAGGCCAAAGCGACGCACCACGGCGCGCTCGCCGGGGGAGGCACCGGGCTCTTCCTTCTCACCCCGGGCCTGGGCCTGGCTCCAGGCCACCTCCAGGCGCAACACCTCCTCCGCCTGCCCCCGGAACATGGCCAGGGCCCGGTGGGAAGGCACCTTGCACAAAGGCTCCACATGATCGAAATAGTCACGGAAGCGGGCACCGGCCTGTTCCTTGCCCTCCACCACCCGGCTGACCATATAGCCCTTCTCCCAGCCGAATTGGCGCATCTCTTCAATGAGATCGGCATCCTCGGCAATGCGCTCCATGAAGATATGCCCGGCCCCTTCCAGGGCGGCCTCCACGGTGATCTCATCACGGGTGAAGCCGGCGGCCACCGCCTCCGGGGATTGAGCGGGATCCTCCAGCAGGGTATCCAGCAGCGGCTCCAGGCCATTCTCCCGGGCGATCTGCGCCTTGGTGCGGCGCTTTTTCATGTAGGGCCGGTAGAGGTCCTCAAGACGGGTCTTGGTCTCGGCGGTGTCGATGGCCTGTCGCAGGGTGTCGGTGAGCTTGCCCTGCTCCTCGATGGCCTTGAGCACCACCTGACGACGTCCCTCCAGCTCCCGCAGGTAGATCAGTCGCTCCTCCAGGTTACGCAGCTGCGTATCGTCCAGGCCGCCGGTGGCCTCCTTGCGATAGCGGGCCACGAACGGCACGGTGGAGCCACCGTCCAGCAGTTCCACGGCAGCGTTGACCTGGCTGGCCTGAACGCCCAGTTCCTGGGCAATACGGGAGGGTATGGAAGTCATGGGGCGCCATTACTTGAACAAAATGAGGGGGCAATCATAACCCACCCACGGCCCGGGTCCCATGGGCGGGTCTTCATGGAAGGGCGCGGGGCGGTACACCTTGCCAGCCACGGGCCGCCGGGGTAGCGTACCCATTCACCGTCATCTCCCGAAGAAATCATGAAGAAAAACAAGATCGTCATCATCGGCGCCGGCTTTGCCGGGCTGGCCGCCGCTGCCACCTTGGCCCGCGAGGGCATGGACGTCACCGTCATCGAGCGCCACGACATCCCCGGCGGCCGGGGGCGGCAGTTCTCTGCAAAGGGTTTCACCTTCGACATGGGACCGAGCTGGTACTGGATGCCGGACGTCATCGATGGGTTCTTCGCCGAATTCGGGCGCAAGAGTTCTGACTACTTTGAACTCAAACGCCTGGACCCCTCCTACCGGATCTACTTCGGCAAGGATGACTATGTGGAGATCCCGGCGGACGTGAAACAGACCGTGGAGTTGTTCGAGAGCATCGAGCCGGGTGCCGGTTTCCAGCTGGAACGATTCCTGGACGAGGCCGAGGTGAAATACACGGTGGGCATTGGCGAGTTCGCCAACAAGCCCTGCCTTTCCTTCATGGAATTTGCCCAGCTGCGGCTGTTGCGTTATCTCTTCTCCATGCATCTGCTGCGTTCCTACCGCAGCCATATCACCCGTTTCTTCAAGAGCCCGCGCCTGCATCGGATGCTGGAGTTCCCCATCCTGTTTCTGGGGGGCACGGGCCGCACCACACCGGCCCTGTACAGCATGATGAATTACGGCGATCTCAAGCTGGGCACCTGGTACCCCATGGGCGGGATGTATGAACTGGTCAAGGCGATGCATCAGTTGGCCGAGGAGATGGGTGCCCGCTTCCAGTTCGGCACCGAGGCCACCGGCATCGAAACCCGGGATGGCAAGGTGGTGGCCGTGAACACGGACCAGGGGCGTTTTGAGGCCGACTATCTGATCGGCGCCGGGGACTATCACCACGTGGAGCAGGATCTGCTCCCCGAGGCCGACCGCATGTACTCACCGGCCTACTGGGATAAACGGGTCATGTCACCCTCCTCCATCATCTTCTACATGGGCGTGGACAAGAAGCTGGAGGGGCTGCCGCATCATACCCTGCTGTTCGATGCCGACTTCGAGGCCCATGCGGCGCAGATCTACCAGGATCCTGCCTGGCCCACCGAGCCTGCCCTGTACGTGAGTGCCACCTCGCAGACCGACCCCTCGGTGGCCCCGGAGGGTCAGGAGAACCTCATGGTGCTTATCCCGGTGGCCGCTGGCCTGGAGGACACCCCCGAGACGCGACGCCATTACCAGAAGCTGATCCTGGAACGGCTGGAAGCCATCACCGGCCAGTCCATCCGCGATCACGTGGTGTTCTGCCGATCCTACGCCCACAAGGATTTCATCCACGACTATCATGCCTTCAAGGGCAATGCCTACGGCCTGGCCAACACCCTGATGCAGACGGCCATGCTCAAGCCCAGGCTGAAGAGCCGCAAGCTGGACAACCTCTACTATGCCGGCCAGCTCACGGTGCCCGGTCCTGGCGTGCCCCCGACGATCCTATCCGGCACCATCGCCGCCGAACAGATCCTCAACCAGTGCAGGAGTTGACGGCCCATGTCGCCCATTGACCATCGCCAGACCCGCCGGTCGTATCAGCGCGCCAGCCTGCGCCGTGCCGACCTGGCCCTGGACCCTTTTGAACAGCTGGCCGACTGGCTCAAGGACGCCGAAGGCGAGCCCGACGCCACGGCCATGGTGCTGGCCACGGCGGATGCCAAGGGTCGCCCCTCGGCCCGGGCGGTGCTGCTCAAGCACGTGGATGATCGGGGGCTGTGCTGGTACTCCGATGGTCGCAGCCTCAAGGGTCGGCAATTGGCAGAGAACCCCATGGCGGCCCTGCTGTTTTACTGGGCCGGGCTGGAGCGTCAGATCCGTGTGGAGGGCTACGTGGAACGCCTGCCCGCAAAGGATGCGGATGCCTATTTCCGGTCCCGCCCACGGGGCAGCCAGCTGGCTGCGGCCGCCTCGGAACAAAGCGGCCCGGTGAAGAACCGGGAGGCCCTGGAGCAACGTCTTGAGCGGGTGCAACTGCGCTATCCCCATGGGGATGTGACCCGCCCCGAGACCTGGGGGGGGTACCGGCTGGTCCCGGATACCTTCGAGTTCTGGCAGGGGCGGGACAACCGCCTGCATGACCGGTTTCAGTACCGGCTGCAGTACGAGACCTGGGAGATCCAGCGGCTGATGCCCTGACGCTCATCCATCACGGTGATGACCACACTGAGCCCTTCTCACCTTGACGTGAAAGCCCCCAGGTTCAGCTACGGAAGCTCCCTTCTCCCCTCGGGGGAGAAGGGCCGGGGATGAGGGGGTGAGGCAGGCACTGTGCTGGCCCTCGCCCCTCACCCCAACCCCTCTCCCCACAGGGGAGAGGGGCTCGTAACGTATCTTTCATCATCGGGGGTGCCTCACCGATGTGATGCATGAGAGTTAGTCCACCAGCACCAGCTTGCGGCCAAACGGTGCTGGCGTGGACTCATGCTCGGCTGGGACAACCCAGAGCACCGGCCAGTCCGGGCGGTACCGGGCCGGGCCCTGCAGGTCGGTGAGCACCACGCCCATGTCCGGGCGTTGCCGGTCCGCCTCCTTGAGCAGCGGCGTGAAATCGGTCCCCGCGCCCCCCTCGAAGACCAGATCCCGCAACGAAGACACCCCGGGCTCGAAGCGCTGCACCGAGCGCACGGCCAGATCCCCGATCACCAGGATCAGATTGGCGTCGGTGCGGCGCGTGATGGCCTCGATCTCGGTGGCAAAGCGCCCCAGCAAGCCCTCGTCGATGGACCCCGAGACATCCACCACCAGCACCAGCCGGGGGACGGCACGGGAGCCCACCATGCCCGGCTCCCAGGGCATGCGACGCCCGCCCGCCGTGCGCCCCTGATTGGCCAGGTAGGAGCGCGACGGGCGGGACCAGGACAGCTCGGGATGCCGGGTCAGACCACGGGTCAACTGGGTGCGCAGCACCTGCTCCCAGGGCACCCGCACCCTGGGCAGATCCGCGAGCAGGGAGCGCAGCATGGAGAAGGCACCGTCACCCGCATGGGCCCGGCTGATGCGCTCGGCCCACTCCCGGCTCTGCTCCGCCGCCGCCTCGGGTCGGCTCACATCCTCATCACTGGGAAGCAGATCCCGCGACTCCGCCCCATCCAGGCGCCGCGCCTGCTCGGCCCGGGGGCCATCTTGTCTCGGCCGGGCCTGTGCCTGGGCGCTGTCACGGGCATCCTCACCACCTTCACCCCCCGATGCCCCTTGATCCCCGCGCTGGCCCTGCCCTGAATCCCCGTCCTTGCGGCGATCATCCACCTGGCGATAGAGCCGTTCCACATCCCACTCCAGCAAGGCCTGTTCCGGGCCATAGCGTATCCCGAGCGACTCGCGCAGAAGGCGTTCCAGGGTCACTGCATCCCGGGGCAGTTCGAGCCAGTCCAGGTGACTCAGGCTGGTATTGACGATGGCATCGGCGCAGATGTTATAGAGCTGGGCGTCTACATCGCCCACCAGGCGTCTGAGTTCCTCCCGGCGCTGGGCATGGCGCAGGGCCACGTGCAGCACCTGGTGTGCCACCAGGCCCACCTGGCGCGGCAGGGGCAGATCCCCGAAGCCGGGCCCGTAATAGATGGTCTGACCATCATTGGCCGCCCTGACCGACTCCGGGAGTTCGTCCACGTCCTGGTGTTGCATCCACAGGGCCAGCCCCCCCGTGGACGGGGCGTACTCCACCATGGTCTGCACCGCTCCGGTCCCCCGGTGGCCAGCATGAACCGGGTCGTCGTAGCCCTTCATGCCCCTTGTTCCCGCTGGGCCATGTAGCGCTCATAGGCCGGGCTGGCCAGGATGGTGTTCTCCAGCCCCCGGGCCAGGCCCTTTTGCAGCAGCAGTTCCATGGTGAGGGTCTGGGCCTCGCGAATGGGCAAGGCCACATCGGCGCGGATATCCGGATACTGCTCGATGATCTCCAGGGCGCGGTTCATGGCTGTGGCATCCTCCACGGCGGCCAGCAGGCCATAGATCATGCCGTACAGGCCATCCAGGGAGCGCGGCAGCAGTTCCGCAGTGTCCGGCCCCGCATCCGCTGCCAGCAGCCGGGTGACGTCCACCCCCGACTGGATCTCCCGCAACACCCCGAAGAACTCTGCGGCATTGGCGGACCCGATGCGCCCCTGGACGAACAGACGCTTGGCCGTGTCGGAGATATCCGAGTGCAGCACGTTGGAGATATCCTCCCAGCCCCGCGGGCTTGCGCCGATCAGATAATCATTGGCGAGCTGGGTCTGGGTGTCATCCAGCTTGTCGGCCCGCACCTTCAGGTAGGCCATCACCTCCGGGGCAAAGCCACGCTCCAGGGCGTGTTCCAGGAAGGCGTCGATGGCTGTCTGCACGTTGAAGTGGAACATGCGATCGGCCAGGGCGGTGCCCATGTCGTGACTCACTGCCCCGTGAAAGCGGGCATTTCCTGCTGCCACCACCTGCCAGCCATCAGGCAAACGGTAGTGCCCCACGCGACGATCCAGGATGAGGGAATAGGCGGAGATCTGCAGGCGCTGATCGGCGGCGGTGAGTTCATCCAGGAACAGGATGCCCTCGGGCTGATCCGGCCCGGGCAGGAATTCCGGGGGAAACCAGACCGTACGGGATTGTTCCTCGTCGGCATAGATGGCCCCGCGGATGTCCACCGGCTCAATGGTGGTCAGGCGCAGGTCCACCAGGGGAACCCTGTAGTGCTCGGCCACTTGGGCGATGATGGAGGATTTGCCCACTCCGCGGGTGCCCCAGAGCATGGAGGCACGAAGCCGCAGTACCGGATCCGCGTATTGCTCGATCAGTGCCTGCTTGGCGGCGGCGATGGACACCGCCGGGATGTTCATGGGATTGCCCTGCATCAGTCGGGGACTCCTTCAGTGGATGGGCCCTGTTCCCAGGCGGTGGCCACCAGTGGCTTGGGCAGCGGCGGGATCTCCATCACCGGCACCTCGCGGGACCAGCTCAGGAAGATGGCCAGCAGCATCACGGGTGGCACGCCGGTGGTCCACAGGGGCACCTGACCATCCTGCCCGAAATCGCCCCAGTACAGGATGGGGATGGCGGACAGAATGGCCAGCATCCCCTGTATGGCCAGGCTGCGCTGAAAGACCACCCGCCAGCGCTGCCACTTGAAGCGTTCATGAAAGTGCGCGGGGGATTGGGACAGGGTCTGTTCCAGGTGTGCCACCGTGGCCAGGAAGCGCTCCTCGGCCTCGCGCGAACGCTCCGGCTCCCGTCGGGACAGCTTCACGGTGGCCTTCCAGCCGCCGGGCATGAGTTGCAGGGGTCGCCAGGCCCAGCCCTGCACCGCCAGCAGGTCACCGGGCAAATGAATATCACCTTGGGGGTGCCAGTCCAGGGTCAGCTTGGCAGGCAGACCCGGGACGGTGCGGGCATCAAACTGCAGGCGTCGCCCGCGTACGTAGGCCTCACCCAGGGTAAAGCGCCGCCTCCAGCCCGGCTCGGCATTGGGTGCAGGGCGGCGATACTCCAGGGCGTAACTGAGGGCCGCCAGCGTACCGGCCTGGTGCCGAAAGTGGTCATCTAACGGCACACGGGCGCACTGGGCGTACACCGAGGCCGCGTCTTCACCGATGACCTCCAGCGTGGCGCTCAGGCCCGACGCATCGGTCAGTGTGCGCCGCAGACAGAAGCGGCCACGGGCCGGGTTTTCCAGTTGCAGGTGTTCGGTGAGCGACAGGCTGGAAGGATCTTCGGGATGGTCATGGGTGCGGGGCTCGAACACCACGCACCGGTTCTGGCGATCGGTGGCCGCCAGATCCACCCGCCACTCGTCGCGGGCGAAGGGGCCAACCAGGGTGAGGATTTCGTGATGGGTCAGCGGGGTCACCGGGCCTCCAGTGGTGGTTACCTGGAATTATGACCGTGAAGTGACCCGAATATTCCCCGCCGTGTGTGCCCGATGCTACTGCCCCACCGCATCCAGCAGCCGCGCCATGTTCTCCTGGAATCGCTGTTGTTGCTCGGTGTCGGCTTCCTTGAAGCGGGTATCCTGCTCCACCAGTGTCTTCATGATCAGTCCGCCATCGTCCATGGGATTGGCCAGGAACTGCAGCGACGGCAGGTTGAACCGTTCCTGCATGGCCTCCATCAACTGGCCCAGACGTCGTCCCGGCATGGAGCGCTCCGGGGACTCCATCTGCTGGGTCTGCTCATAGCTCTGAGCCATACGGTAGGTCTCGGTGCGGGTCATGTTCAGATCCATGGACTGCAACTGGCTGGTGTCGAAGCGAAGATCCGGCAACATCTCGAAGGCCTGTTGCACATCCCCATTGAAGAACTGATCCGCCAACTGCCCCACATCACGCACCAGGTCCTCCACGGCCCGGAGTTCATCCGGGTTCAGGTCGCCCTGGATCGAGAAGCTGTAGCCGCTTTGCTCGGTTCGGCTGACATCCAGCCACCCCCGTGAATCCCCGCCCTCCATTCGGGCCTCGGCCTGGACACGGTTGTCCTGGGCACTCTGGAACTGGATGCTCACCTGGGCACCCGATTGCGTGGTGATATTGAGCTCCAGGCTCTCGGCGCGCTGATAGCGTTCCATCATGGACAGGCGGGTCATGCCAGCCAGATCACGATCCTGGGGGTCGAGCGCGAGGTTCTTCAGAGCCGCGAAGGTCAGCGCCTCGGTCTCATCCACGTCCGCCTTGATCTTTCCATCGAGCAGATTGAGACCACCCAGGATCTCACGGGCCTCCTTGAAGCCCTGCTCGACACCGCGTGTGGCCTGCTCCTTCAGCGTTTGCAGTTGCTCTTCACTGGCGCCTCGAGCTCGGGCATTGGCCAGCCCCATCTCCACAAAGCCAGCGATGCGCTCGGCCACCTTTTCGGGAGTGAAGTCATTGGCATCCAGACGCTTCATGCCCCCCAGGCTTTGCCCGGGGATCTGCTTGGCCAGGTTCTGCAGAATCTTGTTCTGCAATGCATTCAGGCTACGAGCGGAGCCATTGTCACCCGAAGCGATGCCCTGTCCCGCACCCTTGGCACCAGGACGGAAATCGGGGGTCTTGAGTGAGACCGGGAAGACACTGTGATCGATAGCCACGGCGACACACTCCTGCACTGGGGGGTATGGACGTGGTATCGGCAGCCGGGAGGGATTCTTTAGGGTGATCTGCGCCCTTAGCCGCGCACCAGGTCACCGGCCCGCGACATTGACTGAACAGATCAGCGCAGGACGCGGGCGCGCTCCCGCTGGCACGTCCTCGCAAAGTCATCAAATTGCTCACAGCGAGTGTGTACGAATACATGCTGATCCGCGTGGTAATCACAGCGCGTCTCAAAATTGCAGGTGTTTGAAAAATCATCCCAGTGCTGGCATTCCTCGACACACTCCTGCCCACCGACCCGGTGGATGCGTCGTTCAAATAGGCAGGCGTTATCAAAGTCGTCCCAGAACTGGCATTCCGTGATCACGATGGGACGCACACTGGATGGGGGGGGACCACACCAGACACGCACATCACCGCGCTGCCAGGACTCCCCCTCTTGAAGAATGACGGTCTGGGCCTGAGATGAGGCCACCACCCCAAAACTCAACGCTGCCGCAAGCAGCGGAATGATCGTGATGCGCAAGGAAGGTTTCATGGCCAGAGAGTGCCACCCGGTCGGGAAGGACTCAAGCCCCAGCACTGGCATCTAGCGGCCATTGGCCTCAAAATTCGCATCCCCTGAAGCTATCGCACCAACAACCATGCCAGATATTGTCGTCATGTTTTTCCTGCTTGGCCTGGTGGCCGGCTTGCTGAAATCCGATCTGACCATTCCCAAGGCCGCCTACGACACCCTCAGCTTGCTGCTGATGCTGACGATCGGCCTCAAGGGAGGGATGGCGCTGCATGGCAATATCAGCCTCTCGGTCATTCAGGATCTGCTCGCCGTGGCCGCGCTGGGAGCGCTGATCCCGCTGATGCTGATGCCCTTGTTGATGCGTGTCATCTGCCTGTCGGCGGCCGACAGCGCCAGCATGGCTGCCCATTATGGTTCCGTGAGCGCAGGCACTTTCGCCGTCGCCCTGGCCTTCGCAGAGGGGCTGAAGCTGCCTGTTAGCGCCGAAGTCACCCTCTATCTGGTGATGATGGAATTACCCGCCATCATGGTGGCCATCTTCCTTTATCGCCGCTACGGCGGTGCCAGCACGAGCGTCGGCATGCCCGGGCTGTGGCATGAAACACTGACAAACCGGGGTGTCATTCTTCTGGTGGGCGGAGTCATCATCGGCCTGCTCTACGGCCCCCAGGAAGGGGCGGCAGTCACCGACCTGCTCACCAACTCCTTTAAGGTGGTACTGGCTCTGTTCCTTCTGGAGATGGGCCTGACGGCAGCCGAGACCCTACGCCCTGTCCCCTGGCACCATTGGAGACTGCTGTGCTTTGCCGTCTGTGCCCCGTTCTTGCTGGCGGGTGTGGGCCTGACCACGGGACTGCTGCTGGGTCTGCCTGCAGGCTCTCTGCTCATCCTCACTGCGCTGACCGCCAGCGCCTCCTATATTGCCGCGCCAGCGGCCATTCGCGCCGCCATCCCCAAGGCCAATATCGGTCTGGCCATGCTGGCCGCCCTGGGACTCACCTTCCCGGTGAATGTCCTCGTGGGCATCCCCCTGTATTACCAGTGGGTGCAGTGGGTGGGCAGGTGAGCGTTTTCATGGCACCCCCACAGAGGAGATCAGGAAGACCTCAAAGCCCCAGCCTTTCAGCCACGAAGTCCGCGTCCTTGTCGCCGCGACCGGACAGGTTGATCAGGATGCGCGTGCCCGGCTTGGCCGCGCGTGCCGCCTGCATGGCCCAGGCCAGTGCATGAGAGGATTCCAGTGCGGGGATGATGCCCTCAAAACGGGAAAGATCCATGAAGGCCTTCAGACAGGCCTCGTCATCCATCGCATGGTACTCGGCGCGACCGATATCCTTCAGATAGCTGTGCTGAGGGCCCACGGAAGGGTAATCCAGGCCAGAGGCGATGGAATACACCGGCTGGGGCTGGCCTTCATCATCTTGCAGCATGTAGGAGTGGAAACCGTGCATGGTGCCGGGCTTGCCATAGGTCAACGTGGCGGCATGCTCGCCCAGACCCAGGCCACGACCGGAGGGCTCCACACCCACCATCTTCACTTCCAGGTCGTGCAGGAAGGCCGTAAACAGACCCAAGGCGTTGGAACCGCCCCCCACACAGGCCACCACGTAATCGGGCAGTTCGCCCTTCATGCCAAGGAACTGCTCGCGTGCCTCGCGCCCCACCACGGACTGGAAGTCACGCACCATCATGGGGAAGGGATGGGGGCCAACCACGGAGCCGATGGCATAGAAGAAGTTGTCCGGGTCCTTCATGTATTCCTCAAAGGCGCTGTCCACGGCATCCTTCAGCGTGCGTGTCCCTCGGTCCACGCTGATCAGGGTGGCCCCGAGAATCTTCATCTTGACCACGTTGGGGTGTTCCTTTTCGATATCGATCTCCCCCATATGGATCTCGCAGGGTAACCCCACCAGGGCACAGGCCGTGGCCATGGCCACCCCATGTTGACCCGCTCCGGTCTCGGCGATCACCTTGGTCTTGCCCATGTGCTTGGCCAGCAGGGCCTCCCCAAGCGCGTGGTTGATCTTATGGGCCCCTGTGTGATTCAGGTCCTCCCGCTTGAGATAGATCTCGGCGTTGCCACCGCAGTGCTCACTGAGCCGCCGAGCCAGGTAGATGGGGCTGGGACGGCCCACATAGTAGGTATACAGCTCGGCCAACTCATCCTGGTAAGCCCGGGTCTCACGGATGGCGAGATAGGCCTCGGCGATGGAATCCATGATGGACTTCAACTGAGGAGGCACGGCCTGCCCGCCATAGGGCCCGAAATGCCCATCACGGTCGGGCATGGGCTGGTCAAGCAGGGCGTGAAGATCAGTTTCCGGGGCTTTATTCATGGATCACAGCTCTCATTCACCAGATGACGAAACGGATAACCGCAATGCTAAACCCCAGCCCGGCCTCTGACCAGTCCTTTCCCATGGGATTCGCGGGGTTGGGTCTGCCGGTGGCTATGCTATGCTGCGATGCCGTAGTCCGGTCCCGATACAGCCATGCCCATGCCCCATCACGGTCGACTGCAACCCGAACACGCAGCCGGGCTCCAACTGGACCCCGGCCAGGAACGGGCCCTGGCGCGTCTGCAACGCATCACAGATGAGCTGGCGGCCACGCCCCGACCCAGGCGGCCCGGCCCGCTGGCCCGCCTGCTGAGGCGCAGGGAGGTACCGCAACCCGTACCCGGCCTTTACCTTTGGGGGGATGTGGGTCGCGGCAAGACCTATCTGGTGGATCGCTTCTTCGATGAATTGCCCTTCGAGGACAAGACCCGACTGCATTTTCACCGCTTCATGCAAAAGGTGCATGCCGAGCTTCGCGAACTCAAGGACCAGAGCGACCCCCTTGCCATCGTCGCCCGCCGCATGGCCCATGCCCGCCTGCTGTGTCTGGACGAGTTTTTCGTCTCCGACATCACCGATGCGGTCTTGCTGCACCGCCTGCTGGCAGGCCTGATGGAGAATGGGGTCTGTCTGGTAACCACCTCCAACCTGCCACCGGATGAACTCTACAAGGACGGCCTGCAACGGGACCTGTTCCTGCCCGCCATCCGGCTGATCCATGAGCACCTGGAGGTATTTCATCTGGATGGGGATGTGGATTATCGGCTGCGCAATCTTCAACAGGCGCAGATCTATCACACGCCCTCAGATGAGGCGGCACGTGAACAACTCGTGAACACCTTCGATACCCTGGCACCCGATGCGCCTCACGATTGCCGCCACATCCAGGTGGAGGATCGCAAGATCCCGGTTCAGCGGTGCGCGGATGGCGTGGTCTGGTTTCGCTTTGCCGATCTGTGCGAGGGTCCGCGCAGCCAGATGGACTACGTGGAGATTGCCCGGGAGTTCCATTCGGTGCTCATCGCCGATGTGCCGGTCATGGATCACACCATGGACAACGCCGCCCGGCGTTTTCTGGCACTGGTGGACGAATTCTACGACCGCAGGGTGAACCTGATCATCGCCGCCGAGGATCGACCGGAGGCACTGTATCAGGGCCAGCGGCTGCGCTTCGAGTATCAGCGTTGTGTGAGCCGGCTGCTGGAGATGCAATCGGAGGACTATCTGGCACAGCCCCATCGACCTTGAGGGCAGCCCGATATTCGCTCAGATGCTTCACCGCCTGCCCGCCCCAGCCGGGAGATCACAACACCACAGGCCCCAGACCACGGCAAGACGATCACCGGCATGAATCAAGGGGATGCGGTCCCGCTCCCAGGGAGGGATGCCTGCCTCCTGAAACAGCTTCTTGAGGATTCGGGTCTGCCCGCGCAGACGGCAGGTCTCGCCCCCACGGCGCAGGCGCACCGTCAGCGGAGGCTCCAGGAGGGCAGGCTCCAGCCCATGCAAACGCAGCATCTCCTGGGCCGATAGAGTGATCCCCAGCTCCGGCAAGGCCAGGTCCCGAATGCCGTCCCATGACCAGACACTGGCCGGGTCCAGGAGCGGCAAAGGCGCCATGGCATGAAGGCTGTCCCGATACCCCCTCACCTCGGCTCCAGGCCAGGTCACGAGCAATCCGCTGTCAGGGCCCACGTCCCGGATCTGCTGCAACAGGGCTTCCAGCCGGTTCTGATTGGGCGCAGGCAGCCCCTTCTCCCGCCACCATTCTCGCAAGGCGTTGCGTTGTCGGGGGCGGCGCAGGGCACGGATCGCCGGAATTGACAGTGTGCCTGCCGCCTCGCCTCTCAGGGTCTGCAGGTCCTCCCGCGCACGCTCCGCCAGCAGTTCCTGGGCCTCTGCCTGCAGTCCCGCAGCTCGAGCCAGCGTGGTATCCAGGGACGGCCAACGCTGGCGCAGTCGGGGCATCACCTCATGACGCAGCAGATTGCGGTCCAGCCCCAGGTCGCCATTACTGTCATCTTCCACCCAGACCAGACCATTTTCGCGGGCGTGGGCCTCAAGCATGGGGCGATCCATATCCAGCAGCGGCCGCCCATGCCAGCCCGACCCGTGGGGCTGCCAGCGGGGCATGGCCGAGAGTCCGGCCGGGCCGGCACCACGCAGGAGCTGGAGAAGCAGGGTTTCTGCCTGATCGCGGCGGTGATGGGCAGTGAGCAGGGCGTCACCGGGGGCCATCTGGTCGGCCAATGCCTGATAACGTGCGTGGCGAGCCGCGGCTTCAGGGCTTTGACCTCGATGCGGCCGGGCATCCACCCTCACCACATCCAGGGGCACTTCCAGAGCATCGCAAAGCACCTGGCAGTGTTGGGCCCAGGCATCGGCACGGGCATGAAGCCCGTGGTGCACATGCACCGCGCGCAACCCGGGGGAACCCACCCGCCCCCCCAGCTGTGCCAGCCCGTGCAACAGGACCACGGAATCCAGCCCCCCGCTCAATCCCACCAGCCATCGTCGTGCCGGCGGCAAACGTTCCACGGCCTGGGCAAGGGCCCCGAGCATGGGGAGTTACTCCTTGAACTGCCCGTACTTCATGATGCGTTGGTAACGACGCTCCACCAGTTCATCCACATCCATGCACTGCAACTCGTCCAGTGTCTCCTGAAGAGTCGCCTTCAGTGTCTGTGACATGGCTTCTGGATCCCGATGCGCCCCACCCAGCGGTTCGTCAATCACCTGGTCGATCAGGCCCAATTCCTTGAGCCGGGTGGAAATGATGCCCATGGCCTCCGCGGCTTCGGAAGCCTTTTCGGCGCTCTTCCAGAGGATGGAGGCACACCCCTCAGGCGAGATCACCGAGTAGGTGCTGTATTGCAACATTTGAACCTTGTCACCCACTCCCACGGCCAAGGCGCCCCCGGACCCCCCCTCGCCCACCACGGTACAGACGATGGGGGTGCGCAATTCAGACATCTCCATGAGATTGCGGGCAATGGCTTCGCTCTGCCCCCGTTCCTCGGCGCCCACGCCGGGATAGGCGCCTGGGGTATCGATGAAGGTGATCACCGGCAGTGAGAATCGCTCCGCCATCTGCATCAGGCGCAGGGCCTTGCGATAACCTTCCGGGCGCGGCATGCCAAAGTTGCGGACGATCTTCTCCTTGGTGTCGCGGCCCTTCTGGTGGCCGATCACCATGACGGGTCGATCACCCAGGCGTCCGATGCCGCCCACAATGGCCGGGTCATCGGCAAAGGCGCGATCCCCATGAAGTTCCTCGAATTCCGTGAGCATGTGCCTCACGTAATCCAGGGTGTAAGGCCTTCGTGGATGGCGGGCCAACTGGGCGATCTGCCAGGCCGTGAGCTTGGAGAAGATCGACTCGGTGAGGCTCTTGCACTTGCTCTCCAGACGGGCGATCTCGTCCTGGATGTTCACTTCCGCATCATCACCCACGAACCGGAGCTCTTCGATCTTGGCTTCCAGTTCGGCGATAGGCTGCTCAAATTCAAGGAAATCCGGGTTCATTCGATGACTTGTCGGTTGGTGTGGGAAAGGGGCATTGTACACGCGGGAAACTGACTCGTCTCAAGTGCTGTCTTCTGCCTCGAGACCTCAGCGGTAAACGATCCGTACCGCCTCCTCCCCCAGCAACTCCCGCAGGTGATGGATGAGTTCCTCATTCGGGCGCACCTGCCAACGGGCCCCCAGACGAAAACGGGCACTGGCCTGGTCGTTACAGTAGCTCAGGAATATGG
Organism: Ectothiorhodospira marina; assembly: GCF_900109495.1. Taxonomy (GTDB): domain Bacteria; phylum Pseudomonadota; class Gammaproteobacteria; order Ectothiorhodospirales; family Ectothiorhodospiraceae; genus Ectothiorhodospira; species Ectothiorhodospira marina. The sequence continues at coordinate 85,568 of NZ_FOAA01000006.1, read as the reverse complement.
GACACGGCCCCTCGCAAAAGGGCACCAGGTGCGCATGCAATCCCTCCAGCAACCCCGGGCTGGCATGACCGTTGACGGCCAGTTCCACCCGTTTGGCAAATTGTTCGCGGGCCTGATCCAGGTCCATGATCTGACGACAGCGCATGCGCACGTTCCCGCTGAACTCATCAATGCCGGCACTGCCCTCCACCACCAGCAGACGATCCTTGACCAACAGGCTCTGGTAGCGTCGGTAGTCGTCCCCGAACAACCCAACTTCCACTCGGCCGCTGCGATCGTCCAGGGTGAGGAAGGCCATGCGCCCGGAGTTGCCGTTACGGGTCCGGATGGCCACCACCAGGCCGGCAACGATCACGGTCTGCTCCCGCTGCCGGCCCCGACCGTAACCCCCCCCCTCCCCGTTGCCACCGCCGTTGCTGGGGGCACTATCGGCCAGATCGCTGAGCAGATCGGCGATGCGCTTGCCCGTAATCTGTGCCAGTTCAGCCTCATAGCGGATGATGGGATGCCCGGTGAGGTACAACCCCAGGGTTTCCTTCTCCGCCAGAAGACGGCTTTCTTCGTCCCATTCCGGCCACTGTTCGGTCGGGGCCACTTCCGGAGCCGGTATGACCAGATCCCCGAACAGATCCTCCTGCCCCATGCTCTGGTTCCGCAGGTGTTGTTCAGCGCGGGACAGGGCCTGGGGCAGCGTGTGCATCAATGTGGCCCGATTAGGACCAATGGAATCCAGGGCGCCGGCGCGGATCAGGGCCTCCAGGGTGCGCCGGTTGATCTTCTGGGAATCGGCACGCATGCACAGGTCATCCAGACTGGCGAACGGGCCGCCCTGGCTGCGGCTGTCCAGGATCACCTGGATGGCGGATTCGCCCACCCCCTTGATGGCGCCTAACCCATAAACGATGGTGCGCGCATCGCGCACGGTGAATTCATAGCTGGAGGCATTCACATCCGGAGGGATCACCTCCAGATTCATGGAGCGGCACTCGTCGATCAGGTTCACGATCTTGTCGGTGTGATCCAGATCGGCAGAGAGCACCGCCGCCATGAAGGCCGCAGGGTAATGGCATTTGAGCCAGGCGGTCTGGTAGGAGAGCAACGCATAGGCGGCCGAGTGGGACTTATTGAACCCGTAGCCGGCGAACTTCTCCATGAGGTCAAAGATGTAGGTGGCGGTCTCCGCCTGCACCCCCTTTTCCACCGCGCCCTTCTGGAAAATCTCGCGCTGCTTGGCCATCTCCTCGGGCTTTTTCTTGCCCATGGCGCGCCGCAGCAGGTCCGCGCCCCCCAGGCTGTAGCCGGCCAGCACCTGGGCGATCTGCATCACCTGTTCCTGGTAGAGGATCACCCCATGGGTAGGCTTGAGGATGGGCTCCAGGGCCGGATGGGGATACTCCACCTTGGCCCGACCGTGCTTCCGGTTGATGTAGTCATCCACCATGCCCGATTGCAGCGGGCCAGGACGATAGAGGGCCACCAGGGCGATGATGTCCTCAAAATCATCAGGTTCCAGGCGCTTGATGAGATCCTTCATGCCCCGCGATTCCAGCTGGAAGACCGCCGTGGTCTCCTGGCGCTTGAGCAGGCTGAAGGTGGCCTGATCCTCCAGGGGCACATCGTTGATGTCCAGCAGGGCCTCGCCCGCCTCCTGGCGTCGGGCATTAATGTTGTGCACCGCCCAGTCAATGATGGTCAGGGTGCGCAGGCCCAGGAAGTCGAACTTCACCAGGCCGATGGCTTCCACATCGTCCTTATCGAAGTGGGTGACCACCCCCTGCCCCCCCGGTTCGCAGAACAGCGGCGAGAAGTCCGTGAGCGTGGTGGGGGCAATGACAACCCCACCGGCGTGCTTGCCGGCATTACGTGCCACGCCTTCCAGCTTCAGCGCCAGGTCGATGAGGTCGCGCACCTCTTCATCGTCCTGATAGCTCTGGCGCAGGTCCTCTTCCTGCTCCAGGGCCTTGTCCAGGGTCATGCCGATTTCCATGGGGATCTGCTTGGCAATGCGATCGACAAAGCCATACGGGTGCCCCAGCACCCGACCCACGTCGCGCACCACGGCCTTGGCGGCCATGGTGCCGTAGGTGATGATCTGCGAAACCTTGTCTCGACCGTAGCGCCGCGCCACATAGTCGATGACGCTGTCCCGTTTCTCCATGCAAAAATCCACATCGAAGTCGGGCATGGACACCCGCTCGGGATTCAGAAATCGCTCAAACAAAAGCTCATAACGGATTGGGTCAAGGTCAGTAATTTTCAGTGCGTAGGCCACCAGTGAGCCTGCACCGGAGCCACGACCCGGCCCTACCGGCACACCATTGTCTTTAGCCCACTGAATGAAATCCGCCACGATCAGGAAGTAACCGGGGAACCCCATCTGGCATATCACGTCCAGTTCCAATTCCAGACGGTCCTTGTAGGCCTGAATACGAGCCTCCCGATCCGGGTCATCCTCAGCCACCAGACGCACCAGCCGCTGGTCCAGCCCCTTGCGGGACTCACTGCGGAAGTACGCATCGGTGGTCATCCCCTCGGGGATGGGAAACTGGGGCAGATAGTTCTCGCCCAGTGTCAGTGTGAGGTTGCAGCGCCGGGCAATCTCCACCGTATTTTCAAGCGCTTCCGGAATATCGCTGAAAAGCTCTGACATCTCTTCGGGGGTGCGTAGATACTGCTGTCGGCTGTACAGGCGTGGACGTCGTGGGTCATCCAGCACCCGGCCTTCATGGATGCAGACCCGGGCCTCGTGGGCGTCGAAATCCTCAGCCTTGAGGAAGCGCACATCGTTGGTGGCCACCACTGGCAGGCCCCGGGCTGCGGCCAATTTCACCGCGGCGTGCAGATAGTCCTCCTCGCCCTCTCGTCCGGTACGCACCAGTTCCAGGTAGAAACGCCCCGGAAACAAGCCCGCCCAATGGTCACACAGTGGCTGGGCCGTCTCCGGCTGGCTGGACAGCAGGGCGCGGCCCACTTCCCCCTCGCGCGCCCCGGACAAGGCAATCAGCCCACGACAGGTCTCCTGCGTGAACCAGTCCCGCTCCAGGATCGGGGCACCGCTTTGCTGACCTTCCTGATAGCCCCGACTGATCAGGCGGGTCAGGTTGCCGTAGCCGGCATTGTCCTGGCAGAGCAGGACAATGCGTGTTGGCGCTTCTCCAGGCTGTGGTGCCGTGACCCAGGCATCGGCGCCGATGAGGGGTTTGACTCCGGCCTTGAGGGCAGCCTTGTAGAACTTGACCATGCCGAAAAGATTGTTTTGGTCCGTGACCGCACAGGCTGGCATGCCATGGGCTCGCGCGGCGTCCACCAGGGCACCGACGCGCACCAGGCCGTCCACCAGAGAAAATTCGGAGTGCAGATGGAGATGAACAAAACTGGGTGTCATGGGTGCCGCGGAGCTGGTGAATCGAGCTGAACAGGCCAGGAGTATAAGGCCAGAGGGGGGCCTGTGATCCACCCTTGAGACCGACGGCATGCACGGCCGGGGGCCGCTCCCCACGGATCATCGCAAACGGGCGGCTTCCCGGACGGGCGCGAAACTGCGGCGATGACAGGGGCTGGGGCCCAGCCTGACCAATGCCTCGCGGTGGGCGCGTGTGGGGTAACCCTTATGGGAAGCCATTCCGTAACCGGGATAGATCTGGTCCAGGTCAGCCATCAGCGCATCCCGATGAACCTTGGCGATGATGGAGGCGGCGCTGATGCAGGGAACCCGGCCATCCCCCTTCACCACGGGATAGGCGGCACAGGTCAGTTCAGGACAACGGTTGCCATCCACCAGGGCGATGGACGGCGGCCGGCCCAGGGTGGCCACGGCCCGACGCATGGCCTCGAAGGTGGCATGCAGGATATTCATCTCGTCGATCTCCCCCGGCGTGCACAGGGCCACGGACCAGGCCAACGATTGCTCCCGAATCAGGGCCGCCAGGGCCTCGCGGCGCGCCGGACTCAGGGCCTTGGAGTCCATCAGCCCGGCAATGGGGCGGGCCGGATCCAGGATCACGGCAGCGGCCACCACGGGGCCCGCCAGGGGGCCGCGACCCACTTCGTCCACTCCTGCCACATCCGCTTGCGCCAGGCATTCCACAAGTTCTGCTTCCGTCACACAATGCCCTCACGATCCAGTAAAATGGAGAAACTCAATACCACTTAAGCAGGTCAGCCGAGGCAAAGCCAGCCCCGCGGGCATCAGCGGCAGGGATGCATGACCAAAGGGCCCGCCGTTCCGTGACGGTGTATCCTGGCACCCCAAGACTGGCCATTTCATACGCCCCGTTCCTGGAAAACCCATGACTCCAACCCGATGCGCCGTCATCGGCGTCGGCTATCTCGGCAAGTTTCACGCCCAGAAGTACGCCGCCTTCTCTCACGCTGACCTGATCGCGGTGGCCGACACTGACGCCGAGGCCGCCGCCCGGGTGGGCGCGGATTGTGACTGTCGCGCGGTGACCGATTACCGGGAGTTGCTCGGTGAAGTGGATGCGGTGAGCATTGCCGTGCCCACCACCCTGCACTATCAGGTGGCACGGGACTTCCTGGAGCGGGGCACCCATGTTCTGGTGGAGAAACCCATCACCAGCACCGTGGCCGAGGCCGCGGAGCTGAACCGCATCGCCCGCGAGCACGATGCCATCCTGCAGGTAGGCCATCTGGAGCGTTTCAACGCGGCCCTGCTGGACCTGGCTGGCCAGCGCTGCGCGCCCCTCTTCATTGAGTCCCACCGGCTGGCCCCCTTCAAGCCACGGGCCACCGACGTGAACGTGGTGCTGGATCTGATGATCCACGATATCGACATCATCCTGGACATGGTGCGCTCGCCGGTGAAAGCCGTAGCGGCCAGCGGGGCCAAGGTGCTGTCCGAGGCACTGGACATTGCCAACGCCCGCATCGAATTCGAAAATGGCTGCGTGGCCAACGTGACCTCCAGCCGGGTGAGCCTCAAGAGCGAGCGCAAGATGCGCATCTTCCAGAAGAACGCCTACGTCTCCGTGGACTTCCAGAATCGCGGACTGTCCATCCACCGCCTGGGCGAGCGGGAAATGTTTCCCGGCATCCCGGAAGTCACCACCGAAACCAGCATCTTTGAAGAGGGGGATGCCCTGAAGACCGAGATCGCCGCCTTCCTGGAAGCCATCACGAACGGCGGCCCGGTCATTGTCTCCGGTGAGGATGGGCAACGTGCCCTGGAGACCGCCATCCGTATCACCGAACAGGTGCGCCAAGGCGCCCATGTGCTGGGCGAGGACGGCTGACCTCTCGCCCGAACGCCCCCCAACCCCCGATTCGTTTGCAGAAGGACCCCACCATGATCCCCATGGTCGACCTCAAGACCCAATACCACCAGCTCAAGACTGACATCGACGCCGCCGTGCAAGGCGTGCTTGACACGACCCACTTCATCCTCGGCCCGAACGTGCAGGCCCTGGAGCAGGAACTGGCCGATTACCTGGGTGTGGAGTACGCCATCACCTGCGCCTCGGGCACCGACGCCCTGCATCTGGCCCTCAGGGCCGCCGGCATCGGCCACGGTGATGAGGTGATCACCAGTGCCTTTACCTTCATTGCCACCGCCGAGGCCATACGCTACGTGGGGGCCACGCCGGTCTTCGTGGATATCGATCCTCACAGCTTCAATATCGATGTGGCCCAGGTGCGTGACGCCATCAATGACCGGACACGGGCCATCATGCCAGTGCACCTGTTTGGGCAGCCTGCCGATCTGGATGCCCTGCAACAGATCTGCCAGCAAAACGACCTGATGCTGCTGGAAGACTGTGCCCAATCCTTTGGCGCCCGGGTGGGGGGGCAGCAGACCGGCGGTGTGGGAGATTTCGGCTGCTTCAGTTTCTTTCCCAGCAAGAATCTGGGGTGTTATGGCGACGGCGGCCTGGTGACAACACGGGACGAGGCCCACGCTGCGCTATTGCGCAATCTACGCAACCATGGCAGCGATGTGCGTTACCACCATGACCGCATTGGCTACAACAGCCGCCTGGACGAGATTCAGGCTGCCATTCTGCGCGTCAAGCTTCCCCATATCGATGACTACAACTTCAGCCGCCGTCGGGTGGCCCATCGCTATAACGAACTGCTGGCCGGCACCGCCGTGACCACGCCCTTTGAAGATGGCGTGGGTACTCACGTCTTCCACCAATACACGATCCTCAGCGATCAGCGTGATGCCATCATGAAGGCCCTGCAGGCCCAACAGATCGCCTGCGCCATCTACTACCCCATTCCCCTGCACCGTCAAAAGGCCTTCGCCGACACCACCGCCGGGGTCAATCTACCAGTGACCGATTCGATTGCGTCGCGCTGCCTGTCCCTGCCCATCTATCCGGAGTTGCCCGATGCATCCATCGAGCGCATCGCCCAGGTCATCCGGGGCGCCCTTGACTGAACCTAACGGCCACCCCCTGCACGTCATGGTCGTGGCCGGAGAAGCCTCCGGTGACCAGCACGCAGCCGCCATGGTCCGCGCCCTGGAGGATCTGAACCCGGGCAACCGCTATACAGGCATGGGCTGCAATGCACTGCGCGAGGCCGGCGTGGAGCTGGTGGTGGACGCACGGCGGCTGGCGGTGGTGGGTCTGTGGGAGGTCATTGCCCAGTATCGGGAGATCCGTCGCGCCCTGAACGTTCTCAAGGAGCGCCTGCGCAGCGATCCGCCGGATCTGCTGGTCCTGGTGGACTATGTGGAATTCAACCTGCGCCTGGCCCGGGCCGCCAAACAGCACGGCATCCGCGTGCTCTTTTATGTCAGCCCGCAAATCTGGGCCTGGCGCCCGCATCGGGTGAAACGCATCGGCCGCGTCATTGATGCCATGGCGGTCCTCTTCCCCTTCGAAGTGGAAGTCTACCAGCGCTACGGCATCCCCGTGCGCTACGTGGGCAATCCACTGGTGGACAGCGTCCGGCCTTCCGGCAGTCGCGAAGAGATCATGGCCTCCCTGGGCCTTGATCCCCTGCGACCGGTGATCGGTCTGTTGCCTGGCAGTCGCTCGGGCGAATTGCGTCGTCACCTGCCCATCATCATGGAGACCTGCCGCTGGCTGCGGGCACGCCACCCTGACATCCAGTTCGTGATGCCACTGGCGCCGGGGGTGGATATCGAGGGGGACATCACGCCTCAAATAGATACCTCCCTGGGCATCCATCAGCTTGTGGGGCAGGCTCACGACGTGATGTCGGTGAGTCGGGCCCTGATCATTGCCTCGGGCACGGCCACCCTGGAGGCCGCTTTGCTCAAGACGCCCATGGCCATCATCTACCGCGTCTCGCCCATCACCCATGCCATCCTCAAGCGCATGATCCTCATTCAGGATATCGGTCTGGCCAACATTGTGGCCGAGCGGCGCGTGGTCAGGGAATTCGTACAGGATGAGGCCAGCGCGGAGCGCATTGGTGCCGAACTGGATCGCCTGATCAACGATGAGGCCTATTATCAGGATGTCGTGGACTCTCTGGGAGAGATCCGCGAGCGGCTTGGCGAGGGGGGAGGATCGGAAAAGGTCGCCCGCATGGCCCTCGAGTTGATACGTGAGGGAAGACTGACAGGAGAATGACCTCACCCTTCCCCAAAGGCCCACTACCGTGAGGACAGCCACATCCCGAAGATGAACATCAGCCTGCTGGACCCTCGCCGCTACTGGCTCCCGGTGGTGTTCATCATTCTGGGCTATGGCTTCTGGGTCAGTCCGCACTTCAAGGAGATCGCCGCTGGCGTGGCCCTGTTCCTGTTCGGGATGATCTCCCTTGAGAAGGGATTCAAGGTCTTCACAGGCGGGGCTCTGGAACGCGTATTGCGTCGTTCCACCAATCGGCTCTGGAAGAGCATCGTCTTTGGCATCGGCTCCACCACGCTGATGCAATCCAGCACCCTGGTATCACTGATCAGCATTTCCTTTGTCAGCGCCGAGATGATCACCCTGGCTGCGGGGATCGGCATCATCATGGGGGCCAACCTGGGCACCACCACGGGGGCCTGGCTCATTGCCGGCCTGGGGCTTCGGGTGGATATCGCCGCTTATGCCATGCCCGCCCTGGTATTCGGTGTGGTCATGCTGCTGCAGCGATCCAAGCAGGTGAAAGGTCTGGGATACCTGGCCATGGGCGTAGGCTTTTTATTCCTGGGCATCCATTACATGAAAGAAGGCTTCGAGGCGTTCCAGCAGGCCTTTGAGTTCTCGGCCTACGAAGTGCCCGGCCTTGGGGGTGTGCTGCTGTTTACCGGGATCGGCATGGCCATCACGGTGGTCATGCAGTCCAGCCATGCCACCTTGCTTTTGATCATCGCGGCCCTCGCCGCCGGCCAGATCACCTATGATGCCGCCCTCGCCCTGGCCATTGGTGCCAATCTGGGCAGCGCCGTCACCACCGCCATGGGCGGCATGACCGCCAATCTGGGCGGCAAGCGCCTGGCGTTGGCCCATGTGGTCTTCAACATCATGACGGCCCTGGTGGCCATCACCCTGATTGAACAGATGGGCTGGGTGGTGGAACAGCTGAGCGAACTGATGGGCATTGAGGATGACCTGCTGCTCAAGCTGGCCCTGTTCCATACGCTGTTCAATCTGCTTGGCGTGATTCTACTGGCGCCTTTCATCAGGCAGCTTGAATGGTTTCTGCTACGTTATGTCCAGTTCACGCCCAAGTCCCGGGCCCAGCCCCTTTACCTGTACCCGGGCGCCCTGGAGACGCCCGCCAGTGCCCTTAATGCCCTGCGCAAGGAGGTGGGCCATTTGTATGACAATGCCCATGATCTGATCGCCCATGGAGTGAGCCTGCGCCGATCGGTGATCGCTTCGGAAGACTCCCTGTCAGAAGCGGTGAAAAAAACCCACCGGATCATCCCGCTGGACCTGGATGACCTCTACGAACACAAGGTAAAAAGCCTGCACAACGAGATCATCGCCTTCTCCAGCGAGATCCAGGGGCGTGAGATGTCCAAGTATGCCATCCATCAGGTCGATGCCCTGCAACAGGCCAGCCGGGATATCGTCGAGGCGGTGAAGGCCACCAAGCATCTGCACAAGAACCTCTCCCGCTACGGCATCTCCTCCCATGCCGCCGTGCGGGAGAGTTATGACAGCATCCGCCTGCGCATCGCCCGTGTATTGCGGGAGATTCGGCAATTAAGGCTTCAGGATCCGGACACTGTCACAAGCCTGTCATTGGATGCGCTTAGGCTATCCGTGGAGAAATCCGGTCGCCGATTCACCTCGGATATCAACCGGATGGTCCGCAGCCGGTTGTTGTCTCCCGCTATCGCCACATCCATGCTAAACGATGAGAAGTACGCCTCGGAGATCTGCGAAAATCTCTTGGAGGCGGCGCAAGCCCTGCTCCAGACTGGCAGCACGCTGGCCGAGCAGGCGGCAGAGGGGGCACTGGCTCTGGACGAGAACGATATCGAGCGGATGACCCGTGCCGAACCTGACTCAACCCAACTGGATCATACCCATGGCGACCAAAAAACTGCTCGCTAAGCTGAGCAGGTTTCTGGATGCAGACCGAGCCTCGCAGCAAAAGGAGATTGAGTCCATCCGCAAGGTGCTCAAGAAGCTCAAGCACAAGGAGCGGGATCTGCACGAGAAGTTGCCCAAGACCCCCGAGGGCGAGGAACGTGACAACATCACCGCCAAACTGGAGGTCATCTATGCGCAGCGGCGCAAAGGCGTGGATCGGGTGAAGGAACTACGTGGCGGTCACGAATCCGCTGAACCCGAGAATGACCCTGGCAGCCGGACGCAGAACTCCTGAGTCCCCAGTGGCCCGTTGGCCACTCAACCTGTACGGGATTGCCCTGGTACGGCCCAAGCGCCCATTCACAGCCTTCGCGTTGCTCTATTACAGGGACAATCCGGTGGTGCCTCAGGCAAAATAGGGGGAAATCCCCATTGAGGGAATCACGCTGACGATGAATAATGGAGTCTGTCCTTGAACGACAAGCCCAAAAAAAGGAGTTTCTGGAGCCGCTGGCTTCCCCACATCCTGTTCTGGTCCACCCTGCTCAGCCTCATGGGCTCGTTGGTCTTTCTGGGACGAGCAGCGCTGTTCTCGCTGACCCTTTTCATCGTCCTGTTCCCCGTCACGCTGATCGTCATGCTGGTCCGCTGGTGGCCGTCGCGCCCTTGCCAATCCCTGCCCAACAGTCGACGGTGGAAACGCCGCCTGAATTTCACCTCCGCTGGCGTGCTGGTGGCAGCCGCCATCAATGTATTCTCAGGGTTGAATTTTTTTGGTACGCCACTCGGCACGACACTCCTGGTAGCCGGCACCCTGCTATTGCCCGCCGCCATGGTAGCCGCCTTGGTCTCCTTCTCGCTGAGTCGGGAGGAGGTTACCGAGGACCTGCTGGAGCCTGACGAGGACATCCTGTTTCGCGCCGACACCCACTGGGCCATTTTCTTGCCACCCATCCAGCTCCTCACCCTCTGCATCCTGCTGTTGCTGGGGCCATTTGGCCTGGGAGGCGAAGTGATTGCCGCAGTGGTATATGTGGTGATCGTGCCGGGCGTGATGGCACGGGCTCTGGCCATTTTCCTCAATACGGAGGTGTCCGTCACCGACCGACGATTGATTACGGTCACCGGCACGCTGCTGCGCAGAAAGCACATTGTGGACCTGGAGAACATCAAGGCAGCCGGGGTGTCTCGGGGCCGACTTGGCCGACTCCTGGACTATGGCAAAGTCGGCATCATTGATCGCGATGGCAACAGCATCAAGCTGCCGGGGATTGCCGATCCATCGAGCCTGCAGGCCATGCTGGATCCAACCCACTCGGCCACGCTCTGAAGCCTGGCTGAAGCGAGGAGGTAACAACCGTGAAAGTGGAAGTCACCGTGGAATTGGACGTCAACCTGAGCAAGGTCAAACTGTCTGACGTCAAGACCCTCGCCGAGCGCCTGATCGCCCCCAATCAGGTGGAGGCGGTTCAAAGTGTGCGCATCCTGGATGTGCGCCTCAAGGACAAGAACGCTGGATCGGCTGGATCCGGGTAACGGGGTCTATACCGATATCGTGACTCAGTTCTCGCTGCGACGACCCGAGCGGATGATGCCACGCTGGCTGTTCTGGATGAAATCGACGAACTCGGCCACCTCAGGATGGATGCGCGCCAGCGGTTCCACGGCTTTCAGACCCTGAGCGCGGTCACGGCCTCTCACCAGCAGCTTGAAGGCTTGATGCAGGGCACGCACTGTCTCCGTCGAGACGCCGCGGCGCTTCAGACCCACCTTGTTGATGCCCACCGCACGGGCGTAGTTACCCGTGGCCAGGCAATACGGTGGCAAATCCCGGTTCAAGGCAGCACCCATACTGGTGAAGGCCTGGGTACCCACCCGGCAGAATTGGTGCACCAGGGTGAACCCACCCAGGATCGCCCGGTCTCCCACATGGCAGTGGCCTGCCAGCGAGGCGGCGTTGGAGAACACCACATGATTGCCGACCTCGCAATCATGGGCGATGTGCACGTAAGCCATGATGAGATTGTCCGAGCCCACCCGTGTGCAGCCACCACCTTTGGGCGTCCCGCGACTCAGGGTTGTAAATTCGCGAATGATGTTGCGATCCCCCACCTCCAAACGGGTGGGTTCGCCACGATAGCCAATGTCCTGCGGGGCCTCTCCCAGAGAGGCGAACTGGAATATCTGGCAGTCCTCACCCAAGGTGGTGTCACCGCTGATCACTACATGAGGGCCGATCCAGGTGCCTCGACCAATCTTCACATCGGGGCCAATGACGGAGAAGGCCCCGATGCTGACGCCTTCATCTATCCGCGCACCGGGATCCACTACGGCACGGGGATCAATCATGCTTCTACATCCTTGCCCGCACACATCAGCACAGCAGTGGCCACCACCTTGCCATCCACCTTGGCCTCCGCCTCAAAACGCCAGATGCCGCGCACGGTGCGCACATGTTTCACGTACAGATGTAACTGATCCCCGGGCTCTACCTGGCGGCGAAACCGGGCTTCATCGATGCCCACAAACAGGTACAGCTGTTGTTTGTCTCCGGACTCGCCCCGCTGTTCCTGCGTCTTGAAGGCGAGCAGACCCGTGGTCTGTGCCAGGGCTTCAAGAATGAGTACCCCGGGCATCACCGGTCGGATGGGGAAATGGCCCTGAAAATAGGGCTCATTAAAGGAGACATTCTTGATGGCGTTCATGTATTCCCCGGGCTGGTAGTCCAGCACTCGGTCCACCATCAGGAAAGGAAAACGGTGCGGCAGATAACGCAGCACCTCATGTATGGTCATTTGATCCACTTTATTATCCTGTTCTTATCCGAGAAAAACCGTCGTCGCGGCGGCGAAAGACCTCAACGACGCTGCCTGGCCCCTGGATCGCCCTCCTGCTCCAACCCTCTCACCCTGCGAAAGAGTTCCCCCAGTCGGCGCAGATGGGCCAGGCTGCGGTTCCATTCCCGCGCCGGTGCCTGGGGGACCCCGGAAGAATAGACCCCCGGTTCGCGGATGGAATGGGTTACCAGCGTCATGGCGGTCACGGTGACATCATCCGCGATCTCCAGGTGCCCCAGTATACCTGCACCGCCACCGATACCGCAGCGGCGACCAATGCGGGCACTACCCGCAATGCCCACACAACCAGCCACGGCGGTATGGGCGCCGATATGAACGTTGTGCGCCACCTGTATGAGGTTATCCAGCTTCACCCCATCCTCGATGATCGTGTCATCCAGGGCACCTCGATCAATGGTGGTATTGGCGCCCACTTCCACGTCATCGCCAATACACACGCTACCCACCTGCGGCACTCTCAACCAGGCTTCACCCTGGCGGGCAAAACCAAAGCCATCCCCACCGATGACGGCCCCCGGCTGGACCAGAGCGCGCCGCCCCAGCCGCACCCGGGGGCCCAGGGTGACACGCGCCACCAGACGCGAATTCTCCCCCACCTGGCATCCTGCCTGGAGAAAACACCCGGGCCCCATGATCACACCCGGACCGATTTGACAATCGGCCTCCACCACGCACTGCGGTCCCACCTGAGCCGTTGGGTGCACCACGGCCTGATCACTGATAGAGGCGCTGGGGTGAATGCCGGGGACGGCCACAGGATCCGGGTGGATCCGTCGCGCAGCCTGCGCATACGCCACGTGGGGATGTTCACAGACCAGCGCCGGCACCGGGCAATGGGGCAAGTGCGCCGGAGACAGGATCACTGCCCCGGCCTGGGTGTCAATCAGTGAGTCCCGATATCGATCATGCGCCATGAAGGCCAATTGACGGGGGCCTGCCCGATCCAGAGGCGCCAGTGACTCAATGGGCGACCGCGAGTCGCCCCCATGCAATTCGACCTGCAGAAACTCGGCCAGGTCCGCCAGTGTGATGACCGTGCCTGTCATCCCCCTCAGCCGCCAGCCTGATGCTGCCGGCGTAATTCTTCCAGCACCCCATCGGTGATATCGATACGATCGCTGGCAAACAGAACCGTGCGTTCGGTGACCACGAGATCCACCCCCTGCTCTCGGGCAATTTCCAGGATCACGTTATGCACCAATCGCTGCAGACGTGCCAGCTCATCATTGCGCCGAACGTTCAGGTCTTCCTGAAACATGTCCTGGGCACGCTTGAACTCCCGCGACCGGTTGCGGAATTCCCGCTCCAGATCCAGGCGCTCCTCGGAACCCATGATATCGGTGTCACGCTCAAGACGCTGCTGCAACCGGCGCAGCGCATCGCGTTCAGCCACCAGTTCGGCGTCCCGAGGCGCAAACTCCTCCTCCAGGGCACTCAGCGAGGCCTCCGCCTGGGGGGATTGCTCCATGACTCGATTGATGTTCACGAAGGCGACGGAGTCCGCCGCCAGCACGCTCCCAGGCAGCATCCCCATCAGGACCAGTAGCAGTCCGGCGACAACTCGCGAGATATGGCTCTTCAAACGTGTTCTCCGCGGCAATGGGGACTCCCGTACAGTGACTCCCCGTATCTCAGAAGGAAGCGCCAATATTGAATTGGAAGGACTGGAGCTTGTCACCGGGTTCGTCATTTAAAGCCTCGGCCAGACTGAAAGTCAACGCGCCCACCGGCGACAACCAGGTCATGCCCACCCCGACCGAGGCGCGGATCTCATCGGCCTCAAAGTCCTCGTAACTGGGGTAGACCTGACCGGCGTCCAGGAACAGGCTCATGCGCACATTGGCGGCCTCCTCCATGAAGGGCGGCGGAAAGATCAACTCGGCCCCACCCAGCACACGGAAATTACCGCCAAAGGGGTCATTGCGGCTATCGCGGGGACCCAAGCTAAGATCCCGGTAACCGCGCACGGAGCGCGTACCGCCCGCGAAATACTTCTCGAAGAACGGCAGATCCCCGGTATCCCCATAGGCCTCTCCATAGGCCACTTCCCCGGAAAGCTTGAAAGTGATCTTTTCCCGCACCGGCGTGAACAGTTCGTTGCGATAGTCGATCTTGTAGTACTCCAGATCGCTGCCAGGCACGGAGAACTCCAGCGTCCCCCGCTGCAAATTCCCCTTCTCGGCGAATACTGTACGATTGCGGGTGTCGTGACTGAGACTGGCCGTCAAGGTGTACAGATCAAACTGATCTCCCTCGGTGTCCAGGTACTCGAAGATCTCGTCGGGCGTATTGTCCGAGGTCAGGATCTCGATACTCTCGAATCCGGGCGTGATACGGAACGTATCGTACTCGGTCAGCGGAATACCGTAGGTGAGGTTGGCTCCCAGTCGGTTGGACGAGTAACGGGAGATATCCGCCCGGAATGCATCGGTCTCCCGATAAAACACATTAAAGCCACGGCTTACACCATCAATGGTGTAATAGGGATTGGTGTAGGACAGGCTGTAGAGCGTACTGACCTGACTGTTGTTCACCGCCAGCGATACGCGATTGCCCGTGCCGAAGAAGTTTTCCTGCGAGACGCTGGTGTTGAAAAGAACCCCCTGACTCTGGGAATAACCTGCACCAATCATGAAGTTACCCGACAGACGTTCACGCACGGAGATATCCAGGTCCACCTGGTCTTCGGTACCGGGGACACGGCGTGTCTCCACATTCACGTCCTCCACGTAGGAGAGACGCTGTAAACGCACCTGGGAACGGTCCACATTGGACGCGGAATACCACCCACCCTCCATCTGTCGCATTTCGCGGCGGAAGACTTCATCGCGGGTGCGGGTGTTGCCACTGAAATTGATACGTCGCACGTAAACCCGCTGCCCAGGATCCACAAAGAAGGTCAGCGCTACAGTGCGGTTGTCTTCATCCAGTTCGGGAATGGGGTTCACGTTGGCAAACGCATAGCCCTCGTCTCCCAGCCGATCGCTGATGGCATTGGCACTGCGGGTAATGCGGCTGCGCGAAAAGGTGTCGCCGGACTCAACCTCCAGCAACGCGCGCAGTGCCTCCTCCCCCACGACCAGATCACCCGCCAGACTGACCTCACTGATGGCGTACTGCTCACCCTCATCAATATTGATGGTGACGTAGATATCCTTGCGATCCGGGGTCAGCGTGACCTGGGTGGAATCGATATTGAAATTCACAAAACCCGAATCCAGATAACGGGAACGCAAGGCCTCCAGGTCCCCGGAGAGGCGCTGGCGTGAATAGTGATCGCGACGGCTGAAGGGGTTGTACCAGGGGGGGTCTCCGGATTCGAAGCGACCGGTCAGTTCCTGGTCGGAATAGGTCTCGTTACCCACCAGGTTGATTTGCTGGATGCGAGCCACCCGCCCCTCGGCAATATCAATCACGACATCCACGCGATTACGGGGCAGTTCATCCACATCCACGTCCACCTGGACGTTGTATTTGCCCCGTGCGAAATACTGCTGAAGCAGTTCGTTCTCCATCCGCTCAAGCACGCTGCGATTGAAGACACGGCCGCGGGCCATTCCCACCTGCTGCAGGGCGTCCATCAACTGTTCGGTCTTGATGTCCCGGTTACCACTGATGCGAATCTCGTTGATGGCTGGCCGCTCCTCAACTGTCACCACCAACACCCCATCACGCCGCAGCAGGGAGACATCCGAAAAGAAGCCGGTACGGTAAAGGGCACGAATGACATCGGCACTCTGGGCCTCGTCGAAGGTGTCACCCACCCCCACCGGCAGATAGCTGAAGACGGTACCGGCAGCGATGCGCTGCAGGCCCTCCACCTCAATGTCTTCAATGACAAAGGCATCATTGCTGGCATGCAGGATGGTCGGTGTACTCGACAAGGCAATGGCCAGGCCCGTACCGGCGATCAGACGTCGCACCTCAAGGAACATTCAGATTCAACCCAGGATTCGCATGAAATCGTTGTAAAAGGCCAGCGTCATGAGCATGGCGATCATCACCAGGCCAATGCGCTGGCCGATGGCTTCGGCGGTCTGTGAGACCGGACTGCCTTTGATGATCTCCACCACGTAGTACAGCAGATGCCCCCCATCCAGGATGGGCACGGGCAGCAGATTAATAATGCCCAGACTCAAACTGACTATGGCCAGAAAGCTCAGAAATGCCGACAAACCAATGACGGCGCTCACACCGGCATACTCAGCAATGCTCACGGGGCCAGCAATGTTACTGGCCGCCGCCTCTCCGGTGATCAGACGCCACATCACGCGCAGAGTCAGTACCGACATATCCCAGGTGCGTTCCACCCCCAGGGCGATGGCCTGGAATGGACCGTAACGCACCTGGCGCTGCATGGCCTCGGCGGCCTCGTTATCCACATGAGGCCAGGCGCTGATTCGGCCGATACGCTCCCCTTCTTCCTCGTGAACTTCGGTCTGCAGGGTCAGTGTGACAGGTGAACCGTCCCTCTCCACACGGACTTCCAGCGTCTCACCCGGACGCGCGCGGACATGATCGACCCAGGCGGCCCAACTGGAGAGGGATACCCCATCCACACTCAGGATACGGTCTCCCGTTTGCACGCCGGCACGGGCGGCCGGCCCCTCGGCCAGCACCTCGCCAAAGACCGGTTCGGACCAGGGCCGCCAGGCCTCGATCCCCAGTTTATCCAGGAGGGCACCGTCAGCCAGCAACTGGCGCCGATCGGTCAGGTCCAGTGTTCTCCACACCTCCTGCCCCCCGGCGGTGCGCACGAGCACCTCCACCTCCCGGGCATCCAGCCCCTTTTCGAGCAGATTGAGCGCCACGAGTTCCCAGGTCGGCGTGGACTGATCTTCCACTCGCAGGACCTCATCCTGGCGTTCGAAGCCCGCCTGATCGGCCAAGGACCCGGGCATCACCTCGCCCACCAGCGGCTTCACTCCCGTGACACCGACGATGAACATCAGCGTGAAGGCAGCGATGGCGAAGAGGAAATTGGCAGTGGGGCCGGCAATCACGATCGCCATGCGGCGCCAGACGCTCTGGCGGTTGAAGGCACGAGGTAAATCCTTATCGGCAACCGGTTCCTCGCGCTCGTCCAGCATCTTTACGTAACCACCCAGCGGGATGGCGGCGATCACATATTCGGTGCGGTCCCGACCGGCTACGCGACGCCATAGCGGTCGCCCGAAGCCCACCGAAAAACGCAGCACCTTCACGCCACAGCGACGTGCCACCCAGTAGTGACCGAACTCATGCACGGTAACCAGCAAACCAATGGCCACGACAAAGGCCAGAACGCTGATCAGAAAGGTCATCAAGCCGTGACCCGCCGATCAAGCCCGCCAGCCGTGATGCTTGCATAGGCCACTGCACGGGCCGCCTCATCAGCTGCCAGAACCTCTTCCAGTGTATCGGCCGCACCCAGCTCCATGGTCTCCAGGCAGTGAGATATCACCCGCGGAATATCGGTAAAGCGGATACGCGCATCCAGGAAGGCCTCGACAGCCACTTCATTGGCGGCGTTGAGAATCGCGGTGGCCGTCCCGCCCGCCTCAAAGGATTCGTAGGCCAGACGCAGACACGGGAAGCGGTCCATATCGGGACGCTCGAAGTCCAGCCGGGCCACCTGCACGATATCCAATGGCTCCACACCTGAGGCAATACGTTCTGGCCAGGCCAGGGCATGCGCGATGGGGGTGCGCATGTCAGGATTGCCCAACTGGGCCAGTACCGAACCGTCGGAGTAGGAAACCATGGAGTGAATCACGCTCTGGGGATGCAGCACCACCTCCACCTTGTCCGGCGTGGTATCGAACAGCCAGCACGCCTCGATCAGTTCCAGCCCCTTGTTCATCATGGAGGCGGAGTCCACTGAAATCTTTCGCCCCATCACCCAGTTGGGATGCGCACAGGCCTGCTCCGGGGTCACCGCCTCCAGATCCGAGGCGGCATAGGCACGAAAGGGCCCGCCAGACGCAGTCAGCAGGATGCGTTCAACACCCACCCGGTTCAGGCCCCGGTCGAAATCGCCGGGCATGCACTGAAAGATGGCATTATGTTCGCTATCGATGGGCAGGAGTTCGGCGCCACTTTGACGGATCTGATCCATGAAGATGCGCCCGGACATGACCAGGGCTTCCTTGTTGGCCAGCAACACCCGTTTACCGGCCCGCGCCGCGGCCAGGGAAGGCAGCAGGCCAGCGCCGCCGACGATGGCTGCCATCACGTAATCGGTCTCGGGCAATGAGGCCACGTGTGCCAGAGCTTCGGGGCCTGACATCGCCTCTGTCTCCAACCCGGCGGCCTTCAATCCGGCGACCAGCATCCCCTCCTGAGCAGGATCAGCCACCACGGCATAGGAAGGCCGATGGATACGGCACTGTTCCACCAAGCGGTCCACGTTACCGTTGGCAGTGAGCGCCACGGCCCGGTAGAGCTGAGGATGACGTGCCATCACGTCCAGGGTGTTGACGCCGATGGTGCCGGTGGCGCCGAGAACGGTTACGCCCTTGGGGGAAGCAGCCATGGAAAGACTCCAGGTACTCATACAGTCATGTTGACGCTGACGGACATCGCCGGCGCGTGCAGGATCCTGGATCGGAGACATCAAGAAACCCCGACCCCTTGCCGTGGGCTATCTTGCCATAATTCCGGCCCACAGGAGACCGATCAGGAAGACCGGCGCGGCGGCGGTCAGGCTATCGATGCGATCCATGACCCCACCATGCCCGGGAAGAAGGGTGCCGCTGTCCTTGGCCCCGGCCTCCCGCTTGACCAGGCTCTCGAATAGATCACCGGCCACCGAAATCAATGCGGTGATCACACACAGGGCCACGAAATAAAACCACCATCCCGGCGTCACCCCGAACCCCCAGGCACCCAGCAGCCCGAAGGGTATGATGGCCGCAACAGCCCCGAGCAGCCCCTCTCGGGTCTTGCCCGGGCTGATGGAGGGCGCCAGTTTCACCCGACCAAAGCGTTTTCCAGTGAAGTAGGCTGCCGTGTCGGCGGTGGCGGTGAGCAACACCAGGTACAACACCCACAACGGCTGGGATTGATGAAACCAGACCAGTGCGATCCAGGCCGGGATCAAGGTCAGCGCCCCCGCCAATCCCAGCCCGTAACGGCGCAGTGCCTCACGCTCCCCCTGCCCCGGCGTGTACAGGGCAAGCACGCCCAGCACGCAAGCCCACCACACCACACCAACCGCCACGGGCCACAAGTGCGCCTGAACAAAGACGAGCCACCAGGTCACCCCTCCCAATATCGCCAGGGACCCCACATAGGCGGCCCGAACCGGCGCTTCATCCAGCCCGCACAGGCGACTCCATTCCCAGGCCCCAAGCAACGTGACTGCCAACATGGCCACCGCAAACACACCACTGGGCAGCAACAGGACGGTCGCCACCACGGCTGCCGCCAGGAATATGCCGGTGATCACCCGCTGCCTAAGCATCCCCTACTCCCGTCCCGCGATCTGTTCCTGGATATGCCCAAAGCGCCGTTGACGCCCGGCATAATATTCAAACGCCCGGCCCAGTTCCTCTTCCTTGAAATCCGGCCATAGCACGTCAGTGAAGAACAACTCGGTGTAAGCCAGTTGCCACAAGAGGAAATTACTGATGCGCTGCTCGCCACCGGTACGCACAAACAGATCCGGCTCGGGCAGGCCCGCCGTGGACAAGTGCGCCTCCATCACCTCAGGGGTAATGTGCTCCGGATCCAGTTCACCACAACGCACCCGTTCGGCCACCGCGGCCGCGGCATGGGCGATGTCCCAGCGGCCCCCATAGCTGACCGCCACCACCAGGTCCATCCGCTGGTTTTCACGGGTGCGCTCCTCGGCATCGGCCATTCTTTTCTGGAGCTTTGAGGAGAAGGCCGCGCGATCGCCAATGAAGCGCAGGCGGATACCCTTCTCCACCAGTTCCGGCACCTCGCGACCGATGGATCCAATAAAAAGATCCATCAACGTGCCCACCTCCTGACGGGGGCGACGCCAATTCTCGCTGCTGAAGGCAAACAGGGTCAGAACACGAACACCCTGTTCAGCACAGTAGCGTACCGCCATACGGGCGGAATTCACGCCCTGACGGTGACCTTCGGTTCGGGGAAGCATGCGCGAACGGGCCCACCGGCCATTACCATCCATGATGATGGCCACATGGCGCGGCGTGCCCGCCGTATTCACAGGAAATGGTGTCACTGCGTTATCGTGTCCATCCGTGAGAATCAGACGGCCATGAGTTCTTTTTCTTTCTGGGCCAGCACCTTGTCCACTTCGGCAATGTACTGATCGGTCAGCTTCTGCACAATCTCCTGACCCTGGCGATCATCATCCTCAGTGATGGACTTGTCCTTGAGCAGCGACTTGAGCTCGCTGTTGGCATCCCGCCGGATATTGCGGATCGCCACCCGGGCATTTTCCGCCTCATGGCGCACCACCTTGACCAGCTCCTTGCGCCTTTCCTCGGTGAGGGCCGGCATGGGCACGCGGATCACGGTGCCGACCGACGAAGGGTTCAGGCCCAGATCCGAATTCATGATGGCCTTTTCCACCTTGCTCACCATGTCCCGTTCCCAGGGTGTCACGGTCAGGGTACGCGCATCCTCCACGTTGACGTTGGCCACCTGATTGATGGGCACATTGCTGCCGTAGTACTCCACCTGTACATGGTCCAGCAGGCTGGTGTGGGCACGGCCGGTGCGGATCTTGGCCATTTCCAGCCGCAGGGAATCGATACTCTTGCCCATGCGGGTGGCGGCATCTTCTTTTATGGCATCAAGCATGTCACTCAACCTCTCTCGACCAGGGTACCCACGCGCTCACCCATGACGAGCCGCATGAGTTCCCCCTCCTTGAATATGTTGATCACCCGAAGGGGCATATCGTTATCCCGACACATGACAATGGCTGTGGCATCCATGACCCCCAGACGCGCGGTCAGAACCTCGTCGAAGGTCAACCGCTCGTAACGCTTGGCATCGGGATTGTGCATGGGGTCGGAATCGTAAACACCGTCCACCTTGGTGGCCTTGATCATGACATCGCAGTTCATCTCGATGGCACGCAGGCTGGCGGCAGTATCGGTGGTGAAAAAGGGATTGCCGGTACCGGCGGCGAACACGACGATGCGACCCTTTTCCAGATGACGCACCGCACGGCGACGGATGTAGTCCTCGCAGACCTGATTGATCTTGAGCGCTGACATGACCCGACAGAATTTACCGACCCGCTCCAGTGCATCCTGCATGGCCAGACCGTTCATTACCGTGGCCAGCATGCCCATATGATCGGCGCTGACCCGATCCATACCGGCCTGGGCCATGCCGGCCCCCCGGAAGATATTGCCTCCGCCGATCACGATGGCCACCTCGACGCCGAGTCGGCTCAGTTCAGCCACCTCGCGAGCCACCCGCCCCAATACATTTGGACAGATCCCGTATTCCAGATCTCCCATCAGAGCCTCGCCACTCAGCTTCAGCAGGATTCGCTTATAGGCAGGGCGGGTGTCGTCAGTCATGGGTAACCTTGATGGCTGGATTGTCGGTCCCCGGGGCCACGGGCCCCGGGTTCTGGGGCGGTGTTTTCTTTAAAACAATATCAGGAGCCCTTCGCTTGGGCCATGACCTCTTCAGCGAAGTTTTCCGTCTTCTTCTCAATCCCTTCGCCCACTTCGAAACGAGCGAACTGTCTTACCTGGGCACCAGCGGCCTTGAGCATCTGACCCACCGTCTGGTCAGGATCCTTGACGAAGGGCTGACCCAGCAAGGTGACTTCGCTCAGGTATTTCTTGATACGCCCGGTAATCATCTTGTCAATGATTTCAGCCGGTTTACCGCTTTCCTCGGCCTGGGCGCGGAAAACAGCCTCTTCCTTCTGGAGCAGGTCCTGAGGGACCTGACTCTCGTCCACGCACACGGGGTGGCTAGCGGCGATATGCATGGCCACGTCGCGAGCCAGATCCTGATTGCCGCCGACCATTTCCACCACAACACCGATGCGGGTGCCATGGAGGTAATGGGCCAGCTCACCATCTTCACTGGCGAAGAGTTCGAAGCGGCGCACCTGGACATTCTCGCCAATCTTGGCCACCAGGGCTGCGCGAGTCTCCTCGAGGCTGCCTTCGGGGCCGGACAACGCCATCAGGGCGTCCACGTCGGCAGGCTGCTGGGCCAATGCCTGTTCGGCCACCTGGGCAACAAATGCCTTGAAGTTCTCGTCCTTGGCCACGAAGTCGGTTTCGCAGTTGACTTCGACGATAGCGGCACGACGATGATCGTCCGAGTTGGCCACCATCACCTGCCCTTCGGCAGCGACCCGATCGGCCTTCTTGACCGCCTTGGCGGCACCGGACTTGCGCATCTGCTCAATGGCGGCGTCCATGTCGCCATTGGCGGCTGTCAGGGCCTTCTTGCACTCCATCATGCCTGCGCCGGTGGTCTCGCGCAGTTCTTTGACCATGGATGCGGTAATCTGCATGGGGATACTCCTGAGAATTCGTTTGCAGCGCCCCGCCGATACCCGATGGGCATCGGCAGAGCCCGGGAAGAGTTACCTGGCCTCAGCCTGGCCGGCTTCGGGGGCTGGGGCTGGCGTGGGTTCAGCGGCCGGGGCGGGCGCCTCGCCCTTCTCCTCGACGAACTCTTCGCCGGCACCGGCACGGGCCACATTCAGGGCGTCATTGATGGCATCCGCCGCAGCGCTGACGTACAGCTGGATGGCGCGCATGGCGTCATCATTACCGGGAATCACGTAATCAACGCCATCAGGGGAGTTGTTGCTATCCACCACGGCCACCACCGGAATACCCAGCTTGCGGGCTTCGCTGATGGCAATGCGTTCGTAACCCACGTCGATCACGAACAGGGCATCGGGCAGGCCGGGCATATCCTTGATGCCGCCCAGGCTGCGCTCGAGTTTTTCCATCTCGCGCATGCGCATCAGGGCTTCCTTCTTGTTCAGCACATGCAGGCTGCCATCTTCCTTCATGGCCTCCAGATCCTTCAGGCGACGGATGGATTGGCGCACGGTCTTGAAGTTGGTGAGCATGCCGCCCAACCAACGGTGGTTCACGAAGGGCATCTTGCAGCGTCTGGCGTGCTCCGCCACCAGGTCACGGGCGGAACGCTTGGTCCCCACGAACATGATGTTGCCGCCATTGGCAGCCATCTTGCCCAGGTAGTTCATCGCGTCGTTGAAGCACGGAACCGTCTTCTCGAGGTTGATGATGTGGATCTTGTTGCGGTGGCCGAAGATGTACTGATCCATCTTCGGGTTCCAGTAACGGGTCTGGTGTCCGAAATGGACGCCTGCTTCGAGCATCTGACGCATGGTCACGTTAGGCATAATGATTCTCCTGAGGGTTGAGCCTCCATACGCCCCGCATGGCAACCCGAAAAGGGCACCCAGCCATGAGTGACGGCGTATGTGTGGATTCGATAGAGTGGACGCTCCCGGCGGTCTGGTTTGCATGGAGCGCGGGCGCTTTATACCATAATCGGTCTTTCACAACAAACGCATAGCGCGTCACAACCCGCCATGGACCCCACCTGATGCCCGTATCCATCAAGACCCCGGAAGAGATCGAAAAAATGCGCGTGGCCGGCCGTATGGCCGCCGAAGTTCTGGAGATGATCACGCCCCATGTGCAGGCCGGGATCACCACCGGCGAGCTGGACGAACTCTGCCATCACCACATTGTCAACGTACAGAGGGCAATACCTGCGCCATTGAACTACCGGGGTTTTCCCCGCTCCATCTGTACCTCACTGAACCACCAGGTGTGCCACGGCATTCCCGGGGAACGTCGCCTGAAGGATGGGGACATCCTGAACATTGACATCACCGTGATCCACGACGGCTACCATGGCGACACCAGCCGCATGTTCATCATTGGCAAACCCTCGGTGAAGGCACAGCGCGTGGTGGATATCGCCCATGAGGCCCTGTGGCGAGGCATCCGGATGGTGCGTCCCGGCGCCCGCCTGGGTGACATCGGCCATGCTGTGCAAACCTACGCCGAGGCTGAACGGTGCAGCGTGGTGCGCGAATACTGTGGTCACGGCATCGGCCGGGAATTCCACGAAGATCCCCAGGTGCTGCACTTCGGTTCGCCCGGCGAAGGCATGGAACTGCAACCGGGCATGACCTTCACCATCGAGCCCATGGTGAATGTCGGCAAACGTCACACAAGACTTCTGGCCGACGGCTGGACAGTGGTCACCAAGGACCACAGCCTGTCGGCCCAGTGGGAACACACCATCCTGGTGACCGAGGAAGGCCACGAGATCCTGACCCTGCGCAAGGACGAGCGCATCAGCTGAGAGCCAGCCCATGCCCACCTTGAGGCCCCTGCCGGAATCCATTCAACAGCGTCTGGACTGGGAGGCGCAAGAGCAACGGTTGCGTGCCCATTCCCCGCCGCACCGGCAAACCTATGTGGATACGCTCAACCACGTACGCCAGGCGCTGGAGACCGCCTTCGCCGAAGGCTGCGCCGTGACCGACCTGGTGCAGGCCCGGGCCGCCACCATGGATCGATTACTGATCACCGCCTGGGAGGCCATGGACCTGCACCGGGAAAAGGCGCTGGGCCTGGCCGCCGTGGGGGGGGTATGGACGGGGCGACCTGCATCCGGGATCGGATGTGGATATCGTGATCCTGTATGAGAATGAGATCTCCCCGGCCACCGAGGAACGCCTGGGCGCCTTCGTGACGTTTCTTTGGGACATTGGCCTGGAACTGGGGCATAGCGTGCGTAGCCTGGAGGACTGCAGCCGTGAAGCCGCCGCCGATATCACCGTGGCCACCAACCTGCTGGAATCACGCGCCCTGACCGGCCCGGACACCCTGTTCTCGGAGCTGGAATCACGCATCAGCCCGGAGCGCATGTGGAACAGCCGGGCCTTTTTTGCCGCCAAGCTGGATGAACAGGAGGCCCGTCATCAGCGCTTTGGCGAGACTGCTTATCGCCTGGAGCCCAACCTCAAGGAAAGCCCCGGGGGGCTGCGCGATATCCAGATGATCGGCTGGGTCACCCAACGCCACTTCGGCTCCAGCGCCCTGGCGGAACTGGTGGCCCACGGCTTTCTCACCCAGGCCGAATACCACGACCTGATGGATGGCCAAGCCTTTCTGTGGCGGGTGCGTTTTGCCCTGCACATGCTCAGCGGCCGCAAGGAGGATCGACTGCTGTTCGATTATCAGCGCCGCCTGGCCAACCTCCTGGGCTTTAGTGACCACGACCACAATCTGGCGGTTGAACAGTTCATGCAGCAGTACTTCCGCACCGTGATGGAACTGGAACGGCTCAATGAAATGCTCTTGCAGCATTTCAGCGAGGCCATCCTGCTGGATGACACCGATGATGATATCGTGCCCATCAACCGGCGTTTCCAGGCAAGGCGCGGCTTTCTGGAGATCACCCACCCCCGGGTGTTCCGGCAGTACCCCCCTGCCCTGCTGGAAGTCTTCCTGCTGCTTCAGCAGCATCCGGATCTCAAGGGCATCCGCGCGTCCACCATCCGCGAGATCCGTGCCCACCGCGGCCTGATCGATGACAAGTTCCGCCAGGACCTGGCCTGCCGCAGCCTGTTCATGGAGATTCTGCGTCAACCCCATGGCGTCACTCACCAGCTGCGCCGCATGAACCGCTACGGGGTACTGGCCGCCTACCTGCCCACCTTTGCCCTGATCGTGGGACGCATGCAGTACGACCTGTTTCATGTCTTCACCGTGGACGAACACACCCTGGCTGTCATCCGCAACCTGCGGCGCTTCGCCAACAGTGAGCATGATCACGAACTCCCCGAGTGCTCGCGCATCTTTCGGCGCATCCCCAAGCCGGAACTGCTTTACCTGGCCGGTCTGTTTCATGATATTGCCAAGGGACGCGGCGGTGACCACTCGGAGCTGGGCGCTGAAGAAGCACGGGAATTCTGTCTGCGTCATGGGCTGGCCCTGTACGATGCCAACCTGGTGGGCTGGCTGGTTCGCGCCCACCTGCTCATGTCCCTCACCGCCCAGCGCCGGGACATCTCGGATCCGGACGTGGTCATGGAATTCGCCTCCCAGGTGGGCAATACCATGCGCCTGAACTATCTCTATCTGCTCACCGTGGCCGATATCCGGGGCACCAATCCCAAGTTATGGAACTCCTGGAAGAACTCCCTGCTCTCCAACCTGTATGCCTCCACCCAGCGCATGCTGCGTCGCGGGCTGGACAATCCCCCGGACCAGGATGAGCTGGTAGGCGAGGTGCAAACCCACGCACTGGAGCTACTCAAATCTCGCGGCGTGGATGAGGCACACTGTTTCGCCATCTGGAATGACTTTGACGTGGACTATTTCCTGCGTCACTCTGCCGATGAGATTGCCTGGCATACCCGGGCCATCCATGAGGTGGACGAAGAGGATCTGCCGCTGGTCCAGGTGCGTCAGGAGACGGCCCGGGGCAGCACCGAGATCTTCCTCTATACAGAAGACCACCCCCACCTGTTCGCCCTGACCAGCACGGCGCTGACCCAACTGGGCCTGGACATCGTGGATGCCCGCATTATTACAACCAGCAGCGGCCGCACCCTGGATACCTTCCTGGTACTGGAAGATATCGGCCAGCCCATCGACAACCCTTTCAGGGTCCAGGAAATCGGGCGTCTACTCAAGGAACGCCTGAAGGAGCCTGACCGCCGCCCCGGCATGGTGCGTCGCTCCACCCCCCGTCAGCTCAAGCACTTCGACGTCCCCACTGAGGTGAGATTCGCGCCGCATACGCATCATTTGCGCACCGTGTTGAACATCAGCACGGCGGACCGTCCGGGCCTGCTCTCGCGTATCGGCATCATCCTCACCGACTGTCAGGTGAAGGTCCACAATGCCAAGATTGCCACTGCCGGCGAACAGGCCGATGACGTGTTCTATATCTCCAATCTGGATGACACCCCCATCAGCGACCCTGCACAACAGGCGCTGATCGCCTCACGGCTGACAGAAGCGCTGGAGATCGGTTCGGCTGAACAGCCCCCCAAGGAGTTGGCGATCTAAACCCGGGCCTGTGCCGCCGCAGGCTGCCCCTTCATCGTGGTGTCATCTGCCGTATACTATGGCGCCCTTTTCGTGCCCCCAAGACATGAATCCCGATCTGGATCGCCTGCAGCCCTATCCCTTTCAGAAGCTTGCGGCCCTCAAGCAGGGTATCACGCCTCCCGCGCATCTGAGTCCCATTCCACTTTCCATCGGCGAGCCAGCCCACGCGCCTCCGGAGATCGCCCTGCAGGCATTGCAGGCCAGCCTGGCGGGCCTGGGCCGCTATCCCATGACCCGCGGCGGACTGGAACTGCGCCAGGCCATTCGCAACTGGGCCGTGCGGCGCTTCCAGTTGCCATCGGCAAGCCTGGATCCGGAGCGTCAGGTACTGCCGGTCAACGGCACCCGGGAGGCCCTGTTCGCGCTGGCCCAATGCGTGGTGGATCGCACCCGAAGCAACCCCCTGGTGATGATGCCCAACCCCTTCTACCAGATCTATGAAGGCGCAGCCCTGCTGGCGGGGGCCCGGCCGTTCTTCATGAACCTGGAGGCGGATCAGGGGTTCCTGCCGAACCTTGATGCCATCTCCGAGGATCAATGGCAGGACTGCCAGCTCCTTTATATCTGCAATCCCGGCAACCCCAGCGGCACCGTCATGGATGAGGCCTTCATGCAGCGACTGCTCACCCTGGCCCACGCCCATGATTTCATCATCGCCGCTGACGAGTGCTACTCGGAGATCCATTTCACCGACACCGCCCCGCCTCCGGGGATGCTGGGCGCCGCGGTACGAGCCGGTTACACGGATTTTGAGCGGGTGGTGGTCTTCCACAGCCTGTCCAAACGCTCCAATCTACCCGGCCTGAGATCGGGCTTCGTCGCGGGGGATGCCCGGCTTCTGGAGCATTTCCACCAGTACCGCACCTACCATGGCTGTGCCATGGCACCTCCAGCCCAGGCCGCCAGCATTGCCGCCTGGAATGACGAATCCCACGTGCAGGAGAACCGGAGGCTCTACACCCGCAAGTTCGATGCGGTTCTCCCCATCCTGAACGGGGTGCTGGAGGTTCAGCGGCCCGACGCAGGCTTCTATCTATGGGCGCACACCCCCGTTGATGACGACACCTTTGCCCGCGAACTCTTTGCCCGTGAACACGTGACCGTGCTGCCTGGCAGTTACCTCTCGCGTTCCACCGCGACAGGCAATCCAGGCCAAGGGCGGGTTCGCATGGCGCTGGTAGCGCCGTTGGAAGACTGCATCGCCGCTGCCCACCGCATTCGCCGTTACCTGGAGTGAATGAATCCGACCCAGGCGCAATGACAGCAGTGATAATCACCCTTTAAAATTCACACATCAATCGTTTTGCCCCCCCAGAGGAACTCCCATGAGCGACATTCAGACCCTGATTGAAGACGCCTTTGAACGACGTTCGGAAATCACCCCACGCAATGCCGAGACCCGCCTGCGGGATGCGGTGATGGAAACCATCGACATGCTGGATCGGGGCACGGCCCGGGTGGCGGAAAAGCGCGATGGCGAATGGGTCGTGAATGAATGGCTCAAGAAGGCCGTGCTGCTTTCCTTCCGCATTAATGACAACCAGTTCATCAAGGGGGGCTTCACCAATTATTTCGACAAGGTGGATTCCAAATGGGCCGACGTGAACTCGCGGGAATTACGTGAAGGCGGCGTGCGCGTGGTGCCACCTGCCACCGCCCGTCGAGGTGCCTTCATCGCACCGAGCGTGGTCCTGATGCCCTCCTATGTAAACATCGGTGCCTTTGTGGACACAGGCACCATGGTGGACACCTGGGCCACGGTGGGCTCCTGTGCGCAGATCGGCAAGAACGTGCATCTGTCCGGCGGTGTGGGTATCGGTGGCGTGCTGGAACCCCTGCAGGCCTCGCCCACCATCATTGAAGACAACTGCTTCATCGGAGCCCGCTCCGAGGTGGTGGAAGGGGTGATCGTGGAGGAAGGCTCGGTGATCTCCATGGGGGTCTACCTGGGTCAGAGCACCCGCATCTACGATCGGGAGAAGGATGAGATCACCTTTGGCCGCATCCCGGCCGGCTCCGTGGTGGTCTCAGGCAACCTGCCCGCCAAGGATGGCAAGTACAGCCTGTACTGTGCCGTGATCGTCAAGAAGGTGGACGAGAAGACGCGCTCCAAGGTGGGCATCAACGAGTTGTTGCGGGACATCTGAGCTCCGGGGTCTCCCTTGACGCCCCTCTCCCGCTGGCGGGAGAGGGGTTGGGGTGAGGGCGGAGCGGCTGACCCATCACATCAGCCCCTCTTCTCCCTCCGCTCCCTCAACGCCCGCTTCACCGACCAGATTTGCCAGGCGCAACCGCCCAGCAGGATCGCAGCCGTCAAAAGGCCCTTGCTCAGGACCAGGGTGGTGGTATCGATCATGATCTGCCTCGCTGTCAGCGGCTGAACACCGCCATGGACTCCACGTGAGCCGTGTGCGGAAACATGTCCATGACACCCGCCGCCTCCAGACGATAGCCATGTTGCCGGACCAGTTCGCCCGCATCCCGGGCCAGTGTGGCCGGGTTGCAGGAGACATAGACGATCCGGCCTGGCGCCAGGGCCGCCACCGGCCCCAGCACCTCCCGGGCGCCCGAGCGGGGCGGGTCCAGCAGGACCCGATCCACCGGCTCGGACAACCAGGGGGCCCCGGCAAGGTCCGCACTCAGATCGGCGGCAAAGTAACGGGTGTTGTGGATACCGTTTTTGACTGCATTCTCCCGGGCCCGTTCCACCATGGCCGCATCCCCCTCCACCCCCGTCACCCGGGCGGCCCGCCGCGCCAGCGGCAGGGTGAAATTACCCAGGCCGCAGAACAGATCCAGCACCCCATGCTCCGGCGCCACCTGCAATAGCTCCATGGCCTGAGGCACCATGCGGTGGTTCACGTCGCGATTCACCTGGATGAAGTCCACGGGGGAGAACGGGATACGCAGGCCCTCGTCCGGGTGGGTGAAGCAAAGCCCCGCGGGTGATTCCGGCCACAGGGGGTTGATGCTGTCCGGGCCACCGGGCTGCAACCAGATCTGCAGATCATGGGCCTGGCCGAAGGTCTTCAGACGCTCCCGGTCCCCCTCGGTGAGAGGATCCAGGTGACGAAACACCAGGGCAGTTGCATCATCGTCCCCCACACCCACTTCAATCTGCGGGATCCGGTCCCGCGCCTGCATGGCGGTGAGCAGATCCCGCAGGGCCATGATGCGCTCACCCACCGCCGGATGCAGCACGTGGCAGACCTCCAGTTCGGCCAGATAGGGGCTGCCCCGCTCCCGAAAGCCCACCAGCACACCCCCCTTTTTGGGCACATGCTTCACGCCCAGGCGGGCCTTGCGCCGGTAGCCCCACCGGGGGCCGGTGATGGCGGGGAGCACCCGTTCGGGACTCACACCCCCAAGATGCTGAAGATTCTCCAGCATGGCCTGCTCCTTGGCCCGCACCTGGGCGGCTGGATCCATGTGCTGGAGCACGCACCCGCCACAGATACCGAAGTGGGGGCAACGGGGTTCCACCCGATCGTTTGAGGCCTCCAACACCTGGTCGACACGACCTTCGTCATAACGGCGGCGACGCTGGGTATATCGGAAGGTCACGGTCTCGCCGGGCAGCACCCCATCCACGAAGACGGCCTTGCCTTCCACGCGGGTGACACCGCGCCCCTCGTGGGTCATGGAGTCGATATGCGCCTGCACCGGCGTATCCGGCAGTTTATTGCGTTTTCTGGGACTCATTCCGGGGGGTGTCCGAGCCAGGCCTCATGGAAGGCCTGAAGATGGGTGGCCTCTGAGGCCTGCAACAAATTGGCCACGCGCCCCTCTTCCCGGGCCAGGCCTTCATCGCTGAGGCGGCCCCTGAGGTGTTCAAAGCGCAGAAAGACCAGGTAGGTGTTGAGCACGTCCGTCTCGCAATAGTTGCGGATACCCTGGATATCACCGCCCAGCCAGGCATCCCACACATGGGCGCCGTTCATGCCCATCTTGCCGGGAAAGCCCAGCAGCGTGGCGATTTCGTCCAGGGGCGCATTGGCGCGCATCTGGAAGCCGGCCAGCACATCCATCAGGTCCACGTGGCGCCAGTGAAAGCGGGAGAGGTAGTTGTTGTAACGAAAGCTTCGATCATCATCGCCGGTATCCCAGTACCGGGGCGCCGACACCTTGTGGAGCAGCGAGCGATAATGCAGCACCGGCAGGTCGAAGCCGCCGCCGTTCCAGGTCACAAGGGTGGGACCATACCGCTCAATGCCCTCGAAGAAGCGTCGCACCAGTTCGGCCTCGTCCGAGTCCGGGCCTCCCAAAGACCACACCCGCAACTGGTCACGGGTGGCCAGGACCACGGAAATGGCCACCACCCGATGCAGGTGGTGAGCCAGAAACTCATTACCGGTCTTTTGCAGCCTCAGTTGGGACAGGGCCTTGGCGACCTTGGCATCATCCAGATCATCCAGGCCATGAATCCTGCGACCACCGTCGACGTCGGGGATGGTCTCAATGTCGAAGACCATCACCGGTTCCGCAAAGGCAGCCGTCATGCGGGAAACACGCCAGTGGAGATATAGCGGTCACCGCGGTCACAGACGATGGAGGCGATCACCGCATTCTCCAATTCAGCCGACAGCCGCAGGGCCGCCGCCATGGCGCCCCCGGACGAGACACCCGAGAAGATGCCCTCCTCCGCCGCCAGTCGCCGCATGGTCTGCTCGGCCTCGTCCTGGGAGACATCGATCACCGTGTCCACGGCGGCGGGATCAAAGATGCGGGGCAGATAGGCCTCGGGCCAACGGCGGATACCCGGGATGCTGGAACCCTCGATGGGCTGCACCCCGATGATCCGGATGTTCGGGTTCTGTTCCTTAAGATAGCGCGACACCCCCATGATGGTCCCGGTGGTGCCCATGGAACTGACGAAATGAGTGATCTGCCCCTGGGTGTCCCGCCACAACTCCGGGCCGGTGGTCTCATAGTGGGCACGGGGGTTGTCCGGGTTGGCAAACTGGTCCAGCACACGCCCCTTGCCCTCGGCGTGCATCCGCTGGGCCAGGTCCCGTGCGCCCTCCATGCCCTCCTCTTTCGTGACCAGGATCATCTCGGCGCCGAAGGCCTTCATGGCGGCACGCCTTTCAGCACTCATGTTTTCCGGCATAATAAGGACCAGCCGATAACCCCGGATGGCCGCCGCCATGGCCAGGGCAATGCCCGTGTTGCCACTGGTGGCCTCGATCAGGGTATCCCCGGGCTGGATGTCACCGCGGGCCTCGGCATGGCGGATCATGCTCATGGCCGGGCGATCCTTGACGGAACCGGCCGGGTTGTCGCCCTCCAGTTTGGCCAGCAGGACATTGGAGGTGTCACCCGGCATGCGCTGCAGCCGTACCAGGGGCGTGTTGCCCACGCAGGATTCCATCGTCGGATAATTCATCGCTAAAGGTCGCCTCGAGACTCAGGGCCCATTATAACCATGCCGGACACCCCTTTCGAAATGCCACCCGAAAGTCGCCGGAAGCTCCTGTCGTCAGGCAACTACCGCTGGATGGGGCTCACGGGTCTGGGCCTGGTGGGAATGAGCCTGATCTTCCCCGTGGTGGCCGAGGAGTCATGGCCTACCGAGCAGGATTATTTCATGGATCTGCCCGTGGTCCTGACGGCTACCCGCCTGGAGCAACCCCTGTCCGAGGCGCCCGCTTCCATCACGATCATCGATCGTGAATGGCTGGAAGCCAGCCAGGCGCGGGACCTGACGGATCTGCTTAGGCTGGTACCGGGCATGATCGTCGGCCAGCATGATGGCAGCCGGCCCATGGTTGTGTATCAAGGTCTCGGCCAGCATTTTGCCCGCCAGATGCAGGTGCTCATTGATGGCCGTTCGATATACAGCCCAACAAATGGGGGGGTTCAATGGGCGGATCTTGACCTGGCGCCGGATGATATAGAGCGCATCGAGATCATCCGTGGGCCCAATTCTGCCGCCTATGGCTCCAATGCCTTCTCAGCCATCATCAACATCCTGACACGCCATCCTTCCGAGACACAGGGGCACCAGATCCAGACACGTCTAGGATCCCAAGGCATCCGTGACCTCCGATACCGCCAAGGTGGTGGCAATGACGACGCCACCCTCGCATACAGGCTCAGCTTCAGCCAAAAACACCATAACGGCCTGACCTCCATTCACGACGAATCCATCCTTAACACGCTAAGACTTCGCGGAGACTGGCATCTCTTACCCGGATTGACGCTGACAGCCTACGCTGGGCTTACACAGGCAAACCGGCATTTGAGCAAATCCCATGACTCGCGGCCACCATTACATAACAACCAGCTTGACTCAGGACATATGCAGTTAAGGCTGGAGGATCAAAGAGAGCCAGGAACCCACAACGTCATCCAATACTTTTTTCATCAAAATGATGGACGTAATGTTTTCTCTCTCAGCCCTGAGCAAACCGCCTACATCACCTCCCGCCGCCATGATATCGAAGTGGAACGACACAAGGCCCTGGGCCAGGCTTCCCGATGGGTCATAGGCGCGGGTGCACGACGTGATCAATCCCGATCTGACTTCTACTATAACCAGGGCAACTGGGTAAACAACGACCTGTACCGATTGTTTGGCCACCTGGAATGGACACCGACTCCGCATTGGATGATTCATCTGGGTGGGATGTACGAAAATGACGACCTGGTCGGTGACGAATTCCTGCCACGCGTGGGCATGACTCTCATGCCCACGGATGCGCACAGCCTGCGCGCCGTGGCTTCCCGGTCCATCCGCACCCCCAGCCTGATAGAAGCCCATGCGAAGGGTCGCACACCTGGCAAAGACGTTTTTCTACTCACCACTGAAAACAATCTCCAGGCGGAGGTCATCCGCGCTTACGAACTGGGTTACCACGGGCAATTCGACCAAGGGCATGTCACCGTCGATCTCAAAGGTTTTCATAAAACCATTGAACGCATCATCCAGATGCCTTACGAGGCCATCATCAATGCCAACCTACCCGGCATCATCAGGAACGAAGGCAACCTGAACATCCGGGGTGTGGAGGCGGAATTTGGCTATCGTCCCCATCGTCATCTCCGCCTGATGGGCGGTGTCAGCCTGATGCGCGCACACAGCGATGATCACGGCCAGATCCAGGCCGATTCCGTGCCCTCGAGCGTGGTCAACCTGGGTATGATCCTGCGTCCCACCGATGACTGGCATATCATGGGCAGCTATTATCACTACAGCAGCCTGAAATGGATCGACGATCCCGGCGGCCCGGCCAGCGATGGCGGGGACGGCTTTCTGGATCTGCACGTCACCCATTCGCTTACCCCCAAAGTGGAAGCCGCTCTATCCATCACTGATCTCCTGGCCAGCGGCCATGACAGCCGTTTACCAGGGAGTGACTGGCGTGCCAATCCTCGCAAGACGGGGACCTGGTTCACCCTCACCGCGGAGTTCTGAAACTGCCCATGGAAAGGCCCCCCTCCTCCCTGGCAAATGCCTTCAGGTGCATCCACAGGTGCTCCCCGGCAACGCTTCGCCCCGAGCGGTCTCGGGCGCGGAGCCGACGTTGTCATGGGGTCATCACTTCGCTGACCTGGATCTGCCTGGGCATCGCCCTGGGGGCGGGAATGGGCGGGGCCGCCCTTGCTCAGGGCGCTGATCGGTCAGTCCCGCCAGTGGGGGAGTTTGAACGGCTGCTCTTTCTGGCCAGTGCTGACACCCCCTTGCATCAAGAGGTTTTCGAGGGCCTTTCCGGGGCCCTGCCTCCGGATCGACAGGCGATTTTTACCGCCGTCGATGCCCCGGATGCAGCCCTCTGGATGCAAAGTGCCGATTGCAATCGCTGCCTCGTGATCACTTCCGGGACACGGGCGCTGGAATCCGCGCAATGGCAAATGCGAAAGGCACGGGTGCTCAGTATCACCTTACCCCGATTGAGCCACGAGCAAATCATGGCCGATCAGGAAGCCGATCCGCGTTTTGCCGCGATTTTCATAGACATTCCACTGGAGCGTCGACTGGAAATGGTTCGCCGACATGTCCCTGCCCTGAACCGTTTTGCCATTGTCCAGAGCCCGGGGTTTGGCACCACCGGCGACGAAGCCAACCTTCGGGAAAAGGACGACCCTCAGGCCTTGCAGCGATTTGCCGCCGAGAACGACGATGATCTGATCCCCACCTTCATCCGGGCGTCCCGGGCAGCGGACGCCATTGTCACCGTCCCCGACCGCCGTATCTACAACCCACG
The DNA here is from genome assembly GCF_900109495.1 of Ectothiorhodospira marina. Taxonomy (GTDB): domain Bacteria; phylum Pseudomonadota; class Gammaproteobacteria; order Ectothiorhodospirales; family Ectothiorhodospiraceae; genus Ectothiorhodospira; species Ectothiorhodospira marina. Next base: position 49,959 of record NZ_FOAA01000006.1, on the reverse strand, counting down.
CACCATCGTCAGTATCATGATGACGACCTACCGGCAGAGGACGCCACTGATTGGTCATTCCGAGGCCCTTCACCGGGCGGGAGCCCTGATGTCCATCCATAGTCCACCCTCGGCCCTGGGTCATGAAGCCGGCCGATTCATCCAATCCTTGCGGGGCCCCGCCGACTGGAAACCAATACGACGTCATACCGGGGTCCACCAGGTATCCATCAACCACCAGGTAGCCCGCTCCCTGCGCATCACGGTGGAAGATCCCTGATGCAAGGTCGCATTCGCTATCGCATCCTGACGCTGTCCCTGTTGCCCAGCCTGGCGGTGGCGCTGGCCCTGACCCTCTACTGGACAGACACCAAGGTGCGCGAATTGGATGCCCAACTGACGCTGCGCGGCGAGATGCTGGCCGCATTCCTGGCGCCCGCGGCTGAATATGGGGTGATCTCGGGAAACCAGAACTACCTGGAAGCGATCACCGCCAAGGCCCGCATGCAGCCCGATGTGCTGGTGGTCTCCATCCGGGACCACCAGGGACACCGGGTCTACCATCACGAACAACGTCCGGATGCCAGTGATCCCGACTCGCCCATGGCCTGGATGGCCTCACAGCTGTTTGGGGAGGAGGTAAGACACTTCCAGGAGGAAATCCGTCTCACCGCCCTGGATGAATTCGACCTGCCTCTGCCCGATGCCTCTCAGGCGCAAGGCCAAGGCGATCCGCGTCTCATCGGGAGCATCTCACTCAGCCTGACCAACGTCCCCACCACAGTGCACCAGACCCACTCCATGCTGCAGAGTCTGATGATTGCACTGCTCCTGCTGGCCGCCACCTGGGTGCTGGTGAGTCGCTGGAGCATGCGCCTGTCCACGCCACTGGAAAAGATTGCCGCCACGGTAAAGTACATTGACCAGGGAGACCTGACAGCCCGCAGTCGGGCCCGAGTGGGCGGGGAAATCGGTGTGCTCCAGGCAGGCATTAACAGCATGGCGGAGAGTATCGAGCGTTCCCAGCAATCCATGAGTGAACGCATCCTTCAGGCCACTCAACGCTTGCAGGAGAAGCTCGACGAGATTGATGAAAAGAACCATGCGCTGACCCGGGCCCGTGGCGAGGCTGATCAGGCCAATCGGCGCAAATCCGAGTTCCTGGCCAGCATCAGCCATGAACTGCGCACCCCCCTCACCGCGGTGCAAGGATATGCGGAGCTGCTCATCCAGCGGGGCACCCTGGATGAGCAGGAGCGGGCCTGGGTCAATATCATCGATGAGTCCAGTCAGGACACCCTGAAGCTGGTCAGCGACTTGCTGGACATCTCCCGCATCGAATCGGGTAACGTTTACATCAACCGCACTGCCTTCAACCTGCGGCAACTGCTGGGCGAGGTCATCAGTGTCTGCGACAAGGCAGTGCCCGACCGGACCGTCAACATTACCCTGCTGATGGAACCGGGCACGACAGAGTACCTGATCAGCGATCCGCTGCGCGTGAAGCAACTGCTGACCAATGTACTCAGTAATGCGGTCAAGTTCACGCTCAACGGGCATGTCATCCTGCGTGTAAGGATCCGTGGGGAGCAGGGCACCCTTCTGGAGATGGAGGTGCAGGATTTCGGGCCGGGCATCGACGAGACCCAACTGGAACGCATCTTCGAACCCTTCTACCAGGTCCAACCCGACAACGCTCAACGGGTCGGTTCAGGTCTGGGGCTTGGGATTACGCGCGGTCTGATCAATGTGCTCGGCGGACAGATTTCCGTCAACAGTCGGCCTGGGAAAGGCGCTACATTCCGCCTGAAAGTGCCTGTGGAGACCACCGATGCGCCGACCCGGCTATCGAGGCCCAAACCCATGGCTGGCGGTCTGGTCATCCTCGCGGATGATATGGAGGCTCGTGACCTTGCCCTGGCCTGCGGACGACGGCAAGGCCTGCAAGCATGGCCCGTGGACGGCATCAAGGGGTTGCTGGATGCCTTGGGCGCCTCGGATGAGCATCGGGGCCTGATCTGGCTGCGCCGCCCGGATGCAGAAACACTGCGCGCGCTCCGGCAACACCCTCAACGGGCCCATCAGATGATCCTGGTCGCCTTCGCCAGCCTACCGGAGGATCTCACCGCGGAATGGCGCCGCCGAGGAGCCCTGGTGGTGGCACCGCAACTGTCCGAGGGGATTCTACGGGACCACCTCTTGCGACACGGCAACGACTCCGAGCGTTCATTCAGTAGCGAGCGGCACCGGATGGCACGCCCAGGCCCCCGATCCATCAGTGGCAAGCGGATTCTCATCGCCGATGACAACGCCATCAATCGCCGTTTGCTCACGGAATTCGTCAATGGCATGGGGGGGCTGGTGGATGAAGCCGCCAATGGCCGCCAGGCCGTGGAATCCTACCGGGCGCGACGCTGCGATATCGTATTCATGGATGTACACATGCCGGTTCTGGATGGTCCGGGGGCTTTACGGCTCATCCGTCGGGAAGACCCGGGGGCCAGGATCATTGCCGTCACTGCCGATGCCCGTCCGGAGTTTCATGGGGAACTGCTGGAGATGGGGTTTGACCGTATTCTGACCAAGCCGGTCTCCCAGCATGATCTGCTGGACTGTGTGCAAAAGGCCACTGACGATCCCCCCACGGTGGATACGGCTCCCCATGCCCACCCGCTCGAGATTCCTCCCGGCGGGCCACTCCACGATCCGGAACGTGCGCTGCGCATGGCGGGCGACTCTCCGGAACTGGCGATGGAACTGCGACAATTGTTGATCCGGGATCTGGGACGCGCGCGGCAGGAATTATGCGATACCGGGCTGAAACGCCCGGCACTGCTGAAACTGGCACACCAGCTCAAGGGGGCATCGCGCTATTGCGCCACACCACGCCTGGAAGCAGCCAGTACGGCCCTGGAAAAGGCATTGCGCGAGAGTGATGAGGTCTCCATCCCCGGTCTGCGGCAAACCCTGCTGGTCGAAGTGGAGGCACTGCTCTCCACCTGGAACAACGTGATCAGCCTGACATGACCACGAAGGCCAGGGCGTACTCACGCTCATCGGAAAGACTGATCTGCGTCTCCCTGACCCCCAGGGCCTGGGCGGTTTCCTGCGCTCGACCATCCAGGCGCAGCACGGGACGCCCACTGGGCTCATGGTCAACGCAGGCATCCTGAAGCGACATCCGCGCGCCGATTCCCACCCCCAGAGCCTTGGCCACGGCCTCCTTGGCAGCGAAACGTTTTGCCAGAAATGCGGCCGGGGTGGAGCTATGGCGAAAACCTTGCCACTCATCCGGATGCAAAATGCGCCGGGCAAAACCTTCCCCATGGCGGGCCAACGAGGCCTCGATGCGATGCACGGCAACGATATCGGTGCCGATGCCCATCACGCGCATCAGCGGGCTGTGTCCATGGCAGATCGCATCTCGGCCACGGCTTGCTGTACGCCACAGAACAGGGCCCGGGCCACGATGGAATGGCCGATATTCAGCTCGAAGAATTCAGGGATTGCGGCGATAGGCCCCACGTTGTCGTAGTCCAGACCGTGACCGGCACTGACCACCAGCCCCAACTCATGTCCGTACCGGGCTGCCCGGCCAATCTGTTCCAGCAGGATATTGCGCTCCTCCGGAGTGCTGGCATTGGCGTAGGCTCCGGTATGCAGTTCCACCACCGGCGCACCGATGCGGTGGGCGGCATCCAGATGCTGGGGATCCGGCTCCACGAACAAAGAGACCTTGATACCGGCCTCCACCAGACCAGCACAGTAGTCCGCGAGGCGTTCCTCATGCCCCAAAACATCCAGCCCTCCCTCGGTGGTCAGTTCCTCGCGCCGTTCGGGTACCAGACAACAGGCTTCGGGCTTCACCTCCAGGGCAATGGCATGCATTTCCGCCGTTGGGGCCATCTCCAGGTTCATACCGCTCTGAATCGTACGGCGCAGCCCGTAAACGTCCGCATCCTGAATATGACGCCTATCCTCCCGCAGATGCAGCGTAATGATATCCGCGCCGGCGGCCTCAATGCGGCGCACGGCGTCTTCCAGATCGGGGTAGGCGGTGTGACGCACCTGACGGATAGTGGCCAGATGATCAATGTTCACACCCAGGCGTAAACGGGGAAAGACAAAGCTCATGATGTGGCATCCGATCGCCCGCGGGCGATGAGTTGACGTGAAACGAGGGGCTGACCCTCCAGATGGTAATCCAGCAACAGGCGCAGCAACCGCCTCGCCTGACGCCGGTCTTCGCGATCTTCCAATTGACCACGCAACAGGGCGGCCAGTGCCCGCCCGGTAATGCAGTAAGGTGAATCCGTCTCGCCAGCACGAGCGGGGTACGGCATGTGCTGAGGTCTCACCAGGTAATAGGCAACGGGATCCAGCGCCTCGGTCGACAAAAACTCCAGCCCTTCTCCCAGCCATTGCAACAGAGCCAGTTCGTACTGGCGCAGCGGCATCTCCACCGCAGTGCCGACATTCGTCAGTTGGTGCAACACCCGCTCATACGCTTCAAACAGCTCGGGTGTCTGGATCTGCCGGGGAAGCAACTTCATGGCCAGTTCGTTCACATACAGACCGCAAATCGCCCGATCCCCCGTCAGCCGCAATGCGCTGGTCTCGTCGCACTGATTGAGCGTTGCTACCTGACCCCGTCCGGACCAGGCCAACTCCATGCGACGAAAGGGCTGGGCTGCATGGCGACCCCGGCCACGGGTACCACGCAGCACGGCCGCCATGCGCCCTTCGGATGCGGTGAACAATTCCAGCAGCTGGCTGGTCTCCCGGTAGGCGCGGGCATGCAGCACATAGCCAATGCTGCGTGAAACGCTGCTCACGACTCCACGTCGATCCCCATGCGACGGATGCCATCCAGGTCATCCTGCCAGCCGTCACGCAGCTTCACCCAGAGCTTGAGCATCACCTTGCGTTCAAGCATCTGTTCCAGTTCCAGCCGGGCCCCGCTGCCCACGCCCTTGATCATGCGGCCGCCCTTGCCCACCACGATGGCCTTTTGGCCCTCGCGCTCCACCCAGATCACCGCACCGATATGCAGCGCCGTACCGGAATCTTCCCATTGCTCCACCTCCACCGAGGTGGCATAAGGCACTTCCTGGCCCAGGCGCTCCAGGAGTTGCTCGCGGATCACCTCGGTGACACGGAATCGCTGGCTACGGTCAGTGATCTCGTCATCGGGGAACAGATGAGGGCCCGGGGGCAAGAGCTGCATCAGTGTCGCCACCAGGGGATCCACGTTCTGGCCCTTGAGGGCTGAGAGCGGCACCACATCATGGAATGGCAACCGTCCCCGCACCTGATCGATATAAGGCAGTAGGGCCGACTTATCCTTGAGCCGGTCCACCTTGTTGATGACCAGCACCACAGGGCGGTTGCCGTTTTCGAGCCGTTGCGCCAAGGCCTCATCGGAGGGTTCCCAGCGGCCCGCCTCCACCACCAGGACCACCGCGTCCACGTCATCCACTGCCGCCTGGGCGGTGCGGTTGAGTACCTTGCCCAACAGCTTGGGCGTGGAGGGGTCCACTCCCGGCGTATCCACCAATACCAGTTGGTCCGGGCCGTGGGTAATCAGGCCACGTATCCGGTGCCGCGTCGTCTGAGCCTTACGGCTGGCAGCGGCAATCTTTTCCCCGACCAGATAGTTGAGCAGGGTCGACTTGCCCACGTTGGGGCGCCCAACAATGGCCACATAGCCACAACGTGTGGATGAGAGGTGATCACCCTGGCCCAGAGAGCCAGGATCGGAATGTTCAATCAAGAGTTTTTCTCCACGGCCTGGAGTGCTTCCATGGCCTTGACAGCGGCGGCCTGCTCGGCCCGACGACGGCTGCTGCCCTCGCCTTTCACCGATAAATCCCGAGCAGGGATATGGCAGGCTGCCTTGAAATGCTGATCATGGGGTTTGCCCGACACTTCAAGAATCTCGTAGTCGGGAATGTCCAGGTTTCTGCGCTGCAGCCACTCCTGCAGACGCGTCTTGGGGTCCTTGAGGGACTCGGCACTGGGCAGACTGGCAAAGCGGGAGGCATAGAGTTCGAGTACGAACTCCCGCGTGGTTTCAAACCCGGTCAGGACGTATACCGCACCGATCACCGCTTCCAGGGCATCGGCCAGGATGGAATCGCGCCGATGCCCCCCGCTCTTGCGCTCTCCCTCACCCAGGCTGAGCAACTCCCCCATGCCCTGATCCCGGGCGATCACCGCCAGGCTGTCCTTGTTGACCAGAGCGGCCCGCAGGCGGCTGAGTTCGCCCTCCGGGGCCTCGGGGCGTACCTGAAAAAGACGGTCGGCAATAATGAAGTTGAGTACGCTATCGCCCAGATACTCCAGGCGTTCGTTATGGCGCTGACCTGCGCTACGGTGGGTCAGCGCCTGTTGGAACGCATCCGAATCCGGTACCGATGCCGGTAACAGCGCCATAAGACCAGGACGTGCCATACTCAATCCGCCAGAGGGAACGCGCGATCAAAGCTCACCACCGCATCCACATTGGCAATCATGGCGGTGCGCACCTCGTACTGCACCCGCAGGACCTGTCCCCCCCCCTGCTGCTCGAGGGTGACATGATCGCGATCGACATTCTCCACCGAATTGATCTGGAAGCGGCGGTTGACATCCGTCCACAACTGACGGGCATTCTTGTCGGCGGCCCCCGGTTCGCTGGCCACATCCTTCACAATGGACATCACGTTCCAGTACTCGGTATAGACCGGAAACAGACGCAGGCCCACAGTCCCCAGCAGTACGAGGAGACCAATGATCAACAGCAACGGAATGAATCCCGCACCGGATTGTGTATGCAGCCTGTTCATGTAGGGAACCCCCGGCAAAATGAATGGAAAGGCGAAGAGTATAACGCCTGTTGGGACGCCCCGGAGCCGTGGCCGATGCCCGATGCCTGATGCCCGTGATCATGCTATTGGATCCGGGTACCCAAGCGACCAAGATCCATCGCCTTCGCGGCATGGTCCCAGTGCATCCAGATGAACATCGCCCGACCCACCAGGTTCGCCTCGGGCACGAATCCCCAGAAACGGCTGTCGTTGCTGTTGTCACGATTGTCCCCCAGGACGAAGTAATGCCCTTCGGGCACCACCACTTCCCCTTCGGCGGACTGGCGATTCGGCCAGGTCAGCACCTGATGCGTCACGCCGTCAAGGCGCTCTTCCATCAAACGGGCTCCGGTCATCACCGCGCCTGAGCCTTCCCCCTCGTAGGTGCCAAGCACCTCCTGGGGCACGATGTCGCCGTTGATGTACAGACGTTTATCGTAGAAACCGACTCGATCACCGGGGATCCCGACGATGCGCTTGATATAGTCCTCACGCGGATTGGCAGGATAGCGGAAGACCGCCACATCCCCACGCTGAGGCTGCCCCGTCTCCATGATGCGGGTACGCACCACCGGCAAGCGGATGCCATAGCTGGACTTGTTCACCAGAATGAAGTCGCCCACCAGCAGGGTGGGCATCATGGAGCCGGAGGGAATACGAAAGGGTTCGGCCACAAAGGCGCGCAGCACGAGCACGATGAGCAGCACCGGGAAGAACGCCTTGGCATAGTCCACATACCAGGGCTCTCGGGCCTTGGCCGCGGCCTTTGCCGCCCGCTTGTCCCGCTGGGGCCCTGCCTCCTCAACCTTGGCCATGCGCGACTTGCGCCACCAGATCATGTCCGCCAGCCACACCAGGCCGGTGACCAAGGTCCCCAGCACCAGAATCAATTCCAGATCGAATGTCATAGCCCCAGTCTCCGGTCACCCTGCGGCGTCAGCGTGCCGTTGTTTGTTATTGATGATAAAGACGCCAGGCGCCCTGGATGTTTCCGGATAAAACACGCGGTGCTTGTGCCGGATCAGTCCTTGTTGTCCACCTGCAGCACGGCCAGGAAGGCCTCCTGGGGGACCTCCACACGGCCGATATTCTTCATGCGTTTCTTGCCCGCCTTCTGCTTTTCCAGCAGCTTGCGCTTGCGGCTGGCGTCCCCACCGTAGCATTTGGCGGTCACGTTCTTGCGCAAGGCCTTCACGGAAGAGCGGGCAATGATCTTGGACCCGATGGCAGCCTGGATGGCCACCTCGAACATCTGCCGGGGGATCAGTTTGGCCATGCGCTCAGTGAGATCCCGGCCGCGGCTCTGGGCCTGATCCCGATGGGTAATCATGGAAAGGGCATCCACACGCTCGCCATTGATGAGCACATCCACTTTCACCAATGGGGCCGCCTCAAAGCTCTTCAGTTCATAGTCAAAAGAGGCATAGCCACGGCTGACCGACTTGAGCCGGTCAAAAAAGTCCAGTACCACTTCCGACATGGGCATGTCGTAGCCCAGTGAAACCTGTTTACCCAGGTACTGCATGCGCGTCTGCACACCCCGTTTTTCCACGCACAGGGTGATGACCGCGCCCACATAATCCTGGGGCAGCAGGATGTTGGCGCTGATGATGGGTTCGCGGATCTCGGCCAACTCATTGACCGGTGGCAGCTGTGAAGGATTGTGAATCGTCATCACCTCACCGCTGGTGGTTTCCACCTCGTAGATCACGGTGGGCGCCGTGGTGATCAGATCCAGGTCGTATTCCCGCTCCAGACGTTCCTGGATGATCTCCATGTGAAGCATGCCCAGGAAGCCGCAACGAAAGCCGAAGCCCAGGGCCTGGGAGGTCTCGGGCTCATAGTGCAGTGAAGCATCATTGAGGCGGAGCTTGTCCAGGGCATCCCGCAAATCATTGAAGTCGTCGGCGCTGACCGGAAAGATGCCCGCGAACACCCGGGGCTGAACCTCCTTGAAGCCTGGCAAGGGGGAATCGGCCGGGTGATCAGCGCTGGTCAGGGTATCCCCCACCTTGGCGCCGGTGATGTCCTTGATGGTGGCGATGACAAAACCCACCTGCCCCACACCCAGTTCATCGCAAGGGGTGGGCTTGGGGTTGAACACCCCCACCTTGTCCACCAGGTGGTTGCGCCCCGTGGACATGGCCATGATCTTCTGCTTCGGCCGGATACTGCCCTGCTTGACGCGTACCAGTGCCACCACGCCCATGTAGTTATCGAACCATGAATCGATGATCAGGGCCTTCAAGGGGCCATCCGCGCTTCCCTGGGGTGGCGGGATCCGAGCCACCAGGGCTTCCAGGAGATCCGAGACACCCTCGCCGGTCTTGGCGCTCACCCGCACGGCATTCTGTGCCTCGATGCCGATGATTTCCTCGATCTCGTGAGCCACGCGCTCAGGCTCGGCGGCGGGCAGATCGATCTTGTTGAGTACCGGCACCACTTCCAACTCCTGATCGATGGCAGTGTAGCAATTGGCCACGCTCTGCGCCTCGACTCCCTGAGAGGCATCCACCACCAGCAGGGCGCCCTCACAGGCATACAGGGATCGGGAGACCTCATAGGAAAAGTCCACGTGCCCCGGAGTATCGATGAAGTTCAGTTGATATTCCTGGCCATCCCGAGCCTTGTAGAACAGCGACACGCTTTGCGCCTTGATCGTGATGCCCCGTTCCCGCTCCAGGTCCATGGAGTCCAGAACCTGCTCCGCCATCTCCCGCTGGGTCAGCCCACCACATTCCTGAATGAAGCGATCGGCCAGGGTGGACTTACCGTGGTCGATATGGGCAATGATGGAAAAATTCCGTATGCGCTGCTGTTTATCGTTGATTGGGGGACGACTGCTCATGGGGCGATGCTCGAAATGATGCGCACCCGCCCGTGCCCCAGAATCCTGGGCCCGTGGCGGGTGCAGCCAGATGGGTTGCGCGCATTGTACAGACTCGGCCAAGACAGGAACAGCAACGGGGGGATCAGTCCGGCTCCAGCGCCCGTTCAAAGCCCGGCACATCCAGGACATGGCAGCAGAGGATCTCATCCTCCACTGCCAGCACGGGCACCTTGACGTTGAAGCGCGCCCTCAATGCGGGATCTTCGTCGATATCCACCGGCTGGACATGAAAGTCCAACCGGTGCTGTAACGAACGAAGCTCATCGAACATGCGATCGCAAAGATGACAACCCTCACGATGATAAACAGTCACCTGGGTTGCCATGGACTCACTCGGGCACTTCCAGTGGCATCCAGATAGGACCCTGGCTTCGCTGCACCAGCACCCGCGCAGAGCGACCCGCGGGAAGTTCCTCGAGCACCTGGAACATCTGCTCCGGGGACTCCAGGGCATGACTGTTGATCATCAACAACACATCTCCGGGCCGGATACCCGCCCGCTGGGCGGTCCCCTGGCCCAATTCCTTCACCAGGACGCCCCCTTCCGGAAGGTCCAGCGCCTCACGGATCTCATCGGGGACCGGCCCCACTTCCATGCCAAACATCTCCATGGCCAACGATGGTGGCGCGGCAGGAGCACTGGAACGCTCACGAGCCGAGTCATCCTCGGGCAACTTGGCGATGGTCACAGGGAGGGTTTTGGGCTCACCGTCACGCAGGATATCCACCTGAGCGGTATCACCGATGGGGAAGCGGCTGACAATGGGTGGCAGCGCGGACGACCGGGGTACTTCCTTGCCGTCGAAGCCCACGATCACATCACCGCTCCGGAGGCCGGCCGCCTCCGCAGGGCTGTCAGGCAGGACCCGAGCCACCAAGGCGCCCATGGGGCGATCCATGCCAAAGGAGTCGGCCAGATCGCGCGTGACCTCCTGGATCATTACACCCAGCCAGCCCCGGCTGACTGCCCCTGTTTCCCTCAATTGATCCACCACATCCATGGCCACCTCGATGGGGATGGCAAACGACAAGCCCATGAAACCGCCAGTCCGGCTGTAAATCTGGGAGTTGATGCCCACCACTTCTCCATCCAGGTTGAACAGCGGGCCGCCGGAGTTACCCGGATTGATGGCCACGTCAGTCTGAAGGAACGGGACATAATTCTCGGTGGGCAGGCTACGTCCCTTGGCACTGATGATGCCGGCCGTCACCGAATGATCGAACCCGAAGGGAGATCCGATGGCCAATACCCACTCTCCCACCTTCAGGTCCTGAGAGTCGCCAAGCTCCAGGGTAGGCAGATCCTTTGCGTCAATCCGCAGCAAGGCCACATCGGTGCGGGCGTCGGAGCCCACCAATTCTGCCTCAAAGGTGCGCCGGTCGCTGAGTCGCACCTCGATCTGATCGGCATCCTTTACCACGTGGTGATTGGTCACCACGTAGCCATCATCGGAAATAATGAAACCCGACCCCAGAGAGCGGGAGTCAAATCCGCGCCGGGGTACCCCCTGCCCGCCCTCACCGAAGAAGCGGCGCAACAGATCCCCGAAAGGTCCGTCCTCGGGAAAACCTTCGGGCAGATCGATGGGGGGATGCCCCGGCCCCATCTGCCTTTCTACTGTGCGCGAGGTGCTGATATTCACAACGGCCGGGCTATTGGCCTCCGCCAACGGCACGAAGTCGGGAAGGCTCCTGGACTGGGCAGTTCCGGTCACTGAAAGCAACAGCACCGTGGCCAGAAGCAGAGTGAAAAGTTGTTTGAAACCAGTGTTCGGCATCATGAACATGCGCTCGCAGGTCGATCCGTGGATTGAATTGCGGTGGATTGATTGCGGATGGGGGGTTGCCGGATCAAGGCGCCAGCACACCGTCCATGGGTATGATCGGCTGACCCAGGCGGCGAACCACCACGGGCTGAAAACGGGGATCACGACGAATCCTTCGCGTATACAGGGCCAGTAGACCCAGGCCACCACCCAGTCCCAACAGACCGGCAAGCACCACAGGAAGTTCACCAGCACCCGACCACAATGCCTGGGCCACCAAGGCAGCGACGAGCATGGTGAGCAAGGGCAGGATATACACCGCCAGGGACCCGCGCACCAGCGCCGATTCCTCAATGCCCACCATCACCTGCTCGCCCAACTCGACGCCCAGGGGGTCGATCACCCGGACCTGAGTCCGCTGACCGCTGAATAATTTGGCGATGACGCTGGTGCCACAACCACTGGCCACAGCACAGGAGCCACACGCCGTCTTGCGCTGGGTATCCACCCAGGCAAAACCCGGCTCATCCACGGCAATCACGCGGGCAGTCTCTTCTATCACGGGCTTTCCTCGTGGACGACGGATTCGGCAATCAGGCGTACCGTGGCGGCAGGCACCTCACCCAATACGGTGATCTGGTAATCTCCCACCGGTCTGGCCGCTGCATGCAGCGCGCCCGAGCGCGTCACTCCCATCAGGAGGTCATCGGGGCGCTCAGCCTGGGCGATGAACACCGATACCGTGGCCATGCCATCGGATAGCAGCATGTGTTGCACCGGATGGGGGTTGGCTTCCATGGTGCGTTTACGCACCTTGGTGACACGAAAGCCCTCAGGCAGATTGCGTAGATGCCAGTGGGGGTCAGGTTCCATGAACTCCCGCTCGGCACGCGCCTCCTCCATGCGCTGTACACTGAACCCCTCCCCCTGGATCGCTGGCTCAAAGCGCTCTTCGTCCAGGGTCTCGGGGAATTCAATATGAGTAAACATGAACTGCTCAAGCACAACACCCTCCTGCCCCTGGAGTTGCGCCTTGAGGAGCATGCCCGAATCTTCGTGTATGCACAGGAGATGACCGTAACGCAGTGCATCCCTGGGGAGGATGGTCACTTCACGACAGGAAAGACCGGCAATCCTCTGGGAGCCGCCCACGCCCAGGCGATAGTTGTCGCGCAAGCCGTTTGTTCCGTCCTGCAAAGGACTCATGCCCGGCATGCCCAGCAGGGTCTTGCGCGGCTCCATGCACACCGAGCCCCCGTCCGCCCGAATGCAGGTGATGGATTGGTCATCCTTGATCACCTCACGAGGCTCACCGGTGAGGGCGGTCAAACGTTCGCGAGAGCCCTGCTCGTTCCGGCTGTGCAGAATATGCATCGTTTCCATGTGACCGTCCCGGGCGAACACGAAAACCCCTTCGTAGTTCAACCGATCCACCGCCCCAACCATCTTCCCGATCAATGCGTCGGCCCCTGTTTCGGACGCAGCGGCCATTGCCGAGACCAGCAACATGGCCATCACCAGGGAGGCTGGGAGCCAACGCATCATGGGATCATTCACCCGAGGCGCCGTAACCCACATTCCGCGTCTGGGGGAACGCACCCGCCCCGACCGTCGATTCTGCGTGATTGATCAGGTAACTGTTGAAACGCGCGTCACCCATATCAATGCGCAGGGCCCGCTGACCACCGATCTCGACCGGAGAGTGCTGAACCTGGGTGCCACGGGCGTTTGACGGGAATACGGACTGATAGCGCGGCCCCTGGCCCTCTCCGAGCTGCACCGATCGCATGCCTGACTCGCCGCTCGCCATTGCCGGCTCAGCCGCCCCTGGATCGCTGCCGTCCCCGGTGAAGTTCTGCACACCCACCAGCACCGCCACGGCCACGGCTGCCGCCATGCCCATGCCGGCCACCGGGCGCAACATCCAGCCGTGCCTGGCCCAGGGCGAAACCGCGGGAGCGGGCTCTTCCTCTATGGCCTGCATGACCCGTTCGCTGAAACCCGCAGGGGCACACAAGGTGTTACCGCGCATGACGTCCCCGATGAGGTGGTAACGACCCCACTGGGCCCTGTCCTCCGGGTGTTTCTCCATCTCGTCCACCAACCGGCGGAGCTCGAATGCATTGGCCTCGTCATCGACCAGTGCAGAGAGTCTTTCCTCTTTAGTGGCTGTCATGTGACTTCTCGCTTATGTAGAGCTTTAATCCAGCAAAGGCCGCAAGGTTCGGTCGATCGCCTCACGGGCCCTGAAAATCCGGGAGCGCACCGTCCCGATGGGGCACCCCATGGTCTGCGCGATCTCCTCATAACTCATGCCCTCCAGTTCACGAAGCGTAATGGCGATTTTCAGATCTTCCGGAAGACCGCCGATGGCTTCCTGAACGGCTGCGCGTATCTCATCGGACATCATTTCCCCTTCCGGGGTTGCATATTCCTTGAGAGCCGACTCACCGCCCATCTGCTCGGCATCCTGGGCATCCACCTCGAAATCTGGCGTTCTGCGACTTTGCGATACCAGATAATTCTTTGCGGTGTTGATCGCGATCCGATACAGCCATGTGTAAAAAGCACTCTCTCCACGGAAGTTGGCTAGGCCCCGATAGGCCTTGATGAAGGCTTCCTGGGCCACGTCCAGTGCCGTGGAGGGGTCATGCACGTAGCGCGAGACCAGATTGACGATCTTGTGCTGGTACTTCAGAACCAGCACATCGAATGCCTTCTTGTCCCCGGCCTGAACACGCCTGACCAATTCCTCGTCGGTAACTTTATTGCCCATGCGGGCACTCCCCCTTTGAGGGCACCTCCTGTACCCTAACTGCGATGGACATGAAAACCCTTTTTAAGTTCTGGCAAATGGGTGAAACTCTTCCCCATCTGCAGGCCTCTTCCCGCAAATACTTGGCATAGGTCAATTTTTGAGCCCGCCCCCCGGCACGTGTGACAGCGCAAAAAACTGTGACAAAATAACCCAGATAACAATACCGCCTCAAGCAAGCCCTGCGCGGCGCTCCAATAACCGGATACGGGTTCCGGCGGAGTCGAGCACTCCCCGTACGGTCGGAAGTGCGCGGTGCCCACAGATGAATCGAACGAGGCAGACATCTTACGCGAGGCTGTAGATCCATGCAGGAAGATACCCAGGGGCCCAAGCGCCAATCAGCGGATATCCTGATCATCGGCAGTGGCGCAGCCGGCCTGAGTCTGGCACTTCATCTGGCCACCGAGCGCCAGGTGGCCGTGCTGAGCAAGGGGCCGATCACCGAGGGCAGCACACTCTATGCCCAGGGCGGCGTATCAGCCGTACTCGATCAGCAGGACTCCATTGACGCCCATGTGCGCGACACCCTGGGGGCCGGCGCAGGCCTGTGTAATGAAAAGGCGGTGCGTCATACGGTGGAAAACGGCCCCCAGAGCATCCAGTGGCTGCTGGATCTGGGCGTGCCCTTCACCCGCGAACCCACCCAGGACGGCCGCGTACAACTGCACTTGACCCGTGAAGGGGGGCACAGCCACCGTCGCGTGGTGCATGCTGCCGATGCCACCGGCCAGGCCATCGAATCCACCCTGGTGGACCAGGTGCGCCGTCACGACAATATCCAGCTATTCGAACACCATATCGCTGTCGACCTGATCACCAGCGCCAAACTGGGGCTGCCCGGCCAACGCTGCCTGGGCGCCTATGTGCTTGATCTGGAGGCCCAGCAGGTGGAGATCTTTGATGCCGCTGCCGTCGTGCTGGCCACTGGCGGCGCCAGCAAGGTCTATCTGTACAGCAGCAACCCGGACGGCTCCACAGGCGATGGCATCGCCATGGCCTGGCGGGCCGGCTGCCGGGTCGCCAACATGGAATTCATGCAGTTTCACCCCACCTGCCTGTTCCACCCCAAGGCCAAGTCCTTTCTCATCTCCGAGGCGGTGCGCGGTGAGGGTGGACGCCTGCTGCTGCCCAGCGGCGAGCCCTTCATGCACCAGTTCGACGCCCGTGCCGAACTGGCTCCGAGGGATATCGTTGCTCGGGCCATTGACCACGAAATGAAGCGTCTGGGTGCGGACTGCCTCTTCCTGGACATATCCCACAAGCCGGCCGACTTCATCAAGGAGCACTTCCCCACCATCCACGGGCGCTGCCTGGAATACGGCTTTGACATGACCCGCGACCCACTGCCGATCGTGCCCGCCGCCCATTACACCTGCGGCGGGGTGGTAACCGACCTCAGTGCACGCACAGACCTGGACGGCTTGTATGCCATCGGCGAAGTGGCCTATACAGGCCTGCACGGGGCCAACCGCATGGCCAGCAATTCGCTACTGGAATGCCTGGTCTTCGCACGCTCCGCCGCTCAGGATATTCTCGAACACTCCGGGCAGGTCATGCCTTCTCGCGAGATTCCTCCCTGGGATGAGAGTCGGGTGACCAATTCCGACGAGGAGGTGGTGGTCTCACACAACTGGGACGAATTGCGACGCTTCATGTGGGACTATGTCGGCATCGTGCGTTCCAGCAAGCGCCTGCAACGCGCCCAGCGCCGCATTGAATTGCTGCAGGGTGAAATTCACGAGTATTACAGCAACTTCCGGGTAACCAACGACCTGATCGAACTGCGTAACCTGGCGGTGGTGGCGGAAATCATCATCCGCAGTGCCCTCGCCCGCCGGGAAAGCCGAGGCCTTCACTACACCATCGACTACCCGGACACCGACCCGTCTCTGGATGGCATTCCCACCCTGCTGACCCCGGGGGCCAACCACGGGTTGGACTGACCCCATGCGCGACCTTCTCGAGGAATCGACGATGCCTACGGAGACACCATTGATCATCGACGCCCGTGCCCTGGAGGCCCGACTCCAGGACACCACCCTGAGACTCATCGATGTGAGTGACGCCGACTGTTACGCGCAGGGACATCTTCCCGCCGCGGTGCATCTGGAATACGCCCGTCTGTTACGCAACGATCCGCCTGCCATGGGCATGATTCCCGAACCCGATGACCTGGAACGGTTGTTCAGGGCACTGGGCATCCACCGGGGTAGCCACGTGGTGGCTTATGACGACGAAGGGGGAGGCAAGGCCTCACGCCTGCTGTGGACGCTGGCGGTGGCAGGGCATGAGCGACTTTCGCTACTGGATGGGGGCCTGGACGGCTGGCGACGGGAGAATATGCCGGTCACCACTCAGGAGCCGAGCATCGACCCGGGTCACTACTCGGTGAGTGGATTCGACATGTCCCACGTGGCGGATCGCGAGTGGATCATTGAACATCTGAACACCCCCCAGGTGGCCTTCCTGGACGCCCGAAGCCCAGAGGAATTCGATGGCCGGGACGTCCGGGCCAAACGCGGCGGGCACATCCCCGGCGCCGTTTCGTACGAATGGACCCAGGCCATGGATCCGAACAAGGATCGCCAACTCCGCCCGCAAAGGGCCCTGCTGCAGGAACTGGGCACCCTGGGGATCACCCGTGACAAGGAAATTGTCACCTACTGCCACAGCCATCATCGCTCTGCCTACACCTGGGTGGTGCTGAGACACCTGGGATTCGAGAAGGTGCGCGGCTATCCGGGAAGCTGGTCCGACTGGGGCAACTGCCCGGACACTCCCATCGAGCCCTGAGCCTGACTACACCTTGAGCAGATGCTCCCGGTAGTGGCGCAACTCGGTGATGGAGTCCCGGATATCCTGTAGCGCTTGATGGGTCGCATCCTTGGACAACGTGTTGAGCACACCTGGCGCCCAGCGCCGGGCCAGTTCCTTGAGCGTGCTCACGTCCAGATTTCGGTAATGGAAGAAGGCTTCCAGATCCGGCATGCACCGATACAGGAAACGCCTGTCCTGGCAGATGGTGTTGCCGCACATGGGTGACGTTCGGGGCGGCACGTAATCCTTCAGGAAACGCAAGGTGGCCTGTTCGGCATCCACCTCGTTGTACATGCTGCTTCGCACCCGCTGCAGGAGGCCGGAACGGCTGTGGGTGCTGTGGTTCCAGTCGTCCAGGCCACCGAGGATCTCCTCATTTTGATGGACGGCGATGACCGGACCCTCAGCCAGGATATTGAGCTCCTTATCCGTAACGATGGTGGCAATCTCGATGATGTAGTCGGACTGAGGGTCCAGACCGGTCATCTCAAGGTCAATCCAGACCAGGTTATCCGGGTGCGGGTTCATGGGGTTCCTTTTTTGTTCGAACATGACGTCTGTGGCACAGTCTACACTGTAGAGACGCGCATTTTCGAGGCGGCCAGCGCCGCCGTGGGAGGTTGCATGAACGAATCACTGAGTCAGAAACAATGCCTGCCCTGCGAAGGTGGAGCTTCCCCTCTTGATGAGGGGGCGGCCAAGGGCTTGATGGAAAAGCTTGCCAGCGACTGGCAGTTATCCGACGACGCTACGACATTGAGTCGCACCGTACGCTTTCGCAACTACCATGAAACCATGGCCTTCGTGAATGCCGTGGCCTGGATTGCCCACCAACAGGATCATCACCCGGACATGGCCGTCAGTTACAATCAATGCCGGGTGGATTTTGCCACCCACGCCATTGGCGGCCTGTCGGAAAACGACTTCATCTGTGCCGCCAAGGTGGATCAATTGCTGCACACATAGACAACCCACGGGACACGCAATGACCCAATCCATGGCCGGCAGAGTGGTCACCCGCTTCGGATCACAGGTACTGGTGGAAGACGACCAGGGAACGGTCCACCGCTGCACAACCCGTCGGCGCCTGGAAAATGGCGTGTGCAACGACCGGGTGCAGTGGCATCGGGATGCCCAGGGACACGCCGTGGTCACCGACATTCTGCCCCGTTCCAACCTGCTGGAGCGGGTCGATCCCCGCGGCACTCCCAAGAGCGTGGCTGCCAACCTGGATCAGGTGGTCGTGGTCATCGCACCGGCTCCGGCACCCAACTGGTCGCTGGTGGACCGCTATCTGGCGGCGATTGAGCGCATGCCGGCCCGGGGAGTGATCCTGTTCAACAAGGTGGACCTGATGCCTGCCGGGACCCCACTGCCTCCTCCCCTGGCGGAGTATCGGGATCTGGGTTACGAGGTCATACACGCCAGCGTGCCACACAACCACGGCATGGAGGTTCTCCGCGCCACGCTGTCGACGGGTGTCAGCGTTCTGGTGGGGCAGTCCGGCGTGGGCAAGTCATCCCTGGTCAAGGCCCTGCTCCCGGACCTGGAGATCCGCATCGGGGCCCTCTCCGAGATGGGGGGTGAAGGGGGGCGACATACCACCACCAATGCCACGCTGTATCCCCTGGCCTGCGGTGGAACCCTGATCGACTCCCCTGGCGTCCGTGACTTCACGCCGGGGCCAGCCTCCCGGGAGGCGCTGGTGCAAGGCTTTGTGGAGCTTCGAAATCTGGCCGGGGAATGTCGCTTTCAGGACTGCAGTCACACGGTGGAGCCGGGTTGCGCCGTTCTCGAAGCAGTGAAGGCCGGCCGCATCAGCCCGCGACGATATGAGAGTTATCGGAGTTTGCTGCCGGGGTAAGAAGACGGCGAGCGGGCGTCGGATTCAGAAATTCATGCCCATCTCGATACCGAAGATTTCCACATTGCTCTGTGAGGATCCGGTGCTGCAGTCGACGCAATCCAGCCCGGATGCTTCGAGGCCACCGCCCCCAAAGCCCGGGGATGACAACCGATACCGATCATAATAGAAGTCCAGACGGAATTCGCTCCCCCCCACCAGGAAGAGATTACTGAAGTTCACGAAGCTTCCAGAGTGATACTGGGACATATGCGCCGGGTCCTGACCAAACATCAGGGAGGCCAGATCCAGTTCCTCATCCAGATCCAGGGGATACTTCAGACCCATGTGAAGACGGCCCCGCCACTGTTCCGTTTCAAAGACCGGGCCAGCACCAATTCGAGTGTAAAACACCGGATGCAATTCATCCTGGAAGGCATCGACCCCGCCAGCGCTCTGGATGCCCTGGTTCCAGGCCTGACGAACGCGGTCGTAGCCCACCCCCATCACCAGGTCATAACGTACCCGATCCGCCACATAGCCCAGTTGGTAACCGCCCACGGCCTCCATCCCAGTCCCCGTCATGCGACCCGTGGGTACCGGCACATGGTCGGTCTGTCGACGCAGGTCATAATCCAGGCGCTCGCGGAACAGGCGGCCGTCCAGGGCTGTGAGGTGTCCGTTCCCCTGGGTAAGGAAATTCTCCCAATAGGGCCCGACGCTGAAGCGCGGACCCACCTCTGACTCGAGACCCCAGGCGCTGGGGACATCCCACTGAGCCAGGCTGACCCCCGGGGAAAGGGCCGGGTGCACCGCCTCATCCGCACTCACACCCGCAGGGCACCACAGCAACACACCCAGGCATAGAGTTGAGAGAGACGACTTGTTCATTCCGGCAATCCTCGGTGTGCAATCAGCCTGGGGGCCACTCCATCTGGCGCCCCCCCAGAAGGTGCATGTGCAGATGATAGACGGACTGGCCACCGTCTGCATTGCAGTTCATCACGGTTCGATAGCCATCCTCGGCAATCCCCTCCTGTCGCGCCAGGTGTGTAGCCACCCACTGCAGCCGCCCGATGAGGGCACTGTCTTCATCGGTGATGTCGTTCAAGGTGGCAATATGCTTGCGCGGTATCAACAGCACATGCACCGGGGCTTGCGGATTGAGATCACGGAAGGCCACCACCTGCTCATCCTCATACACCTTGTCGGCGGGGATGGATCCTTGGGCAATCTTGCAAAAGATACAGTCGGTCATGCATTCACCATGGCAGATTCAGGCGGATAGCGTGTCCGCTCTTTCAGTAATCCCGGCGCCCGTCAAAGGCATGTGACAGGGTGCCGCGATCCACGTATTCCAGTTCCCCCCCCAGGGGGATGCCGTGGGCGATCCGGGTAGTACGGATACCCCGGGACCGGGCCATCTCGCTGATGTAGTGGGCTGTCACCTCGCCCTCCACAGTGCTGCCCGTGGCCAGGATCAGCTCGGCGACCTCCCCTTCACTCAGGCGGGCCTCCAACTGATCCAGCCCCAGCTCCTCGGGCCCCACCCCGTCCAGGGGAGATAACTGGCCCAGCAGGACATGATACTGACCGCGAAAGCCAGTGGCCTGCTCAATGGCCAGCACATCCGCGGGTGCTTCCACCACGCACATCACCTGCCGGTCACGCCTCGAATCGGCGCACAGGTGACACACCTCATGTTCGGTGAGGGTGCGACACACCCGGCAGTGTCCAATCCGTTCCACAGCCTCGCGCAGCACGGCGGCCAGGCGCAGGGCCCCCTCGCGATCCCGCTCCAGCACATGCAATGCCATGCGCTGAGCGGATTTCGGGCCCACGCCGGGGAGGCATCTCAAGCCCTCCACCAGGCGCTCCAGCAGAGAGGTCTCGGCCACGGAGGACTCAGAACGGCATCTTGAAGCCCGGGGGCAGACCCATGCCCTGAGTCAGATTGCCCATGTGTTCCCGGGTCATGTCTTCCACCTTCTGCACGGCGTCATTCATGGCGGCGGTCAGCAGGTCCTCGAGCATGTCACGGTCATCTTCCAGCAGGCTGGGGTCGATGCTGACCTTGCGCACGGCGTGCTTGCCGGTCATGATCACGTTCACCAGGCCGCCACCGGACTCACCGGTCACTTCCATCTCGGCCAGCTCGGCCTGAGCCTTGGCCATGTCTTCCTGCATCTTCTGGGCCTGCTTCATCAAATTGCCAAGTCCGCCTTTCAGCATATCTTCACCTTACAAACGTCAGTGGAATCAAGAGGCCTAGTGTATCGCCTCGGGGTCAATGAAACATCCTCGCCAACCCGAATTCATGATCTGGAGCGGGTCGGGCATTACTGCCGATCGCGTGGCCGCACGGAACCCGGGATCAGCTCAGCATCAAATTGATCTTTCAATCCCTGCGCCCAGTGATCCTCTTCAATGGATTGCTCGGCCGCCCGCTGGCGGTCGGACTCCCGACGCGCGGCCATGGCGGCCGGCGTCTCCCCCTGGGTATCGCCTACCTGGATGGTGAGTTTCACCTCTTCGCCCAAGTGCCGGCGTAGCGCTTCCTGTAGCTTGTCCTGAGCCTTGGTTGTCCTGAAGTTGTCATGCTGGCGTGCCAGACCCAGGACCAGCTCCCCCTCCTCGTAACGCAACAGCGCGCAATGGCTGGCCAACTGACCCGGGATCCCCCCCAGTCCGAGGCTGGCAGCCAGTTGCGGCCAATCCAGATTCCCACTCCCGGCAGCCGGAACCGAAGTGGCCACAGGGGGCGCGGAAGGGGCAGAAGGCGGCGCAGCAGGCCTGGGGGCGGCCTTTGGAGCCGGCGTCGAGCGATCGCCAGCAGGTGCGGACGAGGGGGATTGAGTGATCGCGGCCTTCGGCTGCTGGGCCTCCACCGGCCGGAACGCCAACATGCGCAAC
Source organism: Ectothiorhodospira marina (assembly GCF_900109495.1). Classification (GTDB taxonomy): domain Bacteria; phylum Pseudomonadota; class Gammaproteobacteria; order Ectothiorhodospirales; family Ectothiorhodospiraceae; genus Ectothiorhodospira; species Ectothiorhodospira marina. The sequence continues at coordinate 28,085 of NZ_FOAA01000006.1, read as the reverse complement.
AACACCATTTCCATCCCGGCGCGGGGCTCCGGCGCCAACGGCAGGTCCCGGCGCCCGATCAGGGCCACCTGGTAGAACAATTGAACATCTTCGGGCGACAGGCGCGCCGCCAATTCCCTGAGCATGGATGGCTCATCGGGCAGACTGTCCGCCACCTCGGGCACCTGCTGGACGAGGGCCAGATGATGCAACAGGGTCATCACCTCTCCCAGTACCGCCGCATAATCCGGGGCCTGCTCCGAGAGCGCCTCCACCGCCGCCAACAACTCACGGGCATCGCCCTCGGCCAGGGCCTGCAGAAGCCGCTTTAGATGATCCCGGGAGATCGCCCCGAGCATATCCAGCACCTCGGCCTCGCGCAGCGCACCGCCACCAAAACCAATGGCCTGATCCAGCAGGCTCAGTGCGTCACGCATACTGCCCGAGGCAGCACGCGCCACCTGCATCACTGCAGCAGGCTCCGCCTCGATGCCTTCACGTTCCAGCAACTGGAGCAGATGACCCTGGATCATCTCCGGCGGCATGGCCTTGAGATTGAACTGCAGGCAACGGGAAAGCACGGTGACCGGGAGCTTTTGCGGATCCGTGGTGGCCAGCAGGAACTTGACGTGGGGCGGGGGCTCTTCCAGCGTCTTGAGCAGGGCGTTGAAACTATGGGTGGAGAGCATGTGCACCTCATCCACCAGGTAGACCTTGAAGCGGCCACGGGTCGGCGCATAGGGTACGTTTTCCAGCAGATCCCGGGTGTCCTCCACCCGAGTGCGGGAGGCGGCATCCACCTCAATCAGATCGACAAAGCGGCCTTCGTCGATCTCACGGCAGGCGCTGCATTGACCGCAGGGCTCAGCCGTGATGCCCGTCTCGCAGTTGAGGCATTTGGCCAGAACGCGGGCGATCGTCGTCTTGCCCACGCCGCGGGTGCCAGTGAACAGGTAGGCGTGATGAAGACGGTCTTCGCGCAGGGCGTTGGAGAGGGCACGCACCACATGGGGCTGACCCACCAGTTGTTCGAAGGTGCGGGGACGCCATTTGCGGGCCAGGACCTGATAGCTCATGGATCTCGTTACGGGTCGCTGAAGAGTGCCAAGCCCGGCATGGCCTCGAAAGGGTGGCAACCCACACCAGCCACACCCCGGCGCCCAAGTCCACTGCTACCGTTGCTCCCTTCCGGGCCTGGCGGGGTTCACAGCTTGTTGTCGCGAGGGGACCGGTGCAGGTCACCATTGCTCGGTACGTTTGGCGCACGGGCGCCAAAAAGGTGTTGAATTATGCGGGCTTTGCTGTGGGAGCGTCAACCCGCGCAGCGCTCCATCCCCAGTTCATGGATGCGCAGGGCATGGGCATCCACTGCCCCTCGGGCCACCTCCAGCAAATGTCTGTGATGGGTGAACAGCATCACCTGCCCCGCTCCGGCGAACTGCGCCAACGCCTGCAGGATCAGGCCGGCGCGAACATCGTCAGAAGTCATGAGCACATCATCGAGGATCAGCGGCATGCCGGGGTGAGAGGCTCGCCGCAACTCCAGGGCCGCCAGACGCAATGCCAGGTAAAGCTGGTCACGGGTGCCCTCACTCATGGCATCCACGCCGATCAGATTGCCGTCATCCCGCATGGCCTTCAGTACGGGCACGTCCTGGGACTCATCGGCCTCCAGGTGCGTGTAGCGCCCCCCAGTCATCAGTGCCAGATACTTCGAAGCTGACGCCACCATGGGCGCCTGGGAACGCTGACGGAATTGTTTGAGGGCCTCCTGAAGCAATGCATGGGCCAGCCTCAGGCGCATCCAGGGACGGATGGCTCCCTGGATGCACGCAGCAGCTGATTCCATTGCCTCCCGAGCCTGGGCTGCCTCATCGGAGGTATCCACGGCTTCCAGATCCCTGCGGGTGCGCTCTTCCACCCTGCGGGCCTCGGCAACCCTCTGCCCCAGACGCTCGATGTCCGCCTGACAACGGGCCTGATCCGCCTCGATCGCGATTACATCCAGCCCCTCAAGGCGCTTGCGCAGCTCCGCCTCTGACTGGCTGGATGCCTGGGTGAGCTGCCGCTGCCGCTCTTCCAGTACCCTGCGCACCTGGCGCTTGCGATCCGCTCTGGCCTCGATCTCGGGCAGATCCTCCTCAACGGCCACCCCTGCGGCCTGACACAGGGCCTCAAGCGCCCCGGCCTGGATATCGAGTGCTTCCCGGGCTCGGGCCCGGGAGGCGGCCGCCGCGCTCTGCTCCTGAAGCCCCATGGCCCGCTGATGATCCCGCTCCCGGGCAACCCGCAGCCTTGTCTGTAGCTGCCCCGTATAGTCATCGGGTGAACCGGGCGGTGGCTCACCCAGCAAATCCGCCAGGGTGGCCACCTGATCCTGGAAATCACGCACCAGCGACTGCTGACGTGCCTGAGCGGCGAGCATATCCTCTCGCTCGACACGCAAAGCCTCCAGGGCATCCAACTCCTCCAGGCGCGCGCGCACTGCTGCCGGCACTGCCTCCACAGGCAGCCCGAGACGATCATGCCAGGCTGCCACAGACCGGGAGCGGGCCTGCCACTCCTGCTCCATGACCTCGATTTCCCGAGTCAATGCGGCCCGATCCTTTTGCCGCAGCCTTGCATGGTGTTCCCGTTCCTGACGACGTCCCTGCGCGGCAGTGGCCTGACGTTCCCAGGCGCCGGCCTGCTCGATCAGGGTGGCAAGGTCAGTTCCAGCCGGTCGCTCGCCCACGGCAGTCAACGCCTGCCTCAACGCCTCAACGGCCTGTCGACGCTGCTCATGGCGTGCTGACTTGTCGCGCTCCAGCCTTTCCAGGCGTCTTGTCAGTTCCAGCAGGGTCTCGCGGCGTCCCTGCCATTGCCCCAGGGCATCGGGCGACAGATCCGGCAACCCCTGGGCATTCAGGCGCGCCCGCCACTGCTCTCTCAATGCCTCATACTCCCGCACCCCCTGCATATGCTGGGCCTGGATCTCCTGGTGGCGTTCCTCCATCGCCTTGAGCCTGCTCTGACACTCCTGGATCCGGGCTGCTTGACCGGCATTTTCCCTGAGCTGATCGGCCTGATGATCGGCCTGCACCTGGGCCGCCTCGAAGCTTTCCGGCAAGGGACGAGCGAGATCAAGATCATTGATTGCGCTCTCAGGCGTTCCTTCACCCGCCACATAGACCTGCCGCAGACGCGACCACAAGGCATCGCGCCATGCCCGAGCCTCACGCAGGGTATCCAGGGTCACCACCCGCCCCCCGGCTGTCAGCTGTTCCAGCTGCCGGGATTGTTCCTGCATATCCCGCTGCAGTCGGGTCGCCTCCTCCTTCAGCCCCCGCAAGGTATCGTCCACCGCATCCATGGCATCCCGGGTTTCGTCCAGCTGAGCCTGCATCAGGGGCTGGATTTCCCGCACGGCCTGAAGATTCGTCTGGCCCAGGTCGATCAGATGCTGCTGCACCTGGCTACGCAGATCGTCCTGATCCCGTTCCAGGGCCTGGGCATCCGTGGTCATCTCTCCGAGGGCCCGGGCCTGATGCAAGGCCTGTGCAAGATTTTCACTGGCCGCCACCTCGGGTTCGAGCGCGTCATCCTGGGCTTCCCGCTCGGCAGCCTCCAGCGCCTCGAGGCGAGCCCGGCGGTCCTCCAGGCGAGGTCCGATCACTGCCAACGCATTGAGATCAGCCTCCAGACCGGCCCGATCCGCCGCTGAGGGCAGGTTTTTCAGCAATCGCTTCACATCGGCCTCGCTCCCCAAGCGATGGACCTGTTCAGCCAGACGCACATCCAACTGCTCCACGCGAGCCTGTTGACGATGCAGCTCCACCCGGGCCTCGGTCACCGTCTCCAGGCGCCCGGACAAACGCTCAATGCTGGCCGCATGCGCCAACAAGGGCATTTCAATCACCTGGGCCTGCAATCGGCGCTCGCATTCCTGCCATTGGGCCTCGGCATCCCGCAGATCCTGCTGGGCGCGGCTGCGGGCCTGCTGAGCAGCCAGGCGTTCCTCGCGGGCCTCTGCCGCCAGATCGGGGATGGCGTCCAGTGACGTCAGTTCCTTGCGCAACCGGTCCAACTCTTCCAGGAGCGGCGCCACGGTGCGCAGGGCGGCCAGGTCCCGTTCATGGCGCTGGGCCTCCTCCCGTCGGGTTTCCAGGGTGGTGAGTTCTTCCAGAGCCTGCTGGTGGGCGCGCTCCAGGGACTGCCACTGGGCAGGTCGCGTCAGCGCCTCCCTGTGAACTTTGCGCTGTGCCTCCAGGGTCGCTCGGGCCTCATTGATCACGGCCTGGGTGGCACGCGAGTGTGGACTGAAAAGGCCTTTGGCATCCGCATCCAGGGCCTCAAGAATGCTGGCGATACCTCGGGTACCGGCACTGGCCTCGAACAGGGCAGACCCCAATTCCCCCTCTCCCTTGAGCAAACGGTTCCCACCCTCGCGCAATCGCAGGTGATCCAGACCGAACATGGCCTCGAATGCCTCTCGGGTCAGCCCGCCGGTGAGTTGCTGCTCCTGCTCCGGCGTGGCGGCGGGGGCATCGGTCAGGGGGGTCTCTTTCGTATCCGGCCGGTGCAGGGTCACACCACGCCCCTTGCGACGCACCAGATAGACAGGCTGCCTCCGAGCATCCACAAACATCCCGGCAATGCGCAGCCGTTTAAAATCATGAACGAAGTTGTCTCGGCTGCGCTCGGGGATGCCAAAGCGCAGATCGGTCATGGCTCGCAGTGCTGAGGATTTGCCGGCCTCGTTGGGGCCATGGATCAGGTGAAGCCCATTGGCGTCCTGCCCATCCTCTGCTTCGCCAAAGACGATCCGGGTATCGGTAAATGGCCCAAAGGCCTGAAGATCCAGCCGAATGAGTTTCACGATGCGCCCTGCCCTTCATCACTCAGCCGTGCCAGCACAGTGGATTCGGCATCCAGCAGCAGATCGCGCATCTGCTGGGCATCCCGCAGGTCCACCCCGTCCAGAAGGTCCAATTCGCTGGGGAGTTTATCCAGGAGACTTGCAAGCGGCTGTTGAAGGAACTGGGCCGCCTCGTCCGGATTTTCCATCATTGCATCCACCAGACGCAGCAACTCGCCCACTGCGTCATCCCTTGCTGCCACCTGCGTCCGCTCCAGTGGGCGAGCCAGGCGCACACGCACCTGCTCCACCCATACCTGGGGTCCGTCCAGATCCTGCGCAGCGGCACGCACCTGTGCCTCCAGCGTGCCCGGCTGACGTGCCTCCAGGTTTCTCAGGGCACTTGTTCCGGTCAGGTGCACACGCACCGCATGCAGACGCTGCAGATCTCCTTCCAGCACCTCATCCAGTGCCCGCGTGACCCGGCGCACAAAGTGAGCAACATCCTCCACATCACTGATATCCAGTTCGAGTCGATGCCAGCGCACCACATCCAGGGGCATGAATTCGGACTGAATCCCCGCCGGGGTCACCCGCACCAGATCGCAGCCCTTGGGGCCAATCTCGTTGGCATGGCGGCCCTGCAAATTGCCTGGGAAAACGATGCGCGGGCTTTCACACACCACCTCACGATGGTGCACGTGCCCCAGGGCCCAGTAGTCGTAGCCCTTGGCCGTCAGCGCCGTCACCTCGGTAGGGGCATAGCGATCATGGCCTGCGCGTCCACTCAGACTGGTATGCAACAGCCCGATATTGAAGCAACCCGTCACCGGCGCCGGATATTCGGGCACCCAGTCCTCATCCACCGCGCGATCAGGAAAGCTGCGCCCATGGAGGGCCACGGGCAGATCTTCCAGTTGCACCGTCTGTACCGTTCGACTGGAAAACACAGTCACGTTTTCGGGCAGAGGTAACTGGCGACTGATCACCCCCTGGGCATCATGATTGCCCTGCACCATGAAGACCCGAACCCCGCCCCGTTCAAGACGCACCATCTGCTCGCGGAAGAAGAGGCCGGTGTGAAAATCCTGCCAGTCCCGATCATAGATATCGCCGGCCAGCAGCAGGAAATCCACCCGGGCATCCAGGGCCATGGCCACCAACCCCTCCAGGGCCTCACGCGTGGCGTTGCGCAAGCGCTCCACCGGCGCCCCGTCATAGCGGTCCAGCCCCTTGAGCGGACTGTCCACATGCAGGTCCGCCGCATGCAGGAAAGTGAAGTTCATTCAGTCGTCCCGATGTCCGTTTGACCGCAGCAGGATCAAGCCACGCCCGTACAAGGGAGGCGGGCAACCTGCTACCATTATGTCACCTCAATCTGCCAGAACCGTACGCCATGATGACGAACAATCCTGAGTACCGTCGGCACACCACCGTTCCGGTGCGTGTGGGCCATGTCACGGTGGGCGGCGACGCCCCAGTGGTCATTCAGTCCATGACCAACACCGACACCGCCGATGTTGACGCCACCGCCCGGCAAGTGGCCGACCTGGCACGGGCCGGCTCCGAACTGGTGCGCATTACCGTGAATACCGACGAGGCCGCCGATGCCGTCCCCCGGATCCGCGAGCGCCTGGATGCCCTGGGGGTGAACACCCCCCTGGTGGGGGATTTCCACTTCAATGGGCACAAGTTGCTGAGCAAGTATCCCGCCTGCGCCGAGGCCCTGGCCAAGCTGCGCATCAACCCGGGCAACGTGGGCCGCGGGGCCAAGCGCGATACCCAGTATGCGCAGATGATCGAAATGGCCTGCCAATATGACAAGCCGGTGCGCATCGGTGTGAACTGGGGCAGCCTGGATCAGGACCTGCTGGCCCGCATGATGGACGAAAACGCCCGTCAACCCCAGCCCCTGGGCATGCATGACGTCAATCGCGAGGCCTTGATCCAGTCGGCGCTGGGCAGCGCGGCGCGGGCCGAGGAGATCGGCCTGCCGCGGGACCACATCATCCTCTCCTGCAAGGTCAGCGGCGTACAACCTCTGATCCGTGTCTACAAGGATCTGGCATCGCGCTGCGACTATCCCCTGCACCTGGGCCTCACCGAGGCCGGCATGGGCGTGAAGGGGATTGTCGCCTCCACCGCCGGCCTGGCAGTGCTGCTGCAGCAGGGCATCGGCGATACCATCCGCGTCTCACTCACCCCGGAGCCAGGCGCGGAACGCACCAAGGAAGTCATTGTGGCCCAGGAAATCCTGCAGAGTCTGGATCTGCGCCGATTCCTGCCAGCCGTGGTGGCCTGCCCCGGTTGCGGCCGCACCTCCAGCGATTACTTCCAGCATCTGGCACAGGACATCCAGAACTACATCCGCCACAAGATGCCCGATTGGAGTCGACAGTATCCCGGCGTGGAGGAGATGACTGTGGCGGTGATGGGCTGCGTGGTGAATGGCCCCGGTGAGAGCAAGCACGCCAATATTGGCATCAGCCTGCCGGGGACCGGCGAGACCCCGATTGCACCAGTCTACGAGGACGGCGAAAAGACGATCACCCTTAAAGGCGAACGCATCGCCGAGGAGTTTCAGGTGCTGGTGGAACAATACATCGAACGCCGTTACGGGCGGTAGACACCCGGGTCACCGAAGCGTCAGAAACCCTGGCCTGTCCGTCGCAACGACTCCAGGTGAGCACTGGCCAACTCGACCAGCGCCTTGAATCCCTTCAGCGCCCGCCGATCCAGCGCACAGGCTTCGGAACGGCGGTCGGCATAGATCAGACCGTAGGGCTGATCCCCCACAAATACTGAATGGGCGAAGAACTCACGCACGCCGATCAGGGTGCGCATGGAATGCGGCACCCGTGGCCAGACCTCATCACAATTGGAGGGGTTCAACCAGAAGGCCGAAGGTCGCTTCATCATCACCGCAATCAGGTGTCCCCCAGCCAGGTTGAGTTCGAACCGATTGAAAGCTGGCTCGTGATCCGTACCTTCCATGCGCTCAGCCGACAAGGTGTCGCCAATGTCGCTGAGTCGTGCAAATACCGCCCGGTTGAGCCCCAGGCCCTCGTGCAACCCCTTCAGCAGCACATCCAGCACCTGATCACTGTCCTGCAGTGAATGGGAGGCCAGCTGGCGGCGTGCCTGCTCGAACCGATCCGAGCGGGGCATGAGGCAAAATACCGGCTCGGGCGGCTTGGCACCCTCTTCGCGATAGGCCTTCACCCTGTCCTCGTCCAGCAAGGGAACGGGATCCAGGCCATAGAGATCCACATGGGTATTGAAATGCTCAGTGGCGCCGTTGATGTAGTCGGCCAGCTCCCCGGAACTGCAATCCAGATAGCGGGCTGCCTGCTCCAGGTTGCCCCCCACCCCCGGATGGTCCCAGGCGGCCATGGCATCCCGCGCCAGGTTGGAGGCCAGCATCACCCCCATGGCACGGGCATGACGCGCGTTGGCAGGGCACATGCATTCGCGCACCATGGCCGGCAGCTGCCAACGCTCTGCCAGGGCGTGACCCACCGTTTCAAGACTGACATCCAGGGCCACATACTCGGCTTCATGAGGCAGCACCTGACCGTCCAGGACCAATTCCATATAACGTGACATGCGGCGCTCGTCATGGATTGTCCAGATCAACTCCCCAAGGTCGTAGAGCAACGCCGCCAACCCCACTTCAGAGGGGATCATATCGTGACGATTTTCTGCCCAGGTCTCCGCAAGAATCGCCGCATAGGCCACTCGCCCCGCCAGATAACGGTAATGCGACTGGGCCTGCGCGGAGAGGATATCCGGGAGCTTGTCCGTCTCGCGGATGACCCGTTTCAACCCATCAGTGCCGATCATCATCACCGCTTCATCCAAGGACACCACCTCGGTACGAAAATGACGATGGGGCACACCATTGGCCACCCGAATCAACTTGAGGGCAAGCCCGGGATCCCGCTGCACCAGACGCCCCACGGCTCGCATGCTCATCCGGGAGTTGGCCTCCACAACGGACAAGAGAACGGGGGTTCCCTGGAGCAGCGGCAGGTCCCGGTCACCCAGGTGGTGCACCCAGTCCGCCAGCGATTGCTTGTCCATTAATGTGGCTCCTTAGCCCAGTTGAGTGTGATGGGCGTCTCGATTGCGCTATTATCGCGTGGTTTTTTGTCGGCAAGCCAGCCCCCTAGTCATCGCGCCACCCCGGAGGATAGCGGCTCGTGAATCTGATCATTGGTTCAATCATCGTGATCGTCGCCGTGCTAGGTGGTTGGTCCCTGCACGGCGGGCAGCTGATCCTTATCTGGCAGCCCTACGAATTCATCATCATCTGCGGGGCGGCGCTGGGCGCCTTTGTCATCGCCAACCCCATGAAGACGATCATCCAGGTGTTCAAGTCCATCCCCAGACTCCTGGGCGGGGCCACCTACAAGAAAGACGATTATCTTCAACTACTCGGCCTCATGTACGAGATGTTTTCCAAGGCCCGCAAGGAAGGCTTGATGTCGATCGAGGCGGACATCGAGGAGCCGGAAAGCAGCCCGCTGTTTGAAAAATACCCTCGCATTGCCAAGAACCATCATGCGGTGGAATTCATCTGCGATTACATGCGCTTGGTGGTCAGCGGGGCCATGAATCCATTCGAGCTGGACAACCTCATGGATATCGACCTGGAAACCCACCATGAGGAGGCAGCCGAACCCTCCCATGCGGTGGCCCGGGTCGCCGATGGCCTCCCGGCCTTTGGTATCGTTGCGGCGGTACTCGGGATCGTGAACACCATGAGCGCCCTGGATGGCCCCATCGACAAGATTGGCGCACTCGTTGCCGCCGCCCTGGTTGGCACCTTCACCGGTATCCTGCTTGCCTATGGCTTTGTTGGCCCCATGAGCTCCGCCCTTGAGCGGCGGGCTGAGGAAGAGGCCAAGTTCCTGGCCTGCCTCAAGGCCTGCATCCTGGCCAACGTACAGGGCTACAGTCCGCAGGTGGCGGTGGAATTTGGGCGCAAGGCCATGGCCTCCGACCTGCGCCCGAGCTTCGCGGAACTGGAATCCCATCTCCGCGGCGCCAAGGAGTAAGGCCCCATGGCGGCCGAAGACAAAAAGCAACCCATTGTCATCAAGCGGGTGGTCAAGAAGAGCGGCCACCACGGTGGCGCATGGAAAATCGCCTTCGCGGACTTCGCCATCGCCATGATGGCGTTTTTCCTGTTGCTCTGGATCCTGGGCATGACCGACGATCGGCAAAAGGCCGCCATTTCGGAGTATTTTCAGAACCCATCGGCCGCCATGGGCATCAGTCCCACGCCCCCCTACCCCACCGAGGGGGACGGCGCCTCGCCATCCATTATCGATTTTGAAGGGGCCATTGACATGGATCGTGCCGAAGAGACGGCACGGGAGCAGGATGAGGCGCGCCTTGAGTCGTTGATGGAGGTGCTGGAAGAAGCATTGGACAAGAGCCAGGCTCTGGAACCCTTCAAGGACCAGTTGTTGCTGGACATCACCCCCGAGGGGCTAAGGATACAGATCGTTGATCGCGAAAACCGGCCCATGTTTGACCTTGGCAGCGATAGCCTTCGCGATTACTCCCAGGCAATCCTTGCTGAACTGGGCTCCATCATCAACGAAGTACCCAATCGGGTCACCATCACCGGACATACCGACGCCCGCCCTTTCCCCAGGACCAACTACACTAACTGGGAGTTGTCCGCAGACCGGGCCAACGCAGCCCGCCGAGCGCTGGTGACCGGCGGCATGGAAAGTGACAAGGTGGGCCGCGTGACGGGCCTGGCCTCCACGGTACTGTTCAACAAGGATGACCCCGCCGACCCCATCAATCGGCGCATCAGCATCATCGTGATGAACAAGGAGGCAGAAGATGCCATGCTTGAGAGCACCGCGGTGGAGTATGAAGGGGGTGAGGCGAGTCCCCTCTGACGCGAATTTATGAACTTCACCTTCCGCCAGCTCAAGGCCTTCGAGGCCGTTGCCCGACATCTGAGCTATACCCGCGCCTCGGAGGAACTCCACCTCACGCAGCCTGCCGTCTCCATGCAGATCAAGCAGCTTGAGGAGCATGTGGGCCTGCCGTTGTTCGAGCAGATCGGCAAACGCATCCATCTCACCGACGCAGGGCGCGAGCTCTACCACTACAGCTGCGCCATCGCCGCGCAACTGGCAGAAGTGGAGATGGTCCTGGACGAGATGAAAGGCCTGCGTCGCGGCCATCTGACCATCGCCGCCGCCAGCACCGCCAACTACTTCGTGCCCCGCCTCATCGCTGCATTCTGCAAACGTCATCAGGGCGTCTCGGTCACCCTGGAGGTGACCAACCGTGAAGAACTACTGAACCTGCTGGCCATCAACGCCATGGACCTGGCCATCATGGGGCAGCCCCCCACATCCGAGCCCATTGCCCACCCTTTCATGGACAACCCCCTGGTCATCATCGCCCCACCGGATCACCCACTGGCCGGCGAAAGGAACATCCCGTTGAGCCAGCTCTCCGGGGAGTGCTTCGTGATGCGAGAGAAGGGCTCGGGAACACGGGGCGCCGCCGAACGCTTCTTTGCCGAGCACGGCGTGGCACTGCGCGCAGCACAGCAGATGCATAGCAGTGAGGCCATCAAGCAGGCGGTAGAAGCGGGCATGGGCCTGGGCGTACTGTCCATGCACACCCTGGAGATGGAGTTATTGTTGAACCGACTGGTGGTACTGGATGTGGAAGGCTTCCCCATCCGTCGGCATTGGTATGTGGTGTATCCACGGGGCAAACGCTTCTCGCAAGTAGGGCAGGCCTTCCTGGATTTCACCCTTCAGGAGGCGCCGCACGTGCTCAGAGCCCCCCCTCTGACGACCGGCCGTGACACCTCGCCAGCCCTGGAGACACCGACCTGACAAACAGGTATTGACGACCCTCACTGCCCCCCCTATAATCTGCGCTTCTTTCGTATCGGGCGGTTAGCTCAGCGGTAGAGCACTGCCTTCACACGGCAGGGGTCAGTGGTTCGATCCCACTACCGCCCACCAATAAGTGTCAACAAAATTAGCGGCTTACGGTTCAACCGGGCCGCTTTTTTTGTGTCTTCGCGGAGTCCACTCCGAAAGGCGTCATCGTGACCCCGGATACCGCCCCCCCTGATCTGTTACCTTCACACCACGGGCTTCGTGGGCTTGACGCCCCCTGCGCGCGAGGGCCTCACGAACATGGCCAGCATCTCATCCATGCCCATAATTGACGCCCCCTGCGCGCGAGGGCCTCACGAAGCTGACTTCAACCAAATTTCGGTTTTTTTCCTGTGCTGGATCATGATCCTGGAACTTATCCTGTTGTAGTGTCTACATCGACGTACGTGATGGCGTTGAGCCACCGCGGTATTTGCCAATAAGACTCACTTGGAGGGTATTGAAATGGTTGGTGAAACAAAAGGTTCGCTCTCGGGGCTCAACGAAGAAGAAGCCATGGAGTTTCATGGGGTCTTCATGTCCAGCATGATGGGCTTTCTGGGCGTTGCCGCTGTAGCCCACGTTCTGGCCTGGATGTGGCGTCCCTGGGGTGTGGCTTGGTAAGACTTCTCGCCTGAACGGCGAATCAAGTCTCAAGCGGTCCCTTTAGCGAAGCATTAAAAGCAGTTTCTTTCCGATATAGGAGATTTCAATATGTGGCGTACTTGGCTGCTGTTCGATCCGCGCAGAGCGCTGGTTGCCCTGTTTGCATTCCTGGCCGTGCTGGCTCTTCTGATCCACTTCATCCTGCTGAGCACCGAACGCTTCAACTGGATGCACACTGCCTCCCTGGTCGACACGACCGAGCAGGTCGCAGTACAGGGTCAGACGGACAAGGCAAACCTGGCCTAAGCGTCTGACGCCCATGCCTCCGGGCGGGATGGCAGTGCAATTCGCATCCCGCCCGGTGTCTGCTCGGCTTACCGGCCGCCCCCCCCTCCCCCGCAACATCTGACCACCCTGCCCCACGGGGTCGTCCCGCACCTTACGCTCGGCCATGAGCTCGAATAAGCCCTCCACGGTCTTGTCGTTCACGTAAGCGTCCAGATCGAAGTCCCTGATGCCAGCCATCCCCGGCAGGCGATGATCAATGCAGTCAATGAGATTCGCCAGAGTCTAAGTGGCTCCCGCATCCTCGAGGGCACGCTGGGTCTCGGGAAGCAGTGCTTGGGTGACGCGCGCTCCCTGCCGATCCTGCAGACACCGGGCAACGGTATCGTGATGGAAGGATTCTTCAGAAATCCGCCACTTTGAGAGGCCGTGGACACCGCATGATCACTACAGGTGTTGAGCAAGTCCTTGAGGCCCTCGACTCAACCACCTGACCCATTTCAGGCCTTTCGGCACTCCAGAATCAACCGTTCCTGCCGATAACCGTTATAGAATGACATCAGCGTCGATGTACACGCAGCCCCCTTTTGATTGGTCACCCAGTCCAGGAACGCGCCATGGCCCTTGTGAAAAAGACTCCGGGCACTTCGCCCTCATCCGCCGGCGGTGAGGATTCCCGCACCCAGGCCGCCGCAACCCGCGAGGCGGAAGCCCAGCGCAAACGCGCCCGCACCCTGGCAAAGCAGCAACAGGCCGCCGAGCGCATCGCCTCCGCCACCGCCCAGCTGGCCTCCGGCATCAATGAGGCCGCCTCCGCCGCCGAGGAACTCAAACGAGCCTCCGACCAGATCGCTTCGGGTGCCGAAGAGGCCTCCGGTGCCGCCCAGGAATCCCTTACCGCCTTCAAGCAGGTCACGCAGGCCCTTGACCAACAGCTGGAAAATGCCAACAGCGCCCAGACCCGGGTGGAGAACCTCAAGGAACTGGTTATTGGGGTCAGCGGCGAGATCGCTGGCTTCATCACCAATGTGCGGGTGAGTGCCCAACGTCAGGGTGAGTCGGTAAAAATGGTCGGCGAACTGGAGCAGCAGGCCGCCAACATCGGCGATATCGTCAAGGCCGTGGCCCGCATCGCCGATCAGACCAATCTCCTGGCCCTCAATGCCGCCATCGAGGCCGCCCGAGCTGGCAAGCACGGCAAGGGCTTTGCCGTAGTTGCCGACGAGGTTCGTACCCTAGCGGAAACTTCAGAAAAAAGCGCCAAGCAGATCCAGGATCTGGTAGCACAGATACAAAACGACGTTAAGCATATCTCTGAAGGCATCAACACCTCCGCTGACAAGGTGCAGCAGGAAGTGGAAAATGGCAAGCAGATCACTCAGCAACTGGACCAAATCCGCAATGACACGGCCTTGATCACCAGTGGCATTCAGGAAATCGCCAACGGTGCTCAGCAGTCCGAGAACGCCGCCAGGCAGGCCCTGAAAGGCACTGAAGAGATTGCCACCGCCGCCGAGGAGCAATCCGCTGCTGCCGAGGAGTCGGCCAAAACCGTGGAAGAGCAGACCCAGGCACTGTCTGAATGCGAGCAAGCAGCCCAGAACCTGTCGGAACTGGCGGAAGAACTGCGCAGTTCCACCGATATCAGCAAGAGCGCCGAAGAAGTGGCCTCGGCCGCAGAACAGCTATCGTCAGCGGTACAGGAGATCAACCGCTCCGGGGCGCAGATCATGGCGGCCCTGGACCAGATCCGCAAGAGCGCCCAACTACAGTCCTCTGCCACCGAGGAATCTGCCGCCGCCGTCAACCAGATCGAGCAGGGGCTGGTGGTGGCCCAGCAGCGGGCGAAGAGCGCGGACGAGAACATCAGCAGCATCACCGAGCTGCTCAAGTCCAACCAGGACAAAATGGAAAACCTCATCCAGGGCGTTGCGGAATCCGCTGATGCTTCCCGGGAAAGCCTGAGCCAGATCAAGAACCTGGAACTGGTCTCACGGCGTATCGACAAGATCGTGGACGCCATCACCACTGTGTCCATCCAGACCAACATGCTGGCGGTCAATGGGTCCATTGAAGCCGCCCGTGCCGGCGAGTTCGGCAAGGGCTTCGTGGTGGTGGCCACGGATATCCGCAACCTCGCCCATGACTCGGCAGAGAACGCCGATCGCATCAAGGATCTTGTAAAGGCAGTTCAGGATCAGATCGATACCGTCTGGCGAGACCTGGACGAGAATATCAATACCGCCAATATCGAGGCGCAGAAGGCCAAATCCATCACCCGGGGTCTGCAGACGGCAACAATCGACGTGGCCACGGTGCAAAAAAATACACTGGAGGTGCTCAATGCTGCCACCGAGATTGCCACGGCCATCGGCCAGGTGAAAACCGGTGTCGAGCAGATCGCTGCCGCCGCCGAAGAAGCAGAAAAGGCCTCCGCAGAAGCGGCCTCGGCCGCTGGTCAGCAGGCACAGGGCGCCGAGGAACTGGCAGCGGCCATCGAAGAGATCGCCTCTTTGGCCGACGAACTCCAGAGCGCCTGACCTCAGCCACCGTATTGCGGGAGATCGTCATGACCAACGAAACGGTCGCATCGTCCCCCCCAGGCGGGGGTGATCCTCAGTCGCCAGACCCGGAGCACGAATCTAACGTCCGGCAGTTCGTGATCTTTATCTGTGGCAATGAGGTCTTCGGGGTGGACATGGCCCCGGTGCAGGAAATCATTCGCGTTCCCGATGTAGTGAGGGTACCTCTGGGCCCCACCACCCTGGAAGGGCTGGCCAATCTGCGCGGCAAGGTGTTGCCCATCATCAATCTGCGCCGCCTGTTCGGTTTTGATGAACAGAACAGCGACGATTCTTCTCGCGCCCTGGTGATTGATCTGGGCCAGCCGCTGGGATTCGTCGTGGATCGGGTTAGCAGCGTGGTGGCGGTGGAACCGGAACAGATCGAGGATATCACCGACCTGAGCACGACGGTAAACACCGAAATGCTGGCAGGTTTGCTCAAGGACGTGGGTGGCTTTCCCATGGTCATGGTCATGGATTTCCAACACCTGATCAGTGCGGAATTTGCCGAGATCGCCCGCATGGCTCGAAGCACTGCGGCCCGTGCCCTGACCCAGGAAAACTACAGCAACGAGGATGACAGCGAGGACGCACTGGATGAACTCCAACTGGTCAGCTTCGAGGTAGCGGAACAGGAGTACGCCATCCCCATCGAGCATACTCAGGAAATCGTGCAGTTCCCCGAGCATGTCGTGAAGGTTCCCCGCTCCGAAGCCCACGTACTGGGGGTGATGACCCTCCGCAACCGACTACTGCCCTTGGTCTCGCTGCGCTGCCTGTTCGAATTGCCCGCGCGCATCCCGGATGAGCACAGCCGCATCGTGGTGGTACGACTGGGCACGGTGACCGTGGGACTGGTCATGGACAGTGTCAACGAAGTGCTGCGGGTACCCCTGGCCGCTGTGGAGGCCATGCCGGCCATGCTCGCCAGCAGCGGCGACATGGGTGAAATCTCCAGAATCTGCCGCCTGGGACAGGACGGCAGACGCCTGGTATCCATCATCGCCATCGAGCACCTGTTCCGGCACTCTTCCATTCAGGAGGCGATCAGCACCGTGAAAGACATGCAAGAAGACGACCCGTCCGCGCACGACGGTCAGGAAGAACAGGACGACGACGAAGAGCAGGTGGTGGTATTCCGTCTCGACAAGGAGGAGTTTGGTGTCCCCATCAGCAGCGTGCAGGAGATCGTGCGTATCCCCGACGAACTCACCCGAGTACCCAAGGCGCCTGCCTTTGTCGAGGGCGTCATCAACCTGCGTGGTTCGGTGCTGCCGGTTATCGACCAGCGTCAGCGGCTGGGCCTCCCTCCCAAAGAGCGCAACGATCGCCAGCGCATCATGGTCTTCCTGCTGGACGGCATGCGCACCGGGTTCATCGTCGATTCCGTGGCCGAGGTCCTCAAGATTCCCCGCGCCGCCATCGAACCCGCTCCGCAACTGTCCGTGGAACAGGCCCGCCTGATCGCCCGGGTGGCCAATCTGGAGCAACACAAACGCCTGATTCAGTTGATTAACCCATCACATCTGATCGCCCGGGAACAGCGGGAAGCACTTGCGACCCTATCGGATCAGGAAAACGGCGAAAAACCGTAAAAGCAACCGGACCGAGCCGGGCCGGCGCCGGCTTCACCCCAATGCCAACAGGACCCAGGGCAGACTGTGATCAAGCTGCTGATTGTCGATGACTCCGCGCTCATGCGCCGCCAACTCAAGGCCATTTTCACGGCGGAAGGGGACTTCCAGGTGGAAGTGGCCCGCCATGGCCAGGAGGCGGTGGAACTCAACCGGACCTTCGAGCCAGATGTCATCACCCTGGACATCAACATGCCGCAGATGGACGGACTGACCGCCCTGTCCCTACTCATGGCGGAGCGTCCCGTTCCCGTAGTGATGGTCTCCTCGCTCACCGAGAAGGGTGCCATCTCCACCCTGGAGGCCCTCAACCTGGGGGCCGTGGACTACATCCCAAAACCAGGTGGCACCATTTCCCTGTCCATCGCCGAGGTGGAAGCGGAGATCATCGCCAAGGTGCGGGCCGCCGCTGGCGCCCGCATCCGGAAATCCCGCGGCCTGGCTTCCCGTATCCGCGGCAATCTGAGCGTTGCCGCGGCAGCCAGGCCTACCCACACGCCACCGCCCTCGCCGATGGGAAAGGACATCTCCGATGATGGGCTGGTCATCATCGGCGTCTCCACCGGAGGACCGCGCACCCTGGAAGAGATCCTGCCCCGGCTACCAGCGGACTTCCCCTGGCCGGTCCTGGTGGCCCAGCACATGCCCCCCAGCTTCACTCGCCCCTTCGCGGAGCGCATGAATGCCCTCTGCGCCCTGGAAGTACTGGAACTGCGCCGGCCGCTGGAACTGGTGCCCGGGCAGATCCACATCGGTCGGGGCGGTGCAGATATCCTGGTCACGCGCCGTGCTGGCCGACTCCTGGTCAGTGCTCGCCCGGAATCAGCGGAGATGCTCTGGCACCCCTCGGTGGAACTACTGGGGTGCTCGGTGCTGCAGCACTGTGACCCGCGCCGGGTGATCGGCGTCATGCTCACCGGCATGGGCTACGACGGAGCAGATAGTTTCACCAAACTCAAGCGCCAGGGAGCGCGCACCGTTGCCGAGTCTGAACAATCAGCTGTGGTCTTTGGCATGCCGGCGGAACTCATCAAGCGCGGCGGCGCCACCACCGTACTGCCGGTGGAAAAGATTGCGGAACAGATCATCAAGTGGGTGAGGGCATGCTAAACCCACCGCTCACCAGGAATTCATCATGGCATTGAAAAGGGGACAGCCCACGCCGGCCGACCATAGCCCCGGCGAGCGACAGGAGCCAAGGGACCTGGAAACCCTGCTGCAGACCCTGCTGGACGGGGATCCCATGAAACGTCGCTGGGCCGCCCGTGATCTGGCGGACCATCCGACGGCGGCCGTGGCCCTGGCCACTCAGCTACAACATGAAACGGATACCACCGTACTGCAGATCATTATCAGCTCGCTGGGCTGCATAGCCAACGATGTCGCCGTTCGCGGACTGATCGACTGTCTTTACTTGGAACAGGCCCTGCTGCGCAACACTGCCATTGAAGTGCTCAAGGAGCTGCCCGAGCCAGTGGCACCCCACATGGGTCAGCTACTGCAGGATCCTGACCCGGATGTGCGGATCTTTGCCGTCAATGTGCTGGAATCCCTGCGCCATTCCAACGTGGAGGAATGGCTAATCGGAGTCATCCTCAAGGACGACCATGTCAACGTCTGCGCCACCGCTCTGGACCTTCTGAGTGAAGTCGGCAGTCCCCGTGCCAGGGAAGCCCTGCAAGCACTCAAGCAGCGTTTTCCCGAGGAACCCTACATCCAGTTTGCCGCCGAGTTGGCCCTCAAGCGCATTGGGGTCGAGTAATTCTCATGCAGACACCCACCGTCATCAGTGGTGAGGATTTTCAGAAGTTTAGGGAATTCTTCCATCGCAAGACCGGCATGCTGTTCGAAGACAGCAAGCGTTACTTTGTGGACAAGCGACTGCTGGAACGCATGACCGCCACCGACAACGAGAGCTTTCGCAGTTACTTCACCATGCTGCGTTTTCAGGCCTCGGGTGCGGAACTGCAAACGCTGATCAACGCCATGACAGTGAACGAAACCTACTTCTTCCGTGAGGAGTATCAGTTCCGCTGCTTGGTGGACTCCATTCTCCGCGAGGTCGTGGCCCGGCGCTCATCCTCCCGCCCCATCCGTATTTGGTCCGTCCCCTCTTCCTCCGGCGAGGAACCCTACGGCATTGCCATCTACCTGCTGGAACACTGGCCATTGCTTGAAAAGTGGGATGTGGAGATCATCTCTTCCGATATCGACACCCGGATCCTGGAAAAGGCTCGTAACGGGCTTTATGCCGACCGGGCGGTTCAAAATATGCCCGGCCCGCTGCTGAAGAAATATTTTCGTCGGGTGGGCAGCCATTACCAGATCAGCCGGAGCCTGCAAGAGGCGGTGGAATTCACGCGGGTGAACGTCCACGATGCCGCCGACATGCGCAGTCACCGGCAGTTCGATGTGATCTTCTGCCGCAACCTGCTGATCTATTTCGACGATTTGTCCCGCAAAAGGACCGCCGAGTCCTTCTTCGATGCCCTCAACCCCGGCGGCTTCATCTGCCTGGGGCATTCCGAATCCATGAGCCGCATCTCATCACTGTTCCAGATCCGGCGCTTTCCCGAAGCCATCGTGTATCAGAAACCTCTGGAGGCGAGATGAAACGCATTCTCGTCATAGATGACGCAGCCACGGTCAGGCTCTATCACCGTGAAATCCTCGAACAGGCCGGCTTCGCCGTCACCGAGGCCATCAACGGCCTGGAGGCCCTGGAGAAACTGGAAGCGGATGGTCCATTCGATCTCTATCTGGTGGATATCAACATGCCCAAGCTGGACGGCTACGGCTTTCTCAAGGCACTGCGCGAAAAGGATATCCCGCAGGCACCGGCCATCATGATTTCTACCGAGTCATCCCCCAGGGACCGTGAGGCCGCCCTGGTCGCCGGTGCCAACCTCTACATCATCAAGCCGATCAGGCCCGAACAGCTACTGCCACAGGTAAGGGGCCTGCTCGGAGAGGGGCATCCGTCATGAATCCGTTACTGGATCAGTTCATCAGCGAATCAAGAGACACCATCCAGTCCATCGGCGAACGACTCCTGCAGCTGGAAAACGCCCCGGCTGATCATGAACTCATGAATGAACTGTTCCGACTGGTGCATACCCTCAAAGGCAACAGCGGCCTGTTCGACTTCCCCGAGATGACCCGGGTACTGCACGGCGCCGAGGATCTGATGGATGCGGTCAGGGATAGCCGAATCGGCTATTCGCAGTCGCTTGCCGATCAACTGCTTGAAGCCATGGATTTTATCTCTGCCCTACTGGATGAGATTCTCGACGGCGGAGACGCTAGCCTGCCGGCCGACACGGAGCGCACCGCAGCCGCCATGGTACTGACCGACTCACTGCGGCAGTTGATCACGGCCCAGGCCACACAGGAAGATACCGCAACACCCGCTCCCGAAACCTTGCTGGCACGAGATCCAGCAATGGCTTCATGCGCAGAGGCGCAAATCCCCGAAGCTGCGCGCATGGAGGCATACCGCCAGATAATCCAGGGACAAGCTTGTTCCTGGATGAGCTATCAGCCTGAGGAAGACTGCTTCTTCAAGGGGGAAGATCCGTTCTATCAGATCACCCAGCTCCCCGCCCCCCTCTGGCGCCGGGTGACTGCCCGGGAACCTTGGCCCGCCCCTGAAACCCTGGATGCCTACCGCTGCCTGCTGCACTTTGAATCCATTGTCCCGATGGACCTGCAGGGGCTGACAGGACACTTCCGCTATATCCCCGACCAAGTGCAGCTCAGCTCTCTTTCCCCGGCGGCACTGGCCATACCCACAGGGGATGCCCATGACAGCATCCCCGCCGCTGAATATCTACAAACCGCCACGGAACACCTGCAATCCGGTGATCATGAAGGCCTGATTCAGGCCAGTCGCCTCCTGCTGGAACTGTCATCACCCAAATTAAGGGTGGCCTCGGCACTGCGCTGGCTGCTTCTGGTAATGGAAACCCGTCCGGACGATGTCCCGCTGCAACAACAGTTGCTGGACGACATCCGCCACGGAGCAGGTATCGACACCGACGCCGCAAATGCCGCCGCCCCATCCTCCCTTGCACCAAATATGAGGGACATGAGCGATCCCATCGCCGGCATCATCGCGACCCAGGCCGAAATTCTCGCCCTGACCGATGTACCGCCCTGGCTACCGGGACGTCTGCGGGCAATCGCCGCCAGCCTGCGGGCCGCCTTTACCCACGTGGGACAACTCACGCTCATTGAAGGTCTGGATGAGGCCCTGCAGGCTGCGCTGGAGCGGAATCAATCCACTCCCCTGGCCCGATGGCTGGCCGACCAGGCCCTGCCATCGGCGGCCGAGGCCAATACGGTACTGGCTGCGCCCCCCATCGCCGCAACCGTGCCCCCCGCCGCGCCCTCAGACACAGCGACCAGTGCTGGTGAAACTCGCAAGTTCGGTCGGCGCATGGAAGACGCCCATGCCGGCCCCAGTGCCATCAAAGTGGATCAGGCCAAGATTGACCGCCTGATGAACCTCATTGGCGAGATGATCGTGGCCAAGAATGCCCTGCCCTATCTGGCCGCCCGGGCTGAAAATGTGTTCGGAGTGCGGGAACTGTCCCGGGAGATCAGGGGGCAGTACTCCACCCTCAATCGCATCGCCGATGAAATGCAGGACGCCATCATGCAGGTCCGGCTGCTGCCGGTATCCTTCGTCTTCCAGCGTTTCCCGCGTCTGGTCAGGGATACCGCCCATAAACTGGGCAAGGAGGTGCGGCTGATACTGGAAGGCGAGGAAACGGAGGCGGACAAGAACGTCATCGAGTCCCTGGCCGACCCCCTGGTTCACATCATCCGCAACAGCCTGGATCATGGCCTGGAAACACCAGAGGAACGTCGCGCTGCCGGGAAGCCCGCCGCAGGCCGCCTCACCATCAGGGCCCGCTCCGAATCGGACCGGGTGGTGATCGAGATCGCCGACGACGGTCGCGGCATCGATCCCACGGTGATCCGCCGGAAAGCCTATGAAAAGGGTATCATTGACGAACAAACACTAGAGCGGCTGACGGATCAGGAAGCACTGAATCTGATCTTTGCCCCGGGTTTTTCAACGGCCGGGCAAGTGTCCGACCTGTCCGGACGTGGCGTTGGCATGGATGTAGTGCGCACGGCGGTGGCACGGGTCAACGGCAGCATCGACCTGAAGAGCCAGCCCGGCGAGGGAACCCGACTGCGGCTTTCACTGCCCCTGTCCATGGCCGTGACTAACGTAATGGTCATCGTTTCCGCCGGACAGCGCTTTGGGGTCGCCATGGATGCGGTTGCAGAAACCGTGCAGATAGCACAGACCAACATCCAACGCATCAAGCACCAGACGGCCACGGTTCTGCGCGACCGGGTAGTGCCCCTGGTGACACTCAACGACCTGCTGGGCCTGGACGAAGCTCAGGTCCCCAACGAAGATGGCGAACTGGCTGTGGTGGTGGTGCGTATCGAAAATGATTTTCTCGGCATCATCGTGGATGACTGTCGCGAAACCGTGGATATCATCCTCAAACCCCTGGCCGGATTCCTCGGCAACCTGCAGGGCTATGCCGGCTCCGCCCTGCTGGGGGACGGCTCAGTACTGCTGGTCCTCAATCCCCGGGAGCTGCTGTAATGGGCATCGAAATCCACGATGACACTCTGCGGATCAGTGACATACTGGGAGTCGAGGACGCCGAGATCCTGCTCGAGTGGCTGCTCAAGAATCCCGGCGGCGCGGTGGATCTGGCCGAATGCACGCATCTGCATGCCGCCAATCTGCAGGTACTGATGGCCAGCCCCCCCCGCATTACCAACTGGCCTGATGATGCCCTCCTGGCGGACTGGCTCAAGCACGCACTCAATCAAGAGGAATGATTTCATGCCCAAGACCATCCTTGTGGTGGATGATTCAGTGACCATGGTCATGAGCCTGAAGACCAGCCTGCAGATCGCTGGCTTTACCGTGGAGACGGCCCACGACGGCCAGCAGGCGTTGGACAAACTCAAGACAGGCATCAAACCAGACCTGATCATCACCGACATCAACATGCCCCGCATGGGCGGCATTGATTTCATCCGTCATGCCCGGACCCTGCCCGGCATGCGCTTTACCCCTATCCTGGCACTCACCACGGAAAGCCAGCAGGCCAAGCGGGACGAAGCCAAGAAATTGGGTGCCACTGGATGGTTGCTCAAACCGGTAAGCGGGGCTGACCTGGTCAAGGTCATCAAACAAGTCTTGCCCGGTGCCTGAAGGACGCCTCATGACAGTCTTGACGGAGCAGCGCCGAAAACTGGCCGAAGCATCGGTGCAGCAGGCCCGCAGCCTGCGTCGTAACATGGCCATCTCCACCGTTCTGGGCACCCTGCTACTGTCCCTCATGGTGTATTACACCCATGAACTGCCAACACAGTTATCCCAGTGGCTGGGCATCAGTGAAGCAGCGGCATTGGCGGCGCTCGTCGCCATTGCCCTGCTGGGCACCAATTTCCTCGCTGGGCTGGTGTTCTTTCGCATCAGTTATCGCAACGCCGGCTCCTTGTGCCGCACCCTGGAAGAACTGGACAGGGAACTCGTGAAAACTGAAACGCAGCTACAGGCCAGCCGCAGCGCCATGCATGCCACGGCCGACATGGATCAGGCCTTTCAGGGTTTCCTGCAGCAAAACCTGCAGGAGAGCGAGACATCCACCCTGGGCATCATCGAACGGACCGGCCGGCTTAACCAGGCAGCCGGAAAGCTACTGGAGTACCTCCAAAACTCCAGTGACAATGCCTCCACCATGGCGGTAGACATCCAACAGGGTGTGGAGGACATGAACAAGATCGCCGGTTTCGTCCGCGAACTGCCGGACAAGATCCGCCAGGACGCCGAGGTGATCCACCATATTCTCCAGGAGGTCAAGCAGTTGGAGGGGCTGGCGACATCCATCAAGGAGATCAGCCAACAGACCAACCTGCTGGCCCTGAACGCCGCCATCGAAGCTGCCCGGGCTGGAGAATCAGGGCGCGGGTTTGCCGTCGTAGCCACCGAGGTACGCGCCCTGGCTAACCGCGCCTCAACAGCCGCCGACACCATCGAGTCCGGTCTCAGTCAAGCCCTGGCAGCAGTGGAAAGCAGCCTGGTTGACAGCAACCTCGGCGATTCCCAGCACCATCTGGAGAAGGCCACCCAGGTGGTCGATGCCTTCCAGAAGCTGCAGAACAGTTACGAGGAGATGCGTCAGTTCTACAAGAGCCTGTTTTCCGTGGTCACCCAGCACAACACCGAGCTGGCAGAGGAGATTTCCGACATGCTGGGCCTGATGCAGTATCAGGATGTCGAGGGCCAACGACTGACCCGCATGACCGATACCCTGGCGGAACGCTGCCAGCTCTACGCCGACGTAGAACATTCGCCAATAGGTTTCAAAGGACTCACAGAGGATCTGCAGCAGTTACTGGCCCGTTACCTGGAGGATGAATCCCGGCATAGTCACCCCGGCAATCGGAATAAGACAAACGCCACCGATGCTGGTCCGAATATTGAGCTATTCTGATGCCACGCATCAGCCCTTAAGAAAACGCAAAGCTAATGAGCACGGCAGGCAGCAGGACCGGCCCCACCGTACTGGTGGTTAGTAATCGCAAGGGGGGAACCGGCAAGACCACCACAGCAGTCAACCTGGCGGCGGAATTCGCCGCGACAGGTCGCCGTACTCTGTTGATTGATATGGACACCCAGGGGCATTGTGCCCTGGGTCTTGGCGTCACCCCCTCCCCGGGTCGGCCCACGGCACACCACATCTTCCAGGACAACGGCATCAGCCTTCTGGAAGCGCGGTATCCCACCTGCTGTCCGGGCCTGGATCTGACCCCCGCCAATCCGGATTTCCAGCACGGCAGCACACCCAATGATGAGCAGGTGCTAGCCCGGGCTATGGCAAATCCGGAAGTAATCTCCCGCTACGATCAGGTTGTCATCGACTCCCCTCCTTCCCTGGACCAGCTCCTGCTCAATGCCCTGGCGGCCGCTCACTGGGCCGTCATTCCATTTATGCCACACCCACTGGCTGGCGAAGGGGTCCGGCAACTGTCGAAGGTCTTTTTCAAAGTCGCCATGCGCAGCAATGCCAACCTACGTCTCATGGGGGTACTGCCCGTCATGCTGGACATGCGGATCAGACAACATCAGGCCGTTCATGATCAGGTGGCCCGGCAGTTCGGCAAGGATCGAGTACTGGGGGGGATTCGCAACGACATCAAGCTGGCAGAGTCCTTTGCGGCTGGGCAGCCCATCCGGCTGTATGCACCACGCAGCCGTGGCAATGAGGATTACAAGATGGTCTTCGGACTCATCGAACAACGCATGCAGAACGCGCCCTGAAGCCTGGGTATGCCCAGGATGATCTTTGCCGACTCACCACTCCAGCCGCAAGAAACGAAGGCGCCCCACCACCACGGCCTGACAGCGCGCCATGTACTCCTCTAGCTCACCCTGGGGCAGGGTCTCGATATCTGCCACATGGGCCTGAAACGGCCGATGACCCGGTGGTGAATCGGGCTGATATCCATGCTGACTACCTGGCGCTGACGCACTATCATTGAAGATGTGCTGTCGCCAAGGGCGCTGTCATTCGACGGCCCGCCGGAAATCGACGGCTCTTTTTAACGTTCGCTGTCCATGACTGTTTCAGGCCATGCCAAGCAATCCGGGGTACGAGTGAATGGTGGCGGGTCGACTTAGGGGGTGCCTCACCACCTTGATGCATTAGAGTTAGGCGGGGGAGGATGTCAACGATGTATCATGGACAGGCAGTACCCGATTGATCTTCCTCCAGCGCGCGTCTTTCCAGCAGCGCTCCGGTTCCATTAAAGGGGGCCCCTTCCCATGCGCGCATTCCAGTGGAACGCCAACTTTGTTACCGGCCTGTCGGCCGTCGATGAGCAGCATCAACACCTGGTCGAACTCATCAACCGCCTGGGTAACTTGCTGGGAACCAACAAGATTCATCGTGAGGACCTGGAAACACTCTACGGGCAGCTGGTGGATTACGCCGGCTACCATTTCAGGGAAGAGGAAGGGCTGATGGTGACCATGAACCTTGATACTCGCCATGTGGATGCCCATATCCAGATGCACCGCGACTTTCTCGAGGAAGTCACCCGGCTGCATGAGTCCCTCATTCAAGACAACCCCCTGGCTGGCAAACATCTTCTTGACTACCTGGTCCACTGGTTGGCCTTTCACATCCTGGGCCAGGATCAGCACATGGCCCGGCAGATCGAGGCAATACGCAAGGGCGTCGCCCCCGAAGCCGCCTATGCCGACGTGGAAAAGGCCAGCCATGAATACATCGAGCCGCTACTGACCGCCGTAAGCCACCTGTTTGCCCAGGTATCGGAACGCAACCGACAACTGGATCATCTCAATCAGTCCCTCGAGGCCCGGGTGGCCGCCCGCACCCTTGAACTCTCGGAGGCCAATCGCCAGCTGGAAGTGCTGTCGCGCACGGATGTGCTCACCGGCCTGCCCAACCGGCGCCACGCCATGCAGCACCTGGAGGCCCTGTGGGAAGAGTCCGACCGATTGGGGAAACCCCTGGCCTGCATGATGATCGACGCGGATCACTTCAAGGAAGTGAATGATACCCACGGTCATGAGGCCGGTGATCGGGTACTGATCGAACTGGCCAGGACCTTGCAGCACGCGCTTCGCAACGATGACATCGTCTGCCGGCTGGGCGGCGATGAGTTTCTGGTCCTCTGCCCGGCCACCCCGTATCAGGGCGCCATGCACATCGCCGAGCAGATCAAGGATGCGGTGGCCGCCCTGAGGGTCCCCACGGGCCATGATGCCTGGCAGGGCAGCGCCAGCATTGGCGTCGCCGTGCGCAGCCCAGCCATGAAAGACCCGGATGACCTCATCAAACTGGCGGACGACAGCGTCTATCTGGCCAAACGAGCAGGCAAGAATTGTGTGCGTTCCGCCAACGACGTGCCCCCTGCCCCCGAGAAATAAAGGGGACAGACCCCTTTTCCCATTGGGGGCGGCCAGGAGAAATAAAGGGGACAGACCCCTTTTCCCATTGGGGGCGGCCAGGGGGTGGCCCTGGCACTGGAGCGGAACTGAGCAGGACGTGGCTTAAGGCCCCATCCAGGTATTCCAGGATGTCGGCCTCGTTGGCGTTATCCAGCGCCAGTCGGTTGAGCCGCGAGCCGTCAAAGCCGGCGCCCAGGTACAGGTTGTAACGGCCGGGAGCAGCCGCTGATACGCACGGTGATCGTGGGCGCGACCCGCACATCGCCCACCCTGGCGGACATCTTATTCCCGTCGCGGCGCAACGAGTGACAGGGCCCGCCCGGATTATTGGCCCGGAGGAGGGCCCCGCCTTGGTACTCAGCAGGATTGACCAAGGTCAAGGGCTGCCGGGTCAGAGACTCGCGACAATCCTCCACGATATCTGACCCTCCCCTTTAACTCCCTGCCTACGGTGCCCGCATGCCTACCTTAATGAAACAGACCTGGCACCACTACAGCACCGCCCCGCATCGGCTGATGTTCCTGCCCGGCATGATCCAGCTGGTACTGACCGTCATCTACTGGGGGATCGAACTGGCCGGGCGATACACCACCTGGTGGTCGCCGCTCACCCTGAACGTGCCCGGCTTTGCCCTCCGGGGTGAGTTGTGGCGGTACAAAGAAATCACCACATTCAGGCACCCGTTGAGTACTGGACAGGTTCCAGTGCTCCGCTAGAGCGTTAGGCGTTTTTGACATAAGCAGGCACTTTGGGGTGATTCTCAAAACCGCCGTATTTGACCGACGAGGGATAATATTCTGAAGCCAATTGTACTTTCCCCGCGGCCTCTTCACCGTCAACGCTGGCAATAAATGCCAGCATGAGAACGGTGCCAGCCGCAGCAGAGACGCCGGCAGATGACCATATGTTGCCGCCTTGGTCGTGAGCATCTCCCACGGCCCAACAAAGTCGAGTTCCTCGACCTGATTGAATATAAGAACGCCAAAATTCATAGTCACCTCCTCGGCAGTCGACGTCAGCCCGCCACCGCGCCCTTCCCGCTATCGGCTGCATGGCTTTGTTCGACTTTTGCGATCTTCAGCATCTGATTCCCACCCCGCTGGAATTCGTACGGAACCTGGACCTGGCCTGCTTGTATCCGTCCGGTAGCCCCCATATTCCATAGTCCCCGCTAATCCCACATCATCACCGGCACGATCTCAAGCAATAGAGGGGTGTGCCGGTATGAA
>NZ_FOAA01000018.1 GCF_900109495.1 Ectothiorhodospira marina | reverse complement strand
GCCGGCCAGCGTTACCTCAACCGTGAGCAGGCCCGGCAGGACATCGTTCAGTACATCGAGATGGAGTACAACAGCGACCGGCTCCACTCGTCCCTAGGGTACATCACCCCACAGCAACATTTTTTAGCGGTTGCTGCTTAATCCGTGTCCGCTGCGACTTGACCAGAACACTCTGCGTCCCCGGTGGTCTGACTATTCTGCCGGGAACCAATCGTAACGCCGGTCGTTTTGTGAGGGCGTCGTTCTATATGGATATGATCCCAAGGACCAGGGACCCGAGAGGGGCTGTAGCCAGTGTCTTTGGTGTGATCAGAAATACGTCGGTCCCTTTGGGTATTTCATCTGAAGATGAGCCGAATATCTCTTCAACGCGATGGAGATCCGTAGCTGACCACAAGAACCTGATGTACTATTTCGAGACCGCGCTCACGCCCAGCACGTTCTGAGTGGATTCGAAGATAGCCGATGTTGGTGAGGAGCAACCCGGTCAGGAGGCTGTCTGTCGAAAATCACGAGATCTATACAGGTAACGCGCTGGACAGATTCGAGGTCAGTGAGCCATTTCCCTTCGCGGGTTTATGACAAGATCATGCCAGAAAATATACTTGACGCGGTGCCAGACGACCTCGGGTCCGAGGTTTTCGAAGAGATCGTTCGTAGCCCGGGCGTCAGGATCGAGCGTATTGTTTCCAAGGGTCATGCATCACCTGACGTGGGTTGGTACGATCAGGATGAGAACGAATGGGTGCTGGTCGTTCAGGGCAGGGCATCGTTGACATTTGAGGAGGGTTCAACATGCCCATTGTCAGCCGGCGATTATGTCAATATTCCAGCGCATACCAGGCACAAGGTGGACTGGACCGATCCCGATGAAATCACGGTCTGGTTGGCGGTGTTTTACAAGTAGGCAGGGAAGGCACACGTCAGGGTGTTCGTGCTGATGAAGGCTTACGGCTTTCTGGTATTCGGGGTGGCTGGTGCGGAGACCTGTCAGGGCAGATGCCGATATCCTTGAACCCTTGCTGCAACATGCGGACACGTTGATATTCCTGAATCCCGGTGTGGAAACCTGTGTTGCCCATTGCCGGGCTCGGTTGTGGGAAGCGGAGAAGTTTGAGTCACCCGAGGCGCAGGATGCCAACCTGCAGAATCTGATCGACTGGGTGCGCAAATACGAATCCCGGGACGATGAATATGGGCTTGAACGCCACCAGGCATTGTTCAAGGCCTTTCGGGGCCGAAAAATTGAATACAATCAGCCATCAGAGTATCTGCCGATATGACATGGCTGCGGTGGCTTGCCGTCCTATACCGCGCCGCGCTTCCCGTATAGACTCAGGGTACGGTGGCCGGCGCCGGGCCGGCGGGATGTTTTCAAGACCGAGGCACGCTTCATGGATCGGGACAAGGCAATACGCTTCATGCACGACCTGCTCAGAACCCTGCTGAGCAAACAGGGGTCGGATCTGTTCATCACCGTGGGGGCACCGCCGTCCATGAAGATCGACGGCAAGATGACGCCCGTGACCAACCAGCCCCTCTCACCCGCCCACACCCAGGTGTTGGTGCGCTCCATCATGAACGATCGGCAGGCTTCCGAGTTCGAGCGTTATCAGGAGTGCAACTTTGCCATCAGCCTGCCGGGGATCTCTCGCTTTCGGGTGAACGCCTTCACCCAGCGGGGCAGTGCCGGCATGGTGCTGCGGGTGATCACTGCCGACATCCCCGCGCTGGAGGATCTGGGCCTGCCGCTGCAACTCAAGGATGTCTCCATGACCAACCGTGGGCTGGTGATCTTCGTGGGCGGCACAGGCTCGGGCAAGTCCACCTCCCTGGCGGCCATGGTGGGTTACCGCAACCAGAACAGCTACGGGCATATCGTCACCATCGAGGATCCGATCGAATTCGTGCATTCCCATGTGAACTGCCTGGTCACCCAGCGTGAGGTGGGGGTGGATACGGAGAACTACGAGATCGCCCTGAAGAACACCCTGCGCCAGGCCCCGGACGTGATTCTCATCGGCGAGATCCGCGACCGGGAAACCATGGACTATGCCATCGCCTTCGCCGAGACCGGGCACCTGTGCCTGAGCACCCTGCACGCCAACAGCACCAACCAGGCCCTGGACCGCATCATCAACTTCTTCCCGGAAGAGCGGCGCCAGCAGTTGCTCATGGACCTGTCCCTGAATCTCAAATCGGTGATCTCGCAGCGACTGATCCCCAAATCGGATGGCAAGGGGCGGGTGCCGGCGGTGGAGGTCATGATCAACACCCCGTTGATGTCGGACCTCATCTTCAAAGGCGAGATCCATCAGATGAAGGAGCTCATGGCCAAGTCCAATGAGGCGGGCATGCAGACCTTCGATCAGGCCTTGTTCCAGCTTTTCGAGTCCGGCCATATCACCTATGAGGATGCCCTGCGTAATGCCGATTCCCTGAATGACCTGCGCCTGCGTATCAAGCTGGACAGCAAGCGGGCCAAGAGTCAGGGGCTTCTGGATGACGCGCAGGATCTGAAAATGGAGGAGACCCCGGAGGAGTCGGGGGTGCTGAAATGACGCCTCGTTGCATTTGACGTCGCCGCTCGCTGAATACTGGAACCCGGATATGCTGCTTCAACCTTACCTCAAACTCATGGCCCAGAAGAACGCCTCCGACCTGTTCTTCACCACGGGCGCACCGGCCTGTGTGAAGATTGAGGGGGAGGTGCGGCCCATGAGCAGGCAGCACCTCCCCCCTGGAGCAGCAAAGGAACTGGCTTATGATCTGATGGACGATCGTCAGATCGAGATCTTCGAGCGCGAAAAGGAGATGAACCTGGGCATCTCGGTGGACCAGTTGGGGCGCTTTCGGGTGAACGTCTACGTGCAGCGGGGTGAGGTCTCCATGGTGATCCGCTACATCAAGAGCGAGATCCCCAGCCTGGAGCAGTTACGTCTCCCACCCGTGCTCAAGGAGCTGGTCATGCACGACAACGGACTGGTGCTGGTGGTGGGCTCCACCGGGTGCGGCAAGTCCACCACCCTGGCCTCCATGATCGACTACCGCAACAGCAACCGGGCCGGCCATATTCTGACCATTGAGGATCCCATCGAATACAGCTTCATGCACAAGAAGGCCATCATCGGGCAGCGGGAAGTGGGACTGGACACCCTCTCCTATGACAATGCCCTGCGGGAGGCCATGCGTGAGGCACCGGACATGATCATGATCGGCGAGGTGCGGGACCTGAACACCATGAAGGCGGCCATTGCCTATGCCGACACCGGTCACCTGGCCTTGACCACGCTGCATGCGGTGAACGCCAATCAGGCCCTGGACCGGATCATCAATTTCTTTCCCCCCGAGGCCAAGCAGCAAATCCTCATGGACCTCTCGCTTAACCTGCGGGGCATCGTTTCCCAGCGCTTGGTGGTGGGCAAGGACGGCAACCGCCTGCCTGCCGTGGAGGTGCTGGTGAACACCCCCTATATTGCCGAACTCATCCGCAAGGGCGAGATCAACGGCATCAAGGATGTCATGGAGAAGGGTTCATCCATGGGCATGCAGACCTTCGATCAGTCCCTGTTTGAGTTGTACAAGGCGGATCTGGTCAACTTGCCCGAGGCGCTCTCCAAGGCGGACTCCCGAGGCGACCTGGAGTGGCGCATCCATTTCGGGGGCGGCGTGCGCAGCCTGAAGAAGAAGGACGAGGATCTGAACCTGCCCAGCGCCGACAGCATGGCTGGCTCACGAGGGGTCACGGATGGCCGCAAGGGGTTTGATGATGAACTCAAGCCCCTGTCGGAGACGGGTGTGGAATCGGGGCAACCAAAGGAATAAACGGCCTTGGGAAGGCGCGGTGCCCTGTCGATCCGGGGCACCGCCTGGCTCAGGTGGCCGGAAACACCCGCTCCGCCGGGAACACCGGGCCATCCACGCAGACCCGCTTCATGGCGGGGCCCTGGTCCGTGTGCACCTTGACCACGCAGCCGGCGCAGCCGCCCACGGCACAGGCCATGTATTCCTCCAGCGACACCTGGCAAGGCAGGTGATAGTCCCGGGCCAGGGCGGCGCAGGCCTCCAGCATGGGGTGGGGGCCGCAGGCATAGACCTGCACCTTGCGCCGTTCCTGGGGCGGTAGAGCGTCCAGCCACAGGCGGGCCAGGTCGGTCACAAATCCTTCGTGACATCCGGAGAAACCGGCCTGGCTGGTGAGTCGTGAGGCCACGCCCCAGTCCTCCAGCAACGGCATGGCGGCGATCACGCCCTCCGGGATGCCGGGAATCATGATGCGCGAGGGCTGCGGATTGAAGGGGAAGGGCACTTCTGAACCCATGATGACGAAGGGCTCGCTCACCGGGTCACGACGCATGGCATCGGCCAGGAAGACCATGGGGGGGATGCCCACGCCCCCCCCCAGCAGCAGGGCCCGAGGCCGGTCGCCGTGGGGCATCTGGAACGGTGTGCCGATGGGGCCCATCATGTTGATCTTCTCCCCCGCCTGTCGCCGCGCCAGCAGTCGTGTGCCTTCACCCACTGACTTGTAGAGAAACTCCACCCAGCCTTCGCCAGGGTGTGCGCGCATGATGGACAGGGGCCGGCGCATGGGCAGTAGCGGGTCGCACTGCAGATGGGCAAAGCTGCCGGGGCGTGCGTGTGCGGCACACTGGGGCGCCTTCACCCGCAGGATGTGCTGATCTCCGGCGTGGGCTGTGTGAGACAGGATGGGCGCATCCTCGACGAAGATGGTCCCGCGATGTGTGTGGTTCATGGGGCGACTCGTTGCTTACGTTCGGGACTCGAAGATGACACGGCCGGCGGCCAGGGTATGGGTGACCCGGCCCTGGAATTCCCAGCCGAAGAACGGGCTGTTGCGACCGGCGCTGAGCCAGTTGTCGGCGCTGGGGCTATACACCCTGGCTGGATCCACCAGGGTGATGTCGGCCCGTGCATCCGGGGCCAGGGTGCCGGTGGGCAGACCCATGATACTGGCGGGGGTGGTGGTCACCCGCCGGATGGCCTCCATCAGCGGCAGCACGCCTTCCTCGGCCAGTCTCAGGGTCAGTGGCAGCAGGGTCTCGAGGGTGGACATGCCTGCCTGGGTGGCCGGGAAGGGCGCCAGTTTGGCATCCGCCTCGTGGGGCTGATGGTCCGAGCAGATGGCGGAGATGGTGCCATCGGTCAGTGCCTGGCGCAGACCCTCCCGGTCACGCGCTGTGCGTAGTGGCGGCACCACATGGCAGACGCTGTTGAAGTCTGCCACATCCATTTCGGTGAGGAATAACTGATGGGCGCACACATCGGCGGTGACCGGGAGACCATCCTGCCGTGCCCGAGCCACCAGGGCCGCGCCCCGCGCCGTGGACAATCGACAGAGATGAATGCGGGCGCCCGTCTGGGCCACCAGCGCCAGGATAACGCCCAGGCTGGCTGTTTCCGCCGCTTCGGGAATGCCCGTGAGCCCCAGCCGGGTGGCCACGGAGCCCTCGTGGGCGCAGCCACCGGCGGCCAGGGACCGGTCGATGGGATGCAGGAACACGGTGATCTCGTGGCTGGCGGCGTATTCCAGGGCCCGGCGCAGCAGGACATGGCTGTCGAGGGGTTTGAGGCCCTGACTGGCGCCCAGGGCGCCGGCCCGCTTCAGCGCGGCCATCTCTGCCAGTTGCCCCCCCTGCAAGCCCTCCGTGAGGGCCCCCAGGGGGTGCACGCGCACGCCGCAGGCCTGTTTGGCGCGGCGATGGATCAACTCGATCTGGGCCGGCGAGTCCACCGGTGGATCGGTGTCCGGGGGGCAGATGAGGGTCGTGATGCCGGCGCTGGCGGCGGCCCGGGTCTCGGAGGCGATGGTGGCCTTGTTCTCGAAACCCGGTTCGCGCAGGCGCGCCGCCAGGTCCACGAGCCCGGGCAGCACCCAGCGGCCCCTGGCGTCGATGCGCCGGTCGGGGGTGAAGCCTTCCGGCGCGACGCCCAGTGCGACGATCTGCTCTTTCTCGATGAACAGATCCACGACGTCATCCAGGCCCTGATGTGGATCAATGACCCGGCCCTGTTCGATCAACAGCTTCATTGCGACGCCCCCTGATTGACGCTGCCTCCCATGATCATGGACATGACAGCCATGCGCACGGCGATACCGTAAGTCACCTGTTTGAGGATGACGGACTGGGGTCCGTCGGCCACCCGGGAGTCGATCTCCACGCCCCGGTTGGCGGGGCCGGGGTGCATGACGATGGCCTCCGGTGCGGCCAGGGCCAAGCGCTCTTCGTTCAGACCCCAGAGCTGGTAGAACTCGTGCTCGGAGGGCAGCAGTCCGCTGTCCATGCGCTCGCGCTGCAGGCGCAGCATGATGATCACGTCCACATCCTTGAGGCCGGCGCGGATATCATGGAAGACATGCACACCCAGCTCCTCCACGGAAACCGGCAGCAGGGTGCGGGGCGCGATCACCCGCACCTCGCCGGCACCCAGGACGTTGAGGGCATGGATCTGGGAGCGGGCCACGCGGGAATGCAGGATGTCACCGACGATGGCCACCCGCAGCGCGGAGAAATCCCCCTTATGGTGGCGGATGGTGAACATGTCCAGCAGCGCCTGGGTGGGGTGGGCGTGGCGACCGTCGCCGGCATTGAGCACGCTCACATGCGGCGCCACATGCCGGGCGATGAAGTGAGCAGCGCCGCTGTCGGCGTGACGTACCACGAACATATCCACCAGCATGGCTTCCAGGTTGCGCAGGGTGTCCAGCAGGCTCTCGCCCTTGACCGTGGCCGAGGTGCTGATGTTGATGTTGAGCACGTCGGCGGACAGGCGCTTGGCAGCCAGCTCAAAGGTGGTGCGGGTGCGGGTGCTGGCCTCGAAGAACAGGTTCATGACCGTCTTGCCGCGCAGCAGGGGCACCTTTTTCACCGTCTGGGCGTTCACGCCCAGAAAGGACTCGGCCGTATCCAGAATCTCGGTGATCAGTGGCCGGGAGAGCCCTTCGATGGTGAGCAGATGACGCAGGCGCCCCTGGTCGCCAAATTGCAGTGACGGGGGCAGCGGTCCCGAGGTGGCCGGGGAATGGGGTCGGGCCTCCGTCATGATGATGCCTCCAGTTGTACGATATCCAGGTGTAACGGCTCGGGGCCACGCAGTTTCACCTGTTGGTCCGGGTTCAGTTTCAGGTGTTCCCCCACCACCTGCGCCTGGATGGGCAGTTCTCGACCATCCCGCTCCACCAGCACCGCCAGGGTGACCGAGGCCGGCCTGCCGTAGTCAAAGATTTCGTTCATGGCGGCGCGGATGGTGCGACCGGTGAAGAGCACGTCGTCCACCAGCAGGATGTGCCGGTCTTCCACGGTGAACGGGATGGAGGAGGGTTTGACCTGAGGGTGCATGCCAATGCGACTGAAATCATCCCGGTAGAAGGAGATGTCCAGTCGGCCCAGGGGGGCCTCCAGTTGCAGGCGGGACTGCAACTGCTCGGCCACCCAGACGCCGCCGCTGTGGATGCCCACCAGGCCGGGATCGGTGATGCCTCGGTCCCGCAGGCGCTGACGCAGATCGTCGGCCATGCGGTCCAGGAGCTTTTTGACGTGTTCAGTCATGGGAGATCTCTTGGAAAAGCCAGTGTTCCAGGAGCACCGCTGCCGCCACGGCGTCGATGTCCTCTTTACGAATACGTCCGCGGCGTCCCTCGCGGCGCCAGGTCTTGAGATGGGATTCGGCCTCAGCGGAGGTGAATTGTTCATCCACCGAACGTACTTTGAGCCCATACCGGGCGCGCAGCCGGTCGGAGAAGGCCTGGATGCGCCGGGCCAGCGGGTGCTCGGTGCCGTCATCCGTTTCCGGCAGGCCGACCACCAGCAGTTGGGGCTGCCATTCGCTCACCAGGGTATCCAGGCGAGGCCAATCGGGGATGCCGTTGCGGGCCGGCAGGGTTTCCAGGGGGGCGCTGGTACCGGTGAGGCCATTACCCACCGCCACGCCGATGCGCCGCTCGCCATAGTCCAGTCCCAGCACGGTACCCGGCGCGGCCGGCACCGCCCTGGCCGGCTTCGACCGTGGTTCAGGCATGTCCCGCCTGGCCGCTCATCAGCGACAGATCCACGCCCAGACGGCCCGCGGCAGCCTGCCAACGTTTCTCGGCAGGCTGCTGGAAGAGGATGTCCGGGTCGGAGGGGCAGGTGAGCCAGGCGTTTTCGCCAATCTCCTGCTCCAGTTGTCCTGGTCCCCAGCCGGCGTAGCCCAGGGCAATGAGATAGGACTCGGGGCCACTGCCCTGGGCCATGGCCTCCAGAATGTCCCGGGAGGTGGTCACCGAGATCTGGTCACTGACCTGCAGGGTGGAGGTCCAGCGTCGTTCGGGAGGGTGCAGGATGAAGCCCCGGTCCGGTTGCACCGGACCGCCATTGAAGACAGGCACCTGAGAGGCATTCACCTCGATGGAGATGCCCATGTGCTCCAGAACCGACTCCAGGGTGAGATCCGTGGGGTGGTTGATGACGATGCCCATGGCGCCGTCCTCGCTGTGCTCGCACACATAGGCAACCGAATGAAAGAAATTCGGATCCTCCAGCGAGGGCATGGCGATCAGAAACTGGTCTGTGAAGTTGGCACTGTGCATGGGTTCAGGGCGCACTTGGGATACGTGGGTTAGTGTACACCCTTGATGCCGGTCGTCGTAGATGGAACGGGCAGGCCGATGGCTCCATGCTCAACGGGTGCGCAGGGTCTGGTTGCCCTGGAACACCCAGGTACGGGTGATCATGATCTGATCGTAGGAGCGGCGCATGTCGGCGGGGAAGGGGGCAAAGGGGGCTGCGAGCTGCACGATGCGTCGGGCCGCGTCATCCAGTACCCGCTCCCCGGAGCTGTTGCCCACCTCGATGCTGACCACCTCGCCCTCCCGGTTCACCAGCACGCTGAGCACCAGCGAGCCCGACAGGCGCTGGCGCCGCGCCTCGTCCGGGTAGTTGAGATTGCCCACCCGCTCCACCTTGCGCACCCAGGCATCCAGATAACTGGCTTCCACCGCAGACTTGGCGCTCAGGGCATCCACGTAGTGGGTGCGGGGGCGATGACCATGACGCCGGTTCTGTTCGGATATCTCCGAACTCAAACGCGCCATCTGCAGGCTGCGTTCCACCAGTTCATCAGTGGTCAACTCCCGGCTGGGGGCCGGGACCTCGGTGGGAGCATCCGGTGCGCTGGGTTGCTGGCTCTGCTTGGCGGTGATCACTTCCACTGCTTCCCGAGGTGTGGATTCCGGGGCCCCGGCGCGCACCGCTTCCGGCGCCAGGCCATCGGTGGGCCTGAGCAGCGGCGCGGTGACCGGGCTGCTGGGGCGCTCTTCTTCAGCCTCGCGGCCGCTGGCCTGCTGATCCACCTGGGCGATGTGGCGGGCATCCACGGGCGCTTCCCGCGACTGCGACTGAACCAGGACCACGTCCATCATGGGAGGTTGGGCCGGAGAGTGTGCCGGTTCGAAGTCGAAGCCCAGGCCGAAGATGACGATGCCATGGATTGCCAGTGCCAGGAAGATGCCCAGGCCCAGGCGATCGCCGGCTGTCACTGTGCTGGAGGGGGGTAAGCTGCTCACGCTGGGGGCGAAAGCCGTCGTTGCATCAGGACGGCCATTGTACCGCTCACCAAGCCGAAAATCAGTGAGAAGGTGAGCAGCACCGGCAGCAGCTTGAGCAAGCTGGCGTGGGGGATGAACAGCCACCAGGCCAGCAGGAACTGACCCAGCATGTGCGCCAGGGCCGCCAACACGCACAGCCCCATGGGGCTCAGGGTCCGACCCGCCAGGCGATGGGCCAGGCCCAGGGCGGTGAGGCTGCACAGGGCCCCGGCAGCACTGAGCCAGAAGGTGGGGCTGAGAAAGGTGCCGATCACCAGGCTGCCGGCCAGCACCCGCAGGCCGGTGACCCAGGCGGCCATGCGCCAGCCGTAGAGCACCAGCACCAGTACGGTGATCACATTGGCCAGGCCGGGCTTGACCCCTGGCAGGGGACTGGGAAAGGCGGCCTCAAGGATATGCACGGCAATGGCCAGGGCGGCCAGCCAGGCAATCCGATGGTCTTCGCGGGTGGTGGCAATCTGCACGGGCGTCAGGCAAAGGAGGGTATCAGTAGTTCATGCTGTCAAATTCGGTTTCATCGCCCAGCACCTCGATGATCACCCGGTTGGGCAGGCTCACCGCCATGTCGCCGGCTCGCTTCAGCCAGCCGGCACTCTGGCAGATGCCCTGGGTGCCGGGGGAGGCAGCACAGCGTGCGGCGCCATCGGCGATCTCCACCACGGTGATGCCGGCGGGCCCGGTGATCTCCAGTTGTTGGGCCTCGTCGAGGGGCAACCGAGCCACTTCCTCATTGCCAGAGATCACCCG
Source organism: Ectothiorhodospira marina (assembly GCF_900109495.1). Classification (GTDB taxonomy): domain Bacteria; phylum Pseudomonadota; class Gammaproteobacteria; order Ectothiorhodospirales; family Ectothiorhodospiraceae; genus Ectothiorhodospira; species Ectothiorhodospira marina. Next base: position 58,419 of record NZ_FOAA01000018.1, on the reverse strand, counting down.
TACCTGCGTGGCGGGGGCACCCGGGCTCCACAGCCAGGCATAGGTGCCGGCCACGAGGCCGCAGGCCAGCAGAATCACCAGGGCATCGGCGCGGGTGATCATGCCGGTGGGGAGACAGAGGCCGTCTCCAGGCTGTCATCGGGCAGCGGGGTGATGATCTGTTCCTTGGGTTCGGACTCGAAGCGCACGCGCTTCTCCATGGCCGGCGTCATGTACACCACGCCTGCGTCATCAATGAGCATGACCTTCTCGATGCCCAGGCGGGCGGCGATACGGGGCCAGTCGTCGGCACCGGCGATGAACAGGGCAGTGCTGGCGACGTCCGCCTTGGCGGCATCCTGGTGGATCACCGTGACCGATCGGGTGCCCCGTGCCGGGTGGCCGGTGCGGGGGTCAAGGATGTGGTGATAGCGCTCGCCTTCATGCATGAAGAAGCGTTCATAGTCACCGGACGTGAAGACGGCTTCGTCGCCCTGGGTCTCGATGGCCGCGATGACGCCCTGCGCCTCGGGCGAACGCACGCCGATACGCCAGGGACGGTTGCCCGGACGGCCAATGGCACGCAGATCGCCTCCGGCATTGAGGATGGCATGCTCCACGCCCAACTCCTTGAGGTGTTCCATGGCCTGGTGCAGGCCATACCCCTTGGCGTAGGCCCCCAGGTCCAGGCGCACGGCGGTGTTGGAACTGCGCATGCGGATGCCGTCGATGTGCACATCGTCCATGGTCGGGTCCTGGTCCAGGATCGCCTGGATCTCCTCATCCGCCGGTGGTGGCCCCTGGGGGGCGTCCGATTGGAACCCCCATAGGGCAAACAATTGCCCCAGGGCCGGGTTGAACAATCCTTCCGTGGCCTCGGAGAGGCGTTGGGCCTCGATGATCAGCGGCAACACCGAGGGGTTGGCGGAGAATTCCATGCCCGTGGCCAGGAGTTGGTTGGTGCGCCCCATGGCACCCGGCTCCCAGGCATGCCAGGCACCATGCATGTAGTCCAGGTCCGCCTGCACCGTCTCGGCGGCCGTGCGGGCCAGTTCCCGGTCTGCGGTATAGATGTTCAGTTCCACGATGGTGCCGAAGGCGATGAAGCGATCACGGTGAATCTCCGGGCGCTCGCAGCCGACCATCATCGCCGTGGCCACGGCGATGATCAGCGCCGCGGTGACCTTGCGAAGCATTCCCCGGCTCATGCCGCAACCTCCAGCTTCCGGGCAATGGCAGCCATGAGTTGATCCCCGATATCCAGCCCGAACAGGGCGTCCAGTTCCCGGATGCAGGTGGGACTGGTGACATTGATCTCGGTGAGGTAATCGCCGATCACGTCCAGTCCCACAAAGGTCAGTCCCTTCTCCCTGAGCCTGGAGCCCACCTGCTGGCAGATCCACTCGTCCCGGTCGTTGAGTGCCAGTCCTTCGCCCCGTCCTCCCACGGCCAGGTTGGCGCGGTTCTCGCCCTTCGCCGGAATGCGGGCCAGGGCGTAGGGTACGGGCTTGCCATCAATGAGCAGGATACGCTTGTCGCCCTGGCGGTATTCGGGCAGGAAACGTTGTGCCATCACCGTGCGGGTGCCCCGTTGGGTGATGGTCTCCAGGATGACCCCCGTATTGCTGTCGCCCGGGGTGAGCCGGAACACGGAAACGCCCCCCATGCCATCCAGGGGTTTGACCACGATATCCCCTTGCCGCGCCATGAATTCACGGATGCGGCCCGGGTCGCGGCTGACCAGGGTGGGGGGGCAGCACTGGGGAAACCATGCGGTGAACAGCTTTTCATTGGCATCCCGCAGGCTGGCGGGGTGATTCACCACATGGCAGCCTTCGGCCATGGCCAGCTCCAGCAGATAGGTGGTGTAGATGTACTCCATGTCGAAGGGCGGATCCTTGCGCATGAGGATCACGTCCAGGTCGGCCAGCGGGTGGGGGCTGGCCTCACCCAGCTCGTACCAGCGTGCCGGGTCGTCCTGCACTGCGAGCGGGCGGGAGCGGGTCAGCACGCGGCCGTCCTCCAGCCACAGGTCGCCCTGTTCCATGTAATGGAGGTGCCAGCCCCGTGACTGGGCTGCCAGTAGCATGGCCAGGGTGGAGTCTTTTTTCACCTGGATGCCCTGAATGGGATCCATGACTACGCCCAATCGGATGTCTGTGCCGTTCATCGGCCCACCCCACACGCTTGAAAGGATAATGGGTGCATCATACAAGACAGCAAAGGCAAAGCCATTGGCCGCTGCCGGGAGTTTTGTTTGATACGGCCCTGGCCATGGAGTAGATTCAGGGGCCTGTCTGGATACAACGGCATGCACGGGGGCGTCGTGAGCGAACACACCGAGGAAGGCGGTAACGAGGGTCAGGAGGATCTCTCAGGACTCAAGGTGATGGTCATCGACGACAGCAAGACGATTCGCCGCACGGCGGAGACGCTGCTGAAAAAGCACGGCTGCGAGGTCGTGACCGCCACCGACGGCTTTGAGGCCCTGGCCAAGATTGCCGAGCATAAACCGGACATCATCTTCGTGGACATCATGATGCCGCGGCTGGACGGCTACCAGACCTGCGCACTCATCAAGCACAACCGACTGTTCAAGCAGACGCCGGTGATCATGCTGTCCAGCAAGGACAGCATCTTCGACAAGGCCCGGGGGCGTATCGTTGGCTCGGAACAGTACCTGACCAAACCCTTCACCCGCGACGATCTGCTGGGTGCCATCAGGTCGCATGTCAGGAAACAATAGGCCAGGCCCTGGGTGGGGCCGCCCATATCCGGCCCGTGGTGCCACCCCGGCGCATGAGGCCCAGAGCATCCATAGGGAGACCATGTCATGACCCGCATCCTGGTGGTCGATGATTCACCCACCGAACTGCATGTGATCAAAACCATGCTGGGCAAGCATGGCTATGAGGTGAGCACTGCTTCCAGTGGTGAGGATGGCATGGCCAAGGCGCGGGAAACCCTGCCGGACCTCATCCTCATGGATGTGGTCATGCCGGGCCTCAACGGTTTTCAGGCCACCCGGCAACTGAGTCAGGACGCCGCAACTGCCAAGATCCCCGTCATCGTGGTCACCACCAAGGACCAGGAAACCGATCGGGTCTGGGCCATGCGTCAGGGTGCGCGGGATTACATCGTCAAACCCGTGAAGGAGAAGGATCTGCTGGAACGGCTGAAGGATATCCTGCCTTGATGGCGTCCCACCAGACCCACATGGCGGCCTCGGACCCCTTTGCCTACCTGGTATCCATTGAGCGCAAGGGCCGTTCGCTGGGTGGGCAGTTGCCCATCCAGGATGAGCTGCGCGGGGCCTGGAAGGGCGTCTTGTTCCGCCTTCATGGTGAGTCGCTGCTGGCCCCCATGGAGCAGGTGGCCGAGATTGTCACGCCGCCTTCGTTTACGCGCATCCCCGGGGTCAGGCCCTGGGCCCTGGGCATGGCCAATATGCGCGGCAATCTGCTGCCCATGATGGATCTGCATGGGTTTGTGTTTGGCGAAAACCTGGAATTCGATCCGCGGCGGCAACGCCTGCTGGTGATGAATCATCAGGGCGTGTATGCCGGGTTGCTGGTGGAGACCGTACTGGGCATGAAGCACTACTGGCGGGAAGAGCGACTGGATCAGATTCCCGAAGTGGATTCGCGCCTGCAACCCTACCTGGCCGGGGCCTGCCGCCGAGGCGATGAACACCTGGCGGTTTTCAGTCCATGGAAACTGGTGGATGACGAACGATTCATGAACATCTCGGCGTAAGCCGGAATCACACACAGGGTGCCATGGCAGCAGACGCCCATGGCGGGTCGAGGGAGACACGATGAAATCGCCTTCAAGTGACGGGGCCGCGAAGATGGGTATCAGCCGGGGCATGGCCGTGCTCACCGGCATTGTGGTGCTGTTGATGCTGCTGACCGTGTCCGCCTTCGTGTACTACACCATGCAGGTGGGCAACAGCCGCGACTACGCAGCCGTGGCGGCAGACCAGCGATTGTGGGTTCAGCGTCTGGAATCCCGGATCCCGATGGCCGCGGCGGGAGAGGATGCCGCCTTCGTCGAATTGCGACGTCACCGGGATCGTCTGGATGCCTCGCTGACCCGTTTGCGGGATGGTGATGCCGACATCACGCCGGTCTCCGGAGCCTTGAGTGGGCCGCTGGGTGATCTGCGCGATGCCTGGGACACTTTCCGCCCACCGCTGAATGAACTGCTGGATGCGCGCGCCACCCGGGCCGACGCCAGCGAGCGCGCCCGGCGTGCTGCCCCGGTGCTGGCCCAGTTGCGTGATTCAGCGCAGACCCTGGCCGGCGATCTGACCGAGGCCGGGGCGCAACCCGAGCGGGTCTACCTGGCTGCCCGTATCGCCATGGGCAGTCGTGACCTGGAGCGGGATTTGCTTCTTGTCGAGATGGGTGAAGGCTTCCCTGGCAGTGCCCAGCGTCTGGAGCAGGGGTTGCAGCGCGTGGAGGCAGACGTCAATCGCCTGCAGGCCTTCGCGTTGCCTGAAGACGAGCCCCTACCGGCCATGGGCGCCCAGGTAAGCCAGGTCCAGGCTCATCTGGACAGCCTGCGCCCGGATCTTCAGGCCCTGGCGGGACTGTCTTCCAGCCTGGCCCGCGTGTCCACGTCTGCCGACCAGGCGAGTGCTGCCGCCAGCGAACTGCTGGCCGCGGTGGGTGGTTTCCAGGAGGCCGTGGAGCGGCAGGCGGCGGGCCTGGGGAAATGGGTGATCGCCGGTTACCTGTTGGCGGCCCTGACGGTGATGACCATCGGCCTGCTGGCCTATCTCTTCTACCAGGACGCGCAGCGCCGACTGGCGGTGACCACCGAGCAGAATCGTCGCAACCAGCGAGCCATCCTGCGCCTGCTGGACGAGATGACCAACCTGGCCGAGGGTGACCTGACCGTGCATGCCACGGTGACCGAGGACATCACCGGCGCCATCGCCGACTCGGTGAACTACGCCATCGATGCCCTGCGCAGCCTGGTGACCACCATCAACCAGACAGCCATGCAGGTCTCCACCGCCGCGGTGAAGACTCAGGCCACCGCCCTGCGCCTGGCCGACGCCTCCAATCACCAGGCCCGGGAGATCGCCTCTGCCTCCTCCGGCGTGACCGATATGGCCGACTCCATCGAACAGGTGTCCCGCTCCGCCGAGTCCTCCGCCGAAGTGGCGCAAAAGTCCGTGCAGATCGCCTCCAAGGGCGCGCTCACCGTGCGCAAGACCATCGACGGCATGGACACCATCCGCGAGCAGATCCAGGAGACCTCCAAGCGCATCAAGCGCCTGGGTGAATCCTCCCAGGAGATCGGCGATATCGTCAGCCTCATCACCGATATTGCCGACCAGACCAACATCCTCGCCCTGAATGCCGCCATCCAGGCTTCGTCTGCCGGTGAGGCCGGACGCGGATTCGCGGTGGTGGCCGACGAGGTGCAGCGCCTGGCCGAGCGCTCGTCCAACGCCAGTAAGCAGATCGAGGCCCTGGTCAAGACCATCCAGGCGGACACCAAGGAGGCGGTCATCTCCATGGAGCAGTCCACCTCCAACGTGGTGGGTGGCGCCAAGCTGGCCTTCGACGCCGGCGATGCCCTGGCCGAGATCGAGGGCGTGTCCCACCAGCTGGCGGACCTGATCGCCAACATCTCCAAGGCGGCGCGTCAGCAATCCGAGGTGGCGCAGAACATCTCCAACACCATGAACGTCATTCAGGAGATCACCATGCAGACCTCCGATGGCACCAACGAGACGGCCGTCTCCATCGGCAATCTGGCCAACCTGGCTTCCGAACTGCGCAAGTCGGTCTCCGGCTTCAAGCTGCCTGAATCCGAGCAGTTGGAGACGGTGATCATCGACCCCGCCGGGGAGCGCCAGGGAGACAAGCCCGGCCAATCCGGTGAGGGTCAGCCCTGATGACGCTTGAGTCTTCAGCGCAATGACCTGCGGGGCACGACGATCGCCGGTTCGCTAACACCATCGGGAACAGGCTGGGTGGGCCATGAGAGAAGACAGCCGAGAATATAGCGCCCTGCACTGGGTGAAGAAGGAGCTGGATGCGCTGCTGGTGGAGGCCCGCGTCGCCCTGGAAGCCTATCTGGAGGACAGCACTCAGACCGATCGGGTGCAGGAAACCCGCACCTGTCTGCGGCAGGTGGAAGGTACCCTGCAGATGGTGGAACTGTATGGCGCCGCCATGCTGGCTCGCGAGATGGAGGCCCTGACCACCGCCCTGGAGGAGGATACGGTTACCAGCCGTGATGAGGCCTTCGAGGTGCTCATGCGGGCCATCCTGCAATTGCCCGACTACCTGGAGCACATCCAGACCGGCCACCGTGACATCCCCATTGTCCTGTTGCCGCTGCTTAACGACCTGCGCACCATCCGCAAGGCCGGTCTGCTCAGCGAGAACGTGCTGTTCTTCCCCCACCTGGTGGAAGGTGATGCCCCGCCGGGGCAATCGGCTGCCGAGCCCCAGGAGGACGTCCGCGAATGGGCACGCACCCACCGTCACCATTATCAGCGGGGTCTGCTGGCGGTGTTGCGGGGCCAGAACGTCAAGGCTGGCCTGCATCGCATGGATCGGGTCATCAGTGGGCTGCGCCGCAATGCCCGCGAGGCGTCAGTGCGCCGGTTGTTTGCCATCGCCGCTGCCGTCACCGAGGCCCTGACCGATGAGGGGCTGGAGCCTGGCGCGGCCGTCAAGCAGTTGCTCGGTACCCTGGATCGTCAGATCCGTTCCCTGGTCGACCAGGGTGAGCAGGCCATGGCGGATCGGATTCCCGAGGAGCTGGTTCGCAACCTGCTTTACTACGTGGCCCGGGCCCGCTCTGAAGGTGAGCAGGTACGGACAATCCAGCAGGCCTACCGACTCAGTGAGTTGGTGCCCGACGAAGCGGATCTGGAAGCCGCCCTGGAGGGGCTGCGCGCGCCCAATCAGGAACTGATGAGTGCGGTTGCCAAGGTGATTCGAGAGGATCTGGCCGACGTCAAGGATAGCCTGGATGTCTTCATGCACAGCGGGGGCCGCCGTGGCGCGGACCTGGACCCTCTGGTGGACAAGCTGCATGGCATCGCCGACACCCTGGCCATGCTGGGCATGACCGAGCCCCGGGAGATTGCCCTGCGCGAAGCGGAGATTCTGGCTGCCATCGCCCGCGGCGAAACCGAGGCGGACGAGCAGGTGCTCATGCAGGCGGCTGCCGAGATGCTCAATGTGGAAGCCGCCATCGGTTCTGCGGTGGCGGGTGACACCGGGTCCGCACCGGAGCCGACGGCCGGACGTCTGCCGCCGAAGCTGGGGGGGCTGTCGCCGACGGATTCCCGTCCGGTGCTGGGGGCCCTCATCCGAGAGACCCTGGCCGACATGAATCGAGCCAAGGAGGCCATCATCATCTTTTCCCAGGACCCCAGCCACGTGCGGGCCCTGGACGAGGTCCCCGGGTATCTGGATGCCATTGCCGGGGCCCTGTCCATTCTCAGCCTGGATGATGGTGTGGCCTTGCTGGCGGGCATCCGGGATTACCTGCGCGATACATGGATGCAGGATGGCCAGGTGGTGGCTACGGAGGAGACCTTGTCCACCCTGGCTGATGCCATCACTGCAGTGGAATGTTATCTGGAGGACCTGGACTCGGGTCTGGGCGATCCCGACGCCATGATCGAGCTGGGGCGTTCCGCCCTGGCTCGTCTGGGGGGCGAGGGCATGACGGATCCGGAAACCCGCCCGAGCGATGCGGGGGATGAAGATCGTACCCTGGTCACGCCGGGTCGTCTCCCCGAGGAGCAGGAAGAAGGCTGGCCACCGTCATTCCTTGCCGAGCCCGATGCAACCCCGGAGGAGGCGCCGCCGACGGAAACGCCGCCCGAGCCTGAAGCAACGCCCGACACCACTGGCGAGGAAGTTTACGGCACCGAATCCCTGGCGGTGTTTTCCGGTGAGCCCGACGATGACATCCTGGAGATCTTCCTGGAGGAGGCGGACGAGGAACTGGAACGCATCCAGACCTGGCTGCCCCGCTGGCACGCCAATCCGCGGGACGAAGAGGCCCTGGCCACACTGAGACGCTCTTACCACACCCTCAAGGGCAGTGGTCGCCTGGTGGGCGCGGAGTTGCTGGGCGAATTCGCCTGGGCCAACGAACATCTGCTCAACCGCATCATTGACCAGGCCATTCCCGTGGACGAGGCGGTGCTGAACCTCACCGAGGCCTCGCTGGAGGCCCTGCCCCAGTTGGTGGGGCAGATCCGCGGCGAGGGGGATCCGGACATCAACGTTCACGCCCTGATGGACCGGGCGCGGCAATTGACATTGGCTCAGGAGGGGGCGCCAACGCCCCTGCCTGCCGCTGAGTCCACGCATCCGGCCCAGGCGGAGCCCACCCTGCCCTCAGACGCCGATACCGATACCCATGCCGATACCGGGGCGGAGAGGGAACCTCGTCTGGATCCCGTGTTATTCGATATCTACCGTACCGAGACCGAGCAGCATCTCCATGCCCTGGAAGAACTGATCGCCCAGGGGCGCCGGGACGCGGAGGGACTGGAGGTGACGGAATCCCTGCAGCGCACCGTGCATACCCTCAATGGCAGCGCCCGCGCGGCGGATGTGCCCGAGGTCTCCAGCGTCTGCAGTGCCTGCGAGCGCTATCTCCGTGCCGTGGGGGAGGGCGAGCACCCACGCCTGCCAGCGGCGTCGCTGGATGAACTGGAACAGATGCTGACCCATGTCCGTGTCGTGCTGGAGGCCCTGCTCCAGCCGGCGGGGGCGTGGGTGCCCGACGGCGCGGCACTGGAGACCCGTTTCCAGGCGTTGCATGACGAGGAACTGGCACGGCAGGAGAAGACTCGCCAGGCCCGCAGTCGGGAGGAAGACGCCACCGACATCGAAAGCCCGGAAGCGAAAAGCGCCGAGGAGCCCGACGATGAGCTCATGGACATCTTCCTGGAGGAGGCCAGCGATATCCTCAATGAGGTGGATAGCACCCTGGAGCGCTGGAGCGAGGACCTGAATGATCAGGCACTGATCAACGCATTCCAGCGCCAGCTCCACACCCTCAAGGGCGGCGCGCGCATGGCGGGAATCACTGCCATCGCCGACCTGAGCCACGCCCTGGAAAGCCTGATGATTGCCATCTCCGAGGGGGAACGCGAGGCACAGTCATCCATGCTGGAGACCGTCCACCAGGGCGTCGATCGCCTCACCAGCATGGTGGAGCGGGCCCAACGGGGTGAACCTGTTCCGGTGGCACCCGAGCTGGTGGCGCAGTTGCACGACATGCGTGCGGGGGAGGTCACTCCCCCCGTGGAATCGATGCCGGACCCGATGCCGGAAGCACCCGTCACGCCCCCGCCTGCACCGGACACCTCGGAGCCTGTCCTGCCGCCTCAGCCGTTCACGCCGGAGCCGGAGCCCGCGCCGGCCGCGCGTGCCGCCGGTGCGGGACAGGAACAGGTGCGGGTGCGCGCCGATGTGTTGGATAACCTGGTCAACTTTGCGGGCGAGGTGAGCATCTACCATGCCCGTATGGAGCAGCAGATCACCGCCTTCGGGTTCAACCTGGGGGAGTTGTCCCAGACCATCGCCCGGTTGCGCGAGCAGCTGCGCAAGCTGGAAATGGAGACCGAGGCCCAGATCCTGTTCCGACACGAACAGGAGCAGGGTGAGGAGGCCAAATGGCAGGAGGACTTTGACCCCCTGGAACTGGATCGTTATTCCAATATCCAGCAGCTTTCCCGAGCCCTGGCCGAGAGTGTCAACGACCTGGTGAGCATCCAGGACCTGCTCTCCGATCAGATACGCGATTCGGAAACCCTGCTGCAACAGCAATCCCGCGTCTCCACGGAGTTGCAGGAAGGGCTGATGCATACCCGTATGGTGCAGTTCGATACCATGGCCCCGCGGCTGCGCCGCATTGTGCGGCAGACGGCCACGGAACTGGGCAAGCGGGTGGAGCTCGATATCGAAGGGGAAGCCAGTGAACTGGATCGCTCGGTACTCGAACGCATGGTCGCGCCCCTGGAACACATGTTACGCAATGCCATCGCCCATGGCGTCGAACCCCCGGAAAAACGCCTCAGCCAGGGGAAGGAGCCCGTGGGGCGCATCCTGCTGCGGGTCAGTCGAGAGGGTTCCGAAGTCGTCCTGCAGGTGAAGGACGATGGCGCCGGCATCCCCCTGGAGATGGTGCGGGAGAAGGTGCAACGCCTGGGACTGGTGCGGGACCTGGCGTCCCTGTCCGATCATGACCTGATGCAGTTCATCCTGGAATCGGGCTTCTCCACTGCCGACCAGGTGAGCCAGATCTCCGGGCGCGGGGTGGGCATGGATGTGGTCAACAGCGAGATCAAGCAATTGGGCGGCGTGCTGGCCATCGACAGCACCCAGGGGGAGGGCACCACCTTCACCGTGCGTCTGCCCTTCACCCTGGCCATCACTCAGTCATTGCTGGTGCAGACCGGTGAGGATGTCTATGCCGTGCCCTTGTCCAGTATCGAGGGTATCGTACGCATGCGTGCCCGGGACCTGGATGCTCTGTATGCGGAGCAGGATCCCCAGTACGAATATGCCGGCAATCAGTATGAGGTGAAGCATCTGGGGGCTCTGCTGGATGTTTCCCAGCCGCAGTTGCACAATCCCGAGGTCATGTTCCCGGTGCTGCTGGTCCGCTCCGGTGATGTGCGCATCGCCCTGCAGGTGGATAATCTGCAGGGTAGCCGGGAGGTGGTGATCAAGTCCGTGGGGCCGCAGGTAGCCAAGGTCAAGGGCATCTCCGGTGCCACCATCCTGGGGGATGGCCGGGTGGTGATGATCCTGGATATCCCCGCCCTGGTACGTGCTGGCGCCGGTGTGCAACTCATTTATCACGGCGATGGCCACGCTGGAGCGGAGGAATCCCGAGCCACGATCATGGTGGTGGACGATTCCATCACCATCCGCAAGGTCACGGCTCGGGCCCTGGAGCGCCACCATTATCAGGTGCTGACCGCCAAGGACGGCCTGGACGCCCTCGCCCTGCTGCAGGACACGGTACCCGACCTGATCCTGCTGGACATCGAGATGCCGCGCATGGATGGTTTTGAACTGGCCACTCATGTGCGCAACGACCTGCGCCTGAGCCATATCCCCATCATCATGATCACCTCCCGCACCGGCGACAAACACCGGCAGCGGGCCCTGGAAATCGGCGTCAATCACTACCTGGGCAAGCCCTATCAGGAGGCCGACCTGCTGAGCCATATCCAGGAACTGATGGAGGCCCAAGGCTCCCGATGAGCGATCAACCGGACAGCGTCAACTGTTTCATCATCTCCCTGCAGGAGCAGAATCTGCTGCTGCCCCAGTCGGTGGCAGTGGAAGTGGTGACCCAGCAGGTGGTGCGCGCCGTGCCCGGTGCCCCTGAGTGGCTGCGCGGGGTGTTTGATTGGCGCCAGGCCCAGGTTCCCATCGTTTCCCTGGACACCCTGCTGCAGGTACCCGAGGAGCGTCAGACCCGCATCAACCGTTTTGTGGTGCTGCACGGGGTGGAGCGCCACGTGGGTCTGGACTATTACGGGCTTCAGGTACGGGGGATTCCCCATCCGGTGAAGCTCAGTCCCACGGATATCGAACTGGAGGCCCGCCGAGAGGAAGACCCTCCGGTGATCGCCGCTCGCGTCCGGGCCAGTGGGGTGCTGTGCATCATCCCTGCCTTCGAGATGATGGAGGACATGCTCCAGGCGGGGCTGCAGGGGCTTTGATCAGCCCATGTCCCCCCACAGGGACTGAATAATGGCCAGGGCTGCCACACCGGCGGTCTCGGTGCGCAGCACCCTGGGGCCCAGTCGCACCGGTGTCAGGCCACAGTGACGGGCCTGGGAGATCTCCCGTTCATCCAGGCCGCCCTCCGGTCCGATCAGTAGCGTGACCGCCTGGGGCCGCGCCTTCGAGGCGGCCAGATCCCCGAGGCTCGACGTGGCCTCCGGGTCAAGGACCAGCGACCATGAGGCGGTGTCCTCATCCGTGCGTCCCGGATGTTGCGTGTCCAGCCAGTGGCTCAGGGGCAGGGGCGGCAGTAACTCGGGAATATCCGTGCGACCGCTTTGCTCACAGGCGCTGACGATCACCCCGCGCCAGTGTTCCTGACGCTTGTTCATGCGTTTGGGGTCTTCATGGGTCACGCTGCGCTTGGCCACCAGCGGCTGGATGCGGCTCACCCCCAGTTCCGTGGCCTTTTGCAGGCTGTAGTCCATCCGGTCTCCCTTGGCGATGCCCTGCAGCAGGGTCACGCCGAGGGCCGGGCGGGTGTCCCTGGAGCGGTGTTCATCGATGCGCACCCGCGAGGCCCTGCGTTCGGCCAGGGTGAGGGTGGCGGCATATTCTCCGCCCTCACCATTGAAAAGCACCAGCGGCGCGCCGACCCGCAGCCGCAGCACCTGCACCACATGACGGTGGGCGCGCTCGTCCAGGGCGATCTCATCACCCGTTTGCAGGGGTTGATCGAGGAAGCAGCGGGGGATGCGCATGGGCAGGGTCCGGTCGCTATCGAGGGAAGGCGGCTCACCTTACCCGTTCTGTGCATCCCGCTCCAGCCCCGGATTATCCGCCCGTGTCCTGCCGCCACCGGTCCATGGCCCGGTAGCTCAGGGCTTCCATCAAATGCGCCTGTTGGATGGTTTCCTGCTCGTCCATGTCCGCCAGGGTACGGGCCACCCGCAGGATGCGGTGATAGCTGCGGGCCGATAGCCGGAACCGATCCATGGCCTGCTCCAGCAGACGCCGGTTGGCCGGGCTCAGTTCGGTCAGTCGCTCCAGTTCGCGCCCACAGAGGGCGGCATTCAGGCAGCCTTGTCGTTGTAGCTGGCCGTCGCGGCAGCGGAGCACCCGGGCCCGCACGGTGGCGCTGGATTCCGGGGCAGGGCTGCTCTCCATGAGCAGGTCCCGGGGCAGGCGCGGCACCTCGATGCACACATCAATGCGATCCAGTAGCGGCGCCGAGATGCGTCCGCGCTGACGCCTGCGTTGCTCCGGTGTGCAGCGACATTGGGGCCCCAGGTCGCAGTCGTATCCCTGGGGGCAGGGATTCATGGCCGCCACCAGTTGAAACCGCGCGGGGAACTCCGCCTGGTGTGCCGCCCGGGAGATGGTGATCTGTCCGGTCTCCAGGGGTTCGCGCAGCACATCCAGCACCCGACGATCGAACTCGGCCATCTCGTCCAGGAACAGGATGCCGTTGTGGGCCAGGGAGATCTCCCCGGGGCGAGGGCGTGAGCCACCGCCCACCAGGGCCACGCCGGAGGCGGTGTGGTGGGGGGCTCTGAAGGGTCGTGTGCGCCACTGACGGGTATCGATCCCATGCTGACTGATGGCGTGCAGGGCCGCGGTTTCCAGGGCCTCGGTCTCGCTCATGGGGGGCAGCAGGCCTGGCAGCCGACTGGCCAGCATGGTCTTGCCGGTGCCCGGTGGGCCAATCATCAGGAGGTGATGGGCGCCGGAAGCCGCCGCCTCCAGGGCACGTCGGGACTGGGGCTGGCCGCGCACGTCCGCCAGGTCGGGCATTCCAGCGGCGTGAGTCTCATCGGTGCCCTCGGGGCGGCGCGGGTGGCTGCCCAGGGGCGCCTCGCCACACAGATGCCCACACACCTCCAGCAAGTGCCCCGCGGCGATCACATCCACGTCCTCCACGAGTACCGCCTCGTCCGCATCCCCGCGGGGCAGAACCAGCGTGCGCCCCGCCTGGTGGGCGGCCATGGCCGCCGGCAGCACGCCGCGGACCGGGCGCAACTCGCCGGTGAGGCCCAGCTCGCCCAGGAATTCGCTGTTCTGGATGGAGGCCATGGGGATCTGCCCCGAGGCGGCCAGGATGCCCAGGGCAATGCCCAGATCAAAGCGACCGCCGTCCTTGGGCAGGTCAGCGGGGGCCAGGTTCACGGTGATGCGCCGGGCGGGGAAGTCGAAGCCGCTGGTCTGCAGCGCGGCCCGCACCCGGTCGCGGCTCTCTTTGACCGCCGCCTCGGGCAGGCCCACCATGGCAAAACTGGGCAGGCCGTTGGCCAGGTGCACCTCGATGTGGACCGGCGGTGCCTGAATGCCCAATTGTGCTCGGCTGGCGATAACAGCAAGATTCATGGATCCTTCCATTGGGTCTCGTCCGTGGAGGCCTCCGACTATAGCCAGCCCTCATGCCTGGAACAACTCCCCGAGGACCTTGCAGTCCCCCTATGTGGATAACGCGCCTATCTCATGCACCCTGTAAAGCTTGTGATTTCTTTCGCTATTTTCGGCACCTTCCTGGTCTTTGTGGAACTGGCCCATGGCTGGTCGCGGGTATTGTCTCCCTGGGTGGAACTCTCCTGGGGGCTGGTCATCGTCGCGATCCTGCTCACCGGGCTGACCTATGGGCTGCGCACCCTGCGTCTGTACGACTATTATCGGCCGGTGATGAGGGGCCGCTTCGGCGCCTGTCTGCGCCTGACCCTCATCCATAATCTGCTCAATAATCTGTTGCCCATGCGCACCGGGGAGTTGAGTTTTCCGCTGCTCATGGCGCGTGATTTCCAGGTGCCACCACTGAACTCGGTGCCAGTGCTGCTGTGGTTTCGGTTGATGGATCTGCACACCCTGGGGTTTTTTGCCCTGTTGGCCCTGGGCAGTCATGTCCTGGGCCCGGTGCCAGCCCTGATGCTGTCCCTGATGTGGCTGGCCACCTTGCCGCTCATCCGCCGGGTGGCACCTTTTCTGATGACTCGAATCGAACCCTGGGAGGATCATTATCTGGCATCCCGGGTGCTCAGGGCACTGGAGGCGCTTCCCGAGTCTCCCAGGGCCTTCTGGCGGGCCTGGGGCTGGACGATGGGCAACTGGGTCGTCAAACTCGCCGTCTTTGTCTGGGTCCTGTCCCTGTTCCTGGAGGCCTCCGCCCCGGCCCTGTGGCTGGCGGTGATCGCGGGTGACCTCACCAGTGTGCTGCCAGTGCACGGCGTGGGCGGGGCCGGCACCTACGAGGCTGGCGTCATGGCAGCACTGCTGCCCTTCGATGTGTCTGCCCAGGATGCCCTGGCGGCCGCCGTCAATCTGCATCTGTTCCTGCTGGGATCAACCCTTGTCGCTGGTGCCCTGGTGCCCTGGCTCCCGGCGACTCGAGGAGAAACTTGATGTCCAATCCGTTTCCTGTCGACCCCTTGGCCGACGCAGCCAGTTCGAGTGAAGGCCTGGGCTATGCGATGTATGTCACCGAAGCGGGGCTGTCACTGTCCCTGGTGGTGCCCATGTACAACGAGGAGGACAATGTGGCCCCCCTCGTGGAGCGCATCCATGAGGCCCTGGCGGGACAGCCCATCCCCTGGGAGGTGGTTCTGGTGGATGATGGCAGCGCCGACGCCACCCCCGACCGCATGCTGACACAGCGCAAGCACCACGGGCCACATGTGCGGGTGGTCTGCCTGCAGCGCAATTTTGGTCAGACTGCCGCCATGCAGGCAGGCATCGATCATGCCCGGGGCAGCATCATCGCCACCCTGGACGGAGACCTTCAGAATGACCCCGGCGACATTCCCGCCATGGTGCGACGCCTGCTGGAAGAGGATCTGGACATGGTGGCGGGCTGGCGCAAGGATCGCCATGACGATTTGTGGAAACGCAAGATCCCCTCACGCATTGCCAACAAGCTGATTCGTTGGACCACCAAGGTGAACCTGCACGACTACGGCTGCAGTCTGAAGGTGTTCCGCGCCGACGTCCTCAAGGGGGTGCGGCTTTACGGGGAAATGCATCGTTTCATTCCCGCCTGGTTCGCCACCCAGACATCACCCCGGCGCATTCGCGAACACGTGGTCACCCACCATGCCCGGGCCCATGGAGACTCCAAGTACGGGATCTCCCGTACCTTTCGGGTGATCCTGGATCTGTTGTCGGTCTATTTCTTCATGCGCTATAGGGCGAGGCCCGGGCACTTCTTCGGTTCCATCGGCCTGGTGTTCGGGGGGCTGGGGTCGGTGATCCTGGGCTATCTCTTCCTGGTAAAGGTGCTGTTGCATGAGAGCATCGGTACACGTCCGTTGTTGTTCGTGGGGATCACGTGTGTGCTGGTGTCGGTACAGTTGCTGACCACAGGCGTGCTCAGTGAGCTCATGGCGCGCACCTATTTCGAGTCCGGCCGCATCCGCTCCTATGTGGTTCGCGCCGGTGGCTATGAGCGGGCCGAGCAGGCCGATTGGTATCGCGCGGGCTGAGAAGGATTGCCGTTGATCTGGGTCATGAACTTCGGGCTCTGCCATGGCGCGCCCGGCTGTGGTAGTTTATTAGTAGATGCTAATTGATAGACCCATCAGCGGTCTCGATGGGCCCCGGCGCGGAACGCGCATTCCGCTGCCCCCGGAGCCTCCCCTTGCGACACCTCCCGAGGAGTCATTCGTGTCAAGACCCCTTGTCCGTGCTTTCCTGGTCGGAACCCTCCTGGCCTTGCTGATGCCGCCCGCGTTGACTCAAACGCTGGACCGGTCGGCAACCACATCCACATCCAGTGCTCCCACGATGTTGCTGGAGAGCACTGCGAATCACCATGAGTTTGAAGAACTCAGCGGCCCGTTCGAGTCCGGCCCGGAGGTCACTCAGGCCTGCCTGGAATGCCACACCGAGGCCGCCCTTCAGGTTCATCGCAGCATCCACTGGACCTGGGAGTACGATCAGCCGGAGACCGGTCAGAAGCTGGGCAAGCGCTTTGCCATGAATAACCTGTGCCTGGGGATTGCGGGCAGCGAGGAGCGCTGCAGCTCCTGCCACACGGGTTACGATTTCGACGGCCCTGACTTTGACTTTACCGCTGAGGAAAAGGTGGACTGCCTGGTTTGTCACGACACCACGGGCACCTATGTGAAGTTTCCTACCGGCGGGGGCCACCCGCCTGCCGAGGATACCGTGTTCCGTGGCACCCTGTTCAAGGCTCCGGATCTGGCTGAAGTGGCCCGGAATGTGGGCAAGACCAGCCGCGAGACCTGCGGCTCCTGTCATTTTGAGGGCGGTGGCGGTGATGCCGTGAAACATGGCGACCTGGACAGCACACTGCTGTCCCCGGCACGTACCGTGGATGTGCATATGTCCCCGGATGGCCTGGATTTCAGTTGTTCCACCTGCCATGAGTTCAGCGGACATATCCAGGAGGGGAGTCGTTACCATATGACCGCCAAGGCTGAGGCGGGTATCGCCGTGCCCGGGCGGGAAAACGAGCGGCCCGCCTGCGAGTCCTGTCATGGCACCGAACCTCACGAAGCGGGCGTCCATGACAAGCTCAACCAGCATGTGGAGAATATTGCCTGTCAGACCTGTCATGTGCCGGAACTGGCCCGGGGTGGCCTGCCGACCAAGACCTCCTGGGACTGGTCCACCGCCGGTGAATTGGATGAAAATGGCCGACCCATCGTGCGCGAGGATGAACAGGGGCGGGTCATCTACGATGGCATGAAGGGGAGTTTCCTCTGGGACGAGAACCATGTTCCCGAGTACCGCTGGTTTGATGGCAACATGCGCTACACCCTGTTGGGCGAGCGAATCGACCCCAGTCAACCGGTGGAGGTGAACTTCCCCGAGGGCACCCCCGATGATCCGCGTGCTCGCATCTGGCCCTTCAAGGTGATGCAGGGTCGCCAGCCCTACGACACGCAGTACGAGATCCTGCTGCTGGCCCAGCTGTTTGGTCGGGACGACAACGCCTTCTGGCGAGGTTATGACTGGGACAAGGCCATCATCTCGGGCATGGCCGAGGCCCGCCGTGCCGGCCAGACTGACGCGACCTACAGTGGCAGTTTTGATTTTGTCGACACCCGCATGTACTGGCCGGTGAATCACATGGTGGCGCCCAAGGAAGACTCCCTGAGTTGTGAGTCATGCCACAGTACGGACGGGCGCCTGGCAGATTTGCCCGGGCCTTATATTCCGGGGCGGGATCGCCATCCCTGGATCGAACCCATCGGCTGGGCAGCCGTGATCCTCACCCTGCTGGGCGTGCTGGCCCACGGGGGAATCCGTTACCTGCTCCATCGCCGCCGCTATCAATGACGAGTGCCTCCCATGAGTTCATTTCGAATCTTCACACTGTATGAACGCTTCTGGCATTGGTCCCAGGCGCTACTGATCTTCGGCCTGGTACTGACCGGCCTTGAGATTCATGGCACCCACGGACTGCTGGGGTATGACGCGGCGTTTTCCACCCACATTGTGCTGGCCTGGGCGCTGATCGTGCTCTGGGCCTTTACCATCTTCTGGCACGTGGTGACCGGCGAGTGGCGTCAGTACGTGCCCAGTCACCGAGGCATGCTCGCCGTGATGATGTATTACGCCTACGGAATCTTCTCGGGGGAGGCCAAGCCCTACACCCAGACCCCTTCATCCAAGCATAACCCCCTCCAGCGCATGGCCTATTTCAGTTTCAAGGCCGCCATCGCCCCGGCGTTGTGGATCTCGGGATTGCTGCTGCTTTTCTATGCCGCCTGGCGGGGCACGGCCCTGGAAGGTGTGATCTCCTTTGCCACCGTGGCCTACGTGCACGTGGCAGCCACCTTCGCGTTGCTGGTTTTTGTTATCGGCCACGTCTATATGGCCGGCACCACGGGTGATCCCTGGTACGCCTATGTGAAGTCCATGTTCACTGGAATAAAAGAGGATCGGTCGGGTCACCACTGACGCCAGGGTCGGGGGGCTGAAACAAAAGAACCCCGCCAAGGCGGGGTTCGCATCACTCAAATCTGTCGTCAGGCTCGTTGGGTACAGCAGACTGCCGCCCCACCGCCGGATCAGACGGCCTTGACGTTCGCCGCAGCCATGCCCTTGGGCGTGGTCTGGGTCTCAAAGGAGACCTTCTGGCCTTCGGCCAGTGTGCGGAAACCACCGCCATCGATGGACGAGAAATGTACAAAGACATCCTTGCCGCCATCATCGGGGGTGATGAATCCAAAGCCCTTGCTTTCGTTAAACCACTTCACGGTACCAGTCAGCACTTCAGTATTACCTCGATCAAAAGAACAATAGAGCAGAGCGAGTGAAGTCCATACCATCAAGCGATTCAGGCCCGTCCAGTCAGGGCTTTCACAATGTCTGCTGCCAGGATCATACGCCTGCCCCTGGTTGGATGCTATAACTGTTTCACATTTTTGCGTTCCTGTGATCTCAGTCTTCCCCACAAGCAGCATGCAGCTTCGGCCCTGACGGCAAAACCATGTTCTCATCCCAGGTTGACCGGCATGACCCGGCGCATCGACTCCCGATTTCCTGCGCCCAGGTTCTGGCCACACCGGCCAATTCCCCGGAACACCGTCGCCTTGTCTGGCTGGCCGGCCCCGCCGGGCCCATGCAAACGCTGGCCCGGGACTGGACCAGGGGGGTGTGCGAAACCACGCGAATCGCCTGGGTGGGGCCCGCACCGGCCTCTTCGGCCTCGTGCCCACTTCTGCCTGCGGCCCAGGCCGATACCCTGCTGGGCCGGACGCTGGATGCCCTGATCCTGGACGCCACCGCTGGCTTGCACCCCGATGCCCTGGGGGCTGCGACGGGGGCGGTGCGCGGGGGCGGTGTGGTTCTGTTGATCCTGCCCCGGGAGCAGGCGCAGGCTTCCCGTTTCGGGCAGCGGTGCCTGCGCGTTCTGGAGGCCTGGGGACTGGTCCCATTGAACCCCTCACACGGGTGCGTGACGACGCCGGATCTGCCGTTGCCCTTGCCTGTATCAGTCGGCATGCCCCGGATACCGGATGAGGACGGTTGCCTCACAACCGATCAGCGGCAGGCGGTGCAGGCCCTGGAACATCTAGCGAGGGGGCGGGCCAGGCGTCCACTGGTGCTCACCGCTGACCGGGGCCGGGGCAAGTCCGCTGCCCTGGGCATGGCCGCCGCCGCGCTCCTGGTGAGCCGTCGTCACCTGGCGGTGCCCGATGCCCCCTATCGCATCCTGGTCACGGCCCCACGTCTTGCTTCGGTGGCGCCGGTGTTCGTTCATGCCCGGGCGGGTCTGGAGAACCGGGGCCTGGCAGTGAGGCAGGAGGGAGGGCACCGGCTGGAGGTGCCGGGTGCCATGATGGAATATGGCCCCCCGGACGAGGCCTGTGACACGTCGGCAGATCTGCTGCTGGTGGATGAGGCGGCCGGGCTCCCCGTGCACTGGCTTATCCGACTGCTGGAAGGGCATCAACGGGTCGCCTTTGCCACCACCCTTCATGGCTATGAGGGGGCCGGGCAGGGATTTGCAACACGCTTCCAGGGGATCCTGCGGCGCCGTGTCCCGCAGACCCGTTTCCTGCACCTGACTCAGCCCATTCGGTGGGCGGTGGATGACCCTGTGGAGGCTCTCATGGATCGCCTGTTGATGCTCAGCCCACGGCCGGTCAACCTGGAGGATGACACCTGTCCGGATCCTGAGGAGGGCGTGGCCGAGGTGTTGTCACCGTCTCTGTGGCTGGAGAATGAGTCACTTCTGGAGCAGGTCTTCGGTCTGCTGGTGCTGGCCCATTACCGCACCCGTCCCTCGGATCTGCAGCGTCTGCTGGATGACCCCCACCTTCAGGTGCTGGCCTGGCGCCATCAGGGGCAGGTGCTGGCGGTGGCCCTGCTGGCCCGGGAAGGGGGGCTGAATGATGACGTGAACCGGGCCGTGGCTCAGGGCCGGCGCCGACCCCAGGGGCACTTCTTGCCGGTGGGAATGATCCTCTATGGCGGGGCCCCGCCGGCTGCGGGCCGCCTTGGCTATGAACGGGTGGTGCGGATCGCCGTGCATCCCCGACTGCAACGACAAGGACTGGGTACTGCCTTGTTGAAGCAGGTGGTGGATCATGCCCGCCAGGATGGTGCGGATCTGGTGGGGGCCGGCTTTGGTGCCACCCAGGGGCTCCTGGATTTCTGGCGTGGTGAGGGGTTTGAGATCACCCGCATCGGCGTCAAACCTGAGGTGAGCAGTGGTGGCTGGGGGGCTACGGTATTGCGCCCGCTCACGCCGGAGGGGCGACAGGCCATGGAACCCGCGCGGAGCCACTTCGTTCGCGGCCTGCCGCGGTTGCTGGCCGGTCCCTTGTGCTGGATGGAGCCGGACCTGGTGGTGGCTCTCGGCGCCGGTTCGGATACTCCGCCCCCCGAGCCCCGGGATATCCCGGCCCTGGAGGCCTTTGCCCGTTGGCAGCGGCCCTTCGAGGCCTGTCTGCCCGAACTGGATGCCCTGATCCGTTGGGGACTGTCCGATCCGGCCCGCCTGACCGGGTTGCCCAGGGAGCAGCGTCATGCCCTGGTGATGTGTCTGCTGCAGCAGCGCTCCTGGGAGGCCACGGCCCGTGCGCTGGGGGTGTCGGGGCGCAAATCGGTGATCCGATGCCTGCGCCAGGGGGTGGAAGGGCTTGCCAAGCAGTTTTGGGGCGCTTAATATGAAAAACCAAGCAAACAACGTAACGATCGAGTTCGTCATTTAATGTTCAACCACATCGTCAGCGTACGGGTACTGGTAGTCGTGGAACCTCCACGGCCCGGGGGCCTGTTGCGCTGACGATCTGACCACACCGATCCGATACCTTCAAAAACCCCCGGGCACCCCCCGGGGGTTTTTGCGTTTTGGCCGCCCCAAAAACAGGATTCAGCAGGAGAGTGACACCATGCCGCCCAGCCAAGCCGCCAATGCCGATGGGGCTCAAGCCCCGGATCATCCCGGCACACCGCCCGCTGCCCAGGACGATGCCGCCAATGGCGCCGATACCGTGATCCAGATCCTGCGGCGCCAGGGAGTGGAGACGGTGTTCGGTTATCCCGGCGGCGCCATCATGCCCCTGTATGATGCCCTGGCCCGGCAACCCGGTGCCCTGAAGCATGTTCTGACCCGTCACGAACAGGCCGCTGGTTTTGCCGCCAATGGCTTTGCCCGATCCTCGGGACAGCTGGGGGTGTGCATCGCCACTTCCGGCCCCGGCGCCACCAACCTCATCACTGCGATTGCGGATGCCTATATGGACTCGGTGCCCCTGCTGGTGATCACCGGCCAGGTGCCCACCGGACTCATGGGCACCGACGCCTTTCAGGAGACCGACGTCCTGGGACTGACGCTCCCCATCACCAAGCACAGCTATCTGGTGCGCCGGGTGGAGGATCTGCCCGCCATCCTGGAGGAGGCCATTCATCTGGCCCAGGAGGGGCGTCCCGGCCCGGTCTGGGTGGATATTCCCAAGGACGTGCAACTGGCCCCTCTGCCCGCGGCGAAGCCCATGGCGCCCGGGGAGGCGGCCATTGCCGATGACGTTCCAGGGCTCGATGACATGGGGTTGGCTCAGGCCCGGGCGCTGCTGGCCGAGGCGGCCCAGCCCATCATCTATGCCGGTGGTGGCGTGGTGCTGGCCGAGGCGGTGGAGGCATTTCGTGGGTTTGTTGAAACCACCGGGGCGCCGGTGGTCACCACCCTCAAGGGTTTGGGCCTGCTGGCCGCGGATCACCCCCTGAACATGGGGATGCTGGGGATGCATGGGGCGCCCTGCGCCAATCGGGCCGTGCAGGCCTGTGATCTGTTGGTGGTGGTGGGGGCGCGCTTCGATGATCGAGCGACCGGGCGGCTGGCAGATTTTGCCCCCCATGCCCGAGTGGTCCACCTGGATGTGGATGCGGCCGAGGTCTCCAAGCTGCGCCCGCCTCAGGTGTCGCTGCTGGGGGATCTGAACCGCCTGTTGCCGGCACTGGCCACGCCCTTGTCCACCGAGGCCTGGCGGGCGCACTGCGCCGAGCTGCGCCGAATGGGGGATTTTCGGCTGCCGCCGGAAAAGGGCGATGCCTTTCCGGCCCTGCGTTTTCTCAGGCGCCTCTCTGAGCAGGCCGATGCCCACACCCATATCGCCTGTGACGTGGGCCAGCATCAGATGTGGGTGGCCCAGTTCTACGGTTTTCCGCATCCGCGTCGGCACCTGACCAGCGGCGGGCTGGGGGCCATGGGTTTCGGTCTGCCGGTGGCCATCGGCGCCCAGATGGCCCACCCCGGCGCGCAGGTGATCAATATCAGTGGCGATGGTTCGTTCATGATGAATGTGCAGGAACTGGCCACGCTGCGTCGTTACAACCTGCCCGTGAAGATGGTGATTTTCGACAATCAGTATCTGGGTATGGTGCGCCAGCAGCAGGAGCTCTTCTATGAGGGTCGCCTGGCGGAGGTGGATCTGTCCGATAACCCGGACTTTGTGCAGGTGGCCCAGGCCTTTGGTATCCCGGCACTGCGCATTGAGGGCGTGGATGCGGTGGATGCCGCCATCGAGGCGTGCCTCGAGACCCAGGGTCCCTTGCTCCTGCATATCCCGGTGGCCCGGGAACAGAATGTCTGGCCCATTGTCGGGCCAGGCATGTCCAATGACCAGATGATCGAGGAGGATGTGGCATGAACCCGCAATTTCAGTTACTGGCCCGACCGGCCGATGGCAGTCTTGAGCGAATTCTGCGCACGGTGCGCTCCCGGGGTTTCGAGGTGCGGGACATGCATGTGCGCCTGGATGACGACGGCCATCGCTATCACGTGCGTCTCAAGGTGGCTGGCAGTCGTGACCCTTCCATGCTGGCCCGGCAGTTGGAGAAGCTGTGCGATGTGGAACACCTGGCAGCCCTGCACACCGCCGGGGCAGCGGATGAACCCGCCAACGCCCCCCGAATGGCCGCCGGCTAGCCCAACGCCCCCGCCCCTGTGTCGGCATGGTTTTTGTGGGAGCGGGCCTGCCCGCCAAGATCGCAGCCTCCATGTTTGCTCTGTGGATAGAGGCAGGGCTGGATGGTCATGAGGCTTCGCCTGTAAAAAACTTCGCGGCCGAGGGCCGCTCCCACGGGAGGGGCAGCCGATCCTATTGCACCTCTTCCAGGCGCCAGGCGCTGGCGACGCCGGCCAGGGTGATCAGAGAGAGCACCAGGATGGCGGCGGCGGTGCCGGCCAGTTGGGCCACCATGCCGAACAGGCCGCCTACCAGCAGCAGGGCGCCGATCAGGGTATTGCTCACGGCGGTGTAGGCGGCGCGGGTCTCGGTGGTGGCCATGTCCACCAGGTAGGTCTTGCGACCCAGGCGGATACCGGCGTGGGCAATGCCCATCAAGAACAGGTAGCCGGCGAAGGCCCAGGGGGTGGCGGCCCAGTCCACGTCTGCAGTCACCAGGGCGAAGACCAGGATCCCCAGAAGCCCGGCCATGGCCCCGGAGAGCATCAGCACCTGGCGGCTGGAGCGATCCGAGAAGCGCCCCCAGAAGGGGGCGCTGAGGGCGCCGGCCAGGCCGGTGGCAATGATCAGGATGCCCAGGCCGGAGATGTCACCAGAGCCTTCCTGCTGGGCCAGCATCACATAGAAGGGGAGCGCCAGAGCGGTGGTCATGAGCAGGGCCCGGGTGATCACGAAATGCCTGAAGGGTCGATCCGTGCGCATCAGGTTCAGTGAGCGCAGGCCTTCGCTGACGGCATTGCCACCGCCTTCGGTGGCCCCTGGCGCTTCCTTGAGGGCGGCAAAGACGAGAGCGGCCAGCAACCACAACCCGCCGGCGATCATGAGCAGGGCCACGAAGAAGCCAATGCCCGCGCCCTCGCTGGCCTGGAAGGTGAGCCACACCCCCACGGCCAGGGTGACGGCGCCGGCCGCGGCGGCGGCATAGCCCATGAGGGTGCCGCGGCGCTGTTTGGCGATGGTCTTGCCCAGTACGTCCTTGGAGGCCACGGAGTTGACCCCCCGGAACAGGGCGAACAGCGTCAGAAGACCGATGATGGCCCAGCCCGCGGCAGCCCCGGTGAGGGTGAGGGCCACCACCGCCATGAGCATGACCGCCACCGCCTGACCCACGCTGCCCCACACCCAGAACCATTTGCGCACCGCCGCGCGGCGGATGTGGGCAGCCACGAACAATTGCGGCAGCAGGGAGCCGGATTCGCGGATGGGCACCAGGAAACCGGCCAGCGCCGCGGGGGCACCCAGGGCGGCCATGAGCCAGGCCAGCACCAGCCGGGCACTGGCCAGTTCATCGCCGATCTTGGAGGCGGTGTTGGAGACCAGGTGGACGAAGAAGTTGGCCGGCTGTACCCGGCAGGCGGCATCGGGGATGTCTTTGCAGACGCGGGCGTCCTCGTCGCCCGTGAGGGTCTCGTAGAGTTCCACCACGGGCCGCGCGGGCTGCTGAAAGGGTGGTTGTGCTGACATGAGCGGGGTCCTTCTTGATGCGCGCTGGTTCAGCCCCGGGTGCGATTCAGGGGATTGCCTGGGTCCACTTCGTCGCGGAAGGGGCGTTTGCGATCAATGTGGGTGTATTGGTAGACGTTGCCGATCCAGTTGTTGATCACCGCCTCGGCGGTATCGTGCCAGGTGTTGTCCAGTTGCTCGGTGATGAGTTGCTCGGGAAAGGCCGGGGGTTCTTCATTGCGAGCCAGGGCCAGGTTCAGTTGTTCCCGATGCTCTTCGAGGATGGCCTGACTCTTGAGGCTGAAATAGTTCTGCACGATGGGTGGGTAATCGGGGCGTTCCCCCGCGGCGTAGCGCCTGACTTCCCGCTTGTACTCCTTGAGCAGACTGATGAGGTCGTATTCCGGGTGCCCCTGAAAGAAGACGATGCGGAACTCGTCCTCGCTCACTGCCAGATGCACGCCGGCCTCCTCGCTTTCCGCCAGCACCTTGAGCCCGGCGGCCTCGAACTGCTCCCGGGACACATGGTTGAAGCGGGAATGGGGCACGTCGAAGCGGGTGTTCACGCCCGCCACGAGGGGGTGGGTACGATCCACCACCCGGTGGGAATACACTCCCCAGCGCTTGAAGCCCAGAGGGCTGCGGGTCTGACCGTAGCGGAACTGCATCACCGCGTGGGTGGCCAGGCAGGAGCACAGGGTGGAGGTCACGTTCTCGTGGGCCCAGTCGATCACCTGGATCAGGGGTTCCCAGAAGGGCTCCAGCGAGAGATCCGGCTGGGTGACATTGGCACCGGTGATGATCAGGGCGTCCAGGCCCTGCTCCTGAATCCGTTCCCAGGGCTCATAGTGCCGCTCCACATGCTCGCGCCCCTTGGGTCCACGTTCCAGGGCGTCCAGGGTGAAGGGATGCAGATAGAACTGGGCGATCTGGTTGCTTTCGCCCACCAGCCGGAAGAACTGGCGCTCGGTGGCTGCCAGGGCGGCGTCGGGCATCATGTTCAGCAGCCCGATATGCATGGCCCGGATGTCCTGACGCAGAGCGTAGGCACCGGCCAGCACCGTCTGGCCTTCCTGCTGGAGTCGGGCAAAGGTGGGCAGTTCAGAGTTGGCAACAAGCGGCATGGTGGTGATCCGGGTCCGGGGTTCAGTAGGCCTGTCTTTCCAGTGCCTGCTCGATCAATTCATTGAACTGGTCTTCGCTCTGTACCTGTGCCAGTTCATCCGTGGTGATGGTGTAGCCGTACTGCTCCGCGAGGGCCTCGTAGCGGGGTAGACGGTCACGGAACAGGCGCGGGAACATCCAGCGCACGAACTGATCCGGGTCGATCTGTGCCACGTAACGCAGATTGTTTTCCGCAAGATAGACATCCAGTTCCCGATCCAGGAAGTCCTCCCGGTAATACAGTGGCTTGGGGCTTTCCTCGGCTCGCTGGATCAGTTCCCGCTCATCCCGATCGGTGGCCTTGATGTAGATGATCAGGGAATGCTCTGCCAGCAATTCCATCACGCCGGGATCGTCCAGCTCGCACACGCTGCCGCCAGCGTCGTTAACCACATGGTCGAAACCATAGATCTCATGGGCCTTGCGGATGAAATCCGGCACATCCCGCATGGCGTTCACTTCGGCATCGTGGTGCAGGCGCTGGCGGCGCTTGAACTCCTTCAGTGACAGCCCCCCCTTCTCCGGGTTGCCCAGCTTGCCCAGGAAGCTGGAAACCGGCTGAAGGTTGTCCACCGACAGGTTGTTGACGATGCTGATGGAGTCCGAGCGCAGCAGATCCCTCAAAAATTCGATGTGCATCACCTGACGCTTGATATTGTCCAGGATGGGCTCGTCCAGATAACGGCTGCCGATGCGGTAGTCGCCGGAGTAATGGAACCAGTGAGCGCGTCTCAGCAGGTGAGACAGACGCGTCTTGCCCACGCCGGACATCCCCAGCAGGGTGATGGATTTGTTGCGCCAGTGCCGGTACTCAGAGGCCAGGAGTTTCAAGGCATGCTCATCGGGTGATGGGTGGATAGCCTCCCATTTTACTGATGTTTGGGCCATGGGTGTCACCTGGCCGCTTGGGTGATCGTCTGAGACCCGCGCCTTCCGGGTACAATGCCGGTACACCCAAACCTTGCCGGAACCTTCATGCCTTTGCTGGTCATGCGCAACATCCAACTCAGTTATGGTCATCACCCATTGCTTGATGGGGTGGACCTGACCATCGAGCCCGGGGAGCGTTTGTGCCTGGTGGGCCGCAATGGAGCGGGCAAGTCCACGCTGATGCGCATGCTCAAGGGCGAGGTACAGGCCGACGATGGCGACATCGTGTGCAGTGATGGCCTCAAGGTGGCCATGCTGGAGCAGGCGGTGCCCCAGGGAGTTGAGGGCAGTGTCTACGATGTGGTGGCCGATGGCCTCGGAAGTCTGGGGCAGACGGTGCGCCGCTATCATGGCTTGATCCGCGCCATGGAAACCGGGGCCGATGAGGCTCAGCTCAAGGCCCTGGAACAGTGCCAGCACGAACTGGAAGCGGCCGATGGCTGGATGCTGGAACAACGGGTGGAGACGGTACTGTCGCGCCTGGGGCTGGAGGCGGACGCCCCGTTCCATGGTCTGTCGGGCGGCCTGAAACGGCGTGTGCTACTGGCCCGGGCCCTGGTCACCGGCCCCGATCTGCTGTTGCTGGACGAGCCCACCAACCACCTGGACGTGGCCGCCATCGAGTGGCTGGAAGAGTTTCTGCTGGGGTTTGAGGGCACGTTGCTGTTCATTACCCACGATCGGGCTTTCCTGCGGCGACTGGCCACCCGGATCATCGAACTGGATCGCGGTCGCCTCACCAGCTGGCCCGGTGACTACGATACCTACCTCACGCGCAAGGCCGAGGCCCTGGAGGCAGAAGAGCGGCAAAATGCCCTGTTCGACAAGAAGCTCGCTCAGGAAGAGACCTGGATCCGTCAGGGCATCAAGGCCCGGCGCACCCGTAACGAGGGGCGGGTGCGGGCGCTCAAGGCCTTGCGGGCGGAGCGAAGCGAGCGGCGTGAACGCCAGGGTACAGCGCGCCTGCAAACCCGCTCGGCGGCACCTTCCGGACGCATTGTGGTGGAGGCCGAGAACGTCAATTTCAGTTTTGACGACAAGCCGGTGATCCAGGACTTTTCCTCTTTGATCATGCGTGGCGACAAGGTCGGCATCCTCGGACCCAACGGCGCGGGCAAGACCACTCTGCTCAAGCTGCTGTTGGGACAGCTGGAGCCCCAGTCCGGTCATATCCGCTTGGGAACCAACCTGGAGGTGGCCTACTTCGATCAGCACCGGGCTGCCCTGGACGAAGAGGCCAGCGTGATGGATAACGTGGGCGAGGGTCGCGACCGACTCACCCTGGGGGACGAAAGTCGTCATGTGCTGTCGTATCTGCAGGATTTTCTCTTCGAGCCCGCCCGCGCCCGTCAGCCGGTGAAGGCCCTCTCCGGTGGCGAGCGCAACCGCCTGCTGCTGGCCAAATTGTTCACGCGTCCCGCCAACGTGCTGGTGCTGGACGAACCCACCAACGACCTGGACGCGGACACCCTGGAAATGCTGGAGGCGCGGGTGGTGGAGTTCCCCGGTACCGTGCTGGTGGTGAGCCACGACCGTGACTTTCTGGATAATGTGGCCACCAGCGTCATCGCCTTCGAGGGAGAGGGTCATTTCCAGGAATACGTGGGGGGCTACTCCGATTGGTTGCGGCAGCGGCCCAGATCCCGGTCCGGGTCTTCTGGCGGCGCATCGGCCAAGGCTCAGCGTGCTGCGGAGTCCGCCAAGGCGAAGCCGGCACCCAAGCCGGCCAAGCTCGGTTACAAGGACCAACGGGAGTTGGAGGCCTTGCCCAAGCGTATCGAGACCCTGGAGGCTGAATTGGCTGACATTCAGCAGACCATGGCAGATCCGGTTTTCTACCAGCAGTCCAAGGACGAGATCGCTGCGGTACAAACCCGGATGGAGTCCCTGGAAGCCGATCTGGCCCAGGCCTATGAGCGCTGGGAAGCCCTGGAATCGGGCAGCTGAGGCGTTCTCATGGTTGAGGTGCGAGGGAACCTCGCGCGGTGGGAGTTGGCCTGCCAGCGAATATCGAAGGCACCCAGAGCCAGGTGCCGCCACCATTCGCGACCAGGGTCGCTCCCACGGGGGTATGCCCGGTTCGGGGGCAGGGGATCAGCCGGTGGCCGGCAATGGTTCTTCCGGGGCAAAGCGCAGGGTTTCGCCGCAGTTGCGGCAATAGTAGATGCGCTCCCCGGCCTGGGCCGTGCGATGCCGCCGGGTGCCCAGGGCGTACACATTGCAACTGCAGCGATAGGGAAACTTGCGGGTACGACGGATGGGCACGCCGGAGAGATCCGATGAATGGGTCACCCGGGGTTCAAAGCCCAGTTTCAACATGACTTCCCGCCATTCCGGCCCATGGGGCCGTCGTCGCTCCGTGCCCAGCCCAAAGCGTCGGTAGATGATGCTGTGGGCCACCTCGTGGGCCACGGTATCGGGGAAGTGGTTGTCCCAGTCCTGTGCGAAGATGTGCGGGTTGAAGCGTAACGATTCCTCACCGTGGACCACGCGCCATTGACCCGCGGCGCGGCCACGCAGGTTCAGTTTCACGGGCGGAGGCGGGGTGGTGATGTCGTACCATTGAGCGGCGCGGGTGAACAGGCGATGGGCCGTCTCCAGGATGGCCTGCTGGCGGGGATCATCAAGGGGCATTGCAGGTCGTCGGGGTCCAGGGAGCACGAGGTGAAACGAGGAGGCAAGGATAGCCCGTTTGCAGGCCTGGCACCAATCCGGGGGGGGCGTTCTACTTTATGAGCAGTTCGGCTGAGGATTCGGGCCTCAACCGTAAATATTATGGTGCAATTTGAGGCTCGGCCAATACCCTGATCCTGAAGGGGAAAATCCCCCGGGCACTCGCTTCGGCCGCCTTGAATACAGTGCTTGGGGTTATACCGGTATGGCGTGCGGGGCGGGAAGCGGATAGACTGGGCTCATGTAGCGGTTTGAGTTGTCCGTTCGACGTCGGCACCGGCCCGCTGCATGGAGCTGTACTCACCTGAAAGAAAAGATTGAGGTTAGGATCAATGTCTACCGGTACTGTGAAGTGGTTTAATGAAACGAAGGGCTTTGGGTTTATCGCCCCCGCAGATGGCGGTGCCGACGTGTTCGTGCATTACTCAGCGATCTCCGCTGATGGCTTCAAGACCTTGGCTGAAGGCCAGAAGGTCAACTACCAGGTTCAGCAAGGCCCCAAGGGTCTGCAGGCCGTTAACGTGACCGTTGAAGGCTAAATAAGCCGGAATTCGATCATGAAAAACCCCGCCGGTGAGTGATCGCCGGCGGGGTTTTTTTTGGCCTTATGAATCTCAGGCCTCTTCAAGCGGCTTGACGATCAGTGATCGTTGGCCCCTTCATCGGTGTGCGCATGACCGTGTTCCACCTCTTCGGCAGAGGCTTCGCGCACTTCACGCACCGTGACATCAAAATTCAAGGTGGTGCCGGCCAGCGGATGGTTGGCATCAATGGTGACATCATCGCCATCGATGGCCACCACCGTGACCACCTGAACCCCGCCGTTCTGGCTGCCGGCGTGAAACTGCATGCCCACTTCCAGTTCATCAACGCCCTGAAACTGACTGCGGCTCAGGGTCTGGATCATTTGTTCGTCCCGCTCTCCGTAGGCCTGTGCCGGCTCTACGCGAACACTGAGTTCGTCACCCTGCTGCTTGCCCTCAAGGGCTGTTTCCAGCCCAGGAATGATATTGCCCGCCCCGTGAAGGTAGGCCAGGGGCCCACGCTCGGAGGAGTGATCGATCACCCGGCCTTCGTCGTCGGTAAGCTTGTAATCGATGCTTACCACCTTGTTGCTGCCGATCTGCATGCGGCCGTTCCTCCAACTTCTTTCATGAATGAGTGTGCAGTCTAACGCGCATGCGGGGGCGACTTCATCTTTCCAGGTTCCCAGCGCGGTCTAACTGCAATGCGTTGCCCTGCACCGATACCTCCAGTTCACCCCGCAGCCAGGCTGCCAGTTCCCGTCCGGCCAGCCGGGCACGCCAGCCCTGCAGGAGCGAGCACTCCGGATCACCCGACACCAGGGCCTCCAGATCACGACGGGTGGCCATGGCGGCCGGGCTGATGTCGTTTTTCAGCGCCAGATGGCGCAGCAGGCCCATGGCCACATCCACCAGGGCTTCCTGATGAGGTTCCAGGCGTATCCGCGGGGGCAGGGTGGGGCAGTCGGCCGAGGGGCATTGGGTCCCCTCGCGAATCAGTTCCAGCAGGGTGTCGCCGTGGCGGCGCGCGGTCTGTTCCGCCAGGCCCCTCACCCGTTCCAGGGTCTTGAGGTCGCGGGGCTTGCGGCGGGCCAGATCCAGGATCACCTCGTCCTGCAGCAGCCAGCGGCGCGGACGATCCAGGTGCATGGCTTCCTGTTCACGCCAGCGGGCCAGGTTGCGGGCCACGGCCAGGGCCTGTTCGCCGCGCAGGGTGTTGATGCCCTTCAGGCGCCGCCAGATGGTCTCCGGGTCGGGCTGGTAGGTGCGCGGATCCTGCATGCGCTGAAAATCGTCCTCCAGCCAGGCCAGACGCCCGTTGTCCTCCAGGGCCTGGCGCATCACCGGGTAGGCCTGGGCCAGGTAATGCACGTCATCGGCGGCATAACTGAGCTGTACGGGCTCCAGTGGGCGCTGGGCCCAGTCGGTGCGCGACTGCCCCTTTTCCAGTTCCACGCCCAGTACCAGCTGGATCAGTTTGCCATAGCCGACCTGATCCCCATGGCCCAACAGGGAGGCAGCCACCTGGGTGTCGAAGATGGGGCCGGGCACGCGGCCTTGTTGATGAAAAAAGATCTCCAGATCCTGGCTCGCCGCGTGCAACACCTTGGTGATGTTCGGGTCGAACAGCAGGTGGATGAGCGGTGAGAGATCCTCCAGATTGAGCGGATCGATGCAGGCGACTTCCTCGGGGGTGGCCACCTGAATCAGACAGAGCTGCGGGTAATAGGTCTTCTCGCGGATGAATTCCGTGTCCAGGGCAAACCATTCCACGCCCTGGAGCCGATCACAAAAGGCCGTGAGCGCCTCGGGCTGGTCGATGAAAGGGACTGTTTCCATGTTCAACGCCCCCTGCCGCGTGGATATGTGGCGGTGGTGACACGGTCACTGAAGGCGAGGAATGCGGGGTCCATCAGGGGCTCCAGGGTGTTTTTTAGTTTAAAGGTTTTGGGCAATACTGGCCGGGACCAGTATAAACCTCCACCCGGGGTCACCGACCAATCCAGTGCAGGAAAGCCACCATGCGATTTCGTTTGCCTCATCTGCTGTCTGCCATGGGCCTGAGCGCCCTCCTGTGTCTCCCGGCGCAGGCCCTGAGCGAAGGCCGTGAATGGCGGGCACCGCACTTGCAGGATCACCCCCTGGTGGGACAGATCTGGGTTCCCAGCGAGCAACGATCCCTGTCCCGGAAGGCGCTGGAAGCAAGGCTTCTGGAGGCGCGGATCCTGTTGCTGGGAGAGGTGCACGGCAATCCGGATCATCATGCCTTGCAACTGGAGTTGATCCAGGCCCTGGCGGCAGCAGACAAGGCACCCGCGTTGGCCATGGAGATCTTTGATCTTGAGAACCAGTCAAGGTTGGACACCCTGCGCGACCAGGGTGAGGGAGACGCCGATGTGCTTGCCCATGCCGCCGGTGTGGAGGCCCGCCACTGGCCCTGGGATGAATATCGTCCGCTGGTGCAGTGGGCGCTGGATCAGGACCAGCCGTTGCTGGCGGCCAACCTCTCCGGCGAGCGGGCGATGCAGGTGGGCCGGGAGGGCCTGAGCAACCATATGGACGAGGTCGAACGCCGACGCCTGGGCCTGGATGAGCCTCTGCCGGGACCGGTGGGACGCCGATTGATCGAGCATATCGTCGATGCCCACTGCGGTTATCTTCCGGCGGCGCGCACCGGCGGCATGGTGGATGCCCAGCGGGCCCGGGATGCCCACATGGCCGATCGCCTGCTGCAGGCCGAAGGCCGCCCGGTGGTGCTCATCGCCGGCAGCGGCCATGTGCGCCGTGACTATGGGGTGCCCCGGTATCTGGAAGCCCGGGGGGCTCAGGGCCCGGTGTTGAGCCTGGCCTTCGTGGAGGTGCGCGAGGGGGACGACTCACCGGAGGATTACGCGATGGCCATGGACGGCGTGTATGACGTGATCCTGTTTACACCGCGCCATCGTATGACCGATCCCTGCGATGATTTCCGGGAGCAGCTGGAGGGGATGCGCGAAAACGCCTCATAACCCGCGTGGATGCCGTCATGAGCCGGTGGCGTCCGGGCTCACCCAGGACCAAAGTCCGCATGCAGCCAGTGGCGGAAGGCATCCATCCCCGCCGGCTGCCCAGGCCTTGGGGGGACCAGGCCGGGCACAAAACCCCGCTCACGAAAGGGTGCCAGCAGCTGGGGATCCCGGCTGATCAGATGCACGGGCACCGCCGGTGAGGGGGTCTCGCCGATGATCAACGGGGCCGCCTGATGGTCCCCCAGCAGGATCAGCAGCGCATCGTCCTCAAGGAACCGCAGGGCCCAATCCAGGGAGACATGCAGCGAATAGTCCACCGAGCGGGCAAAGTGATCGCGCACCCGGTCCATGTCCTGCCAGAGCGTCTCGGGGCTGGGGTCGGTGTCCCCCCAGGGTGCGAAGATCTGCCCATCCGCCACCTGTTCCCAATCGTCGATCAGAGGCAGAATGGGTGTCCAGGGGGCGTGGCTGCTCACCAGGGCCACCTTGGCGAATAGCGGGGCGTCCACACTCGCCCGCAGGGCATTGAAGCGATGCAGGGTGAACTGGTCGGGCATGGTCACCCAATTGAGCGGCGGACCGGCATAGTCCAGGTCGGCAGCGGCGAAGATGTGATCGAAGCCATAGGCGCGACCCTCCGGCCATGGCATGGTGATGGCCGGCATCACCGTCAGGGTCTCGTGACCGGTGGCCTGGAAATCATCCACCAGCGTTGGCTGCCCCAGTTCCAGCAGGAGGCGATACCACAATGGGTTGTCGATCCACACCCCGCTCAGCAGCGAGGCATGCGCCAGCCACGACTGCCCGCCCAGGATGGGCGCATTCAGGCGGCCGGTGACCGCATGCAGTCCCGCCGCCTCCAGACGAGGGGCCATGGCCTCAAGCCGCGGCAGTACAACGCCGGAGAACCGCGGATCGTCCGTCACCGAAGCCCCGTAGGACTCCACGAAGACCAGATAGACATCCCGCCCGGCCAGACCGGGCAGGGGCTGCACTGGTCGCTCCCTGTCGGCCACGGTGCTCTCGAACTGGCGGCGGGCCTGATGGGTCTCGCGGATCTGTCGGGACTGGAACGCCAGTGTATCCACCACCGGGGTTCGGGCCACCGGCACGACACGCTCACCGGCCACCTCCAGCACCGTGAGCACGGCGGCCAGCGCGCCGATACCCAGGGCGAGCCCGGCCACACCACCGCTCAGCGGTATGGGCCGCAGCCCCCGGAAGACCGCGATCAGGACCCCCAGGAGCAATACGGCCCCCAGGGCGAGGATGGCCACTGCCTCGGTCTGGCCCAGGGTGCCCACCAGCAGGTGGTGGACCGAGGCCAGTGCCGGCAGGTCGAAGTACAGGTTGAGCGATCGGCCGAGGAAGTGCTGCGTGGCGGCATCCCCCAAACCCGCCGCCACCGCCAGTATCAGCACGACGGCCACGGTGGCGCGGACGGCATGGGTCGTCCAGTGGGCAGCCAACCAGGCGAACAGCACCGGCAGCCACCAGGCCTCCAGGGCGATCCAGTGTGCCCCGGGTTCACCAAAGCGCAGCCACAGGGGCAGCACCAGCACCAGATTCAGCAGACCTGCAGCCAGCAGCAGCGGCCAGTCGGCGAGGGGGCCTGGGCGGGGGGTGACGGGCATCGGTATGGGGCCGCCATGAGGGGTCGTGGGTTGGCCCTCATTATGCTGATGCTTTGCCTGGCCTGGCCAGCCGCCCAGGCCGATGTGCTGGAGACCCTGGGCGAGAGGGCCCAGCGGCTTGCCGAATCACCGTGGCAGGCACCCGCCACCCTGGAGGCCCCGGCCCTGGCGGCGCTGAACTATGACGCCCATCGGCAGATCCGCTTCCGTCCCGAGCGTGCCCTGTGGCGGGGGGAATCGGACTTCCAGGTGCAGTTCCTGCACGCCGGCTTTCTCTTTGGACAGCCCATTCAGGTCTTCGAGTGGGTGGATGGGCGCCGCAGGCCCATCGCCTTCGACCCGGGTCTGTTCCGCTATGACGACGACGCGGCGCGACTCAGCCCCGAGCAGCGGGCAGCGGGTGGATTCTCCGGGCTGCGTCTGCACTATCCCCTGAACCGGGCCAACGATGGTGACGAGTTCCTGGTGTTCCAGGGGGCCTCCTACTTTCGCCTGGTGGGACGGGGTCAGCGCTACGGCCTGTCGGCCCGCGGGCTGGCGGTGGATACCACACGCCTGGGTTCGGAGGAGTTTCCAGTGTTCACGGAATTCCACCTGCAAAGGCCTGCGCCCGAGGACCGGCACGTGAACCTGTACGCCCTGCTGGAGGGCCCGTCGGTGACCGGGGCCTACGCTTTTAGGGTGCAGACCACCGAGCCGATCACGGTGGACGTGGAGGCCCGCCTGTTCGCCCGTCGCGACCTCACGGGGCTGGGCATTGCCCCGCTCACCAGCATGTACACCCACGGGGACCTTGCCGGACCCATCGAGGCGGATTTCCGCCCCCGGGTGCATGATTCGGAGGGGCTGCTGGTGCGCACCCGGGCCGAGGAATGGATCTGGCGCCCGTTGACCCGCCCCGAGGCACCCCGGGTCTCCGCCTTTCTGGATGCTGCCCCTTCCGCATTCGGCCTGATGCAGCGCACCCGGGGATTTGCCGATTATCTGGACCAGGAGGCCCGTTACGACCTGCGACCCGGCCTCTGGGTGGAACCCGGACAAGGGGACTGGGGTGCCGGTCGGGTGGTGCTGCTGGAACTGCCCACCCCCGACGAGACCCATGACAACATCGTCGCCTTCTGGGCGCCGGACTCGCCCATGGCCGCCGGCGAGTCACGTCGCTTCAGCTATCGGCTCACCCCCCGCTGGGAGCCACCGCCGGGGCATGACCTGGCCCGTGTGGTGCGCACCCGCAGCGGCCCCTCCAAAGTGCCGGGCCAGAGCGCCCCGGCACCCCCCGACCAGCGCCGTTTCGTGGTGGATTTCAAGGGGGGGGCGCTGGATCGGCTGGAGGGATCCCTGCCGGTGCGGGCCCACCTGGAACTGCACCAGGGCCAATGGGTGGAGCCGCCTCAGGTCCGACCCTTGCCCGAAGGCGGCTGGCGGGCCACCTTCGTGGTGGCGGCCAGGGCCGAAGCCCCCGCCGACATGCGTCTGCAACTGCGACTGCACGACCAGGTGCTCACCGAGACCTGGCAGTACCTGTGGCAAGGGCCGGAAGATGCCTGACGCGCCAACCCTGCGCCGTCGTCGTCGCCTGTTTGGTCTGCTGGTGCTGGGCACCGGGGGGCTGGGCACCCTGGCGATGCACGACGTGCTGGTGTCCACCGGGGTGGGTGGGTTGCAGGTGCCTCTGCTGGTGCTGTTCGCCCTTCTGTTCACCTGGATCGCCCTGGCCTTCTGGAATGCGCTCGTCGGGGCCGTGTTGCTGTGGCTGGGCCGCGATCCTCTCACTCTGGGGCCGGTGGCGCCTGTGCCCCCTCTGTGCGCACCCCACCACACCGCCCTGGTGATGCCCATCCGTCACGAGGAGGCCGGGTTCGTGGGCGCCGGGTTGGCCGCCACGCTGGAGGATCTGGTACGCAGCGGCGACCCCGAGGGCTTCGAGGCCTTCGTGCTCAGCGATTCTGTGGATCTCCGCGTGCTCGGCGAAGAGGCGGCCGTGGTGGCGGGCCTGCAGCAGCGGTTCGAGGGCAGCATACCCGTGCATTACCGTTGCGGGCGGGAACCAGGGGGGCGCAAGGCGGGCAATATCGCCGAGTTCTGCCGCCGCTGGGGTGGGCGCTACGAGGCCCTGGTGGTGCTGGATGCGGACAGCCGCATGAGCGGTCACACCCTGCGCCGCCTGGTGGCGGGCCTCCAGGCCGAACCTGAGACCGGCCTCATCCAGACCGTGCCCCAGCCGATGGGCGCCCAGACCTTGGTGGCCCGGCTACAGGCCTTCGCGGCCGTGGTGCATGGGCCGCTGCTGGCCACGGGTCAGGCCTTCTGGCAGGGGGATACCGCCAATTACTGGGGCCATAACGCCATCCTGCGTACCCGGGCCTTCATGGCTTGCTGCGGTCTGCCCCGTCTGCCCGGTGCCGCGCCCTGGGGTGGCGACATCCTCAGTCATGATTTCGTCGAGGCGGCCTTGTTGCGTCGGGGCGGCTGGCGGGTGCGCCTGGACACCACGGCCGGGGGCAGCTTTGAACAGGTACCGGCCAACCTGGCGGATTACCTGCGCCGGGAACGACGCTGGGCCCAGGGCAACCTGCAGCACCTGCGTCTGCTCACCACGCCCGGGCTCCACCCCCTCAGTCGGCTGCATTTCCTGCTGGGTGCCTTTGGATTTGCCTATGCGCCCCTGTGGGCGGCGATGCTGATCCTGGGGTTCTTCAGCCTGACCGGGGCCGCGGGGATGGGGTCAACCGGCCACACCCCCGGCGCGGTCCCGGAGACGGCCCTGTGGTTGCTGGCGGCCACCCTGGCCCTGTTGCTTGGGCCCAAGCTCATCGGACTGATGCTGACCCGTGCCCGGTATCGGGCCTTCGGTGGCGGCGGGCGTTGCCTGGGGAGCGGTGTCCTGGAGATCATCCTGGCCTTGCTGCTGGCGCCGGTGCTGATGGTCTTTCACACCGTGTTCATCCTGCAGATCCTCGCGGGAAGCCCCGTGTCCTGGGAGGCCCCCTGCCGTGCCGACCGCCCCCTGGACTGGCATCGCTGCCTGCGTCTGGGCCTGCCCCCGGCGCTGCTGGGCCTGGGCTGGCTGGTCCTGTGCCTGCTCACCCTCCCCGCGCTGGCCCTGTGGACCGGGCCGGTGTGGCTTGGCCTGATGCTGGCCCCGATCCTGTTCCGGCTCAGCGGCCAATGTGGGCCGCCCGGGCTGTTGCTCACACCGCCGGAAGATGCGGTGACCCGGCCCGGCTGCCGCGAGGGCGGCAACGGCCCCCCGCTGCCGGATCCCCTGCGCCCGCCGCCGCCTGAATCCCCGGGGCCGATGCCGGTTCAGGCCCTCATTGCCACGCCCGGGCGCCTGCGTCGATGGGCGGGCACCCGCGTGCCCGGAATGCGCTCCCATGACGATGCGGGTTAGGCGGTGGCTCGAGCAGGGCGCCGCGGGCCTGGGGCTGGCCCGGTCGCTGGCGATCTACTGGCGACCCGGGCGGCAGCGGGGCCTGCGGCGGCTGTATGGGCCGTTCATCCGCCCCGGGGATCTGGTCTTCGATGTGGGGGCCCATGTGGGCGATCGCACCCTGGCCTTTGCAAGCCTGGGGGCCCGGGTGGTGGCGGTGGAACCGCAACCCCTGCCCCTGGCCTGGTTGCGGTGGCTCACCCGGAATCGGCAGGCCATCCAACTGGAGGCGGTGGCCCTGGATGCCCGTCCCGGGTCGGCCCGGCTGGCCATCAGCCGCCTGCATCCCACGGTGTCGACCCTGGCGGAGGCGTGGCGCCAGGCACTCCCGGAGCGACATCCGGGGTTTCGACGGGTACGCTGGGAGGAGGGAATCACGGTGCCGGTCACCACGCTGGATGCGCTGATTGCCCATCATGGTGTACCAGCCTTCTGCAAGATCGACGTGGAAGGGCACGAGGCGCGGGTCCTGGCCGGTCTGTCACAGCCGCTGCCCGCCCTGTCCGTGGAGTTCATCCAGGGAGCCCTGGCGCAGGCAGCGGCGTGCATCGACCGTCTGGAGAGCCTGGCTCGCTATGAATACAACGTGGTGGCCGGCGAGCAGCGGTGCTTTCTCTGGCCTCAGTGGCGGCCGGCGACAGCACTGCATCACTGGCTGGAAGCCGGCGCCGCCGGCATCGCCTCAGGAGACGTTTATGCACGCAGGACACACCCAGTGGCAGGGCTTGGCCCCACCTGAGCAGGCGTCGTTGATCCGACCGGAGGTCTGACCCATGGAAGAAAATGCAGGGGAGTTGAACAACCTGGAGACGGCCTGGTCCCTGATCCGGCAGGTGCGTGATCACGACTGGAGAAGACAGTCCCGGGGCTGCTGGGTCTATCCAGGCGGTGAGCTGGAGGTGACGCGGGGTGGCGACTGGCATGCCCACGGCCCCATGGAGCGGGAGGCGGGACGGCTGCTGGACTGCCTGCTGCCTCTGGTGGTCGACGACCGGCCATGGGTCATCGGCCAGTTGGGTCAGAGTCTGGATGGACGCATCGCCACCCACACCGGGGCCTCCTACTACATCAGTGGCCTGGAGGCGCGGGTACACCTGCATCGCCTGCGGGCCCTGGCGGATGCCGTGCTCATCGGCGCCGGCACCGCTGCCACCGACCGACCGCAACTCACCGTGCGCCATGCCCCTGGGAACAGCCCCGCCCGGGTGGTCCTGGACCCCCGGGGGCGTGTGCCCCATGAGGGGCCACTCTTTGAGACTGCCCCGGCCGGCTCGGCCACACCGCCCACCCTGCTGCTGGTGGGTCGGGGCGTCAGCCCGGCGGGCGCGCTGCCCGCTCATGTTCAGACCCTGCCGCTGGATACGGACGACGACACCGGCCAGATGTGCCCCCAGCAGGTGGTCACACGGCTGGCCGAGGCGGGCTACCGCCGGGTGCTGGTGGAAGGGGGTGGGGTCACCGTGTCGCGGTTTCTCGAGGCGGGCTTGCTGGACCGTCTGCACCTGCTGGTGGCGCCGATGGTGATCGGTTCCGGGCGCCCGGGGTTGTCCCTGCCCCCCATCGACACCCTGGATCAGGCCCTGCGGCCCCGGGTGCGCCGCTTCACCTGCGGTGAGGACACCCTGTTCGACGTGGATCTCAGGGCCTGATCCGATTCAACCAGGCCATTCAACCCTGGGCCGGGCAAAGGCATCCTGGTGGCCCACCCACAGCCCCAGGCGATGATCCAGCAGCGCCGCGCGTCGGGCCCGGTGCCAGGCAAGGATGCGATCCGCCTCCCCGGGGGCCTGCTCCAGCAGTGCATCCCGCCATCCATCCAGGGTTTCCACGCCCAGGGTGCGGGCCTGCTCGTTGCCTGCCTGCAGACACCAGGGGCTGGGGCGCTGGTGCACCTGGTAGCCATGGGCGTGAAGGATGCGCACGAGACAGGCCGGGGCCGCGGGCCCCAGGGCCGCCCCCAGACCCTTGTCCCGACGCTGATGCCTGTGGAACAGGTCTGCCGCCCAGGCATCCTCAGGGTCAGCCCGCCGCCGGCCCCCGGCCTCCAGAAAGCCGCGCTGGCCGTCCACCGATAGGGTCAGCAGCAAGGCGGCCCCCTGTCGTGCGCAGGCCTCCACCAACTGCTTCAGCCAATCCGCCGACACCAGGTCCAGCAGGGCCGAGGCGGTGACCAGATGCACGCCCGCCAGATCCGCCGCCGTCAGGTCGGCCAGGTCCACCTCCCGCATCTCCCGTGCCACGTGTCCCCCGTTGGCATCCTGGGGGATGGGGGGCGCCATGGCCGCATCCAGCAGGGCCGGATCCCGGTCCCAGAGCGTCCAGTGCTGCGGCCCGGGCAGTGAGGGCGCCAGATGGCGCAGGTTGTTACCGGAGCCGGCCCCCAGGTCCAGGATGCGATAGGGGGCGGTGTCGCGCCGCCGCAGCCAGGCCCCGGCGGCCTGGGCCAGGCGCGGGTGTCGGGCCCGGGCGTCGGCCCCGGCGCGCAGGTCCAGCCAGTTCCGGGCAAACCCCTCATCCCGGGCCTTGGGTGCTGTGTCCAGGGCCTGGGCGACCCGTCGGGCCGTCTCCGACCAGTCCGGCAGATGCCCCCGGGCCGCCCGCGCCCCCTGGATCAGGGCGGCGCGCAGGGCGGGTTGTGTCAGCCAGCGTCGCAGGGCGTCGGCCAGGGCCTGGGGGTCCTCGGGCGGCACCGACAGGCCGGCGCCGGCGGGAAGGGTGTCGCGCAGGGCCCCGCCGGTGGTGGTGATCACCGGCAGCCCCCGGGCCAGGGCCTCCGTCACCACCATGCCAAAGCCCTCGTAGCGGGAGGGCAGGACGAACACCGAGGCCTTATCCAAGGCCGCCGCGACCCGATCCGCAGGCAGCTCGCCATGGAGGGTGACCCGTGCGCTCAGGCCCAGGGTCCGGCACTGCTGTTGCAGCGTCGCGGCCCACTGGAGGTCGCGATCCGTACAACCCACCCAGTGGCAGTGCCAGGACAGATCCAACAGGTGGGCCAGGGCCTCCAGCAGCACATCATGACCCTTGCGGGGGGCCAGGTGGGCCACGCAGAGCAGGCGCGGGATGGCCTTCTCCCCGGGGCCCGGTTCACCCCGGGCCATGGCGCACAACGGCGCGGGCGACACCCCCGGCGGGGCCACATGGATCGCCGCCGGGGCCAGACCCAATGCCTGCAGGCGCCGGGCGGTGAAGTCGCTGGTGACAACGATCCGGGCCACCCGCTGCAGGGCGCGGGTCTCCAGGTGCAGCAGCCGGTCACGCCGTGCAGGGTCCAGGCCGCTTTCATCCCCCAGGGGATGATGCACCAGGGCGGTCAGGTCCAGGCGGTCGGCGTGGGCCTCGATCACCTCGGGCAAGGCCCCCATAGCCAGACCGTCCAGCAGGACGCGCGACCCCGACGCCAGCGCCGACAGGGCCTCATCCAGGGCCCGGTGGGCCGTCTCATCCGGGCCGGGGAAGGCCCCTTTGAGCCCGCCCAGGGTGACCGTCCAGCCCGCCGCCTCCAGTTCTCGGGCCAGGTGCCGGTCGTAGAGATAGCCGCCGGTGGTCTGTTGCGGATCTCCCGGCACCAGCAGGGTGAGCCGCTGATTCAAAGCGGGCCCTCAAAGCCGGCGTGGGCCACATGGGACTCATGCAGGTTCACCGCCAGGGCGGACAGGCCCCGGGCCGATGCCCCCAGGCGCCCCTCCCGGATGGCCTTGGCGAGGCGATCGAAGATCACCCGGGCCATGAACTCGGTGGTGGTGTTCCGTCCCTGGAAGGCCTCCACCTCGTCCAGGTTGCGATAGTTGAACTCGCTCAGGATCTCGTTCAGCACCTCGGTCGCTCGCCCGATGTCCACCACCAGATTTTCCTCATCCAGCGCCTCGCGCTTGAAACAGGCATCCACCACATAGGTGGCGCCGTGCAGACGCTGGGCCGGGCCGAAGGTTTCGCCGCTGAAGCTGTGGGCGATCATCATGTGATTTCTTACGGTCACCGTGTACATGGCGTTTCTCCTGGGGGGGATGGTCAATCGTTGGACATCGCCGCCGGATAGCGGATCCGATGGCAGAGCACCTGACCGGCCCCGTCCGCCAGTGACGGCATGACCCGGGGCAGGGCAAGGAAATCCGACTCGCCGCTGATCAATGGCTCCAGCACCGGATCCTTGAGCAGTTCCAGGGCCAGGGCCAGGCGCCGGCGGTAATCCCAGCGGGGGGTGCGCGAGGGCGGCAGCCGACCCACCTGGCTGGAGCGCAGGGTCAGTCGCCGGGCGTGGAAGGCCCCGCCCAGGGGCAGGGTGACCGGGCGATCCCCGTACCAACTCATCTCCAGCACCAGGCCTTCGTCACCGGCCAGTGTCAGGGCATGGTCCAGCCCGTCGGGCTGACCGCTGACGTGGATCACGTGGTCCTGGTCCTCGGGCGCGGCCTCCGGCCGCGCGAAGCCCGCCCCCAGGGCCTGCGCCAGTGCGGCCCGCCCTTCATTGATATCCACCAGAGTCACCCGGGTGCCCGGGATGCGTGCTGCCAGATAGGCCACCAGCGCACCCACCACCCCGGCACCGATCACGCACACCCGGTCACCGGGACCGATGCCCGCATCCCAGATGCCGTTGATGGCGGTCTCCATGTTGGCCGCCAGCACGGCCCGCCCGGGGGGTAGCCCCTCGGGCAGCGGGGTCACCGCCGTCGCCGGGACCTGGTAATGGTCCTGATGGGGGTGCAGGCAGAAGACCGATCGGCCCATGAGGTCAGCAGGACCGCAGTCCACCCGGCCCACACTGGCATAACCGTATTTCACCGGGCCGGGGAAGTCCCCCGCCTGAAACGGGGCGCGCATGCGCTGATACTCTGTCGGGGGCACATGGCCGTGAAACACCAGCGACTCCGTCCCCCGGCTGATGCCGCTATAGAGTGCGGTGACCTGCACGTGGTCGGCGGGCAGCGGCGGCAGGATCTCCCGGCGCAGTTCTCCCCGGCCCGGGGTGGCGATCCAGAAGGCGGTGGCAGCATCGCGGTCGATGGGCATGGGGGGATCTTTCGGCGCCGACGCCTGTCAGTGGGTTCAGGGGCAGCATAGGCCCGATCGGGGGGATGTGTCTTCCCCTGCAGGGGGCTGGGTACGGGCCTATCAATCGGCATCAAGGAGCGTGAGCGGCGTGGGTAAGACGGTAGAGGCAATGAAGGGCTGGGTGGCTCAGCCGCGGTGGGCACCCCTGCGCCTGCTCCCGGATCTGCTGGCGGGAGTGGGTCTGTTGCTGGCGGGGTTGGCCTGGCTGGTGAGCGTGGGCTTGCTGACCCTGGCGACCGCGGCCGGGTCGGTCCTGGCCTATGGCGTGCTGGCGGTGCTCCTGCTGGGGCGCTGGTCGGCCCCGAGGAGCGGTTTCGGCTGGCCCAATCGGGTCACTCTGCTGCGCGCCCTGCCGGTCTGCGTGCTGGCCGGCGCCCTGGCGCAACCGGAACTTTATCGTGACCATGGCACGCTGCTGGCCGCTCTGGCCGGGGCGGCCCTGCTGCTGGATGGCCTGGATGGCTGGCTGGCCCGGCGGCTGGACGCCGCCACAGCCTTCGGGGCCCGCTTCGACATGGAACTGGACGCCGCCCTGATCCTGGTGCTGTGTCTGGGGCTGGCCCTCTCCGGCAAGGTGGGGGCCTGGGTGCTGGCCATCGGCCTGATGCGCTATGCCTTCGTGGCCGCCGGCTACCGGGCGCCCAGACTGCGGCGGCCCCTGCCCGACAGCACTCGACGCAAGGTGGTGTGCGTCTGGCAGGTGCTGGCGCTGCTGGCCTGTCTGCCCGGGTTCGTCACCGCCGCCACGGCCACCTGGCTGGCGGCTTCGGCGCTGCTGGCATTGACGGTATCGTTCGCTCTGGATGTGCGCTGGCTGTTGCGGTAGCGTGCAGGACGAGGACAACTCAGCCCACGGATAGACACCAACGCCGACGGATGCCGCGCAGGGTGACGAACACCGGAGGCCAGAGCAGCACACTGCTGGCCAGCGGGGCCCAGTACAGCCAGGTGCCCGGGGCCATGCCGGTGATGCCGTATACCCAGAGCACC
Organism: Ectothiorhodospira marina; assembly: GCF_900109495.1. Lineage (GTDB taxonomy): Bacteria > Pseudomonadota > Gammaproteobacteria > Ectothiorhodospirales > Ectothiorhodospiraceae > Ectothiorhodospira > Ectothiorhodospira marina. The sequence continues at coordinate 13,915 of NZ_FOAA01000018.1, read as the reverse complement.
AGCATGAGATAGAGGGCCAGCAGGGCCCCCACGGTGACTGCCTGCTGCCAGACGGGGAAGAAGCGTACCCGCTGATGCAGGCGCAGACTGATCCAGGCGATCAGGGCCAGGGCCAGGGCGTGTTGCCCCAGCAGGGCGCCCTGGGTGACGTCCAGCAGCAGGCCCAGGAACCATGCGGTGCCCACCCCCACCTGCCGGGGCAGGGCCAGGGTCCAATAGAGCACGGTCATGGCCAGCCACTCCGGACGCCAGGGGGCTAACGCCTCGGGCAGGGGCATGACCGTGAGGATCAGCGCTCCGACAAAGGTCAGCGGGATCACCAGCAGGCGTGCGCGCCACTCACCCATGGATCACCTCGTCGGTATCCGGTTCGCCGGTCTCCTCCGGCGGCGGCTCGGTGTCCTCGGGGGGCGCGAGTTCCGCGGGGGTGTTTGGGTCCTGGTCAGGTTGCGCGGGCCACAGCAGCAAGACCTCCCGGGAGCGATCAAGGCGGGCCAGCGGCCGGGCTTCCACCTGGGCGAAGGACTCGCCGGAGGGCCGCTCCACTCGCGTGACCTGGGCCACCGGATAATCGGCCGGGAAACGCCCCCCCAGCCCCGAGGTGCTGATGATGTCACCACGGCGGATGTCCTCGCTGGGAGGGATAAAGCGCAGGTCCAGGCGCTCCGGGTTGCCGGTACCCATGGCCAGGGTGCGCAATCCGGTGCGGTTGACCTGCACGGGCAGGGCGTGGCTGGGGTCGGAGATGAGCAGGGCCACGCTGTTCAGGGGGTGAACCTCCAGCACCTGGCCCACCACGCCGGCGGCATTGATCAGGGGTTGTCCGGCATAGACCTGATGGCGACTGCCCTTGTCCAGTACCACCTGCTGACGGAAGGGGTCCAGATCCACCGAGAGCAGTTGCGCAATGACCACCTGCTCCCGCAGCCGCTTGGCAGTGTCCAGCAGTTCCCGCAGGCGGGTGTTTTCCGACTCCAGCGCCTCAAAACGCAGCATGCGTGAACGCAGTAGCAGGTTTTCTTCCTGCAGGGCACGATTCTGTGCCACCAGAGACTGATGCGTGGAGAACTGCTCGCCGGTCCAGGCGCTCAGGCGCACGGGCAGATCGGCGACATACTGGATGGGATAGACCGCGGAAGACAGCCAGGAGCGGACTTCCTGAAGATGATGGTGACGATGATCCACGGTCATCAGCACCAGGGACAGAACAACCACCAGGGCCAGCCGGAATGCGGGCGAAGGCCCCAGGATGAAGAGCGGCTGTTTGATGGCGAGCCCTCCGGTGCGGCGCGTTACTCAACGGACAGGAAGTCGGCTCCGTGTTCGTCGAGCATTTCCAGCACCTTGCCACCGCCACGGGCCACGCAGGTGAGGGGGTCATCGGCCACCACCACCGGGATGCCGGTCTCTTCCATCAGTAGGCGATCCAGGTCACGCAGCAACGCCCCACCGCCGGTGAGCACGATGCCCCGCTCGGCCACGTCGGAACCCAGTTCGGGAGGCGTCTGCTCCAGTGCTGTACGCACGGCACTGACAATGCCATGCAAGGGCTCCTGCAGGGACTCGAGGATCTCGTTGCTGTTGAGGGTGAAGGCGCGGGGCACACCCTCGGCCAGGTTGCGACCCTTGACCTCGATCTCGAGCAGCTCCTTACCCGGATAGGCGGAGCCGATCTCATGCTTGATGCGCTCGGCGGTGGCCTCGCCGATGAGGATGCCGTAGTTGCGACGCACATAGGCGACGATGGCATCGTCAAAGGTGTCGCCACCGATGCGCACGGAGGAAGAATAGACGATGCCGTTCAAGGACATGACCGCCACCTCGGAGGTGCCGCCGCCGATGTCCAGCACCATGGAACCGCGGGCCTCGTCCACGGGGATGCCCGAGCCGACGGCTGCCGCCATGGGTTCTTCCATCAGGTACACCCGCCGGGCACCAGCGCCCGCCGCCGATTCACGGATGGCGCGACGTTCCACCTGGGTGGCCCCGCAGGGCACGCACACCAGCACCCGGGGACTGGGGCGGAACATGCGATGGTGATGCACCTTGCGGATGAAATGCTGGAGCATCTTTTCCGTGGTGGTGAAGTCGGCGATCACGCCGTCCTTCATGGGGCGGATCGCCTGGATGTTCTCCGGCGTGCGACCGATCATCTTCTTGGCGGCGGTACCCACGGCCTCCACCGAGCGCGGCCCGCCCGGACCCCGGTCCTGGCGAATGGCCACCACCGAGGGTTCATTGAGCACGATCCCCTTGCCACGCATGTAGATCAGCGTGTTGGCGGTGCCCAAATCAATGGAGATGTCGTTGGAGAGTAGACCGAGTAGACGGCTGAGCATGGGTTTCAAGTGGCGTCGCCTGCGAAAGGCGCTACTCTAGCAACCGCCACAGGCTTTGGGCAAGGCGTCAACTATGCTACTTTACGCCGCTTACCCAAGGCATTCGTGATCCCGGAGCATGTCATGTCGCTGTCACTTGATGAGGTGCGCAAGATCGCCCATCTGGCCCGGCTCAGTGTCCAGGAAGAGGATCTGCAGGGTTATGCCCGCAATCTCTCTGACATTCTGGGCCTGGTGCAACAAATGGATGGGGTCGATACCCGGGGGGTGACGCCCATGGCTCATCCGCTGGACGCCTCACAGCGCCTGCGCGTTGACGAGCCCACCGAGACCGATCAGCGGGATCACTTCCAGGCCAATGCCCCGGCCGTGGAGTCCGGTCTTTACCTGGTGCCCAAGGTGATCGAGTAGGCCTCCGCGCGCCCCTTGACCGTCTTCAACCACGGAACGATCCATGCACGAGAAGTCCATTGCCGAACTCGCCGCCGCCCTGAAGGAGGGTGAGGTCTCCAGTGTTGAGCTGACCGCTCACTACCTGCGCCGCATCGAGACCCTGGACGACGCCCTTAACGCCTATGTCACCGTGACCGGCGAGCAGGCCATGGAAGCGGCCCGTGCCGCCGATGAGGCCCGGGCGCAGGGGCACGCCGGACCGCTCACCGGGGTGCCCATCGCTCACAAGGATATCTTCTGCACCGAGGGCACCCGCACCTCCTGCGGCTCGAAGATGCTGGACAATTTCATCGCCCCCTACGATGCCACGGTGGTGGCACGCTTCAAGGCTGCGGGCTGTCCCATCCTGGGCAAGACCAACATGGATGAGTTCGCCATGGGGTCGTCCAATGAGACCAGCTACTACGGCCCCGTCAAGAACCCCTGGGACACCGAGCGGGTGCCCGGCGGTTCCTCCGGCGGCTCTGCGGCGGTGGTGGCCGGGCGCCTGGCGCCGGGCGCCACGGGTACCGATACCGGCGGCTCCATCCGTCAGCCCGCCGCCCTCAACGGTGTCACCGGCATCAAGCCCACTTACGGGCGGGTGTCCCGCTGGGGCATGATCGCTTTTGCCTCCAGCCTGGATCAGGGCGGCCCCATGGCCCGCACCGCTGAGGACTGTGCGCTGATGCTGAATGTGATGGCCGGCTTCGATCATCGTGATTCCACCAGCATTCAGCGCCCGGATGAAGACTTCACCAGGCACATGAACACACCGGTGAAGGGGCTGCGCATCGGCCTGCCCAAGCAGTTCTTCGGCGAAGGCATGGATGCGGGTGTGGCCCGCGTGGTGGACGAGGCCATCGCCCATTACAAGGGGCTGGGTGCGGAGTTCGTGGAGGTGGATTTGCCCCACTCGGACCTGTCGGTGGCCGCCTACTATGTGGTGGCCCCGGCCGAGTGCTCCTCCAACCTGGCCCGTTTCGATGGTGTGCGCTATGGCTATCGCTGCGAGGATCCGAAGGATCTTCTGGACCTCTACATGCGCTCGCGTGGCGAGGGTTTCGGCCCCGAGGTGAAGCGGCGCATCATGGTGGGCACCTACGCCCTCTCGGCCGGCTATTTCGATGCCTATTACCTCAAGGCGCAGAAGATCCGCCGACTGATCGCCGAGGATTTCGCCAGTGCCTTCAAGGAGGTGGACGTGATCCTCGGGCCCACCGCCCCGAGCACGGCCTTCCGCCTGGGGGAGAAGACCAATGACCCGGTCACCATGTATCTCTCGGATATCTACACCATCGCCGTGAATCTGGCCGGTCTGCCGGCCCTATCGCTGCCCGCCGGCTTCAGTGATGGCCTGCCCGTGGGCCTGCAGCTCATCGGCAATTACTTCGATGAAGCCCGTCTGCTCGGCGTGGCTCACCAGTACCAAGTGGGTACGGAGTGGTGTGGCATGGCCCCGGGTGGATTCGTGTAAGCCACGGCTGCCGCGAAGTATTCCCCATCTTACGTCAAACATCAGGATTACTGTATGGAATGGGAAACGGTCATCGGGCTGGAAATTCATGCCCAGTTGTCCACCCGGTCGAAGATCTTCTCCGGGGCATCCACCGCCTATGGGGCCGAGCCCAACACCCAGGCCTGTGCCGTGGATCTCGGCCTGCCGGGGGTATTGCCGGTGCTCAACGAGAAGGCTGTCGCCATGGCGGTGAAGCTGGGCCTGGCCATCGATGCCCAGATCACACCCCGTTCGGTGTTTGCCCGCAAGAACTACTTCTATCCTGATCTACCCAAGGGTTACCAGATCTCCCAGTACGAACTCCCCGTGGTGGGCCGCGGCCACCTGGACATCGAACTGGACGACGGTGAGACCAGGACCATCGGTGTGACCCGGGCGCATCTGGAGGAAGATGCCGGCAAGAGCCTGCATGAGGACTTCCATGGCATGACCGGGATCGACCTGAACCGGGCAGGCACGCCGCTGCTGGAGATCGTCTCCGAACCGGACATGCGTTCCTCCCGGGAGGCCGTGGCTTACATGAAGAAGATGCACTCGCTGGTGCGGTATCTGGGCATCTGCGATGGCAACATGCAGGAAGGCTCCTTCCGCTGTGACGCCAACGTGTCCGTGCGCCGCAAGGGTACGGAAAAGTTCGGCACCCGCACCGAGATCAAGAACCTCAACTCCTTCCGCTTTCTGGAGAAGGCCATCGAGTTCGAGGTGGAGCGGCAGATCGATGTCCTGGAAGGCGGCGGCGCAGTGGTCCAGGAGACCCGGCTGTTCGATCCGGACAAGGGCGAGACCCGTTCCATGCGCTCCAAGGAAGAGGCCAACGACTACCGCTACTTCCCGGACCCTGATCTGTTGCCGCTGGATATCGACAGCACCTTCATTGAACAGGTACGGGCCAGCCTGCCGGAACTACCGGATGAGAAAAAGCAGCGTTTCATGAACCACTACGGGCTGTCGGCCTACGATGCGTCTACCCTGACCAGCAGTCGGGAGATGGCGGATTATTTCGAAGCGGTGGTGGAGCAGGCCGGCTCAGGCCAGGCCAAGATGGTCGCCAACTGGGTGATGGGTGAACTCTCTGGCGCCCTGAACCGGGAGGGCCGTGAGATCGGCGACAGCCCGGTGTCCGCCCGGGCCCTGGGAGCCCTGCTGGCACGCATCCAGGACAACACCATCTCCGGCAAGATCGCCAAGGAGGTCTTCGAGGCCATGTGGGCCGGGGAGGGGGATGCCGACATGGTGATCGAGGCCAAGGGCCTCAAGCAGATCACGGACACCGGTGCCATTGAGCAGGTGATCGACCAGGTGATCGCCGACAATCCCAAACAGCTGGAACAGTATCGCAGCGGCAAGGACAAGCTCTTTGGCTTCTTTGTGGGCCAGGTGATGAAGCAGACAGGCGGCAAGGCCAACCCGGCGCAGGTGAACGAGTTGCTGAAGAAAAAGCTCTAAAGGGTGTAGCCCCACTGCCGCCGCTTCTCCCCTCATCCCGGGTTCTTCTCCCCTGATGGGATGGCAAACCCTGCCTCTTGTGCGAGTAGCCCCTCTCCCGCTGGCGGGAGAGGGGTTGGGGTGAGGGTGGATTGGGCAGGCAAGGGTGCCCTCCGCTCCCCTCATCCCCGGCCCTTCTCCCCCGAGGGGAGAAGGGAGTCTTGGACCTTTGATCCACATATGGGGCACCCCGGGTCCTTCGGCACCCGGATGCTGCGCCACTCCATGCCCATGGCATCCAGCAGCAGCAACCGCCCCGTCAGCGTCGGCAGGCCCACCAGCCACTTCAGGGCCTCGGTGGCCTGCAGGGTGCCCATCACCCCGGGCAGGCTGGCCAGCACCCCGTTCTCGGAACAGGTCTCGCCGGTCTCCCCGCCCTCACCGTACAGGCACTGATAACAAGGACTATCGGGCCGGCCAGGCTCGAGGACCGTGATCTGACCCTCCATGCGAATCACTGCAGCGGAAACCAGCGGTGTGCCCGTGGCCACGCTGGCCCGGTTGACGGCAAAGCGCGTGGCAAAGTTATCCGAGCAGTCCAGCACCAGATCGGCACCGCGCATGGCATCCTCCAGGGCCAGACCTTCCAGAGCCCGGTCGATGCAGTCGATGCGCACCGTGGGATTGATCCCTTGAAGGGTCTCTCGGGCCGAGTGTACCTTGGGCTGGCCGATGCGCTCGGTGGTGTGGATGATCTGGCGCTGCAGGTTGGACAGGTCCACTGTGTCGGGATCCACCAGGGTGAGATGGCCCACGCCGGCGGCCGCCAGATACATGGCCACCGGGCTGCCCAGGCCACCCACACCAATGATCAGGACATGCGCCGTGGCCAGGCGTTCCTGGCCCTCGATACCCACTTGGGGCAGAAGGATCTGGCGGCTGTAGCGCAGCAGGGCCTGATCATCCACGGTACTCAGTCCTGCTTTTGGGCAAAGGCGGCCGCCTGCTGATCCGCGTGATAGGACGAGCGCACCATGGGGCCACTGGCCACCTGCCGAAAGCCCAGGTCATAGGCCACCTGGGCCAGGTGGTCGAATTCCTCGGGGGTGACGAACCGGCTCACCGGCAGATGATGCCGTGAGGGCTGCAGGTACTGGCCCAGGGTGAGCATCTCGCAGTCATGGTCCCGAAGGTCTTTGAGGGTGGCCTCCACCTCATCCATTTCCTCCCCCAGGCCCAGCATCAGGCCCGACTTGGTGGGGATGTGAGGATGTCGCGCCTTGAAGGCCCGCAAGAGTTCCAGGGACCAGGCATAGTCGGCCCCGGGGCGGGCCTGGCGATACAGCCGGGGCACCGTCTCCAGGTTGTGATTGAACACATCCGGCAGGCCGCCCTCCAGGGTATCCAGTGCCAGGTCCATGCGACCGCGAAAGTCCGGTACCAGCACCTCGATGCGGATGTCCGGGCTCAACGCGCGGGTACGCACCGTGCAGTCCACAAAGTGGCCGGCGCCGCCATCACGCAGGTCGTCCCGGTCCACCGAGGTGATCACCACATAGCGCAGGCCCATGGCCTGGACGGTACGCGCCAGGTTTTCCGGCTCCTCCGGATCCAGGGGGTTGGGGCGGCCGTGGGCCACATCGCAGAACGGGCAGCGACGGGTACAGATGTCGCCCATGATGATGAAGGTGGCCGTGCCATGCCCGAAGCACTCACCCAGGTTAGGGCAGGCGGCCTCCTCGCACACCGTGTGCAGGTGACTGTCGCGTAGCACCCGCTTGAGGCGCTGCACCTCCGGGCTGCCCTGCGCGCGGGCGCGGATCCAGGCAGGCTTGCGCGGCGGGCGCTCGGTGGGGGTGATCTTCACGGGGATGCGGGACACCTTGTCGGCGGCGCGCAGTTTCTCGCCCTGAACGGGGCGCTTGGTGGTGTTGTTCATGAGGGAGTCCTGTGCGGTGCCCGGTTCTTGCGGGGCTTGCGACCGGGTTTGATGCCTCATTCTAACAGCCTGGGCCCAGGGCGCGGCTATACCCTACCAAAGGAGTGGGATGATTCAGGCCGGAGAGGGGCCCTTGAGCATGTCCATGACCTGACGGATCTCCTGTTCCGCCTCCTCGAACAGGTCCAGCTTCATTTCCTCGTTGGGGGGCTTCAGGCCGAGTTTTGTGTAGGCCGGTACCTGGTCATAGCGCGGAACGTCGGTCACGGGCTGACCCCTGCGGTTGTGGGTGAGCGCGTAGAGATGGGCCACCAGTACCACATCGCAATAGTCGGGGGGCGAGTTGCCATTACGCTCGTATTGATTCACCTCCCTCACGACAGTGCTCAGGTCTGGCCCCAGGCCCCAGTCGTTGACCACCAGTTCTCCCATCACCGGGTGCAGGCGCTGGAGGATCGCGTCGATTTCCCGATCCTCCATGTGGGGGTGATGGTGTCCCAGGTAGTCCAGCAACGGCACCATGCCCACCTGGTGCAGCAAACCGGCCAGCAGGGCGTGCTCCGGGTCAAAACGGGTGCCGTGACGCGCCAGCACGTAACTTAGGGCCGACACTCTGACGCTGCGGTCCCACAGTTCCAGCATGCGCCGTTGCAGGCCGCGCACTGAGGTCTTGAAGACCTGCTTCATGGCGATGCTGATGACCAATTGACGGGTGGCCGAAAAACCCAGGCGGACAATGGCATCACGCACGTTGTGCACCGGGGCCGCGCCACCATACAGCGCACTGTTGGCTGCCTTGATCAGCCCCCCGGTAACCGCCATGTCCATCAGCACGATACGGGACAGGCGGGCGGCATCGATCTGGGTGTCGTTGATGGCCGACTGGATCTTGGTGGCCACTTCCGGCAGTGCGGGCAGGGCCAGCTGGCCGGTGACAATGCGTTGATACAGGGTGGAGAAGAGTTCGCTCTCCACATCGCTGAGGGTGGTTTCCTCAATCTCGTAGCCGGCTTCGCTCTGCTGCCGACTCAGGGTATCGAACAGGTTGCGATCGACGCGCAGCACCTGGCACTGCGACAGCGCCACGGCGTATTCCTTGAGACGGCTGGCGCCGAAGATAGGCTGGTGGGCCCTGCGACTGAAGGCTTCGATGACCTGCGGCTGCCCTTCGGAGAAGAGACTGAGTTTGCCTTCCACCAGGTAGAGCATCCAGCGGGACTGGTCGCCTGCCTGCACCTTGGTGCCGGCCTTCATGGGCAGTTTCAGGGTTTTCTTGGCCAGTTGTTCCAGCGCAGCCGGTTCCAACTCGTTCAGGTGGGCCAGCTTCTCGAGGGTGGTGGTATCGACTGCATCAACCATGGAGCACCTGCCGGATCATCTGTAATTCTCCTTCGGCCTCCTTGAGCACCTCCAGGTTCAGGTCCTCGTCCAGGGGGCCGAGTTCCAGTTTGGCAAAGGCGGGGGCCTCGTCAGTGCGGGGCAAGGTCTGGCCTTTTGGGCTGTCACGCAGGGCGAACAGCTGGGAGACAATCACCAGATCACAATAGTCAGCCTTGGGGCCTTCATCCCGCATCCACTGGTCAGCCTGTTCCACTACGGTAATGAGTTCCGTGTCCATGCCCCAGTAATTCATGACCAGCACGCCCGCCAGGGCATTGAGCTTGTTGACGGCCTCTTCCATGGCCTCGGGGCTCAGTTCCAGCTGATTCTTGCCGATGAAGTTGAGGATGGGCACGGCACCAATGCGATGCATCAGGCCGGCCAGCAGGGCACGGTCCGGGTCAAAGCCCCGTAGATGTTTGGCCAGAACATAGGCAATGGCCGAGACATTCACACTGTGCTGCCACACCTGGTGAATGCGCTCTCGCACCAGGCTGGAGTCACTCTGAAAGGTCTGGCGCATGGCCAGATTGAAGGCCAGGGTCTTGGTGGTATTGAAGCCCAGACGGACCACGGCGTCGCGGATGTTGCTGATCTGCTTGGCCGTGCGATACAGGGGGCTGTTGGTGGCATGGAGCAGCGCCCCGGCCACGGCCGGATCCATCTGCACCACCTGGGTGATCTCGTTCACGCCCACGTTGGGGTCGTCGGCCATCTTCTGGATGCGCATGGCCACTTCGGGCATGGGAGGCAATTCCAGCTTCTTTCGGGCGGTGGCCAGATAAAGCTGTTGCAAAATGGCTCCTTCCTCTGCAGTGGCCTCGGTATCCACCACTTCATAGCCAGAAGTGCGTTCCTGGTTAAGCAATTCGGAGAAGGCCTGCTTGTTGACCTTGAGCAGGGTGGAGGGCGTCTCGGCCAGGGCAAACTCCCCCTGAATCCGGTCGCTGAACAGGGGCAGGCGCGCACGGTCGGAGCCGCCCTCCACTCGTGTGGGGTTGCCCCGACAGACCAGGGAGATCAGGCCATCCAGCAGGTAGATGGCGCTCTCACGCTCGTCGCTGGCGTGCAGCTTGCGACCTGCCGGCAGCCTGATGGGCTCCACCTGTTCCAGAAGGCGCTTGAGCCCGGCTTCGGACAACTCCTTGATGGGCGTCAGTGCGCTCAGGTCCTTGACGTCAACGGCGGCAGGCATGGTGGCGGGTCCTGGTCTTCTTCATGGGCATGGGTCTGTCATGCGGAGTGCCCCGAGGGGCGGGCGAGGCAGTCAGCCGGCCGCCGCCAGGGCCCGGTCCAGATCCTCAAGGATATCATCCACGTGCTCCAGTCCAATGGACAGGCGCACCATATCTTCACCCACGCCAGCTCGTTGCAGTTCTTCCGGCGACAGCTGCCGGTGGGTGGTGGTGGCCGGGTGGCAGGCCAGGGTCTTGGCATCGCCGATGTTCACCAGGCGCACGGCCAGTTGCAGGGCATCAATGAACTTCGCTCCAGCCTCCAGCCCTCCCTTGATGCCGAACGACAGGATGCTGGCAGCGCGACCGTTCATGTATTTCTGCGCCAGGTGGTGGTCCGGGTGATCTTCCAGGCCCGCGAAGCGTACCCAGTTGACCTTGGGGTGCTCCTTGAGGAATTGCGCCACTTTCAGGGCATTGTCGCAGTGACGGTCCATGCGCACCGGCAGAGTTTCGATGCCCTGCATGATCAAGAAACTGTTGAAGGGCGACAGGGCGGCGCCCATGTTGCGCAATGGCACCACGCGGGCGCGACCGATATAGGCGGCGGCGCCCAAGGCCTCGGTGTACACCACGCCGTGATAGGAAGGATCCGGTTCGCACAGGCCCGGGAACTTTTCCTTGTGCTCCTCCCAGGGGAATTCCCCCGAGTCGACAATGGCGCCGGCGATGGTGGTGCCGTGGCCGCCCATGTATTTGGTGAGTGCATGCACCACGATATCAGCCCCGAACTCAAACGGCCGGCACAAATAGGGGGTGGGCACGGTGTTATCGGCGATCAGCGGCACGCCATATTCATGGGCCAGGTTGGCCAGGGCTTCGATATCGGCCACATTGCCGGCCGGGTTGCCAATGGTCTCGCAGAACACCGCCCGGGTGTTGTCGTCCATCAGGGCGCGCATGCCGTCGATATCACCGGGGGCCGCGAAGCGCACCTCGATCCCATAGCGGGGCAGGGTGTGGGCAAACAGATTGTAGGTGCCGCCGTAGAGGGTGCTGGTGGTGACGATGTTATGGCCCGCCTGAGCCAGGGTCATGATGGAATACGTGACTGCTGCCATGCCCGAAGCCAGTCCCAGGGCACCCACGCCCCCCTCCAATGCCGCCACGCGCTTCTCCAGCACATCCGTGGTGGGGTTCATGATGCGCGTGTAGATATTGCCCTGCACCTTCAGGTCGAACAGGTCAGCCCCATGCTGGGTGTCGTCAAAGGCGTAGGACGTGGTCTGGTAGATGGGGGTCGCCACGGCCTTGGTGGTCGGGTCGGGGCTGAAGCCGGCGTGAACGGCGAGGGTCTCGAATTTCATCGTGTGTTTCCGTGAAGGCTATGAAGACGGGGCCGGCATGATCAGGAGGCGTTCGTGTCGGCTTCGTCCGGTGTGAAGGTGCGCATGGACAGGGCGTGCAGCGCACCGCTGGTGATCTCTTGTATCACGGTGGCGTTGACCATCTGATGGCGCTTGATGCGCGACTGTCCGGCAAAGGCCTCGCTGATGACCCGGGCCTCAAAATGGCCGTCTCCGCCAGTCACGGAGACACGGGCGCCGGGTAGACCCGTTTCGATGAGTGTCTTGACCTGGTCGGGCGTCATGGGCTGTGTGTCATGGTGTGAATTCAATGGGGGAATCATAGCGGATACCGGTGCCGCGCGTCATGGCGTGCTGCCCTCGCCATCGTTGGGCGGCCAGGTGGGGGAGGGGGTCGACGTGCCCGAGACATAGGCCTGGATGACGGGCATGTGCCGCTCCAGCGTGCGGCGCATGAGGGCCGACATCAGATGTTTGCGGTCCACATCTTCCACCCACCCAAAGAGGGATAGACGCAGCTCTTCCAGGGTGTTCACATTGACATGGATGTCGTGGATCAGGCGCTGATACTCCAGGGGCGTGGGGGCCGTGCCCAGGTCCGCGAAGATCTCCCGCAGGGCCTCCAGCATGGGGCCTGCCTCCGAAGGGAGTCCCAGGGCCTCGGGGGTGATCTCGGGGGCCTCGTCCAGTTCCGGGTCCACCCAGATGCGAAAGCTCATCTGCTGCAGGGTGTGATACAGCGGCTCATCGGAGATGAGAAACACCAGCAGATTGCGGCGATGGGCCTTGAGAGTGACGTCGCCGTAATGCCACAGCCCGTGGCGGATGAATTCCGCCAGACGCAGGTGCTCGGCAAAGGGCGCCTGGTGCAGGCGGTCCAGGATGAGCACGGCGGGTTCGCCCTCGCTCAGGGCGCAGGCCTCGCCCAAGACCCGGTCCACCGGGTCGATGGGCGGCTCACCGGTGGGCTCCTCGTTCCAGTCCGGAATGATGCGCACGGGTTCGGGCGAGGGCGGTGGCAGGTATTCGTGATACAGGATGTGCTCATAACCCAGGGTGTGCCCCAGGGCATAGCCAAAGGCGGTGCGCCGTCGCCCCTGACTGCCCTCGATGTTCAGGCAACGCAGGTGATCCACCCGGGCCGAGAGCAGGCACTGCACCGGGTAGGCGTAATCCTCGTTGGCGACGAAACCATGTTCCGCCAGCCGCTGTCTGAAAGATTCCATCACTGGGCTACCTGCGATCCCCCGGGCTACCTGGCCCTGAAGTCCGCGCAGAGGTACCCGCCATCAGGGTGCCAAGTCTTCCTGGGTTGGTCTCGTTCATCAAAGTTGCTGGCTCGGCCGTGTTGCGGTGTTGGGACATGACAGCGCAGATTTCACGCGGGTGCAATCCCAACCCCATTGAAGCCCCGGATGTTGTAGTGTTCGGACCATGACAACACTGGAACTGTTCATCATGCCGCCCGCCAACGGGCTCATCCTGATCCTGCTGGGGCTGTTGCTGTGGCGACGTCGGTTGGGGCGGGTGGCGATCTGGCTTGGGCTGGGGATACTCTACGTGGCCTCGCTCCCGGTTGTCTCCTATGCGCTGATGCAGGGGCTTGAGGCCCGATCGGGGGCTGTGCCGCTCTCCGAGGTCGTCGCCGGTGATGCCCAGGCCATTGTGATCCTGGCCGGGGGCCGCCGTCCCGATGCCCCCGAATATGGTGGCGTGGATACCGTCAACGAGTATTCCCTAAAGCGGGCCCGCTACGGGGCCTGGGTGCATCGTGAGACCGGACTCCCCATTCTGGTCAGTGGTGGGCGCGTGGAAGGTGACGAGCCTTCGAGCGAGTCCGAGCTGATCGCCGACGTGTTGGAACATGAGTTGGGTGTGCCCGTGCGCTGGGTGGAGGATGAAAGCCGCAACACCTGCGAAAACGCCTTCCACACCGCTGAACGCCTGGCCGGGGAGGGGGTAACCCACGCCCTGCTGGTGACCCAGGCGCTGCACATTCCTCGCGCCCGCTGGTGTTTTTCACAAACCGATCTGCAGATCACCCCCGTGCCTACCTTCGATCGCCAACCCGACCCCGACGACTCCTTCGACTGGCGCGGACTCATCCCCCAGGCCAAGGCCATGGCCCGCACGCGGTTTGCCTTGCATGAGTATCTGGGGTTGGTTTGGTATCGGTACTTCAAGTACCGCCCATAGGGCTTAAGCAGTTCGCTTGAAATCTATTCATAACTTATCGATACTTTCCAATATGAAAAGATTGGCAAGCATCGGTGAGGCCGCCAAGGCGCTGGGCGTGTCCATTACGACCCTGCGCCGCTGGGAAGCATCGGGTAGGTTGG
>NZ_FOAA01000005.1 GCF_900109495.1 Ectothiorhodospira marina | reverse complement strand
GCCGGCCAGCGTTACCTCAACCGTGAGCAGGCCCGGCAGGACATCGTTCAGTACATCGAGATGGAGTACAACAGCGACCGGCTCCACTCGTCCCTGGGGTACCTCACCCCACAGCAACATTTTTTAGCGGTTGCTGCTTAATCCGTGTCCGCTGCGACTTGACCAGAACACTTCGAGAAGCGCCCGGCCGGACGCTCCCGAGCCCCCGGGCTTACCCGACAGGCCCGTGACGCCGGTGCTCATGCCGGGTCGTTCGCGAACGACCCGTACGGGGTGGGGACTACGGGGTGGGGACTACGGGGTGGGGACTACGGGGTGGGGACATCCATGACACAGAAACATGGCCCTCACCGATACCCCGTCTGGCATCCAGGCCCCGGATGCGTCATATTTTCCCTGGCCCAAGAGCCAACGAATCAAATCACAAGAACAGAAACCACCGAGGAGATCACAACCATGTCCATCAAACGTCGCGACTTCCTCAAGGCCGGCACGGCGGTGGCCACAGGGGCCGCCGCCGTGCTGGGGGCGCCAGCCATCGTCAAGGCTCAGGAACGCTTCAACTGGCGCATGACCACCACCTGGCCCGCCGGCCTGCCGTTCTTCCAGACCGGCCCCGGCAGCGCCACGGATTTTGCCCGGCGGGTGGAAGAGATGTCGGATGGACGCATCCGTATCCGAGTCTATTCCGCGAACGAACTGGTCCCTGCCTTCGAGGGCTTTGATGCCGCCTCCTCCGGCCGGCAGGTGCAACTCAACCATGGCTGCGCCTATTACTGGGCGGGCAAGTCCTTTGCCGCCCAGTATTTCACTTCCGTCCCCTTCGGCATGACCTTCCAGGGGCACAACGCCTGGCTGAACGAGGGCGGCGGTTACGAACTCTACCGGGAGGTGTACGAACCCTTTGACCTGATCCCCCTCGTGGTGGGGTGCACTGGCGTACAGCCCATGGGCTGGTTCAGGAAACCGGTGGAGAGCCTGGCGGATTTCCGGGGCCTGAACATCCGTATGCCGGGCCTGGCGGGGGACATCTACAACGCCATTGGCGCCAATGCCCGCCTGCTGCCCGGTGGCGAGTTGTTTGCCGCGCTGGAACGCGGTGCCATTGATGCCGCCGAGTGGGTGGGCCCCTACTCCGACCGGGAACTGGGCCTGCACCGAGCCGCCAAGTACTACTACTCCTCCGGCTGGCACGAGCCGGCCACCAGTACCGAGGTGGTGGTGAACCGTCGCGCCTGGGAATCCCTGCCCAAGGATCTCCAGGCGATCATGCGCAATGCCGCCGCAGCCTGCAATATCACATCTCACGCCTGGCTCGAGGCCCGCAATGCCGATGCCCTGGACGACCTGGTGAACAATCATGAGGTGCAATTCGGCCCCGTGCCCGACGACGTGATCCAGGCCCTGCTGGAGGCGACCCGGGACATCCTCAGTGACCGCGCCTCCAACGATGAACTCACCCGCAAGGTCCACGAGAGCTACTTCAAGTTCAAGGCTCGCCACGACCGCTGGCAGGCCAACTCCGAGACCATGTTCCAGACTCAGATCCGGGATCTGGGACAGAAGATCCTGGGTTGATACACCCTCACCCCAACCCCTCTCCCGCTGGCGGGAGAGGGGCCTTGTCCTGCTGGGGAGAACGTCATGTCCCGACTCCTGCTGCGCATCGAACGCGCCCTGAACCAAGTGACCCGCCTGGCCGGCGGGGTTGCGGCTGTCAGCATGGCGGCGTTGGTGCTGCTGGTCTTCATCAACATGGCCGCGCGGTACGCCCTGGGTATCGGCACGGTCTGGTCACAGGAACTGGAGTGGTATGTCCTGTCCCTCACGGTGATGACGGGTATCGCCTATGCCATGCGCGCCGATGAACACGTGCGCGTGGATGTCTTTTCTCACCACCTCAGCCGCGTGGGCAAGCTCTGGCTGGATGGCATCACCATGCTGGTGGTGGCCATTCCAGTATCCCTGCTGGTTCTCTACTACACCTGGCCCTTTGTACAAATCGCCTATGTGCGCGGCGAGGGCTCCCCCAATGCCGGGGGCATGCCCTGGCTGTTCCTGCCCAAGGCCATGATCCTGTTGGGCTTTGCGCTGATTCTCATCGAGTCATTGCGGCAATTGCTGCGCATTGGCCGCCGCCTCGTCTTCCATTACCGCCATCCACGTCGTCACAACGCAGGGAGCGCCGGTCATGCCGCTTGAGTACATCGCCCTGATGATGGTGGCCGCCTTCTTCGTCCTGGTGCTCACCGGCATACCGGTGGCCTTCGCGGTGGCGGCGGTGGGCTTCATCTTCGGCTTCATCGGCTTTGAGGGCTGGCTGTTCGAGCTGCTGCCCTCCCGCATCTTCGGCACCATCACCAATTACACCCTGCTGGCCATCCCGTTATTCGTCTTCATGGGCGTGATGCTGGACAAGACCCGCGTCGCCGAGCGCATGCTGGAGGTGATTGGTCATGCCAGCGGTGCCCTGCCCGGGGGCATGGCACTGGCGGTGATCCTCGTGGGTGTGCTCATGGGAGCCGCTACCGGAATCGTCGGAGCAGCCATCGTCACCCTCACCCTCATGGCCCTGCCCACCCTGCTCCGGCGCGGTTACAAGCCCACCGTGGCCTGCGGCACCATCTGCGCCGCGGGCACCCTGGGACAGATCATCCCTCCAAGCCTGGTTCTGCTGGTGCTGGCAGACACCATGAACCTCTCCGTGGGCAGCCTGTTTGCCGCGGCCCTGATCCCGGGACTGCTGCTGGCCACCCTGTACGTGCTGTATCTGTTCGTGCTGGCCTGGTTCTATGCCGCCGACGTACCGGCCCTGGATGCGGCTGAGCGGGCCGCCATGAGCACCCGGCAACTGATCCGGGATCTGTTCACCTCGGTCCTGCCTCCCCTGGCG
The DNA here is from genome assembly GCF_900109495.1 of Ectothiorhodospira marina. Lineage (GTDB taxonomy): Bacteria > Pseudomonadota > Gammaproteobacteria > Ectothiorhodospirales > Ectothiorhodospiraceae > Ectothiorhodospira > Ectothiorhodospira marina. The sequence continues at coordinate 200,437 of NZ_FOAA01000005.1, read as the reverse complement.
CTGGTGCTGGCAGTCCTTGGGTCCATTATCGGCGGCATCGCGGCCCCCACCGAGGCAGCCGCCGTAGGGGCCGTGGGTGCCATGGTGGTAGCGGCCGTGATGGGCCGGTTGAGTCGCCCCATCCTGTCGGAGACCCTGAAGGTCACGGTGCGCATCACGGCCATGGTCTTCTTCGTGCTGATCGCGTCGCAGGTCTTCGCCCTGGCCTTCCGTGGGCTGGACGGGGAGTTCCTGGTGGAAGCCATGTTCAACTGGGTGCCCGGCGGCCCCTACGGCACCCTGCTGTTCATGCTGCTGCTGATCTTTCTGCTGGGTTTCTTCCTGGAGTGGATCCAGATCACCTACATCGTGGTGCCGCTGTTCATGCCATTCCTGGCGGGCTACCCGGAGTTTTCCACAGTGTGGATCGCCATCCTGATCGCCATGAACCTGCAGACATCGTTCCTGACGCCACCCTTTGGATGGTCATTGATCTTCATGAAGGGGGTGGCGCCCCGAGGCATCAAGACCACGGATATCTACAAGGGCGCCGTGCCCTTCGTGATCATTCAGGTGGCGGCCCTGGGGCTGCTGGTGGCCTTCCCGCAGATCGCCCTGTGGCTGCCGGAAGCCATTGGCTGGTAATGGATACCCGACGCAAAGATCAGCCAAACAGCTCCACGAAAAAGATCACCGTCGTGATCGCCCCCACGAGAACAATGCCATTGCGCAGGACATTAGATGGCAGGCGACGGCCGATTCGGGCGCCGGCGAAGCCGCCCAGGACGGCGGCAAGGGCCATGGGTGGGAGTTCAGGCCAGGAGATGGCGCCGCCGACCATGAAGACGGCCACGGCAATCACGGTGAGCACGGCGGAGAGCAGGTTTTTCAAGCCGTTGGCCACGTTCAGGTCATGCACGCCCAGCAGACGGAACATGGCCAGCATGACAATGCCCATGCCGCCGTTGAAATACCCGCCATAGCCGCACACGGCCAGCACGCCGACCCGCCCCCAGAAGCCGTGACCCCGCTTGGCGCGCCGGGCCAGAAACCCATGCAGACGCGGCCCGAAGGCGAACAAGACCGTGGCAAACAACAGCAGCCAGGGCACGATCGCCCTGAAGGCCTGATCCGAGGTGGCCAGCAGCAGCAAGGCACCTGCAGCGCCCCCCACGGCGCCGATGACCACCACCGCCAGTACCGACAACCCCGCCGGGGCCCGAATGAGATCCCGATAGGCCCAGGCACTGGCCAGATAGCCCGGCAGCAGGGCCGCCGTGCCGGTGGCATTGGCCGCCACCGGGGGCACGCCCGTGAACACCAGGGCCGGCAGGGTGAGGAAACTGCCGCCACCCGCCAGGGCGTTGATGATGCCGGCAAAGAAGGCCGCCGTGGCGATGATCAGGATGCTAACCGGTTCCAGTAACACGCTCTTGCTCCGAGGGGTCGACAGGGGCCTGGTGCCGCAGGTGAGGGCGCAGCCAGTCCAGGATGGGGTCCACGTGGCGGGCAAAGCCCTCGGGATCATTGTGCTGCACTCCGGGCAGCGTGAGCACCGTGGCCCGGGGGTTCTCCTGGGCCAGGCGACGCACGTGCCAGAGGGGCACCACGGTATCCTCGCTGCCATGCACCAGCAGCAGCGGCGCCTGGATGCGGGCCACGGTGGTGCGCGGTGCGATATCGTCGAAGCGGTGACCGATGAGCCATTCCACGCTACGGTTGATGATCAGCCCCAGCGGTCGGCGGGGGATGCCCTGCTCCTTGAGCCAGCCATTCATCATGGGCTCGGGATGGGAAAAGGCGGCCAGGCTGATCACGGCCCGGATCCCTGGATTGCGCGACGCAGTGAGCAGTACCGCCCCGGCGCCCACGGAGTGGCCCAGCAGGATGAAGTCCCCGTGACCTCGAGCCCGCAGGGCCCCCATGACCGCCTCGGCATCCTCGGCAAAACGGGGCAGCGAAGCGAAGGTGTCATCATCGCTCTGGCCATGACACCGGGCATCGAAGACCGCGACATTCAGGCCCTCGCTGAGCAGTCTGGGCACCATGAACAGCAGATGCGAGCCATTGGCCCCCCAGCCATGCACCATCACCACCACCGGCGCACCGGGATGGGGTAAATACCAGGCGGCGGACAGGGTCCTGCCCCGGCGTGTGGGCACCCGAACCCGCTCGGCCGGCGTGTTCAGACGTTCAGGGTCATCCACCCAGTGCCGATCCCGAATGCGAAACGCCCGTTGCAGCCACAGGCGCAAGGCGAACAGGCCCAGGGTGACCAGCACCGCGGCCGCGATAAAAAGCATCAGTGTTGTCATGAGTTCCATGGGCCACTGGCCCTGATTAAAGTGACATTCCCGGGCACTTCCGCCCCGGGGCGTGATCCAAGGGGTATGGACATTCCATTACTGATCATCGGCGCCCTGCTGGCCGCCACCCTCACCGCCTTTGTGCTGGGTATCCTGCCCTACCCCATCGGCTGGATCATTCTGACCATGGCTTTCATCGGGCGCCTGATGTTCATCAAGGCGCGTTGATGGCATTTTGCAGCCTTGGGCCAGTATAATACCCGGTCATCGGCCCACCATTGATCGCGGCGCCTCAATCCGGGCATGATCAGGGCGGATCCCGGACAAAGGGAGGAGCGGCTCGAAGCGGCCGCTACACTCATGAGCATGATGCCTGTCGTGAACCGGGTTTCACGCTGGCTCGGGGCATTGAGCCCCATTCCGAAAGGCTGTGATGACACCACCTTTCACTGGTGGCGGGCCTGTGCCCGTCTATGGCCGAACACCCAGACCCCATACCTGATCCTGAAGTCACGCAACCAGGGTGGTCGGCCCGAAGCCAAAGCAAATGATCCTGCCCCTGGAGCAAACTGATGCCGTTGACCCGACGTCGATTCAATCAATTTCTGGTGGGGGGGCTGGGCCTGGCCCTCGCCCCCATCACCCTGGCAGAACTGCAGGAAGGACGTGACTGGCGCGCCATCTCCCGCCCCCAGAGCGAGGCCCCCGAAGGCAAGATTGAATTGCTCAAGTTCTTTTCCTACGGCTGCCCCTTCTGTGGTCAGCTCAATCAGGTGATGAAACCCTGGGTTGAGGGCCTGCCCGACGATGTGGTGTTCCGCCGAGTCCCGGTCTCCTTCAACCGCTCTGCCTGGGCCAATCTTTCCCGCGTGTACTTTGCCCTGGAGGCCACCGGTGAACTGGAGCGACTGAACCAGGAAGTCTTCGACGCCGTTGGCCAGCGTCGTGAGCGGCTGTTCACCGAGCAGGCGATCATGGACTGGATGGATGATCGCGACGTCGACATGGAGCAATTTTCCCAGGCCTTCCATGCCTCCCGCACTCAGACACTGGTGGCACGCAGCGACCGCCTGCAGTCACGTTTTGGAGTCAACAGCGTCCCCACCCTGGTGGTGGATGGCCGCTACGTGGTGGTGGGCGAAGACGCCCGCACCTATCAGGACCTGCTGGATATCGCCGAAGGGCTCATGGACAAGGCCCGCGAGGCCTGACCCCAAGCCCACCCACCCGTGGGATCCACCCAATCTCTCATGGAGATGAAGACCATGACGTCAACCATTGACCTGTCATCCCGCTTACCTTCGCTCATTCACGCGACGACCTAGCCATGAACGATTCCCAACCCACCTCTCCGCGCCGTCGACTGCAAAGCCTGCTGGCCATCCCCGACAGCCAGCGGACCGAAGAACAATGGGACGAGCTCATCGAGCTGGAAATCTCCCTGGCGCCGGTCAATCAGAAAAAACCCGGGGAGCAGAGCGCTGAACCCGCCGGCCGTGCACCACGCAGCAGTGGGCCCAAGCGCCCCCGCGCCGGCGGCAACGGCGGTGCGCGCAAGAAGACCTTCAGCAACAAGAAGACCGCCTCGCAGGGCAGCCGCAGCGCGCCCCGCGGAGCCGTTAGCGAGTAAGGGCGGCCCGCAGCAGCGCCGGGGATGTCACCCCCGTGCCCGGGAGATGCGCAGCACCTCGGGCACGCGGCGCAGGCGCCGCATCAGGTCAGCCAGATGCTTGCGACTGCGCACACTCAGGGTGAAGGTGATGGTCGAGGCATGACCATCCCGTTCATCGAACGAGACATTCTCGATATTCGATCCCATGTCGGCAATCACCGAGGCCAGATTCGCCAGCACCCCTCGTTTGTTGGCGGTCTGGGCGCGAATGGCGGCGGCATATTCCTGGGTGGAATCCTCCGACCAGGCCACCGGGATCCACTTATCCGGCTTGTTGCGGTATTCGGCCACGTTGCGACATGGCTCCCGATGCACCACCAGCCCCCGGCCGGCGCTCATCACGCCCACGATGGGGTCACCGGGTATGGGATGACAGCATTTGGCAAATGACAGCACCATGCCCTCGGTGCCCTTGACCGCCAGGGGCTTGCCCAGACTGGCCGGCGAGGGTGCGGCAACATCATCTCCCACATCATCGCTGCTCAGGCGCCGGGCCACCAGGGTGGCCATGCGGTTGCCCAAGCCCACATCACCCAGCAAGGCATCCAGATTGGGGAGTTGCAGGTCCTCCAGGAGGCGCTGCATCTCTTGCGGAGGGATCTCTTCCAGGCTCTTGCCCAGACCGATCAGGGCCTTGTCCAGCAACCGCCGCCCCAGGTTGACGGCCTCACCTTGCTGCAGGTTCTTGAGGTAATGCCGGATAGCGGTCCGGGCCTTGCCGGTCACCACGAAGTTCAGCCAGGCAGGATTGGGGCGCGCACCGGGGGCGGTGATCACCTCCACCGTACGGCCACTCTCCAGCTTGGTGGACAGTGGCGCCAGGCGCCGGTCGATCTTGGCGGCCACGCAGGTGTTGCCCACGTCCGAGTGCACCGCGTAGGCAAAGTCCACCGCCGTGGCCCCCTTGGGCAACTCCATGATCTCGCCACGGGGAGTGAAGATGTAGACCTCCTCGGGGAACAGGTCCACCTTCACGTTTTCCAGAAACTCCATGGAGTTGCCGGCAGCCTGCTGGATCTCCAGCACGCCCTTGAGCCATTCCCGTGCCCGGGCCTGAGCAGAGGCGGACTGACGATCCCCGGCCTTGTAAAGCCAGTGCGCGGCAATGCCGCTCTCGGCCACGCGATCCATCTCCTCGGTGCGGATCTGCACCTCGATGGGGATACCATGGGGGCCGAACAACACGGTGTGCAGGCTCTGATAGCCGTTCGCCTTGGGAATGGCGATGTAGTCCTTGAAACGACCAGGCACCGGCTTGTACAGGTTATGTACCACGCCCAGGGCCCGGTAGCAGGCATCCACGTCGGTGACCACGATGCGAATGGCAAAGACATCGAAGACCTCTTCGAAGGAGAGGCGTTTTTGCCGCATCTTGCGGTAGATGCTGTAGAGGTTCTTCTCCCGGCCGATGATGCGCGAGACGATTCCCGCCTCTTCCATGCGCGAGCAGATGGCGGTCTCGATCTTCTGCATCACCTCCTTGCGATGCCCACGGGATTTCTTCACTGCATCCTGAAGCACCTTGTAGCGCAGCGGATTGTGGGAGGCGAAGCCCAGCACCTCCAGTTCACGCCGGATGGCATTCATCCCCAAGCGCTGTGCAATGGGGGCGTAGATCTCCAGGGTTTCCCGGGCGATGCGCCGACCCTTGTCCGGACGCATGACCCCCAGGGTACGCATGTTGTGCAGGCGGTCCGCCAGCTTGACCATGATCACCCGCAGGTCGCGGGTGATGGCCAGCATCATCTTGCGGAAGTTTTCGGCCTGCGCCTCGGCCTTGGAGCGGAACTTCAGGTGGGTGAGCTTGGAGACGCCATCCACCAGTTCGGCCACATCCTCGCCGAATTCCTCGATGATCCGTTCCTTGCTGATGTGGGTATCCTCCATGACGTCATGGAGGATGGCGGCGATGATGCTGCGATGGTCCATCCGCATCTCGGCCATGGTCTTGGCCACGGCCAGGGGATGGACGATATAGGGGTCGCCGCTCAGGCGGGTCTGACCCTCATGGGCCTCGGCGCCAAACAGATAGGCGCGATAGACTTCGCTGACCTGGTCGGGCTCCAGGTAGCTTTCCAGATAGGCGCACAGATCCCTGGCCATGAACCGGGTGGTGTCCAGGGACGCGGATGTACTGGAGGCCTGGGTGGATGTGGCACTCTCGACCATGGGGCATGCTTGCGGGCCTGTCTTGCCCGCGGATCCCGATGAGGATCCGCACGGGGGACTAGATCTCCGTTCGCACCTCCTCTTCGCTCACCTGGGAGGGGTCGGCATGCTCCCGAGCCACCACTTCATCCAGCACTTCGGGGCCTACCAGGCCTTCGGCGATCTCGCGCAGGGCCAGCACGGTGGGCTTGTCATTTTCCCAATCCAGATGGGCATGGGCACCGCCAGCCAGTTGCCGGGCGCGCTTGGCAGCGACCAGCACCAGGTGGAAGCGGTTGTCCATATTGTCCAGGCAATCTTCAACGGTAACGCGGGCCATGGTGGGCGCAACTCCTGATTCTTTCGGAAAAACGGTTAATACTAGGGGTTTGCTTCCCCGGATGCCAGCAAATCACGCAACAGCGCCTCATGGCGATGCCGTTGCGGGCGGGTATGCAGGCGGTTGGCGGTGAAGATGGCGACCAGTTCCGCCAGGGCCCGATCGAAGTCGTCGTTCACCACCAGATAATCGTATTCGTCAAAGTGGCTGATTTCTTTGACAGCTTCTCCCAGGCGCCGTTCGATGACGGATTCGCTATCCTTGCCCCGGGTGTGCAGTCGCCGCCGTAATTCGTCACGGGAAGGCGGTACGATGAACACCGACTGACAACCGGGCATCAGGCGTCGCACCTGCTGCGCCCCCTGCCAGTCGATCTCCAGGATCACATCAAGCCCCCGCTCCAGTTCCGCCTCCACAGCCGCCCGGGACGTACCGTAGTAATGATCGAAGACCCGGGCATGCTCCAGAAAGGCGCCATCCTCGATCATGCCCAGAAACTGCTCGGCGTTCACAAAGTGATAGTGCTGCCCATCCACCTCCCCGTCACGAGGCTGTCGGGTGGTATGGGACACGGACACCACGAGGCTGGATCGGGCCTTGAGCAGGGCGGCCACCAGCGAGGTCTTGCCCGCCCCCGAGGGGGCGGAAACGATATAAAGGGTTCCCCTGATCAAGGGTCGGATCTCCAGCCAATATGCAACGGGCCCCTAGGTTAACCCAATGACCGGTCCGCGTGCAGGCGCGCTAACGGCCCGCCGGCAACAGTCAGGCCTTGGCACCGTCATCTTCCGAGGGGTCCTCGCTGGCCCGCTCTCCCATGCCGGCCTGCAGCGCATTGTAACGGGCCCAGGCATGAAACCCGCGGGCATTGGCGGTAATGGGTTCATCCACGGTTCGGGCATGGGGGATCATCTCGCGCAGATAGCGGGACATGACCTGACCACCCCCACCCGTGATCAGCACAAAGGGATAGTCATCCACCTGCCACAGGGAGTTGATCTCCACCAGCAACTTGGTGGCCAGATCCTGAAATACCTGATCGCGCAGACCGGTGATATCCACCTTGCGCCCGGAGACATTCAGTTCCCCTTCAATGATGGCCTCATCCAGGGTGTAGGTCTCCCGCTCCAGACCGTACCTGGCGTTGAGCAGGTCGGCGATTTCATCATATCCATGGGAGATGCCGATGGGCACGGTGCGGCTGAAGGCGGGGGCATATTCGCCATCCACAATGGTGGCGAAGTCACTGGTCCGGAAGCCCACATCAATGATGCCCACGCGGCCATCCAGCATGGGGCTGTCCTCGCGCAGATTGCCCCGGTCATCCAGTACCATGGACCAGAAGGTGCCGACGGGCTGGGGTACCACGTCGATGCGATCCAGACGCACGCTGTAGGCATGGCGCTGATTGCCGACGCGCCGGATCACCTCGTGATCTCCCTGCAGGCGCCGTACCAGGTCGTCGGCCATGTGCATGCGTCCCGGCGGCAGGCCGGTGACCACGAAGAAGCTGTTGAGGCTGTCCTTGCAATACAGCGCCAGCGTGCCCAGGCAGAGGATGAGGATGTCATCCCCCTCGGCGCGGGTGGAAGAAAGTCCCCGGTAGGCGATACGCGAGTGACGGATGGCCAGATCGCCCAGGAAATACTCCCGCCCGCCCACGGAGATACGCAAATCCTCCGTCGGTGGCGGCCGCTTGAAGCCCAGGGACATGGGCGCCTGGGTACCGGCCTCGCCCACCACACTGGGGAAGACATAGCCGTTTTGACCGTCCTCCGCCTTGATATAGCCGTAGCCCATGTCCAGCCCGATACAGCGATCCATGATGTCGTCCCCTTTTGGATGGAGTTGAGTGGGTGGGTGATTCAGTCCGGATGTGGGCGTATTACAGACCCTTCGGCCCTGGTTTGGCAAACACGCCGTTCGTAATGCCACGGATTCATTCATCACGGGATCCAGGCGCTTCAACGTACAAGGCCCGGCAATGCCGGGCCTTGTACGTTACGACAGCCCTTGGGGCCATCTTACTCCTGGTGATAACCGGTGACCCGATCCACTTCATTGCGCGACCCCAGGATCACGGGGACGCGTTGATGAATGTCCTGCGGGCTCAAGGCCATCATGCGCTCCCGCCCGGTGGTACACGCGCCGCCTGCCTGCTCGATCAGGAAGGCCATGGGGTTGGCCTCGTACATCAGACGCAACTTGCCGCCCTGTCCCTTCGCCTGGATCTTGGAATCCAGGGGATACATGAACACCCCGCCACGGGTCAGGATGCGATGCACCTCAGCCACCATGGAGGCGATCCAGCGCATGTTGAAATCCTTGTCCCGGGCGCCGTCCTTGCCCTCCAGGCATTCGCCGATGTAGCGCTTCACGGGTTGCTCCCAGAAGCGCATGTTGGAGGTGTTGATGGCGAATTCCTGGGTGTCTTCCGGGATCTGCACGTTGGAATGGGTGAGCAGGAACTCGCCGAAATCACGGTCCAGGGTGAACATATTGGTGCCGGTGCCCGTGGTGAGCACCATCATGGTGGAGGGTCCGTACACACAGTAGCCGGCAGCCACCTGCTCCGTGCCGGGCTTGAGGAAGTCTTCCTTGCTGGGGTTACGCACACCGGCCGGCGCCTTGAGGATGGAGAAGATGGTCCCCACCGAGACGTTCACATCGATATTGGAGGACCCGTCCAGGGGGTCGAACAGCACCAGGTACTTGCCCCGCGGCGCGTCCTCCGGCAGATGGTAGACATCATCCATCTCCTCGGAGGCCAGGGCCGCCACGTGGCCGTTATGGGCCAGGGCCTCGATGAAGATCTCATTGGTGATCACGTCCAGCTTCTTCTGCTCTTCTCCCTGTACATTCTGGGTGCTGGCGGTGCCCAGCACCCCCACCAGATCGCCCTTGTTGACCAGGTCAGAGATCTTCTTGCAGGCCACTGAGATGTCGTTGAGCAGGCCGGTGAACTCCCCGGTGGCCCCCTCGAACTGACGCTGGGTCTCGATAATGAAGTTGGTAAGCGTGGTGCCGATATGCATGTTGCCGTTTTCCTATGGTGGTGTTGAAAGATCCTGACGCGGCCATCGTTGTTGTGGTGTCTGCCGGAGGACTCCGGGGGCCACGCATCACTGACGGCTATAATAACAGAACCTTTTGTCACCTCCCATGACGGGAGGGGGCTTTAGCCCCTCTCCCTGCGAAAGCACCTACTCCACCGTGATCGTGATCTGCTCGGACACCACCGGCGGATCAAAACTGGCATGCCGGTAATCCATGAACAACAACTGCAACGTATGTGTGCCAGACTCCAGGTCCAGCTCTGCCTCCGTCTGGCCGCCACCGAAGTGCACCGTCTGATCCGAGAAAGGCAGCGGCGTATCCAGGTTCACCGCCTCCAGATCCGTGTTGATCAGCAGGTGATGATGACCCGTATTGGAACGCTCCACACCTGCCGGGGCAATCCCCGCCCCCTTGAGCCCCATGCGCACCATCACCGGCGAACTGACGGTCTCCCCATCCGACGGCGTAATGAAATACACCTGCGCACCCTCTGGCGGTGCCGCACGATCGAGATCCGCCTGGACAACCCCCAGGGGCAAGCCTGCTGCGATCGTCAGGGTGGCCGCTGCACGGAATATCATGTTCATCACACGCCTCCTTACAATGATTTTGAGTCGCTCAATACACCCAGCTTTCCGACTATAGCACCAGGAATAGACCTTCGCGGATCCCCGCGCCAGAAGTGTCGCGCCGCTTGATCGACATGGCCAAACTCCAGATACTCACAGACACATTCAGGATTTCCGCCGTCGCCCAGAGGTGACGGCAGCCACACATCCACTTGATCGGGAGTACCCCACCATGTTCAGACCCATCTCAATCGAGCCGCTTGCGGCGGCGACCGCCACCCTGCCCAGCCATCCAACGATCCATCTGTCCGAGGCCGCCACCGACAGCGCCGCAGGCAAGGCCCAGGCACCCGCCTACACCCTGCCTCCGGCCCTCACGGGTGAGCGCCGCACCCTGCAGAGCAAGGCAGGCAGTCTGTGCTACTACCACGCCGCGCCCGGCAGTCAGGAACAGCGCACCGATGTCCCCCTGCTGCTGATTCATAGCGTGAATGCGGCCGGCTCCGCTTATGAAGTCAAGCCACTTTACGATCACTATGCCAAGTGGCGTCCGGTGTATGCCCTGGAACTGCCCGGCTTCGGCGGCTCCGACCGTAGCGACCGGGCCTACACGCCCCGCCTGATGACCGATGCCGTCCATGCCATGGTGGAGGAGATCCGCCGCCTGCACGGCGAAGGCAAGGTGGACGCCATCGCCCTTTCCCTGGGCTCGGAGTTCCTGGCCCGCGCCGCCCACGAATCCTCCGACGCCTTCCGCAGCATCGGCCTGGTGAGCCCCACCGGCTTCAAGGGGACCGGCCGTCTGGACGGCCCGGCAGAGAGCACTCGCGGCATGCCCTGGCTGCACAACTTCTTCGTGCGCGCCCCCTGGAGCCAGGGGCTATTCAACGCCCTCACCAAGCGCAGCGTGATCCGCTACTTCCTCAACAAGGCCTGGGGCTCCAAGGACATCGACCTGGGACTGCTGGAATACAGCGTGGCCACCACCCGCCAGCCCGGCGCCAAGAATGCCCCCTACCATTTCCTGGCCGGCAACCTGTTCAGCGCTGACATCACCACCATCTACGAATCCCTGAAGCTGCCGGTGTTCATGGTGCATGGCGAGCGGGGCGACTTCGTGGACTTCAAGGGCAAGTCGGTGGTGGCCAAGCGCCCCAACTGGCTCATCTACGAGATGCCCACCGGCGCCCTGCCTTATTTCGAGATGCCCGAGTCCTTTGTGGCCGAGTACGAGGCCTTTCTGCAGAACCAGGTGATGAAGGCGTAAGGTGGATTCCCTCTGATGGAATTCATCTACGATTTCGCCCTCTTCCTGGCCAAGGCACTGACCATCGTGGTGGCCATCCTGGTGGTGCTGGGCAGTCTTGCCAGCACCGCCGCCAATGCCCGGGAACGCGGCCAGGACTCACTTAATGTGCGTCGCCTCAACGACCGCTACCAGCACATGGAGAACACCCTGAAACGGCGCTTCGCGGCGCCCAGGGGGTGGGCTGCACGCCTCAAGCGTCTGCGCGGTGGCGACAAGGGAAAGAGCGCACTGGCCCCGTCCCCGGATCCTGACCGGGCCCGGGTGTTCGTGCTGAAGTTTCACGGCGACATCCGGGCCTCCCATGTGGAGAGCCTGCGCGAGGAGGTGTCCACAGTGCTCACCCAGGCCCGTCCGGACCTGGATCATGTGGTGGTCTGCGTGGAAAGCGGCGGCGGGATGGTGCCCCACTATGGCCAGGCGGCCTCGCAACTGGTGCGGCTGCGTGATGCCGGGCTGAAGGTCACGGTCTGCGTGGACCGCATCGCCGCCAGCGGCGGCTACCTGATGGCCGCCGTGGCTCATCGCATCGTGGCCGCCCCTTTCGCCATCGTCGGCTCCATCGGCGTGGTGGCGCAGTTGCCCAACTTCCACCGCTGGCTCAAGCGTCGCAACGTGGATGTCGAGTTGCTCACCGCCGGCGAATACAAGCGCACCCTCACGGTACTGGGCCGCAACACCGCCGAGGGTCGGGCCAAGTTCCAGGAGGACCTGGAAGAGACCCACACCCTGTTCAAGACCTTCCTGTCCCGTTATCGCCCGTCCCTGGACATGGACCAGGTGGGCACCGGGGAGCACTGGTACGGCGAACAGGCCCGCCCCCTGGGGCTGGTGGACGAACTGGGCACCAGCGACGATGTACTCATGAAACTGGCCCGGGAGCATGATCTGTACGAGATCACCTACAAGCGCCGCCAGAGCCTGGGCAAACGCATGGGCACGGCGATGGAGAGCATCACCGAGCGCCTGCTGGGGGGGCGTGGGTAGTCTGGGGCACACCGCCCCTCACCCCAACCCCTCTCCCCGCGGGGGAGAGGGGCTCCAAACAAAAGACTTGCACCCTTCTCCCCGAAGGGTGAGAGGGGCTTCAAACAGAAGACTTGCTCCCTTCTCCCCGAAGGTGAGAGGGGCTTCAAACAGAAGACTTGCTCCCTTCTCCCCGAAGGTGAGAGGGGCTTCAAACAGAAGACTTGCTCCCTTCTCCCCGAAGGTGAGAGGGGCTTCAAACAGAAGACTTGCTCCCTTCTCCCCGAAGGTGAGAGGGGCTTCAAACAGAAGACTTGCTCCCTTCTCCCCGAAGGGTGAGAGGGGCTTCAAACAGAAGACTTGCTCCCTTCTCCCCGCGGGGGAGAAGGGCCGGGGATGAGGGGGTGAACGAAGCCCGGATAGTGACCAGTCTCCCTGGTGCCGGGGGCGGGTGCGCGGGTTTCAGCCGCAGGAAGCGGCTGCAAAGCCTACAGGGAAGTATTCACGGCGTCCCGCGCACCGGCCCCCGGCACCAGGGAGACACCACCCCCGGCACCCACCCCAGGCACCCGCCAAAAAAAACGCCACGAAGGATGACCCCCGTGGCGTTTTTCGATCTGGTCGGAGTGAAAGGATTCGAACCTTCGACCCCCGCCTCCCGAAGGCGGTGCTCTACCAGGCTGAGCTACACTCCGATTGACTGCGGGATTGACCGTCCCGACAGGGTGCGTATTGTGCTACGAAGACTCCGGAAAGTCCAACCCCGCACGACCCCACCAATCCCGAAATACGCTTAGTACACCCGCCCCACGGAAAAACGTGCCAGCGATGCCATGGCATCCCGATAGGGGCTTTCAGGCAATACCGACAGGGCCTCGATGGCATTGTCCGCTTCCTGCTCCGCCATCTTGCGGGTGTACTCGATGGAATCCGTCGCCTGAATGGCCGCCAGCACCCGCTCGGCATAATCACGGCCCCCCTTCTCGATGGCCTCGCGCACCAGGGCCGCGTCTGCCTCGTTACCCACACGCATGGCGTGGATCAACGGCAGCGTCGGCTTGCCCTCAGCCAGGTCATCGCCCATGTTCTTGCCCATCTCGTCGCGCTCACCACTGTAATCCAGCACATCGTCAATCAACTGGAAGGCCGTACCCAGGTGCATGCCATAAGCCGCCAGCCCCTGGATCACCGCCTCGGGCTGCTCCGCCAGTACAGGGCCCACCCGCCCGGCAGCATCGAAGAGCTTGGCCGTCTTGGACTGGATCACATGCATGTAGCGCTCTTCGGTGGTGTCCGCATCATGGCAGTTGAGCAGCTGCATCACCTCACCCTCGGCCACCGTGCTGGTGGTGTGGGACAGGATCTCCATGATGCGCATGTTGCCGATCTCCACCATCATCTCGAAGGAGCGGGAATAGAGGAAATCGCCCACCAGCACACTGGCCTCGTTGCCGAAGCGCGCATTGGCGGTCTCCCGCCCGCGGCGCATCTCCGAGGCATCCACCACGTCGTCATGCAGCAAGGTGGCGGTGTGGATGAACTCGATGACGGCAGCCAGCTCGATATGCTGCGTCCCCCGATAACCGCAGGCCCCGGAAGACAGCAGCACCAGCATCGGACGCAGGCGCTTGCCGCCGCTACTGATGATGTAGTGGCCCAACTGGTTGATGAGCACCACGGGGGATTGCAGACGCCGACAAATGCAGTCGTCCACCGCCTTCATGTCGTCGGCGATCAGGTCGCGAATCTGGTTCAGGTCCATGGACGGAATTTGATCACTAAGGGAGGGAGCCTCGGGCATGCTAGGAATGGAGTGGTTGAGTGTCAAGGCGTATCCCTGAGTTTGCGTGTCTTTCTATTTGACCACCGCTTGCGGCGCAGGTAAACTTCCGCGTCTTTGGATTGAAGACCTTTTCGGAGAACATCAAAGATGTACGCGGTTATCGCTACCGGTGGCAAGCAGTACCGGGTTGCCCAGGGTGAAAAACTCCGGGTCGAGAAACTCGACGCGGAGGAAGGCGCCTCTGTGGAATTCGACAACGTCCTGCTGGTCGGCAGCGGCGAAGACATCAAGGTGGGTGCGCCCTACGTGGAAGGCGGCAAAGTGACCGCGACCATCAAGTCCCACGGGCGCGGCGAAAAGGTGGAGATCATCAAGTTCCGCCGTCGCAAGCACTCCCGCAAGCAGATGGGGCACCGCCAGCACTACACCGAGCTGGAAATCACTTCCATCGCCGGCTGATAGGCAAGAGGTAACAGCAAATGGCACATAAGAAGGCAGGCGGCAGTACCCGTAACGGCCGCGACTCAGAAAGCAAACGTCTTGGCGTGAAGCGCTTTGGTGGCCAGGCCGTGATCGCCGGCAACATCATCGTTCGTCAGCGTGGCACACAGTTCCACCCCGGCCTGAACGTGGGCTGCGGCAAGGATCACACCCTGTTCGCCAAGGCGGACGGCAAGGTGGTATTCGAAACCAAGGGTCCCAAGGGCCGCAAGTACGTGAGCGTGCTCGCCGCCTGATTGCCGGCCACAATCGGCAGCAAGGACTCCAAAGCCCCGGCCTTCCGGGGCTTTTTTAATGCCCCCAGGCACCGCATGGGACCGCGGAACGGGGTGTCGCTTTGCCCCCGGGCGACGTATCCTGAGAAGGCGCCCATCACCCCGGAACAAGAAGCCACCCCATGAAATTCGTTGATGAAGCCACCATCAAGGTCAAGGCCGGCGACGGCGGCAACGGCTGCGTAAGCTTTCGCCGGGAGAAGTATGTGCCGTTCGGCGGCCCGGACGGCGGCGACGGGGGCGATGGGGGGTCCGTCTACCTGGTGGCCACCCACGACCTGAACACGCTGGCGGATTTTCGCTTCCAGCGCCACTTCGAGGCCGGGCGCGGCGAAAATGGCCGGGGCCGCAACATGACCGGTCACGCCGGGGAAGACCTGGAAGTGGAGGTGCCGGTGGGCACCCTGGCCTTCGACGCCCAGACCGATGAGTTGATCGGCGACCTGGTGGACCATGGCCAGAAGCTATTGGTCGCCCAGGGCGGCTTCCACGGCCTGGGCAACACCCGCTACAAGAGCTCCGTGAACCGGGCGCCCCGCCAGTCCAAGCCGGGCACCCCGGGAGAACTGCGCCAGTTGCGCCTGGAACTGAAGGTCCTGGCCGACGTGGGCCTGCTGGGACTGCCCAACGCGGGCAAATCCACCCTGATCTCCAAGGTATCCGGCGCGCGCCCCAAGGTGGCCGATTACCCCTTTACCACCCTGCACCCCAACCTGGGCGTGGTCCGCGTGGGCCCCCTGCAGAGCTTCGTGATGGCCGACATCCCCGGTCTCATCGAGGGGGCGGCCGAGGGGGCGGGGCTGGGCATCCAGTTCCTCAAGCATCTGTCCCGCAACCGCCTGCTGCTGCACCTGGTGGATATTGAGCCGCCCGATCCCGAGCAGGCACCTGAGCAGGCGGTCCGCGTGATCGAACAGGAGATGGCGCAGTTCGACCCACAGCTTCTGGAGCGCCCCCGCTGGCTGGTGATCAACAAGGTGGACCTGGTCTCGCCCGATGAACGCGAGGCACGCTGCCAGGCCATCATCCAGGCCCTGGACTGGAAGGCGCCCGTCTTTTATATCTCCGCCGTCACCGGCGAAGGCACGGACACCCTCACACAACAGGTCATGAGACACCTGGAAGCGCATGACAGTGACACGTGAAGCACTGGGCAAGTCCCGCCGCTGGGTCGTCAAGATCGGCTCGGCGCTGATCACCAACGACGGCCAGGGCCTGGACATGCAGGCCCTGGCCGGGTGGGCCGATCAATTGGCCCGACTGAGCCGCGCCGGCCACGAGATCATCCTGGTATCCTCCGGCGCGGTGGCCGAGGGGATGACGCGCCTGGGCTGGAGCGAGCGACCATCGGCCCTGTATGAACTGCAGGCTGCTGCCGCCGTGGGGCAGATGGGCCTGGTGCAAGCCTATGAGAGTCATTTCCAGAAACATGGGCTGCATGCCGCCCAGGTTCTGCTCACCCATGATGACCTGGCCGACCGGCGACGGTATCTGAACGCCCGCAGCACCCTGCGCACCCTACTGCGCATGCACGCCATCCCGGTGGTGAACGAGAACGATACCGTCGCCACCGAGGAGATCCGCTTTGGCGACAACGACACCCTGGCGGCCCTGGTGTGCAATCTGGTGGAGGCCTCCTTGCTGGTGATCCTCACCGACCAGAACGGCCTGTATGATCGTGATCCGCGCACCTTCCAGGATGCCCGACTGGTCTCGGAGGGGCTGGCCTCGGACCCCAGCCTGCTGCGTCTGGTGGCCCCCACCTTCGGTCGACTGGGCAGTGGCGGCATGGCCACCAAGCTCACGGCCGCGGCCCGTGCCGCCCGCTCCGGCACCCACACACTGATCGCCTCGGGCCGCACCTCCGGCGTGCTGGAGCGCATCGCCGCTGGCGAGGATCTGGGCACCTTGCTGCGCCCCGACCGGGAGCCCTTGGCGGCACGCAAGCAGTGGATTGCCGGGCAGTTGGTCTCACGCGGGGAGTTGCTGCTGGATGCCGGTGCCGCACGGGTGATCCGCGAGGCGGGCCGCAGTCTGCTGCCGGTGGGTGTCACCCACGTGAAGGGCCGGTTCTCCCGTGGCGAGGTGGTCACTTGTCTGGACCCGGATGGGCGCCCGGTGGCCCGGGGCCTGGTGAACTACGCCGCCGACGAGGCCCGCCGCATCATGGGGCGGCGAGGTGATGAGCTCGAATCCATCCTGGGGTATGTGGATGAGCCGGAGCTCATTCATCGGGATAATCTGGTGGTGTTGTGATCGACGTGACTGGCTACGGGGGTAGCGGCCCTGCTGGGGGTCGGACAGGCTGCGGAGGTAGCGGCCCTGTCGAGTGCCGGAGGTCTGTTGGCGGGACGCCGTGAATACATCCCTGTAGGCTCTGCAGCCGCTTCCTGCGGCTGAAGCCCGCCAACAGACCTCCGGCACCCGACAGGGCCTTGATGCATTGGGAACAGCCGACCAGGAGATGGCTGACTGACCTTCGCGGAGCCTTGATGCATACCCGGAAGTCTGCCAGCTCGGCGTTCGACCTTTGGCCGGGACTACTCGATCTTGATGTAGGCGAAACCCCTGGTGTTCTGCAGTTCGGCCAGGCGCACCACGCCTGAGGGCACCATGGAGACCCCTTCGTAGAGTTCATCCTCCGGCAGATCCAGGGCCGAGCGGGTGATGTTGCACAGTTCCACCTTCACCCCATGCATGGAGATCAGGGAACTCAACCGCCCGCGCAGGTTGTCACGCTCCTCGGCGAGGGTATCGTCCTCGGCAAAGGGGGAATCCTCCAGGGGATCGTCGGTCAGGAAGCGGATGCCGTGGGAGACGGCGACGATGCGGATGTCATGATCCATCAGTTCATTCTCGTAGTGCACTGCCATGTTGTTGATGCTCGTGAGCATGGCGCTGAACCGGCGGGGATCGGAAAAGTCCGCATGATAGACCACGCGGGCCGCCGGATCGGAGGCGGTGGCCAGAGAGGGCATCCCCAGCCAAGCCAGGCTGATCAGAAGCCAGACCATGGGCAGGATCTGCCATCGGCGTCTCGCCTTGGCACGGGGCCGGTGGGTGTAGGCGCGCATTTCATCCGTCTCAGATGGGGTCATGACCTGTCCTCCTTTGGTGTGTCCCGACGTTTCTTGTGGGGCCGGGTGGGGGCAAGAGTGTCAGGGTTATTGCGATGGATCAATCTGCGGCGCAGCAAGGCCGCTCAGGAATGCCTTGACATCCCACCCACCTCCATGCAAGATTGCCGGCTTTTCCGGAACTGACCCGAATTTTCAGGAGATTACCTTGGCCAACATCGCCTCAGCTCGCAAGCGTGCCCGCCAGAGCGAAAAGAATCGCCAGCACAACATGGCCGCGCGTTCGCGCTTTCGCACTGCCATCAAGAAGGTGCTGAAGGCCGTGAAGGAAGGTGACAAGGACAGCGCCACCAACGCCTACCAAGCCGCCGTGCCCGTCATCGACAAATCCGTCTCCAAGGGTGTCCTGCACCGCAACAAGGCCGCGCGTCACAAGAGCCGCCTGAATGCGCGGGTGCGGGCACTGTAATCGTCCTGCCTCCCTTCTCCCCCCTGGGGAGAAGGGACGGGGATGAGGGGAACGGCGGGCAGGATGCTGACCCGGTCCTGCGCCGCCCCTCACCCCAACCCCTCTCCCCCAATGGAGTGAGGGGCTTGAATGGCTTCCTGCTCCCCCCAGGGAAAGGGACTTATAGTGCACCCGGTCATCCCGGGTTTTTTTGTGCCCGGCAACCCGCGAGCTCGCGTCAACCCATGAGCCGATTGCTCAAGTCCACCGCCGTTGTCAGCGCCATGACACTGGTGTCGCGGCTGTTTGGCTATCTGCGGGACATGGTGCTGGCGGTCAGCTTCGGGGCCAGCGGGGCCACCGACGCCTTTTTCGTCGCCTTTCGCATCCCCAACTTTCTGCGCCGGCTGTTTGCTGAGGGGGCCTTCTCCCAGGCCTTCGTGCCCGTGTTCGCTGAATTCCGTGAACAGCGGGGCCAGAGGGCGCTGAAGGACCTGGTGGACCATGTCAGCGGCGCTCTCACCCTGGTGCTGTTCATCACCAGCCTTCTCGGGGTGATTGCCGCGCCCCTCCTGATCAGCGTCTTTGCCCCAGGGTTCCACGGGGAGGATGGCCGTCATGCCCTGGCCACCGACATGCTGCGCATCACCTTTCCCTACCTGTTGTTCATTTCGCTCACCGCCATGGCCGGGGGCATTCTCAACAGCCTGGGACGGTTTGCAGTGCCGGCTTTCACTCCGGTGTTCCTGAACCTGTCGCTCATCGCCGCTGCCGTCTGGGGTGCGCCGCATTTCCAGCAGCCGGTGATGGCCCTGGCCTGGGGGGTGTTCGTGGCCGGCGCGGTGCAACTGGCCTTCCAGGTCCCCTTCCTGATGCGCCATGGACTGATGCCCCGGCCCCGACTGCGACGTACCCACGAGGGCGTGAAGCGCATTGCCAAGCTCATGCTACCCGCGATCTTCGGCACCTCGGTGGTTCAGATCAACCTGCTGGTGGACACCCTGATCGCATCCTTTCTTGCCACCGGCTCCATCACCTGGCTGTATTTTTCCGACCGTTTCGTGGAACTGCCCCTGGCCCTGTTCGGCATTGCCATCGGCACGGTGATTCTGCCTCGCCTCTCCGGAGAATATGCCCGCAAGGACCCGCAAGCCTTCGGCAGGACACTGGACTGGGCGCTGCGCCTGTCCCTGCTCATCGCCCTGCCCTCGGCCCTGGGCCTGATCCTGCTCGCCGCCCCCATCCTCGCGGCCCTGATCCAGTATCAGGAGTTCCTGGAAAGCGACACCCGCATGACCGCCCTGTCGCTGATGGCCTACGCCGTGGGGCTGCCCGCCTTCATCCTCATCAAGATCCTGGCGCCAGGATACTTTTCCCGCCAGGACACCAAAACCCCCGTGAAGGTGGCGGTGATCGCCATGGTGGCCAACATGGCATTGAACGTGGCCATTGTGGCGCCCTGGGTGTGGATGGGCTGGCCAGGCCCCCATGCCGGCCTGGCGCTGGCCACCTCGCTATCGGCCTACCTCAATGCCGGACTGCTCTACCGCGGGCTGCGCCGTGACGGCATCCTGATGATCCTGCCCGGCTGGCTGGGCCTGTGGTGGCGTATGCTGTTGGCAAGTGGCCTTCTGACCCTGCTCTTGTTGCTGATGCTGCCGGAACTGAGCCAGTGGAGCGAATGGCCGGCGCTGACCCGGGTCAGCGCCCTGCTGGGCCTGATCGCCCTGGGCGGTGGCGCCTATGGACTCACCCTGCTGGCCACCGGAGTGCGGCCCAGGACATTCCTGCTGCGGTAGTGATCAACAAGGGGCCAACCCTGTAAACGCGCCCCCCCCCCACGTATAATCGAGGCTTTTGCGGCCAATCCCATGGAACTGATTCGCGGTGCCCACAACTTGAGGCCCCGGCACCGGGGCTCGGTGGCCACCATCGGCAACTTCGACGGTGTGCACCTGGGGCACCAGGCGGTGCTCGGGCAGTTGGCCGAAAAGGGGGCCGAACGGGGCCTGCCCACCGTGGCGGTCACCTTCGAGCCTCTGCCACGGGAGTATTTTCTGGGTGAGCGCTCGCCGGCCCGGCTGCAGCGCTTCCGCGACAAACTGCTGGCCATGCGCCGTTTTTCCGTGGACCGGCTGCTGTGCCTGAACTTCAACCCGGCCCTGGCCGGCATGAGCGCCCAGGACTTCATCCGGGAGCTGCTGGTGGAGCGCCTGGGCGTGCGCCACCTGGTGGTGGGGGACGACTTCCGCTTTGGCAAGGACCGCGCCGGCACCTTTGAAACCCTGCGCGAGGCCGGGCGGGTGCATGGTTTCGATGTGGCGCACATGCACACCTTCCATATCGACGGCGCCCGGGTCAGCAGCACCCGCATCCGTGGTGCCCTGGCCCAAGGCTGCATGGACGAGGCGGAAAAACTCCTGGGCCGCCCGTATCGCATCAACGGGCGTGTCGCCCATGGCGACAAGAAGGGCCACCAACTGGGCTTCCCCACCGCCAATCTGCGCCTGGGCCCCTGCCCCATGGCGATACGTGGCGTATTTGCCGTGGAGGCATTCGGCCTCCCCGGCGAGCCGGTGCAGGGCGTGGCCAACGCCGGCACCCGCCCCACGGTGGGGGGCGTCCAGAACCGCCTGGAGGTGCATTTGTTCGACACGGATGCCAACCTCTATGGAAAACACCTGCATGTGGACCTACTCCATCGCCTGCGGGATGAACAACGCTTCACCTCCCTGGATGAACTGCGCGCGCAGATCGCCCGGGACGTGGATCATGCCCGTGCATTTTTTCAGGGGCGGCCCAGCGACGAGCGCTCGCCGGACTGAATCGAGGAATTCCAGCTTGACCGACTATAAAGACACCCTGAACCTGCCCAAGACCGACTTCCCCATGCGCGGCAACCTGGCCAAGCGCGAGCCGGACATGCTCGCCGCCTGGGAACAGGAGGGTCTGTATCAGCGGATCCGCCAGGCCAGCGCCGGTCGACCCCGCTTCGTGCTGGCCGACGGCCCGCCCTATGCCAATGGCGATATTCATATCGGCCATGCGGTGAACAAGATCCTCAAGGACGTGATCGTCAAGAGCCGTACCCTGGCGGGCTACGATGCCCCCTATGTGCCCGGCTGGGACTGCCACGGCCTGCCCATCGAACTGCAGGTGGAGCGCAGCCAGGGCAAGGCCGGCAAGGGGACGGATGCCCGTGCCTTCCGCGAGGCCTGTCGCCACTTCGCCCAGGATCAGGTGAACCGCCAGCGCGAGGACTTCAAGCGCCTGGGCGTACTGGGCGACTGGGAAAACCCCTACCTCACCATGGACTACACGGTGGAGGCGGACATCATGCGCGCCCTGGGCCGCATCATCGACCGTGGCCACGTGATCCAGGGCAACAAGCCGGTGCATTGGTGCGTGGACTGTGGCTCTGCCCTGGCCGAGGCCGAAGTGGAATACGAGGACAAGACCTCACCGGCCATCGACGTGCGCTTCCATTCCCTGGACGACGAGGACCTGCTGCGGCGTCTGCAGGTGAACGGCGAGGCGGGCAACGGCCCCATCAGCGTGGTCATTTGGACCACCACCCCCTGGACCCTGCCCGCCAACCAGGCCGTGGCCCTGAATGGGGAGCTGGAGTATGCCCTGGTGGCCGTGAACGAAGAGCGCCTGCTGGTGGCTACCGAACTGGTGGACAGCCTCATGCAGCGCTACGGCCTGGGGGGGCAGCACGTCATCGGCCACGCCCAGGGTGCAGCCCTGGAAGGCCTGCTGCTGCAGCACCCCTTCTATGACCGTCAGGTGCCGGTGATCCTGGGTGAGCATGTGAACCTGGAGGCGGGTACCGGCGCGGTGCATACGGCCCCGGGTCACGGTCAGGACGATTACATCGTGGGTCGGCGTTACAACCTTCTGGTGGACAACCCGGTGGGCGGCGATGGGCGCTTCCTGCCCTCCACCGAGCTGTTCGCCGGGCTGAGCGTGAACGAGGCCAACGGCCGCATCCTGGAAGTGCTCAAGGAGCGCGGGGCGCTGGTGCATGTGGAAAAACTGCGCCACAGCTACCCCCATTGCTGGCGCCACAAGACCCCCATCATCTTCCGGGCCACCTCCCAGTGGTTCATCAGCATGGACAAGGCGGAACTGCGCGAGGGCGCCCTGCGGGCCATCGAACAGGTGCAATGGGTGCCCGACTGGGGGCGCGCCCGCATTGAGGGCATGGTGGCCAACCGCCCGGACTGGTGCATCTCCCGGCAACGCAACTGGGGGGTGCCCATTCCCCTGTTCATCCACAAGGAAACCGGTGCATTGCACCCGGACACCCAGGCCCTGATCGAGGCCGTGGCCAAAAAGGTGGAACAGGAAGGCATCGAGGCCTGGTTCTCGCTGGACCCGAAGGAACTGCTGGGCGAGGACGCCGAACGCTTCGACAAGCTGACCGATACCCTGGACGTGTGGTTCGATTCGGGCGTGACCCACACCACCGTGACCGAACGCCGTCCCGGCCTGGGCCTGCCGGCCGATCTGTACCTGGAGGGCTCCGACCAGCACCGGGGCTGGTTCCAGTCATCCCTGCTCACCTCCGTGGCCATGCGGGGCACGGCCCCCTACAAGGCGGTGCTCACCCACGGCTTCACCGTGGATGCCCAGGGTCAGAAGATGTCCAAATCCAAGGGCAACGTGGTGGCCCCGCAGAAGGTCATGGATACCCTGGGTGCCGACATCCTGCGCCTGTGGGTGGCGGCCACCGACTTCAGTGGTGAGATGGCTGTCTCCGACGAGATCCTCAAGCGCACCGCCGACGCCTATCGGCGCATGCGCAACACGGCCCGCTTCCTGCTGGCCAACCTGAACGGCTTCGACCCGACCACCGACCTGCTGCCCGCCGAGCGCATGCTGCCCCTGGACCGATGGGCCGTGGACCAGGCCCTGCAGGTGCAGCAGCAGGTGATCCGCGCCTACGAGCACTACCAGTTCCACCAGATCTACCAGCGGGTGCACAATTTCTGCTCGGTGGAGATGGGCAGCTTCTACCTGGACGTGATCAAGGACCGCCAGTACACCACCCAGGCGGACAGTCGTGCGCGCCGTTCGGCGCAGACGGCCATGTACCACATCATCGAGGCCATGACCCGCTGGCTGACGCCCATCCTTTCCTTCACCGGCGAGGAGATCTGGCAGCAGATCCCCGGCGAGCGCAACGCATCGGTGCTGCTCAACACCTGGTACGACGGCCTGTTCCCCCTGCAGGACGATGCGCCCCTGGGCGTTGCGGACTGGCGACGGGTGCTGGAGGTCCGTCAGTGCGTGAGCCGCGAGCTGGAAAAACTGCGCAATGAGGGCGACATTGGTGCCTCCCTGGATGCCGAGGTGGATCTGTACTGCGATGCCGGGCTGCAGGAGATCCTGACCCGCCTGGGGGATGAACTGCGGTTCGTGCTGATCACCTCCTATGCCCGGGTGCATGCCCTGGGCCAGGCACCCGCCACGGCCGTGGCCTCCGCCCTGCCCGATGGCACCGCCCTGGCCATCCGCGCCCTGCGCTGTGAACATGCCAAGTGCCCGCGCTGCTGGCATCACCGGGAAGATGTGGGCACCAGCGCCGAGCATCCGGAGTTGTGCGGGCGCTGTGTAGAGAACGTAGCGGGCGAGGGTGAGCAGCGGGCATTTGCCTGATTGGGGCCTCCGCCCACCCTCACCCCAACCCCTCTCCCGCCAGCGGGAGAGGGGCTCACATCCCTGCCACCTTCCGAAGGCTCAGGGGCGGACAAACTCCCTTCTCCCCTCTGGGGAGAAGGGCTGGGGATGAGGGAGACGAAGCCACCCCACCCACCACCACAACCTCAGTCAAACAGAGACCCGAACAACATGCTCAAATGGCTATGGCTCTCCTTCGGCGTGATCATCCTGGATCAGGTCACCAAACGCATCGCCGAATATCAGTTGGTGCAATTCGCCCCCATGGAGATCCTGCCCTTCCTGAACCTGGCCCTGGTATACAACCAGGGCGCCGCCTTCAGCTTTCTCAGCGATGCCGGAGGCTGGCAACGCTGGTTCTTCACGACACTGGCCGTGGTCGTCAGCGGGGTGATCATCTGGTGGCTGCGTCAACTCAAGCGGGACGAGACCAGCACCGCCGTCAGCCTGGCGCTGATCCTGGGCGGCGCCATCGGCAACGTGATCGACCGGGTCTGGCACGGGCACGTGATCGACTTCTTCGACCTCCATTACGCCGGCTACCACTGGCCCACCTTCAACATCGCCGATAGCGCCATCACCGTGGGCGCCGTGATCCTCATCATCACCAGCCTCATACCCGCCCCTCGCGGGACACAGAAGTCATGATCACCGCCGGCAGCCGGGTACGGATGCATTACACCATCACCCTGGAAAACGGCCAGGTGGCCGATAGCACCCGGGAAGCTCCGGTCGAACCGGTGGAATTCACCGTCGGCCAGGGCGAGTTGCACGGCGCCCTGGAAGGACTGGTCACTGCGCTTTCAGAAGGGGAGTCCTGCACCACCACCCTGCCCCCTGAACAAGCCTTCGGCTTCGCCACGGCACAAGCGGTGCAGACCATGGAACGCAGCGATTTCCCCGAGGCCATGCCCCTGGAACCCGGCCTGCTGGTGGGCTTCGACACCCCCACCGGCGAGCAGATCCCGGGGCTGATCCGGGAGATCGAAGGGGACAGGGTCACGGTGGATTTCAATCACCCGCTGGCGGGGCATGAGATTACCGTGGAGATCGAGGTGCTGTCGGTGCAGCCGCCGACCTGAAGCATTCGCGGCCTACCAATCGGCAAGCTATCAGGACAACAACTTCACCAAAGTGGCCACCAGCGCAGCCTGGGCAAGCAGCAGCCCGGCCATCCACTTGATCAGATCTGCTTTCAATCGGTGTTCCATCTCCCGAACTTCGGATCTCACCAGTGCGATATCCTCCTTGGTCGCCACTTCCGCCTCGCGCTGGGCATT
Source organism: Ectothiorhodospira marina (assembly GCF_900109495.1). GTDB lineage: Bacteria > Pseudomonadota > Gammaproteobacteria > Ectothiorhodospirales > Ectothiorhodospiraceae > Ectothiorhodospira > Ectothiorhodospira marina. The sequence continues at coordinate 175,045 of NZ_FOAA01000005.1, read as the reverse complement.
TTTGAAAGCCAACGCCACAGCCTCGGCCTGCTTCTCGTCGAAGCCTGCCTTCTCGAGGGTTTTGATAAACTCGTGAGTATCAAAAGTGACGCTTGCCAAAGCCTTGAGCCCTATTAGCGAGCGGTTTTCTCGAGGATAGTCCACCGTACGTGAAGCGGTCAATTTCCCTGCGCCCCCCCGGAAGTACCGTTTCCCACATCCATGACAGGCCCATTCGGCAGTCATCCACGGTTGTTGTAGGATGACGGCCTATCAGCCACCCTTAACATCAGGCCAGACGAACATGCACATCCTCCTCGCCAACCCCCGTGGATTCTGCGCCGGCGTCGACCGGGCCATCGAGATCGTGGAACGGGCCCTGGACCTGTTCGGCCAGCCCATCTACGTGCGTCACGAGGTGGTGCACAACCGTTACGTGGTGAACGAACTCAGGGAAAAGGGCGCCGTCTTCGTGGAGGAACTGGACCAGGTGCCTGATGGCGCCACGGTCATCTTCAGCGCCCACGGCGTGCCTCGCAGCGTGCGGGACGAGGCCGACAGGCGCGGCCTGCGCGTCTTCGATGCCACCTGCCCGCTGGTCACCAAGGTACACATGGAGGTGGCCCGCCATGCCGTCCGGGGTGAGGAAGTCATCCTCATCGGTCATGCCGGGCATCCGGAAGTGGACGGCACCCTGGGGCAATACGATCGCAGCCACGGGGGCGAGATCTACCTGGTGGAGAACATCCAGCAGGCCCAGGAACTGGACGTCAAGGACCCGGACCATCTGGCCTACGTGACCCAGACCACCCTCTCCATGGACGACACCCAGGGCATCTTCAAGATCCTGCGGAAGCGCTTCCCCGATATTCAGGGGCAGCGCCGTGACGACATCTGCTATGCCACCCAGAACCGCCAGGACGCCATCAAGTCCCTGGCCGGGGAGTGTGACCTGATCCTGGTGGTGGGCTCCCCCAACAGTTCCAATTCCAATCGCCTGCGTGAGATCGCCGAGAAGATGGGCATACAGGCCTACCTCATCGACGGCGCCGAAGACATCGACGCCCGCTGGCTCGAAGGCCGCCAGCGCATCGGCATCACCGCCGGCGCCTCCGCCCCGGAACTGCTGGTGCAGCAGGTGGTGGATCACCTCAAGCCCCTGGGCGTGGAGACCTGCGTGGAACATGAAGGGCGCAGCGAGACGGTGACGTTCTCACTGCCCAAGGCACTGCGGAGCTAAAGAGCAAAAGGGGGCACAGCAAAAGGGGACAGATTTATTTTCCCGCCCTGCGGGGCGGGAAAATAAATCTGTCCCCTTTTGCGCTTTTGCGTGTTACTTAAGGCTTAGACCGCCACGCCCAACTGACGCAGATAATCATCGTAGGTGCCGTTGTAGTCCGTCACGCCATCTTCGTTCAGCTCGATGATGCGGGTTGCCAGGCTGGAGACGAACTCGCGGTCATGGCTGACGAAGATCAGCGTGCCGGGGTAGTTCTCCAGGGCCAGGTTCAGCGCCTCGATGGATTCCATATCCAGGTGGTTGGTCGGTTCGTCCATGATCATCACGTTGGGCCTTTTCAGGATCAGCTTGCCGAACAGCATCCGGCCCTGCTCGCCACCGGAAATCACCTTGACCGATTTGAAGATTTCATCGTTGGAAAACAGCATGCGGCCCAGGGTGCCGCGCACCAATTGGTCGCCGCCCGTGGTCCACCGAGCCATCCAGTCGAACAGGGTCTCATCGTTCTTGAAGTCCTCGGCGTGTTCTTGGGCGAAATAGCCCAGATCCGCGCTTTCGGCCCATTTGACCGTGCCGGCCATCGGCGGCATTTCATTCACCAGGGTGCGCAGCAGCGTCGTCTTGCCGATGCCGTTGGGGCCGATGATCGCCACGCGCTCACCGGCCTCGATTTGCAGACTCAGGTTCTTGAACAACGCCTCGCCATCGAACCCCTGGCTGACCTTGTCGAGGGTCACGGCCTGACGGTGCAGCTTCTTGTGCTGATCAAAACGGATGAACGGGCTGACCCGACTCGAGGGCTTGACCTCATCGAGCTGGATCTTCTCGATCTGCCTGGCGCGGCTGGTGGCCTGCTTGGACTTGGAGGCGTTGGCCGAAAAGCGGCTGACGAAGGCCTGCAACTCGGAGATCTGTGCCTTTTTCTTTGCGTTGTCGGACAGCAGACGCTCGCGGGCCTGGGTGGCGGCCGTCATGTATTCATCGTAGTTGCCGGGGAACAGGCGCAGTTCGCAAAAATCCAGATCCGCCATGTGCGTGCAGACGCTGTTGAGAAAGTGGCGATCGTGGGAAATGATGATCATCGTGCTGTTACGCGAGGTGAGGATGCTTTCCAGCCAGCGGATGGTGTTGATGTCCAGGTGGTTGGTGGGCTCGTCCAGCAGCAGCACTTCCGGATCGGAAAACAGCGCCTGGGCCAGCAGGACGCGCAGCTTCCAACCGGGCGCGACCTCGCTCATGGGCCCGCTGTGCTGTGCCAGCGGAATCCCCAGGCCGAGCAGCAGCTCGCCGGCACGGGCTTCGGCGGTATAGCCGTCCATTTCCGCAAATTCGGTCTCCAGTTCAGCGACCTTCATGCCGTCTTCTTCGCTCATCTCCGCCAGAGAATAGATCCGGTCGCGCTCGGCACGCGCCTTCCAAAGCTCCTCATGCCCCATGATCACCGTGTCCAGCACGCTGCACTTCTCATACGCAAACTGGTCCTGGCGCAGCTTGCCCAGGCGCACATTCGGCTCAAGCATCACCTGGCCGGCGGAAGGCTCGAGATCGCCCCCCAGGATCTTCATGAAGGTGGACTTCCCCGAGCCGTTGGCGCCGATCAGGCCGTAACGGTTACCCCCGCCAAACTTGACTGACACGTTCTCGAAGAGGGGCTTGGCCCCGAACTGCATGGTGATATTGGCGGTGGAGATCAAAAGAATGTCCTGCGGGAAAAAGAGGGAGGGGGCGTTGCCGAGCGGAGAATGAGGCCCGAAAACCGAACCGGTCATGGTACGGGTTCTGACCTGGGATTGACAGGGTTGCCCGACGAGCGTAATGCACAGGGCGCCGCGGTTAAAAAGGGGACAGGTGACATTCTTCCTATCTGCTCCGGGGATACAAGCGGAATATTCCAAATTGTGAAGCACTTCAAATGGGGACAGACACCTTTTCCCAAAAGGTGTCTGTCCCCATTTGAAGGTTCAGATCGTCTCTACATCAAAAGCCACGATCTGCCGCCTTTCGCGGGAGAATTCCACACCGATCAGGTGAATGGGCTTGCCGGTGGCGTGGTATTTGTCGGCGTAGCCTTTGGCCTTGATCTGCGCCAGGGCCTTGCCTTCGGGCAGCTGCTCCACCACCTTGAATTCGAACAGGTAGATATGCCCGGCAAAGTCCACCGCCATGTCCACCTTGCCATGGTGGCTGGAATCTTCCACCGTGACCTGAACGCCCAGGGCCGCAAAGTGGCTGTAAAACACACTGGCGTAATGCCCCTCGTATTGGGCGATGGGGTTGTTGCGGTACCAATCGTGGGGCAGGCCCGCGTAGAGGGCCTTGAGGTGGGTTTCCAGCCCGGCCAGGTCATGGTTGCGCAGGTGGGTAAACAGGGTTCTGCGCTCCCGAGGCGCAGAACCGGGACAGCCATCATTTCTCTTGACTGAATACTACACACAACTAGACTAGGAACAAGACCAAAATCGGTTTTCAAGGAGGAAACCCATGACCCGCGCCAGACATCAACTCATCTTATCCATAATCAAGTACCTTCCTCGTGGCTCCAGGGGTCGATTACTTCGACGCCGCAGCCCGTGAAATCGGTCACGTTGCGGGTCGCCATGGCGGCGCCATGAGCACGTGCCGTGGCGGCGATCTGGCAGTCGGGGAAGCTGATCGGCCGACCGGCGGCGCGGCGGTCGACGAAGATGGTGGCAAAGGCTTGCGCTGCGACGCTGTCAAAGGGCAGAACCCGGCCCGCGAAGTCCTCAGTGATCATGGCGTCGATTTCAGCGATCAGGCGGTTGCGTCGTTTGCCCTCGGACATCATCGCTGCGCCGCGCCGCAGTTCGGCCTCCCCCACTGCACTGATATGAAGCGCTGCTGTGTCTTGTAACCCGAACCAGGCTAGACCAGATGGGGCAGGGTTTGGACGCATCAGCTCCGAGATCACATTCGTGTCGATCAGGATCATTACCGGTCCGCTTTAGTCAAACCGCAGCGGTTCGGGCATCGGTTCCCGCGGCGGTAGTGGGAGATCAACCCCACCGAGCGCCGCGAACCGGCGGTGGATGGTCTCGCCGAGGTTCTTGGGCGCCGCCGGCTTGCCGATGGCCTGGCGCAGGATTTCCCGCGCTTCCTCCTCCATCGACCGGTCATGCTCGGCCGCGCGAATGCGCAGGCGATGCTTCAGGCCCTCGTCGAGATTGCGAATCGTGATACTGGCCATAGCGCTCTCCATCAAGCTTTCTCAAGATTAAGCTTTGATTGCATTGATATCAACTCTCCAATCACCGTCGAGGCCAAGAAGGGACGGCCAGAACCGGGACAGCCATCATTTGCCATCATGTCCAGCCACTATCACTTGGTGTTGCGTATCGATCAGGGCACCGCCAAGCAGTGGGATAGCGAGCAAGTCATTGAACACTGGGGAAGACTCTACAGTGTGCCAGTGCTGGTCACCCGCTACCAGCGTGGTGAAACGACCAGCAAGGCCGAGAACATCAAGGCCGAGGAAATCATCGAAACCTGGCGCGAACGCCTGACAGACATCTCCTGGTTCATGCGCAGTCTCAATGAATACCTGGCCAGACGGGCCAATGAAGAAGACCACTGCAAGGGCCATTTCTGGGAGAGTCGCTTCAAAAGCCAAGCCCTACTCGATGATGCCGCCGTGCTGGCCTGCATGAGCTATGTGGACCTCAACCCAGTACGTGCCAAGATGGCCGACACACCGGAAGCCTCCGACTTTACCTCCATCCAGCAACGCCTACGCGACATGGCACCGAAGCAGACAAAGCCAACAGATGAGGCTCCCATTAAAGCAATCCCTTTGATGAGACTGGTCCCACAACGCCATGACCCGCACCCCAACAGTATTGGCTTCACACTCCCCGACTATCTGGAACTGGTCGACTGGGCCGGCCGGGAAATCCGCGAAGGCAAACGCGGCTCCATCAACACAACTGCGCCCCCCATCCTGGAACGCCTCCATCTTGATCCCCATCGTCTGATGGACCACCTGCGTGGTGAGGCGATGATAGAAATACCTGTCATGCTTGGCTCGGTAGAGAAGCTGAAACAGACTGTCGCAACATTCGAGCGCAAGTTCGTGAAGGGTATCAGCGAAGCAAGGCGATTGTTCCGACCACCGATTGTTACCTGACCACCCGCAATACCATCATCACGCGTTCAAGCCCAGCCACTCCATGCAGATGTGGCGGACGTCCTATTGCCAAAATATCCCATCTATCAATTTGCAACGCCGAGTAGACAGCTTTCTATTCCATATATGCGCTATGACGGCGTGATCGACACTATTTCCTGGCTAACCAGCTAAGCAATTCATCTGGACTTCGATTTTTAAATCATGCCTGTCCCCGCTTTTCACCGTGACCAGCAAAAGCACCATCCCGGCCGGCATCGTTAGAGCCTAAAAAGGACTGTACGGTTTGCCCTAGGACTTCCCGTGTTATTGTAAGGCAAAGCTGTTGAAAACTATTCCATCCAAGACGGTGCAAATCGTACATATTATTAAAGCCTGCTGATTACCCGATTCATCTTGTATTCGCTATTGGGGAGAAAGCGGACTTGCTACGCCACTGTATAACGCCAATATTCAGCGGCGACCTTTGCGTAGCGAAGCGGAGAAAAGGCCGTCCGGTGGTGGCCCATCAGGGCTGTAACGAACTGAAATGACTGGTTATGTGAACTCATGCCGACACGCAACAGTATTTTGCCAGTATTTTGTTTATGTCCCAGTGTTTTGTCGGTCCCACCATGTGGGCGCGATGCTCACTCTTCCTCTGTGCTCAGGAAGCTTGCGACTCTAGTATTTTCTCGTCTAGTTCCTTCAACCCGTCCAGTAGCTTTCGGACCACTTTATACTCGTCTTCCGGGTTTATCTGCCCGCTAGCCCTTTTCGTCTTATGCGCAGTTTCTCCCCTGTTAGCACCGAAGCTATCAAGGTTTGTCAGCCAAGTCGCGTCGAGCTCCTCGACGACGACTCCTAAGGGAAGCATCAGCCCCTTAAAGTTCTTCTCCTTTACGCCATGGTTGTCACGAACTCGCTTTACGTACTGCCTCTGGGCAATGTCAATTGCCTCGTCGACAGAGCCCTTAACACGGCAACGCGCCTTCGCCAACTTGATAATGTCCTCATTTGCCCTTTCATCGTCGGTATCCCAGCCTGAGTGGTATGCGGCCAGAAAGGACACCAGTATCATTGAAGGCTTCCTGGCTGACTTCCATTCGCGGATAGCCTTTGTCACAGCCTCACGCGCCACATCCTCAAGATAAGATTCGATTTCTGCGTGGACTAGGACACGATACCCGCGAGCCCGGTCCAACTGTCGGTCACTATAGGTTCCCGTCGGCGAGAACTTTGACGGTAGCATGTGCTCTCGAAGCTCTGATAGCCGCGTTCGCATTTCTCTAAATCGCTTAGACACCGGCATTTTCTTCTACCTATGGAGTTCCGGCATCCAACAGTCTCGGCAGGGGGAGATTTGTCCCGAGCAGCTTATTTAGCTTTTCATTCCAACCCGATATGCGGATTTGGGTCGCCCGAGTACTTTTTGTAGTCGTCTCTATAGAGTTCATGAAGGCCCTGTTGTTCTCGCATAATTCCTGGAACGCACCTTGGATTTGAGCTTCATGTCCGGCGGCTGCCATACGAACATCCTGGCGCGCGAAGGCGAGGATTAGAACATCGAAGACCGCACGATTGAATCGTCGTTCGTACGATTGTCCGTTCCACTTCCTGTACAGGTTCTCGCCAAATATCGTCTTCAATGATTGATGTGCCTGCTCGAACTCGTCTAGCTGACCAAATAAAGTTTTCTCCTGTGTATCCCAAGCAGCATTCAGTTTTTTGCAAGTCGCATCAAGAAACTTTTTGAGGTTGCCTGTATATTCTTCGAGGTAGTTCTTAAATGCATAGTATCTAAGCAATAGCTCGGCGTCGCGCATCCTGAAGTCGGGCTTCTTCAGGTTTAGAATTTCGCGAAGCGCAGAGCTTTCAGACGAGGAACGGTCCAGGAACGTAACAAACGGTCCAGGATGAAGAGCTTGCCGAAGCTCTTGCGGCGAAAGCGAAACGCTCCCAGTGTTTAGCCGAAGAAAAACGTGATATAGAAAATCTTCATTTGGCCAGTTTTTAATAACTACCGTTCTAATGGGCTGGTTTTCGAATGCAGAAAGGTCATCATATAGGGCAATATCCTCTTGCAGTGAGCTTAGTGTCTTTCCTTTTAAGTCTTCTCGTATCTCTAAACCCGTAAGCTTCAGCTGTTCGTAGTCTGGGTCATCTTCACGCGCCGCGAACTGTCGAATGCTAAGCATCCGCTGCTTGCCATCCAGCACGATGTATGAACCGCGCCGTTCCTTTGACTCAGCGAGCACAAGCTGAGGAACCGGGAGGCCAAGTATCAGAGATTCTACAAAGAGACTTTTTCTCTTCTTATCCCAAGCGTCGCGGCGCTGGAAATCGGGATTTAGGAGTATGTTGCCCTTGTTGATTTGGTTTATTAGTGTCTCCGTAGTCCAGTCGTTCCCGCTCACGACAGCGGAGGAAAACTGGGACTGATCGAGATCAACAATATCCTCTTCTGTCTCTCGCTGATCTTCTTCCTCGAGAAAATTGCTTTCTTCCTCAGCCATATTTGCTCCTAATGGTTTCACTCCGAGTCCAGCCGTAGTTTACCTCGCATAGGCGTAACGACGGGGGGTGTCATTTGCGCGCTAACGCTCGGCTCTGCGGCTGGCAAAAGTGGAGGCAAAGCCGGAACTTTTGCGAGTCCGACAGCAGCCGTTTGTTATGCATTTTTTCCCCTACGCTCCCGAAACAGTTCCTCAATCGCCTCATCGGCCAAGCAGGTTCCAATTTGAGTGGAATCAAATTTTGAAGACTTCCTACGCTCTTCTGCAGTTAAACAAGGAAAGAGATCGGCTTTTACCTGTTCAAAAGATTTAAATATGTTAGCTTTCTCTTGTGTTTTCATTGCCTAGTCCTCTGAAATAGTTAGCAAAGAAGTGTTGGTTAAGATCTGCAGGGAAGTAGTGTTTTCTTTTTACCCAAATTAATCCATCCCCTTTAGAAATAACAGCTACATCAATAGGGCCTCCTACAGTTTCCATTGATTCAGTGATACGTCTCTTGAAGGCTGTCAAATTTACGAGAGATTCAGCCATGTCTGCCAGCTCATCCTTTGGAAGCACCGTGACCATACGTAACACAGGGTGTGAGTGCTCATCCCGCAAATGCTCACCGAACTTATCAAAAAAACCATTAAGTAGCTTAGACGCTTGCTGATTGAAGCGCTTTTTATCGTCTGTGCTGATCTTTTCATCATCTAAAAGGTCTGGTAAGCGCCTAAATATCTCGCCCAAATAGCTCTCCACAAAATGAAGAACTTGTGGGTTTATCCCATTCATAAATGTGGTGACCATATCTTCTTGTGCGAATGCGATTATCCTACATTCACTTCCACTGGAAATGGAGTGCGACTTACCATGGTTCTTCCGATACTTAAGCCTATTTTCAACAACACCCTCAATATCAAAAGTAAGTACGGACGGATAAATTTCGGTTTCTCCATAACCAGCTATTACTAGCCCAGATACACCCATAGAAAAAATCTGTCTAGTTTGTATGAACGTGGCTATGTCATACAGTTTGGAAGCAGTGGTACCCGTAATTTTAGCTTTTTCAAATATTCTTTCTCTCAGCTCTTTAAATTGCTTAAGGTATTTAGATCGAACTTTTTTTTCAAAGGCTGATGTCATACCTTCAGCGTAAGAATGCCCCTTTAACCTTGAATGATGTTTATTAACTACCGTACGCAAGGCTTCTGTCGTCTCCTCAATACTCACTTGTCCTTTCTGTTGAAGGACCGGGTGCAATTCTTCAAAAAATTCATCCCTTATCAGACTGAAGTATCCATTAACATTACCGAGTAGCCAATTCTTCTGAGACTCTTCTGGGAATGTTTTAGGGCTGTCGTTTAAGTAGTCCAGAAAGTCTGTTGCGTACTGCTCCAAGGTGTCGTAGGTCTTTCCACCTACCGATTTTCGATACGTCTTAATAAGTGTTTCCCAAGGAACACTAAGTAAACCGGCATTCCCATATATCATTACTCCAACAGGAGCTACCTTTGATAGGGAAAATAATTTCAACGCGGAATTGTATATTTTTTGATCGCCAATAGTTACAGCGCTATCTGCCGCTAAGGCTATAGCCGATGCGTTTGCAATTGCGACTTCTGCCGTCATTATTGTCTCCAGTTTCTATAGCTTACTCTCGTTCGCATAACATATAAGCGTTTATCCGCCGTGCGCAGCATGGCGGATAAACGTCTGTTGGACGAAGCCATGTGCTGCACATACTCTAAATAGGGGATTGTATTCAGGGCGAGAGGCCAAGTAGGCGGCATGCAGCGCTCTGAACGGCGCGAGAGGCCTACGCCGGATCCTTTGAGTACATCACATCTATTCCGGAGGTATCCCTGACGGCCCATTCAGGCTCAACATAGCCCGATTTCGTGATGACTTTCAATGTGTCACCCGCACTCGAGCGCGGCCCGTACCAGGGCCGCAGTCAGGGCGGCTTGTCATCAGTCATGTTTCAGTCACTTAGCATCGTCGCTCCTTGAGATGATTGCACGAAATACCCCGCGGGATTTCGGCAATCACACGCAACTGGCCGCTACGGCACCGTGGACAGGGGTAATGCGCCGCTGCCGTACTCGGTGATGCCGCTGGCTTCTGCGGGCCCTCCTGCCGCGGTGAAGTGAACCCCGCCGTTATCCACGCCGAGGACCCGCTGGTTGCTGATGGCGATGCGGTGGGTGTAGCGGCCCAGGTAGTCCACCACCGTCGCGCTATAGTTCAAGCAGGCCTTGGTGTAGACGTTCCACGGGACCTGCATCAGTTCGTCCAGCAGATAGTCGACCTCCCCGGGGCGAGTCACCCGAGACAGCTCCCCACTGTCGGACGCCTGCCTCAAGCTCGCGACCATATGGCCACGAAAGCGCGGGACAGGGCCTTGATGGGGAACAGGTAATTGCTCTTGCTATCCCAAGGCATCACCCTCGGGAACAGCGCCAGTCAGGCGCTGCGCGCCATGCCTGGCGCACCAAAAAAAAGCGGGCGCCTTGGGCGCCCGCAACCACTTCACTCCCTGCAGAGGAGACTTTACTTACGGCCGGCGGTGAACTCCGGGTAGGCCTCGAGGCCGCACTCGGCGATGTCCACGCCTCGCAGTTCATCCTCTTCGCTGACCCGGATCCCCATGGTGTACTTGAGGATCAGCCAGAACAGCAGGCTGGCAACGAAGACGAAGGCGAAGATGGAGGCCACACCCACCAACTGGCCCACGAAGCTGGCGTCCGGGTTGGAGAGGAGCACCGCGAACACGCCCCAGATGCCGGCCGTGCCGTGGGCGGAGATGGCGCCTGCCGGGTCGTCGATCTTCACCTTGTCCAGCAGGACGATGGAGAAGACCACCAGCACGCCACCGATGAAGCCGATCAGGACCGCCAGCGCGGGATGCGGCATCAACGGTTCAGCGGTGATGGCCACCAGGCCGGCCAGGGCGCCGTTCAGGCCCATGGTGAGGTCGGTCTTGCCGAACAGCAGGCGGGAGGCCAACAGGGCGGCCACCACACCGCCGGCGGCGGAGAGGTTGGTATTGGTGAACACCCGTGCCACGGCGTTGGCGGATTCAACGTCCGAGATCTTGAGTTCGGAACCGCCGTTGAAGCCGAACCAGCCCAGCCAGAGGATGAAGATACCCAGGGTGGCCAGGGGCATGTTGGCACCCGGCAGGGCGTTGATCTGGCCCTTGGGACCGTACTTGCCCTTTCTGGCGCCCAGCAGGAGCACGCCGGCCAGGGCGGCCACGGCGCCGGTGAGATGGACGATGCCGGAACCGGCGTAGTCCGAGTAGCCGATGTCGCTCAGGAAGCCGCCACCCCAGCTCCAGAAGCCCTGGATGGGATAGATGAAGCCGGTGAGCACCACGGCGAAGATCAGGAAGGCCCAGAGCTTCATGCGCTCGGCTACGGCACCGGAGACGATGGACATGGCCGTGGCCACGAAGACCACCTGGAAGAAGAAGTCCGACAGGTTGGAGTAGTAGATCTCCCCACCGCTGGCAATCACCTCTTCAGCGGTATTATCCACCGAGCTGAGCATGGGCCAGAAGCTGGGAATGAGCGAGTTGATGCCGCCGCCATACATGATGTTGTAGCCGATGAGCATGAACATGATGCAGGCGATGGAGTACAGCGCGATGTTTTTGGTGAGAATCTCCACGGTGCTCTTGGAGCGGACCAGGCCCGCCTCGAGCATCGTGAACCCTGCGGCCATCCACATGACCAGGGCGCCGGACACGAGAAAATAGAACGTGTCCAGCGCGTATGCGATTTCTATGACTTGGTTTTCCACAATGAATCCCCCGCCAAGTGAGTGTTTGTTCGTGATTTAGAGTGCGTCGGTACCGGTCTCGCCGGTGCGGATGCGAATGGCCTGTTCCAGCGGGAAGACGAAGATCTTGCCGTCGCCGATCTTGCCGGTGTTGGCGGACTTGCTCACCGCCTCGATGACCTGATCCACCAGGGGATCATCCACGGCAACTTCCATCTTCACCTTGGGCAGGAAATCCACCACGTACTCGGCCCCCCGGTAGAGTTCGGTGTGGCCCTTCTGGCGCCCGAAGCCCTTGACCTCCGTGACGGTGATGCCCTGCACGCCGATCTCCGACAGGGCTTCCCGCACGTCGTCCAGCTTGAAGGGCTTGATGATTGCTGTGACCAGTTTCATGTTCGCTGCTCCTTGGGTGGACAGCCGGTCAGGCCGCCCACCGTGTGCGTGGGTGTCTCTGGGTCGGATTAGAAGGACATGACGTAGGAGACGTTGACGCGCGGGTCGTCGATGTTACTGCCCTGGGGTGCGTCGATGTCGTTCTGGGTGTAGGCGAAGGTGAAGTCACCCAGGTCGGTGACCTTGGTGGCGTAGAGGGACCACCAGGTGTAATCGCCGTCGCCTTCGTCGGGGTCCACATAGCCGACGGTGGCGCCCAGGCTGGTGTCACTCATGATGTCGAAGGCGTAACCCAGTTCATAGGAGAGGGTGTCTTCCAGCTCACTGGTATCTGCATTGGTGACGAAGTTGACCATGCCATAGAAGCCCATGAAGTCCAGGGCGCCGTAGAGCTCGCCCAGATCCGCATCGTCCAGCGTGGGATAGGCGTAGTAGATGTAGCCCACATCAAAGCCCACACCGGAATCGCCGATGCCGCCGGCCACGCCGAAGTAGCCATCGATTTCGTAGCCCGTATCACCCCCGCCAAAATCCACGTTGGAGGCCCAGGTGCCGGCGTAGAAGCCACCTTCGTGCTCGTAGTCCAGCCCCCCCTGAACGGCCGCCTGATCGTCCGTCTGGGTGATGCCCCGGAACATGTAATTGCTGGTGAAACCGATATTGGCGCTGACCTCGGCCGAGGCCGTGGAGGTGATGGCCGCGCCCGCCAGCAGGGCGGTGGTCACGGCGGCGGTCAGGGCGGTTTGGGTCAAGGCCTTGCTCATGGATGTTTCCTCTCGCAGGTTGTTGTTCACGTCTGTGGTGTAAATGTCACTGCCGGGAGGGGTAAAGCACTTGGCGTGCCAGGTTTGTTTTTTTCGGTTTTTCAATGTTTTGTGAATTGGCTCACGCTTTTGGTTGTGGGGGGCGCCCTGTTTTGGGTGGCTGGGCGGGGATTCTTGCACTGTGATGGGGCATATCTGCGGTGGGGCTTCGCTATCCCCTCACCCCAACCCCTCTCCCCTGAGGGGAGAGGGGCTCAGCAATGGGGAGTTACCCCCTTCTCCGTTTTGCAAGACATACTGCTGATCACTATGCAATGGAGAGAGGCTCAGCGATGGGGGGTTACCCCCTTCTCCGTTTTACAAGACATACTGCTGATCACTATGCAATGGAGAGGGGCTCAGCAATGGGGAGTTACCCCCTTCTCCGTTTTGCAAGACATACTGCTGATCACTATGCAATGGAGAGAGGCTCAGCGATGGGGAGTTACCCCCTTCTCCCCTCTGGGGAGAAGGGCTGGGGATGAGGGGAGCGGCGGGCACGATGCCAAGGTGGCAAACACGGCGCCTGCCCTTCAATCGGCTTAAGGCGTAAAATAGGCACAACACACGAACACCGCACGGAGGTGCAGCATGATCGACAACAAGAGCCTGGATGAGATGGTCCGCAAACTGACCGGGATGATGCCCGAATCGGTGCAGCATGTTCAGGCGGACATCGAGAAGAACCTCAAGGCCGGCCTGTCCGGCGCCTTCCATCGCATGGATCTAGTGACCCGTGAGGAGTTCGAGGTACAGGCAGCCGTCCTGGAGCGCACCCGCGAGCGCCTCTCGGCCATGGAGCTAAGGGTGAAGGCGCTGGAGAAGGAGTTTTTGGTGCCGCGGGCACAGGGGGATGAGAATCCGGCGGGGGATTTGTAAGAACAGATACAAGATAGGGGCATCTGTACGGGCCGTTCGTGAACGGTCCCGGCGGGGTGTCCGGAGTGGGTGGCCTGTCGGGTGGGTGGGGTGGTATCCGTCGCAACGGCCGGGCGCTTCTCGAAGCGCCCCTACGGTGTTGTGCGTGCCACCGCGATTTGTGCGTGCCGCCGCCCAACCTGTGCGTGTGCCGCCGCGATTTGTGCGTGCCGCCGCCCAGCCTGTACGGGCCGTTCGTGAACGGCCCCGTTGTGCGTGCCGCCCCCGCCAAGGTTTGAACCGGAACCTCTAGCGATTCAACAACTTCTCAATCTCCGCAAAGCTCTGCACCGGTCCCTCGGAGGTGATCTCCACCCCCAACTGGCGGCCGATCTGTGTCAGTGAGAACAGCCCCCGCAAAATCTCGCGGCGCTGATCGTCGTATTCCACCACCAGGGCGTGCTGACGCCCCGCGTCGCGCAGGGTGACCACCACATCCCCCACCCGGGCCGTGACCACATCAAAATGGTCCATCACACTGAGCTCCCCCCGGGGCGTCATCACATGCTGCACCAGTAGGTCGTTGTGCGCGATGCGCTCATCCGAGACCGTCTTCACCGGCTTCTCACCCATGATGTCCCGGGCGGTGACCACCCCGAGCACACCCTCATCCCGGTCCACCACGATCAGCAATCGCACCCCTGCATGGATCATCTTCTGCAGGGCCGCATCCATGGGCATCTCGGGGGGCGCGGTGACCGCCTCCACGCGGCGGAAATCGGTCATGACATCTGCGGCCGGATCCTCCATGGTCACCCGGGAGGGCAGACCCTGACCAAAACGGTGAACCGTGACATGTTCAGACAGCGTATGGGACGGAATCAGAGCATAGCGTGCGGCCATGGCAGCCTCCTTTGGTGTCGGGCTTTTGTTTATTCTCTCCACGCCGTGGGGCGTGGGGTGCCTCACTGGTCAGATTACGCCTGCCGATGGTGGTTGTCGATTCCCGGGCGGGATGGTGGGTTATGGGGTTCTGCCCTTCGCGGGCAGGCCCGCTCCCACGGTGCCCGAGGTCAGCTCTGGACCAAGCCCATCATGGGGCCCGAAGTCAGGTCTGGACCAGAGCCCATCATGGGGCCTGAGGTCAGGTCTGGACCAGAGCCCATCATGGGGCCTGAGGTCAGGTCTGGACCAGAGCCCATCATGGGGCCTGAGGTCAGCTCTGGACCAGAGCCCATCATGGGGCGCGATCTCAGGCTTGGGTGAAGCCCATCATGGCGGCCAGTGCCTGGCCCGGGTCGGGGGCCTTCATGAAGGCCTCGCCGATGAGGAAGGTGTGCACGCCCGCCGTTCGCATGCGCTCCACATCCTCGCGGCTGTGGATGCCGCTCTCGGTGACCAGGAGCCGGTCCTCGGGTACGCGCGTCACCAGGTCCAGGGTGGTTTCCAAGCGGGTCTCGAAGGTGCGCAGGCTGCGGTTGTTGATGCCGATCAGGGTGGCATCCAGGTTGAGGGCGCGATCCAGCTCCTCCCCGTCATGCACCTCCACCAAGGCGTTCATGCCCAGTTCGTGGATGAGCAGCAGAAGGTCCTTGAGGTTCGCATCCCCCAGGGCGGAGGCGATGAGCAGGACACAGTCGGCCCCCATGGCCCGGGCCTCGTAGACCTGGTAGGGATCGATGATGAAATCCTTGCGCAGCACCGGCAAACCACAGGCGGCACGCGCCTCCTGCAGGTAGACCTCATGCCCCTGGAAAAAATCATGATCCGTGAGCACGGAGAGACACGCGGCCCCGCCCTGCTCGTAACTTCGGGCGATGGCTGCCGGGTTGAAATCCTCTCGCAACACCCCCTTGCTGGGGCTGGCCTTCTTCACCTCGGCGATCACGGCCGGATCGCCGGCTTGAATGCGATGGCGCAGGGCCTGTAGGAAGGGGCGCACGACCGGGGCGACATCCATGATGCGGACCAGGTCGTCCAGGGGGGTGTGCTGGCAACGCTCGGCCACTTCCTCGCGCTTGCGGGCGAGGATTTTCTTGAGAATATCCGGTGCGCCGCTCACTGGATCGCCCCCGATACGGCCACCAGCTCGTCCATCTTGGCGGCGGCGCCACCATTGTCGATGACCTGGGCGGCCCGCTGGACACCCGCTTCCAGGGTGTCGGCCAAACCGGTCACGTAGATGGCCGCACCGGCGTTGAGCAGGGTGATATCCCTTGCTGGCCCGGGGCGACCTTCGAAGACGCCTCGAATCAACGCCAGGCTCTCCTCGGCGCTGTCCACCCGCACCGCATCCAGGGGCGTGCGCTCCAGACCGAACGCCTCGGGGGCAATGATGCGTGTGGTGACCTTGCCATCACGCAGCTCCGCCACCCGGGTGGGGGAACCGATGCTGATCTCATCCAGGCCATCCTCGGCATGCACCACCATGACATGACGGCTGCCCAACAGCCTGAGCACCTGAGCCAGGGGCTCCAGCCAATGGGTACTGAACACGCCCAGCACCTGATTGGGGGCGCCGGCCGGGTTGGTGAGCGGGCCGAGCACATTGAACAGGGTACGCACCCCCATCTCGCGACGGGGCCCCACGGCGTGCTTCATGGCCCCATGATGACGAGGCGCGAACAGGAAACCCACGCCCACCTGGTTGATACAGCGGGCCACCTGTTCCGGCTCCAGATCCAGATTGACGCCGGCAATTTCCAGCACATCGGCGCTGCCGGACCGGCTGGAGACGGAACGGTTGCCATGCTTGGCCACCCGCCCGCCGGCGGCGGCCACCACGAAGGCGGCGGCGGTGGAGATGTTGAAGGTGCCGGAGGCATCCCCCCCCGTGCCACAGGTATCCACCAGGTGTTTCGTATCCACCTCCACCCGGGTGGCCAGTTCACGCATGACGGAGGCCGCGGCGGCGACTTCATCCACGGTTTCACCCTTCATGCGCAGCCCCACCAGGAAACCGCCAATCTGCGCGGGGGTGGCCTCGCCGGTCATGACCTGGCGCATGACGGTGATCATCTCCTGCCCGGAGAGATCCCGGTGTTCGGTTACGGCCCGGATGGCCTCCTGCATGTTCATGGTGTCGCCCGCCCCCTGTCTTGGTGTTTGGCGGGATTTTCACGGCCCCCGGGCGACCGGTCAACCACTAGGGGCGTGCGCAGGAAGTTCTGCAGCAGCTCGTGCCCCTGGCGGGTGAGAATGGATTCCGGGTGAAACTGCACCCCCTCCACCGCCAGTTCCCGGTGGCGCACGCCCATGATCTCGTCCAGCCGCCCATCCGGGGTTTCTGTCCAGGCGGTCACCTCCAGGCAGTCGGGCAGGCGGGTCTTGTCGATCACCAGGGAGTGGTAGCGGGTGGCTTCCAGGGGGTTTTCCAGGCCCTGAAAGACACCGATGTCCTTGTGATGCACCATGGAGGTCTTGCCATGCATGATCTCCCGGGCGTGGATGATGTGTCCGCCAAAGGCCTGGCCAATGCTCTGGTGACCCAGGCATACGCCCAGCAGCGGTATTCGCCCGGCAAAGCGGCGGATCACCTCCAGGGAGATTCCCGCCTGATCCGGGGTGCAGGGGCCGGGAGAGATGACGATGCGCTCCGGGGCCATGGCCTCGATCTCGTCTGCGGTGAGGACATCGTTGCGGCGCACATCCACATCGGCACCCAGCTCGCCCAGATACTGCACCAGGTTGTAGGTGAAGGAATCGTAGTTATCGATCATCAACAGCATGATGTGGGCGGGCTCCCGGCAGCGGTCTGTTCGTGTGATGCAAGGAGCATCGTGGATGCCGCGCACCAGGTCAAGCTGGCCGTTCCCCGCCAACGATCCGGTGGATCCATGTCATCTTCTCCACCACCTTGGGGGACAGGACAAATGGGTAGGCAGGGCTGTGTCCCATGCTGCGATTGAGGCTGTTGAGGGCGTAGGTCAACGGCAACCAGTGGTCCACGAGGGCGGTGAATTCCCGCTGTTCATAAGGATCGAAATCCGGCGCGGCACGCAGATGCGCCCCTTGCTCCAGTCGCGGCCCCACTTCCAGCCCCCATGCATGGGCCGTTTCCAGGGTGTCGATGATGTGCAGATAATGGGCCCAGGTCTCTGCCCAGTCTTCCCAGGGGTGACTGCTGGCATAGCTGCTGATGAAGTGCTGCCCCCAGTCCGGCGGCGGCCCCTGGCGGTAATGCCGCTGCAGGGCCTGGGCATAGTCCTCCCGTTCATCGCCGAACTGGGCCCGGAAGGTCTCCAGCCAGGGGGTGTCCCGGATCATTCGTTCCCAGTAGTAGTGGCCCGACTCGTGCCGAAAATGCCCCAGGATGGTGCGATAGGGCTCGGCCATCTTTTCCCGCAGGCGCTCGCGGGTGGCAGGGTCGGCCTCGGCGACGTTGATGGTGATCAGACCCCGGGCATGCCCGGTCATGACGCGCTCGGTTTCGAAGAACTGGGGTTCCACATCGGCCATGAAGGCAAAGGCCAGCCCGGAGGGGTCGTGGGAACGGGGGACCACGGGCAGTTTCAGGCGCAGCAGGCTATAGATCAGGCGGCGCTTCTCCGTCTCCAGGCGGTACCACAGCGTCTTGTTGCCGGGCACGCCCAGATCCGGGATCACCTGATTCAGGCGGCAGGCGGCGCAGAACCCCTCATCTTCTTCAACGGGCACCATCCAGTTGCACACCGCATCGCGGGCGTAATGGTTACACATGCGATAGCGTCTCTGGGAGACGGCACCCACCGGCCGCCACCATTTGCCCTCCTCCGGCTCCAGAGCCGCCAGCTCCAGGGTATCGGGCAGGAATCCCAGGGTGCGGCCACAGCGGGTGCAATGGGTGTTTTCAAAGTAGATCAACTGGCCGCAAGAGCCGCAGTTAAAGAGTCTCATGGGGGTGCGAGTGACCTTCTGAAACGCTCTCGATCATTGAGCATAGCGGATAGCATACGCCTTTAAAGTGAACGCTACGGAGACTCCCTTCCCCTCGGGGAGAAGGGCCGGCTCTTGCCCCTCACCCCAACCCCTCTCCCCCTCGGGGAGAGGGGCCTGGAACGTCTCTTCCATCATCGGGTGTGGTTCGACCGAATCCGGCCCGGGCCAGGTTGATGGCGCTGGAAATCACGCCCACATGACTGAAGGCCTGAGGGAAGTTGCCCAGGAAGGCGCCGCTGGCGGGATCGATCTGCTCCGAGAACAGGCCCAGGGGATTCGCGCGTTCACACAGAGAGTCGAACAACGCCATGGCCTCATCGTGGCGACCCTGCCCCAGCAGATTGTCCACCAGCCAGAAACTGCAAAGCAGGAAGGCCCCTTCGTGACCGCTGAGGCCGTCGGGGGACTCTTCCGGCAGGTAACGATAAAGCAGTCCATTGCCGGCCCCAAGATGCTTCATCACGGCCTTCGTCGTGGCGACCATCTTCGGATGGTCCGCCGGAATCACGCCCCGCAAAGGCAGGGCCAGCAGGCTGGCGTCCAGAGCGCCGCCGCCCAGGTGCTCGGTGAGGGATTCCAGTTCAGGATCCCAGGCGCTTTCCAGGATGGCCTCACGGATTGCCTGGGCCTCGGCACGCCAGTGCTCCACATCCCCGGGCAGGTGATGAGTCTCGGCCAGGCGGGCGCCGCGGTCCAGGGCGACGGCGCACAGGGCGGCGGAGTAGGTGAAAGGACGACCGGCGGTGCGCACCTCCCAGATGCCGTGATCCGGGTTGCGCCATTCCCGGGCAGCGGCATCCACCAGGCGTCGCAACTGCGTCCAGAGCCTGACATCCAGAGAGCCGCCCCATTGTACCCAGCGGTAGGCGCAGTCCAGAATTTCGCCGAAAACGTCATGCTGGCGCTGTTCTGATGCATCGTTGCCCCAACGCACGGGCCGGGCACCCCGGTAGCCGCCCAGATCCGGGTCCTCCCGTTCCGGAGGCGGCACATGGCCATCCACGTCATACAGCACCCGCGGCCAGCCGGCCCGCTCGACGGCGTCCAGCACCCAGCCGATGAAACCTTCGGCCTCATGCTGCAGGCCGATGCGGCCCATGGCATAGACCGAGAAGGCGGCATCACGGATCCAGGCATAGCGGTAATCCCAATTGCGCGGCCCCCCCAGGGCCTCGGGCAGGGACGAGGTGGGGGCGGCGATCATGGCACCGGTGGCGGTGTAATCCATGAGTTTGAGGGTGATGGCGGAACGCCGCACCAGCGCCTCTCGCGGCCCCTGGTAATCGAAATGGGTCATCCACTGGCGCCAGACCTCCAGTGTGGTCTGCAGGGTTTCCTCCGGACGATGCAGGTGAATACGGCGGGCATGCCCCCCCCAGGAGAGCACCAGGTGATGGGTATCGCCGGCGCGCAGATCGAAACACTGATCCATCCCCTCCAGAATCAGGCTGGAGCCCAGATGCAAGTCCAGGCCCGGCTGACGCTCGGGCCGCAAGGTCAAACCCGCGCCATGGGGATCGCAGCGGGCTCCACCCCGGGGGTGAATACGCAGGCGCAGACGCACCCGACCACTGACCACCCGAATGTAGCGCAATAGCTCACCGCGCCCTGCCGGGGCATCTTCCGACAGATCGGCACCAGCCCGCAGGGTGAGCGCATCGGTCACCTCCACGGTGCCGTCGGGACCACTCATGCGGGTGACCAGCACGCCGGTGTCGGGGTGGTAGGACTGGCAGGCGCTGAGCAGGGGTTCGGGGGCGACGGTGAAGGCCCCTCCTTGGTCGTGGTCCAGCAACCCGCAAAACAGGGGGTCGCTGTCGAAACGGGGCACGCAGAGCCAGGAGATGGCGCCGTCCCGCCCCACCAGGGCGGCGGTGGTGCCATCGCCGATGAGGCCATGATCTTCGATGGGGAGGAAATGGCCGCGGCGGGTGATGGGTTTTTCCTGATGGGTCATGGTCTGTTCTGGTTGTTGTCTGTGTGTGAAGCCCCTCTCCCGCTGGCGGGAGAGGGGTTGGGGTGAGGGTGGAAGGGGAGAAGGGAGCAGTCGGGCTCGCTGTCGGATGTTTCCAGGATCACCACCGACTCGGCCGGCAGCTGGACGCCGCCAGCCTCCAGGCTCACCCCGGGTGCCGAGGCGAGCAGGATCTTGCCGGGTTGCTGCATCAACGGCACCCGTTGCCCTGTGGGGGCCAGGTTGCAGGCCACCACGATACCGGGGCGGGACATCACCCACCAGCGGGCCTGCTCATCGCCATGGGCCGTCACCCGGTCCAGGCGGTCGTCGCTGAATGCGGGATGATGCCGGCGCAGGTGGATCATATCCCTGTGCCATTGCAGCAGATCCCGATGCGGCTCCCGCTCCCGCTCGTCCCAGTCCAGGCGGGAACGCTCGAAGGTTTCCAGGGCCTGGGGATCGGGCACCTGCTCCGGGTCCCAGCCGAAGGCGGCGAACTCCCGGCGGCGCCCTTCCCGCACGGCCTCGGCCAGGTCCGGCTCCTGGTGATCGGTGAAGTACAGAAACGGCGTACCCGCCCCCCATTCCTCCCCCTGAAACAGCATGGGCACGAAGGGTGCGGTGAGCACGATGGCCGCGCCCACCTTGAGCAGACCGGTGGACAGCAGTTGGGTGCTGCGATCACCCGCCGCCCGGTTGCCGATCTGATCATGATTCTGCAGGCAACCCACGAAACTGCGCCCCGGCAGATCGGCGGCGCTGCGGCCGTGATGGCGACGCCGGTAGGTGGAATAGTCCCCGGCATAGCAAAACCCCCGGGTGACGGCCCGGCTCAGGTGCGCCAGATCGCCGAAGTCCTCGTAATAGCCCTGACGTTCCCCGGTGAGGGCGGCATGCAGGGCGTGGTGAAAATCCTCATTCCACTGGGCGTCCAGCCCGAGCCCGCCCACGGCCCGAGGCCGGATGATGCGCGGGTCGTTCAGGTCGCTCTCGGCGATCAGGGTGAGATGGCGACCCAGGCGTGCCTGCAGGCGCTCCACCGCTTCAGCGAGGGTTTCGAGAAAATGCGTGGCGGAGGTGTCGATGATGGCATGCACCGCGTCGATGCGCAGGCCGTCGATGTGATAGTGCGCCAGCCAGTGCAAGGCGTTGTCCACGAAGAACCGACGCACCTCGGGGCTGTCGGCCCGGTCCAGGTTGACGGCATCGCCCCAGGGGGTGTGATAGGCATCGGTGAAATAGGGGCCGAACCGACCCAGGTAATTGCCGCTGGGCCCCAGATGGTTGTAGACCACGTCCAGCAGCACCGCCAGACCCTTGCCATGGCAGGCATCCACCAGTCGCTTGAGCCCCTCGGGACCGCCGTAGGGCGCGTGGGGGGCAAACAGGGCGACGCCGTCATAGCTCCAGCCGTAACGGCCGGGGAAGGCGGCCACGGGCATGAGTTCCACATGGGTGATGCCCAGATCCCGCAGGTGATCCAGGCGCGGGATGATGGCCTCGAAGGTGCCCTCGGGGGTATAGGTGCCCACGTGGATCTCCTGGATCACGGCACTGGCCAGTGGCGGGGCCTGCCAGCCTGCGTCGTGCCAGGTGAAGCGGTCATGATCCAGCCACCGGGAAGGCCCATGCACCCCCTGGGGTTGCCAGGCGCTGCGAGGGTCCGGGTAAGGCCCTTCGCCGTCCAGGAGGAAGGCGTAGTCGGTGCCATGTTCCAGTGGCTGACTGTCCCACCACCAGCCATCACTTCGGCAGGTCAGGGGGCGATGTTCACCCTGGCAGTCCAGATGAACCTGATGGGCATGGGGGGCCCAGACACGGGGAATATTCATTTGGGTTGTCAACCAGTTGCCTTAAAATGAATGGACCCATTCAGCTACAGATACTCCCTTCTCCCCCTGGGGGAGAAGGGCCGGGGATGAGGGGGCGAGGCAGGCACTGTGCTGGCCCTCGCCCCTCACCCCAACCCCTCTCCCCCGGGGGGAGAGGGGCTTGTAGCAGCAGGTGCGGCAGGTGCCTCCAGCCCACCCCTCTCCCCGGGGGGGGAGAGGGGCTTGTAGCAGCAGGTGCCTCCAGCCCACCCCTCTCCCCGGGGGGGAGAGGGGCTTGTATCCGTTCATCACCGGGGATGACTCGCCATCGTGATGCATGAGCGTCAGCTGGAATCTCGATTCTGCTCGGGCGCCGGGGGCGGCGCCGACGCGAGCAGCGCCACCGGAAAGCGCGCCAGCAGATCCGCCACTGGGTGCTCGCCGCCCTCCAGGGTGTCGCCGGTGAGCCAGTGGTGCCAGCGCCCCCTGGGCAGGGTCAGCCGGGTATCGGACCAGTCCCCGCCCAGACGCAGGGTGAGGCGTGGCACGATGACCACCACGCCCTCGGCTTGACCGCCCTCACCCGGATCCGGCCCGCGCCGGTAGGCGACCGCCGCTTGTCGCGGGTCACCGGTGGCCTGCAGGGGGTGATACCCGGCCCGCTCATCGAACCAGTGCGGATGCTGCCCCCGCAGGGCCAGGGTCCGGTGGATCACCCACAGCTTGGGCAGGCCTGCTTCCATGTCTTCAAGAATGCGCTCGGGCGCGGGACCGGCCTTGCACACCTCAAGCCATGCCTGCCGCTCGGCAAAATCCACCGGGCGGCGGTTGTCCGGGTCCACCAGACTCAGATCCCACAGCTCCGTGCCCTGGTAGATGTCGGGCACACCGGGGGTGGTGAGCTTGATGAGGGTCTGGGCTAGACTGTTGACCCGGCCCGGTTCGATCAGGGGCGCTGCGAAGGCCTGCAGTTGTTGCAGGAATGTGTCATCGCCCAGCGTGGCCTCGACGAAATGCTGCACGGCCTGTTCGTATTCCGGGTTGTTGTGGGTCCAGGAGGTGTGCACCTTGGCCTCCCGGGCGGCCTTCTCCATGAAGCCCTGCAGACGGGGCAACAGCCCCTTGACGACCTCTTCATCCGCTACGCCGGGCCACACCCCCACCAGGGCCTGATAGTACAGGTACTCCACGGCCGGATCCGGCCCCTGCGACGAGCGATGCCGTGCGTTGTGGGCCCAAAGCCCCCGGACCGCCTCGGCCCAGGCCTCGGGCACCTGGGAGAGCAGGCACAGGCGAGCCCGCACGTCCTCGCTGCGCTTGGTGTCGTGGGTGGAGGTGGCCAGCATGGCCTGTGGATGGCGGCGGTGCGCCTCGGCGCAGGCCCCGTGAAAATCTTCGGGTGACAGACCGAATTGCCCCGGGTCGCCGCCCACCTCGTTCAGGGCGATCAGCCGGTGGTAGCGGTAGAACACCGTATCTTCCACCCCCTTGGCCATGGCCGGACCGGTGAGCTGCTGGAAGCGCAGCGCCAGCTCCGTCTCCCGGTGACCTTCGCGCGCCAGGGTGAGCAGGGTCTCGAGAAACGCCAGCAGTTCCGGGTCCAGGTCGGGACGGCGCGCCTTCACCCGGGACAGGGCCTGATGGATGTGGGCCCGGTCCGTGGGGTGCACGGGCTCGCCAGCACGCAAATAGCTGCGATACACGGGGAAGCAACTGGCGGCCTCCAGCAACACCTGCTGGAGCTGGTGTCGGGTGTAGTCCCGGTGACGGCGCTGGCCTTCGCAGATACTGACGAACAGGGAGGTGAGCCGGTTCAGTTCGCTGCCCAGCAGATCCTGCAGCACCTGGCGCTTGGCCTGGTAGACCTGATCCTCTAAGGGGGCGGTCTCGCCGGTCAGTGCTTCCCATAGGGTCGTCAGTGGCGCCTCGCCATCCGGGTCCACGAACAGGCCCTGCACGCGATTGAGGAAGTCATAGCCGGTGGTCCCGGCGATGGGCCAGTCCTCCGGGAGTTGTTCACCGGGCTCGAGGATCTTTTCCGCCACCACCCAGGCACCGGGGCAGGCCTGGGCCAGTCGCTGGAAATACTGGGCCGGGTCGCGCAGTCCATCCGGGTGATCGATGCGCAGGCCCTGCACGCTGCCCTCCTGGTACCAGCGCAGCGGCAACTGGTGAATGGCCTCGAAAACTTCCTGGTCCTCCACCCGCAGGCCGGCCAGGTCCTTGATATCGAAGAAACGCCGGTAGCCCAGGTCCCGGTCGGCGGTGCGCCACCAGGCCAGTCGGTAGTTCTGGTGTTCGATGAGGGCGTCCAGGGCGTCCGGGTCCTGATTGATGCGTTCCACCCGGGCCAGGATGGCCGCCTGGGCATGGGGTTCGTCTCGGCAGGTGCCGGCCAGCAGTTGATGGATCACCGCCTTGTCCCGATGACGCCGTTCCCGCTGGCCGCCGGTGGTCGACCCGGGGCGGGGCAGTCGGGCGCAGGACTCGGCCAGAAAGCCCAGCAGTTCGCTGCCGCTGTCCTGGTGGGCGCCCCCCAGGATGCCGGCCAGCGACCAGGGGTCCAGCGGGAAGCTGTGTTCGTGGTAGCGCAGGGTGAAGTGGCCCTCATGGAAACGGACCTTGAGTTCGCCATTTTCCAGAATGCGACCGTAGTGGTCCCCCAGCACCGGCAGCAGCACCTTGTTGGGCCAGCGCTCCTCCGAGGCCTCCCAGTCCACATCGAAGTACGGGGCATAGCGGCTCGCGGGGCCGTTTTCCAGCACGTCCCACCACCAGGGGTTCTGGTCACCGGCCACGGCCATGTGATTGGGGACGATGTCCAGGACCTGCCCCATGCCGTGCGCCTCGAGGGCCTGGCAGAGGCGCTGACGGGCGGGCTCGCCCCCCAGTTCCGCATTCACCCGGGAGGGGTCCACCACATCGTAGCCATGGGTGCTGCCGGGGGTGGCCTGCAGGCAGGGGGATAGATACACATGGCTGATGCCCAGCCTGGCCAGGTAGGGCACCTGGGCAGCGGCATCGTCCAGGGTGAATTCCGGTCGCAGCTGCAGGCGATAGGTGGCGACGGGGATGGTGTCCATGGGGCGCCCGGGGTGGCGTGTTCTAAGCCACTAATATGCACGCGCAACCCCTGTCTGGGAAGGGGAGCCCCTCTTGGGTTGCAGCGCGGAACAGGGCCGTTCGCGAACGGCCCGTACGGGGGGCGGGGCAGCCGGGGGGCAGGTGCCCTTGGTTTCTGTGTACGGGCGCTTCGAGAAGCGTCCCGGCGGGGCTGGCGGGGCCGTTCGCGAACGGCCCGTACGGGGGGGAGGCAGCCCGGGGGGCAGGTGCCCTTGGTTTCTGTGTACGGGCGCTTCGAGAAGCGTCCCGGCGGGGCTGGCGGGGCCGTTCGCGAACGGCCCGTACGGGGGGGAGGCAGCACAGGGGGCAGGTGCCCTTGGTCTCTGTGTACGGGCGCTTCGAGAAGCGTCCCGGCGGGGCCGGCGGGGGTGTCTAGCGCCCGGGGTGGACCTCCAGGCCGGCCTCTACCATGGCCACGGCGCGGAAGATGGCGCGGCCCTTGTTCATGGTCTCGGCCCATTCGTTTTCGGGGAGGGAGTCGTGGACGATGCCGGCGCCGGCCTGGATGTGCAGGGTTTCATCCTTGATCACCGCCGTGCGGATGGCGATGGCCGTGTCCATGTTGCCCTGCCAGGACCAGTAGCCCACGGAGCCGGAGTAGATGCCCCGCTTCACCGGTTCCAGTTCGTGGATGATCTCCATGGCGCGGATCTTGGGGGCGCCGCTCACGGTGCCCGCCGGGAAGGTGGCGCGCAGCACGTCCATGGCGCTCAGGCCCGGGCGCAGGCGTCCGGTCACGTTGGAGACGATGTGCATCACATGGGAATAGCGCTCCACCACCATGCGCTCGGTGAGGGCCACGCTGCCGATCTGTGACACGCGGCCGGCGTCGTTGCGCCCCAGGTCGATGAGCATCAGGTGTTCGGCCAGTTCCTTGGGGTCGGCCAGCAGGTCCTGCTCCAGGGCCCGGTCGGCGGCCTCGTCTTCCCCCCGGGGGCGGGTGCCGGCAATGGGCCGCACGGTGACCACGTCGTCCTCCAGGCGCACCAGGATCTCCGGCGAGGAGCCGACCACATGGTGGTCGCCCAGGTCCAGATAGAACATGTAGGGCGAGGGGTTGAGGCTGCGCAGGGCCCGGTAAAGGTCCAGCGGGCGGGCGCTGTAGGGAATGGACAGGCGCTGCGAGAGCACCACCTGCATGACATCGCCATCGACGATATAGCGCTTGCAGCGCTCCACGGCCTCCTTGAAACCGGCCTCGGTGAAGCCGGAGACGAAGTCCGACTCCTGCACCCGCCGTGGGCTGCCGGGCACCCCGGCACTGGCCGAGGCCTCCCGCAACTGGGCCTGCAGGGCATCCAGTCGCCGCTCACCCGCCTCCCGCTCGCCGGGGCCGGCGTGCACCACCAGGTACAGACGTCCGGCCAGGTTATCGTAGGCCACCACCTCATCGCAGACCATGAGCAGGATGTCGGGCACCCCCAAGGGGTCGGCCTTGTCGCCATCGGCCAGCCGGGGCTCGATATAGCCGATGGTGTCGTAACCGAAATAGCCCACCAGCCCCCCACTGAAGCGGGGCAGATCCGGCAGGTCGGGCACCCGGTAACGGGCCTGGAAGGACTCCAGCCATTCCAGCGGATCATCCACTTGCAGGGATTCGGTGACCTCGCCGCCCTCCTCCACCTGGACCTTCTTGCCCGTGACGCGGACCACCTTGCGGGCCGGCAGGCCGATGAAGGAATAACGCCCCCATTTCTCGCCCCCCTGCACCGATTCCAGCAAACACGAATACGGCCTGGCCGCCAGCTTCATGTAGACACTCAAGGGGGTGTCCAGGTCGGCCAGCACCTCCCGCACCAGCGGGATGCGGTTATAGCCCTGGGAGATCAGGTGGTCGAAGTGTTCAGGGGTCATCGGGGGTTCGTCATCAGGCGGTCCGGGCCATGAGGTCGGGGAGTTCCGTGAGGCTATCGATCACCGCATCCGGTCGCTGCTCTCGAATATCGTCACCATGGTTGTAGCCGTAACTGACACACACGATGGCGAATCCAGCGGCCCGGGCAGCAGTCACGTCGCTGCGCGAGTCGCCGACCATCAGGGCGTCTTCCGGGGCCACGTCGAACTGCTCGGCGGCAAACAGCAAAGGGGCCGGGTCCGGCTTCTTCTGTGGCAGGGTGTCGCCGGCCACCACCACCTCGAAATAGCGGTCGATGTCCATGGCTCGCAGCAGCGGCGCCGTGAAACGTGCTGGCTTGTTGGTGACGCAGCCGATGCGCAGATCGTCGCTTGCCAGCGCCTCCAGACCTTCCCGCACACCGGGATACAGCTGGCTGCGCTTGGCATTGTTCTCCCGGTAGATCTCGGTGAAGGCGGCCAGGGCTTGCTCATAGAGGGCGGGGTCCGGGTCGCCGTTCAGGTCGTCCATGAGCGCCCGCTTGACCAGGCGCTCGACACCGTTACCCACCCAGTTGCGCACCTTGGCCTCGCCGCGCACCGGCATCTCCAGACGTTCCATCATGCGATCCACGCTGAAGGTCAGGTCAGGCACGCTGTCCACCAGGGTGCCGTCCAGGTCGAGGAGGATCATTTTGGGGGCTTGAAGGGTCATGATCGTGCTCAGGCCTTGGCCAGTTCCGTGCGCATCTTGTTGATGATGCTGTCGTAATGGTTGGGGTCTTCGCTGCGGGCGGCGCTGAAGATGGCCGACCCGGCCACAAAGGTGTCGGCGCCCGCGGCCTTGATCTCGGCAATATTGTCGGCCTTGACGCCGCCGTCGATCTCCAGGCGGATATCCAGGCCGGAGGCGTCGATGCGGCGGCGTGCCTCGCGCAGCTTGTCCAGGGTGGCAGGGATGAAGCTCTGCCCCCCAAAACCGGGGTTCACCGACATCAGCAGGATCATGTCCACCTTGTCCATCACGTAGTCCAGATAGGACAGGGGCGTGGCCGGATTGAACACCAGGCCGGCCTTGCAGCCCTCGGAGCGGATCAGTTGCAGGCTGCGATCGATGTGATCGGAGGCCTCCGGATGAAAGGTGATGTAGTCAGCCCCCGCCTTGGCAAAGTCCGGGATGATGCGGTCCACCGGCTTGACCATCAGATGCACGTCGATGGGGGCGGTCACTCCATGCTTGCGCAGGGCCTCGCAGACCAGCGGCCCGATGGTGAGGTTGGGGACATAGTGGTTGTCCATCACATCGAAGTGGACGATGTCGGCGCCCGCGGCCAGCACGTTCGTGACTTCCTCGCCCAGGCGGGCGAAGTCGGCGGACAGGATGGACGGTGCGATCAGATCGGCTTGTGCCATGGGTCTTGCCTCGTTATGGGTGATACCGGTCTCCGGTCAGGCGCGTCGCAGGGACGATGGTATCGTTCGTTATGTCGGTATGACTTCCTCGGTGGTTTGGGCAATGTACCTTATGGCGCCGGGAAAATTAACCCGGTCTTATACTCGGGACAGGCATGGGGCACGGATCACCCGGGCTTGCGGGCCATGGCCACGGTGTATTCCCGGCCCTGCTTCACCTTGTCGTAGTTGCCGAACACCTCCTTGAAGGCCCGCTCGATGAAACGGCGCAGGCCCGTGATGGTGACCACGTAGATGCGCCCCCCCGGATGCAGGTGCGCCAGGGCATCGTACAGGTAGAGGTAGAGCATCTCCTTGCCCACCTTGGCGGGGAGGTTGGAGGTGACCAGGTGAAAGCGGCGATCCCCCACGTGGGAGAACCCGTTGCTGAGCATGGCCTCGGCGTTGCCGATGCCATTGAGGGCGGCATTGGTGTGGGTGTACTCCACGGCCACAAAGTCCTTGTCCACCAGCAGGGTCTGCCCCTTGGGGGCCAGCCGGGCCAGGGTGAGGCCAATGGGGCCATAACCACAGCCCAGGTCGAAGCAGTCGTCGGTCTCCTGGATCTCCATGTGATCCAGCAGCAGGCGGGTACCGGCATCGATCCCCCGGGGGGAGAACAGGCCCCAGGTGGTGCGATACTGCAGGGTGTGCCCGCACAAGGTGTCGGAGAAGGTGATGTCCCGGCGTAGGGACTGGATGTATTCGGCGCGTTCCAAGACGGGCTCCCGGGTATTTAATCGTCGGCCCGCACGGCCAGTAACGCGTTGAACAGACGCTCCGCATCCCGGATGGCCTGGTCCTGATCGGTGTCCAGGACGCAGAAATGCCCCATCTTGCGGCCTGGGCGGGCTTCCTCCTTGCCATAGAGATGCAATTTGGCGCGGGGATGGGACAGCAGGTGGCCCCAGTCAGGCTCCCCGTCCTTCCACAGATCCCCCAGCAGGTTGACCATCACCACCGGCGAAAGCAGGCGCGTGTCACCAAAGGGCAGACCGCAAAGCGCGCGGACCTGCTGCTCGAACTGGGAGGTGATGCACGCATCCAGGGTGAAGTGGCCGCTGTTATGAGGACGCGGGGCCACCTCGTTGACCAGCAACTGCCCCTCGGTGGTGATGAAGAATTCCACGGCCATCAGGCCCACGTAATCCAGGGCCACGGCCAGGGCGATGGCGGCATCGCAGGCCTCGCGGGCCG
This sequence comes from Ectothiorhodospira marina, assembly GCF_900109495.1. Taxonomy (GTDB): domain Bacteria; phylum Pseudomonadota; class Gammaproteobacteria; order Ectothiorhodospirales; family Ectothiorhodospiraceae; genus Ectothiorhodospira; species Ectothiorhodospira marina. Next base: position 145,078 of record NZ_FOAA01000005.1, on the reverse strand, counting down.
TGGCATCCGGCACCCGGGCAGGCACGATGCTCATGTGCAGGATGCCATCCTGATGGATGTTCTCCGCCACCGGATAACACAGGCAGGCCCCGTCACTTCCCCGGCTGAGCACCACGGAAACTTCCACGGCCAGGTCCAGCTTGCGTTCCAGTACACAGGGCACGCGCCCCAGCCGCTCGAAGGCCTGGCGGCAGGCCTCGGCACTGTCCACGGAGATCTGCCCCTTGCCGTCATAGCCCAGGGCGGCACGCTTGAGGATGGCGGGATCACCCACGGACTGGAAGGCGGCCTCCACCTGGTCCTCCGACGCCACCACCTCGAAGGGGGCGGTGGCCAGTCCGGCCCGGCGGATCATGTGCTTTTCCCGCGCCCGGTTCTGCGTCTGCTCCAGGGCCGCCGCACCCGGGCGCACGGGAACCCTGTCAGCCAGGTGACGCAGGGTATCGGCGGGGATGTTCTCGAACTCGGTGGTGATGGCGGCACAACGCTGTGCCAGTTGATCCAGGGCCCAGCCATCCCCGTAGGCGGCGTGGACATGGTCATCGGCCATGCGGCCGGCGGGACTGCCTGAATCCGGATCCAGCACCATCACCCGATAGCCCAGTGTGCGCGCGGCCACGGTGAACATGCGGCCCAGCTGGCCGCCGCCCAGCATCCCCAGGGTGTGACCGGGCAGGATCATGACGACGGCGGCAGTTGCATGGCCAGCACCGTATCGCGCTGCTCAGCGCGGAAGCGGGCCAGTTGCTCGGCCAACCCGGGGTGATCGGTCGCCAGCATGGAAACGGCAAACAACCCGGCGTTGGCGGCCCCGGCCTCGCCGATGGCGAAGGTGGCCACCGGAATGCCCTTGGGCATCTGCACGATGGAGAGCAGGGAATCCTCCCCCTTCAGGTAGCGGGAAGGCACCGGTACGCCCAGGACCGGCACCGTCGTCTTGGCCGCCAGCATGCCCGGCAGGTGGGCGGCACCGCCGGCACCCGCGATGATGCAGCGAAGACCCCGCGCCGCAGCCTGTTCCGCATACTCGAACAGCAGATCCGGGGTGCGGTGGGCCGAGACCACGCGGGCCTCGTGAGGCACGCCGAAGGCGTCCAGCTGGTTGACGGCGTGTTGCATGACGGGCCAGTCGCTCTGGCTGCCCATCACCACGCCCACGATAGGGGATTGGTTTGGCATCGGCGAAGGGTAATGGAACCGGGTTGGAGTTGAAAGATAAAATTCCAAAGATACAAGATATTGGCGGGGGTGGCCATGCGGATGCGCCCGCGGGTGCATCCGCCCACGCCAGGTCGTACACTGCGGGCCTGATCCATTTTGTGCGAAACCTCCATGCCTGCCCTGTTTGAAAGCCAAGTGTCGTCCCTGCCCCTGATCCACAAGGGCAAGGTGCGTGATATCTACGCTGTGGACGACCATCATATGCTCATCGTCACCACCGACCGCCTGTCAGCCTTTGACGTGATCCTGCCCACGCCCATCCCGGACAAGGGCCGGGTGCTCACGCAGATCTCGGCGTTCTGGTTTGACCGCCTCTCCCATGTGGTGCCCAACCAGTTGTGCGATCTCACCCTGGCGGATGTAATCCCCGATGCCGCCGAGCGGGCGCCGCTGGCAGGGCGCAGTGTGGTGGTGAAACGCCTCAAGGCCCTGCCCGTGGAAGCGGTGGTACGCGGCTATCTGATCGGCTCGGGCTGGAAGAGCTACCAGGCCGACGGCACGGTGTGCGGTCTCACCCTGCCCCCGGGCCTGAAGATGGCCGACCGACTGCCCGAGCCCCTCTACACCCCGTCCACCAAGGCGGAGGTGGGGGACCACGATGAGAACGTGGACTATGCCCACACGGAGCGCACGCTGGGCCCCGAGGTGGCTGCCCAGGTTCGGGACACGGCCCTGGCCCTCTACAAGGAGGCCGCCGCCCATGCCCTGGAGCGCGGCATCATCATTGCCGACACCAAATTCGAGTTCGGCCTGGACGAGCAGGGCGTGCTGCACCTGATCGACGAGGCCCTCACCCCCGACTCCTCGCGTTTCTGGCCGGCGGACACCTACGCCCCCGGGATGAGTCCGCCCTCCTTCGACAAGCAGTATCTGCGCGACTATCTGGAAACCCTGAACTGGGACAAGACCGATCCGGGTCCGGCGCTGCCTGATGAGGTGGTTGCCCAGGTGGCCGCCCGATACCAGGAGGCCCTGGAGCGGTTGACCGGGGAGACACTGGCGGACTGACGGCCAGACGTTCGACTGGAAAGAACTCGGCTGGAAAGAACTCGGCTGGAAAGAACCAGGAGGCAGGAATCCATGAGCAGTCTCATGTACGGCACCGGGCTCTTCATTACCGGCACCGATACCGGCGTGGGCAAGACGGTCGTCGGCTGCGCCATCCTGCGGGCCTTGAGGGCCCGCGGTGTGAACGTGATACCCCGCAAACCCGTGGAGTCGGGCTGCCGGGAAGAGAGCGGTGGGCTTTGGCCGGAAGATGGGGCGCAACTCATGGAGGCCGCGGGAGGCGGCAGTCTGGAGCAGATCACTCCGTGGCGCTTCACCCATGCCCTGGCCCCGGACCGGGCCGCACGCCTGGCCCGCACCCGGATCAGGCTGGATGCGCTGGAATCCGCCTGCCAGCCCACCCCGGGGGAGACAGGTTTCCGGCTAGTGGAGGGGGCCGGTGGCTTTCTGTCGCCCCTGGCGGAAGACGGTCTCAACGCTGACCTGGCGATGCGCCTGGGCCTACCGGTGCTGTTGGTGGCCCCCGACCGGCTGGGCGTGATCAATCACATCCTGCTGACCGCCGAGGCCATCCAGCGCCGTCAGCTACACCTGGCCGGAGTGGTGCTCAACGATTGTGCCGGACCGGGTCCGGAGGGGATGGATAACCGGGGGGATCTGGAGCGCAGGCTGCAGACACCTATCTGGTCGTTTGCGGCGGTGGAGGGCGGGGAATTGCCGTCGGACCTGGATGGACTGGCAGACTGGGTGAGGGCAATCCTATGACCCCCATCAACATTGGCGTGAGGGTCTGCAACGCCCCCTCGGGCGCGCTGGGTCCATGACCCCTCTCCCGCTGGCGGGAGAGGGGCTGGGGTGAGGGTGGTGACGAGCCTCCTCAATGCCGGGTGTTTCGCTCGCTGAACAGCATCTCCAAGCGCGCCCCCAGGGCGCGGTAGAGCTCCACCCGGGCCTCGGACTGCAGACAACGGGCGAAGGGGGGCACCCAGCCCGAGAGGTGATGCCAGATCACACGCCAGCCAGCCGGGGCGTTGGACAAATCCTGCTCCAGATACCAGGCCGCGTAGATCAGTTCCATGGACAGGGAGTCAGGCTCACGGCCCTGCAGGGCGATCCCCGCCTGACGATACAAGCGCTCCAGATTCGTCCCCCCGCCAGCCAGCACCTGAGCACTCCAGGCCGACTCCCGGGCCGGGCAGTCATCCATGACCAGCAGGCGATCATACTCACGGCGCAAACCCGAGAGCCCCAGGTGGCGAATCTCCATGACCGCCGGTGACAGCCAGGTCCAGCCCTTGGCCATCTCCTCCAGTGCGTCAACGGTCTCCTGAGTGGGCGGCGAGAGCAGTCCACTCAATATGCAGAGCTCGTCCACATCCAGTTCATCGCCGGGCAAGTCGTTTTCCATCAGTCGATTTCCATACGGCGGCCCTGCAAGGCCGTCAGGCATCAATCAACCTGCGGTGTTGTCGGTTGGGGAGAGGCCCCAGGCCACCCAGGCCACGACTATGCGATCGGGGTTCATGGAAGGAAAATCGAAAACCCCGCAGACCTTGAGCCGGATCAAGAAAGACGCAGCCTGACCAGGAAGACGGGGGAAAGGAGCCGGACAGGCACGATTCTCGGCCCGCCCTGCCGTGGGTGACAAGAACACAACCAGGTAGCGGCGCTACGCGAATCCCCTCGGGAGGCTCGCGCCGCGCGCTATCCTTCCCCGCCTGGAAGAACGGGACTTGCCGCGCACCGGATCAGGAAGACTGGGCGGCTTCGGCGGCCTGTTCAACGGCTTCCAGCACCTGCTCGTCCATCTCGGGCAATTCAGGCGCCTCTTCACCACTGGCCTTCACCTGATCGATCAAGGATTCAGACACCTTACGCAACTCGCGATACTGTTCGGCGAGTTTGGCACTGCCTTCCAGGGCTGCCTGGAACTGAGCGAGTTTTTCGTCGACCTCTCGCTTGTCCTTTCGCAGCGCGTTGAGCTGAGCCTCCACCTGCTTGCGGGCATCCGACTCTTCGTTCTTCTGCTTCTTGAGTTGCTTGAGCTTCTTGACGACGTTTTCGGGGGTATCGGCCAGCGACTTGTTGATCGCCTTGAGGGCCTTTTCCTTTTCCACCAGAGAGGCCTTGATGGCCTTCATTTCCTTGGTGTGGGCCACGCGCTCGGCGGCCATGTCCTGTTCCCCGCTTTCCAGCTTGGCCTGGGCCTCGGCGCGGGCGGCTTCCGCCTGCTTCTGGGCCTTTTCACTGGCCTTCACCTTCTTTTCCATGGCGTCAATGGCTTCCTTGGCCTGCTCATTGGTCTGCTTGATCTTGCGGTCGGCTTCGTTGCCCTTCTGGATGGCGACATCCAGGGCGACCTTGAGTTCGTCGGCACTGCAATCCGGGTCCAGACCCAGGGCGTCTGTCGCGCCCTTCATCAGTACTTGCTTGCTGACGGCAAGTTCCTTCCAGACTTTCAGCTGTAATTCTGCTTCTGCTTGGTTCACATATCACTCCTGCTAACGCATGTGCATGTCAATTTGATGGGTGCGGCCATTCGTGGGCGCGCATTCTATCTCATCTGGAATGCGAATGCTGCACCCGAAGTCAAGCACCGTGGGCCGTCCCATGGCCGGCCTCACGGCTTCACCCATCGATTGCTCAGGCGGCCCGATAAACGCCGCGACGCGGTGAGTCCAATTTGCCCTGACGCTTCAGGTAACCCAGGGTCTGGCTGATGTTCTTGACGTCCAGGCCGGCCTGTTCTGCCTGAGCACGGATCTCACTGATGGTCATCTCGCCCTGATCGGAGACGATCTGACACAACACCTGACTGGGGCCTGCCTGGGAACCGCCACGACCCGCGCTGCTGCCACGGCCGGTTACGCGCCCCCCCAGTTTTCTGATTTCACGATCCAGCGCCGCCAGCTCCTTGCGATGCTGCTTCACCAATTCACGGCGCTTCTCACGCAGGGCCTCGCGTTCCTGACGACGGGCCTCTTCCTTTTCGGCAGCCTCCTGTTCTTCACGCCGACGGGCCAGCGCAAAGAGTTCTTCCGAAGACATCTCATGGGGGCTCTTCATCTGTTCGGTCATTCTTCTCTCCAAAACCGTATTGAATGCTTATTCAACGCAAACGCCCGGACCATGGAGCCCGGGCGCCTTTTCTTTTCCTCGGTGATCCATGTCTGGCGCTTTCATCACTCCAGGCAGGACTCCGGTGCCCGGCGAATTATGGCATAGAGTGAAAACACTTTCATATTTTTTGTCATTCCCGGTTTGCGCGGATCTCGAGATTTGTGAATGTGATTTTCCCCAGATCATGCAAGTGGACCGAACCCACCCTTCCACGCACGATCACACATCACGACGCACCATATTGCATGAATATCAGCAAACGCTTATTTTGAATGGCAGACACAGCATCGAGGAGGCATCCATGCCCCAGGACATCCAGACAGACGTAGCCATCATCGGCGCCGGTACCGCCGGCCTGTTCGCCATGAAACAGGCTCGCAAGGCCGGCAAGTCGGTGACGATCATTGACCCGGGCCCACTGGGCACCACCTGCGCGCGAGTGGGCTGCATGCCCTCGAAAGTGGCCCTGCATGCCGCCCATCTGTGGGACCAACGAGAAGAAATGGCCGCGTATGGCGCACACGGCATAGAGCAATTATCGCTGGACCGGGATGCCGTCTGGGACCGGGTCAGTACGATGCGTGACCGATTCGCCGGCAAAACGGAGGCAAACGCCCGCAAGGCCATGGGGGATGACCTGCTGGAGGGCCCGGCCCGCTTCCTGGAACCAACCGTGCTCGAAGTGGCCCTGCCGGACGGCAAGCAGCAGGTGGTACGGGCACAGGCCGTGGTGATCGCCAATGGCTCGCGCCCCATCATGCCCGACTGGCTCGCCCCCCTGGGGGATCGGGTGGTGACCACCGACACCCTGTTCGACCTGAAACATCTGCCCGATTCAGTGGGCGTGCTGGGGCTTGGCGCCATCGGCCTGGAAATGGGACTGGCCCTGTCACGCCTGGGCGTGCGCGTGATCGGCGCCGACATTGCCAGATTCCCAGCGGGCATCAGCGATCCCGAACTGGGGCAGCAGGTGGTTGAGCAATTCAGTGCCGAGTTCCCCCTGTGGCTGGGAGAGAGCGCCGAACTCAGCAAGGAAGACGACGGTATCGTGATGAAGACGTCCCAGGGCCGGGAAAAAGTGGACATGATCCTGGCATCCCTGGGCCGTCGCCCCAATACCGACACGCTCAATCTGGCCGATGCCGGATTTGAATTAAACGATAAAGGCCAACTGCAATTCGACCCGGCCACCCAGCAGGTTCAGGATCTGCCGGTATTCATCGCTGGGGACGTGAACGGCCAACGCCCCCTGCAACATGAGGCCGCAGACGAGGGCACCATCGCCGGCTTCAACGCCGTGCGGGGCATCACCCGTTTTCGTCGCCGAACGCCGTTGAGCATCGCCTTCACTCATCCGGACATTGCCGTGGTCGGCGCGCGATTGGAGGATCTCGACCCGGATGAAACCCTCACGGGCACAGCCGATGGCAGCGGCAATGGCCGGTCTGTGATCCTGGGCGCACAGAGCAATCTGATTCGTCTCCATGCGGATGCGAAAACCGGTCGTCTCAGGGGGGCTTCACTGATGGCCACACACGGTGAACACCTGGCGCATTTACTGGCCTGGGCCATCCAGCGTGGAGAAACCGCGCAGGATCTGCTGGCCATGCCATTTTATCATCCCGTGGTGGAAGAAATACTTCCCGACGCCCTGCAGGAAATCGTCTCCCAGCTACCGGAAAAGGACGACCTGCCCAAGGGATTTCTCCGCGAGGCATAACAGGAGTTTTTCATTGGGATGACAGGATCTTTCGTGCCCGATTGCCCGGCGGCGATCGGGCACGAAACGACCCCGGTGTGAAATTCCTGACTGAATGCGCTATACTTTGCGGCTCTGTCTGAGGAGCGCTGCAACGGGTCATCGAATCCGCCAGGCTCAGACACCTCCTAAAACGGCGCTCGCTGTACCCGCGAAAGTGGTCGGCGAGCTGAACTGTTTCGCTGTGCTCCGACCGCTTCGCACTCGCCCAAAAGATTTAAGGAGTGTGTTCATGAACGCAGTCGTTGATAGTCAGAACCACGATTACGCCGTAGCCGATATCAACCAGGCCGACTTTGGCCGCAAGGAAATCGCCATCGCCGAGACCGAAATGCCCGGTCTGATGGCCACCCGTGAAGAATACGCCAAGGACCAGCCGCTGAAGGGCGCCCGCATCGCCGGCAGCCTGCACATGACCATTCAGACGGCCGTGCTGATCGAAACCCTGAAGGCCCTCGGCGCAGATGTGCGCTGGGCTTCCTGCAACATCTTCTCCACCCAGGACCACGCTGCTGCGGCCATCGCTGCCGGTGGCACCCCCGTGTTCGCCTACAAGGGCGAAACCCTGGAAGAGTACTGGGAATACTGCCACAAGATCTTTGAATGGTCCGATGGCGGCACCCCCAACATGATCCTGGACGATGGCGGTGACGCCACCCTGCTGATCCACCTGGGCGCCCGCGCCGAGAAGGATCTGTCCTTGGTGGACAACCCCACCAATGATGAAGAACGCGTGCTGTTCGCCCAGATCAAGGAACGCGTCAAGAGCCAGCCGGGCTGGTACTCCAAGGTTCTGAAGAACATCCAGGGCGTGACTGAGGAGACCACCACGGGCGTGCATCGCCTGTATCAGATGGCGAAGGAAGGCTCCCTGCCGTTCCCGGCCATCAACGTGAACGACTCGGTCACCAAGTCCAAGTTCGACAACCTGTATGGCTGCCGTGAGTCCACCGTGGACGCCATCAAGCGTGCCACCGACGTGATGATTGCCGGCAAGACCGCCGTGGTCTGCGGTTACGGTGACGTGGGCAAGGGCGCTGCCCAGTCCCTGCGCGCCCTGTCCGCCGAAGTGTGGATCACCGAAATCGACCCGATCTGCGCCCTGCAGGCTGCAATGGAAGGTTACCGCGTGGTGACCATGGAAGACGCCTGTGACAAGGCCGACATCTTCGTCACCGCCACCGGCAACAAGGACGTGATCACCGCCGATCACATGTCCCGCATGAAGGATCAGTCCATCGTCTGCAACATCGGTCACTTCGACTCCGAGATTGACGTGGCTGGCCTGCGCAAGTACGAGTGGGACAACATCAAGCCCCAGGTGGACCACATCATCTTCCCGAAGGGCAACCGCATCATCCTGCTGGCTGAAGGCCGCCTGGTGAACCTGGGCTGCGGCACGGGCCACCCGAGCTTCGTGATGTCCAACTCCTTCACCAACCAGACCCTGGCCCAGATCGAGCTGTGGGTGCATGGCGACAAGTACAAGAACGACGTGTACGTGCTGCCCAAGCACCTGGACGAGAAGGTGGCTTCCCTGCACCTGGGCAAGATCGGCGCCAAGCTGACCAAGCTGACCGACGACCAGGCCCAGTACCTGGGTCTGCCGGTGGAAGGTCCGTACAAGCCGGAACACTACCGGTACTGATCGCGGCGCCGTGGGCTTGGGGCGCCTTCGTGCACCCCTGGCGCGGCACGCGAGCCAGGCAGCGCCCTTCGGGGCGCTGCCACTTGGGTGGCCCCGGATTCCGGGGCCTTCCCGTGTCAGCGGCGTCTACAGTGTGCCCCGCACCCCTGCCCTGCCCTGCCCCTTTCAGATTTCCTTCCCTTGATCGCATTCATCCGGCATGACTGACGCATCGACGCCGGCACTGGATGGCAAAGACCCGAACAGGATGACAACACCTCCTGACATGGCCCTGCCGACTCAGGCCACGGGGAATCCTGCCCATCCCTACCGACGTGACCCGTTGACCCGCGATCGAATGCCTGCCCGCACAACTTGCGAGGACCTGACATGAAGACCCAGAAACAGCACGAACGCACGTTCAGTTTCGAGTTCTTCCCGCCCAAGAACGACGAAGGCGCGAAGAAACTGAAGGACACCTGGACCGACCTGGCCCAACTGGAACCCCGCTTTTTCTCCGTGACCTACGGTGCCGGCGGCTCCACCCAGGCCCGCACCCTGGAAACGGTGCTGGACATCCACAAGAACTCCGGCGTGGATGCCGCGCCGCATCTGTCCTGCATCGACTCCACTGCCGAGCAGATGCGAGGCATCCTGCAACTCTACAAGGACAACGGCCTGCGCCACATCGTCGCCCTGCGCGGCGACCTGCCCTCGGGCATGCGTGACCCGGGCGAGTTCCGCTACGCCAATGAGCTGGTGGAGTTCATTCGCAAGGAGACGGGCGATCACTTCACCCTGGAAGTGGCGGCCTACCCGGAGTTCCATCCTCAGGCACCCAACGCCCTGAAGGATATGCAGAACTTCAAGCGCAAGGTGGATGCCGGCGCAGACTCGGCCATTACCCAGTATTTCTACTCGGCAGAGGCGTATTTCCGCTTTGTGGAAGATTGCGAGAAATTGGACATCAATATCCCCATTGTGCCGGGCATCATGCCCATCACCAACTACAAGCAGCTGGCCCGCTTCTCGGACGCCTGCGGCGCCGAGATTCCTCGCTGGATTCGCAAGCGCCTGGAGGCCTTTGGCGAGGATTCCGCTGCCATCAAGGCCTTTGGGGAAGAGGTGATCACCGATATGTGCGCCCAGTTGCTGGAAGCCGGGGCCCCCGGCCTGCACTTTTACACGATGAACCAGTCCGGCCCGATCAAGGCCATCTGGAAGAACCTGGGGCTGAAGCCGGAACCGAAGTAAGGTTCAGGGCCACCCGACCCTCACCCCAACCCCTCTCCCGCCAGCGGGAGAGGGGCTTTCCTTAATTCAGCCTGCCGAGCGTGCGGCGCGCTTGCGTTCATGCTCCAGCAGCAGCTTCTTGCGCAAACGGATGGAGCTGGGGGTGACCTCCACCAGTTCATCATCTTCGATGAACTCCAGCGCCTGCTCCAGCGACAGGCGCAAGGGCGGGGTGAGGATGATGTTCTCGTCAGAACCCGCTGCACGGATGTTGGTGAGCTGCTTGGCCTTGAGCGGGTTCACCACCAGGTCGTTGTCCCGACTGTGGATGCCGATGACCATGCCCTCGTACACCTCCTCACCGGGGCCAATGAACATGCGGCCGCGATCCTGCAGGTTGAACAGGGCAAAGCCCAGGGCCTTGCCGGCGCCGTTGGCAATCAGCACCCCATTGTTGCGCGGCGCCACGGCGCCGGGACGGAAGGGGCCGTAGCTGTCGAACACGTGATGCAGGATGCCGGTGCCGGAGGTCGCGGTGAGAAACTCCGTCTGAAAGCCGATCAGGCCCCGGGAAGGCACCCGGTAATCCAGGCGTACCCGACCCTTGCCATCCGGGATCATGTCCAGCAGCTCGCCACGACGACTGCCCAGCTTCTCCATGATGGCACCCTGATGCTGCTCCTCCACGTCCACCGTGACCATTTCATAGGGCTCTTCCTTCTCCCCATCCTTCTCACGCACGATGACCTCGGGGCGTGACACGCCCAGCTCGTAGCCTTCGCGACGCATGTTCTCGATGAGGATGGACAGATGCAGTTCACCCCGCCCGGACACACGGAACTTGTCCGGGTCATCCGTCTCTTCCACCCGCAGGGCCACGTTATGCTTCAGCTCTTCCTGCAGCCGGTCGCGGATGTTACGGGAGGTCACGTACTTGCCATCACGACCGGCAAACGGGGAGGTGTTCACCTGAAAGGTCATGTTCACCGTGGGTTCGTCCACGATCAGCGCCTTGAGGGGTTCAACGGCAGAGGGATCACACAGCGTATCGGAGATATAGAGCTCATCCATGCCGGTGAAGGAGATGATGTCCCCGGCACTGGCTTCGGGCACTTCCACCCGCTCCAGCCCCTTGAAACCCAGGATCTGCAGCACCCGGCCATTGCGGACGTTGCTTTCACGGTCCATGACCTTGACCGGGGTGTTGGTCTTGATGCGCCCCCGCTTGATGCGGCCGATGCCGATCAGGCCCTGGTAGGAGTTGTAGTCCAGGGACGACACCTGCAACTGGAACGGGCCATCCGGATCCACGGACGGCGGCGGCACCTTGTCGACGATGGTCTGGAACAGGGGCGTCATGTCGCCTTCGGTGACATCGTGCTCCATGCCGGCAAAGCCTTTCAGGGCCGAGCAGTACACCACCGGGAAATCCAGCTGTTCCTCATCGGCACCGAGACGATCGAACAGGTCGAAGATCTGGTCCACCACCCAATGGGGCCGTGCGCCGGGGCGATCCACCTTATTGATCACGACGATGGGCTTGAAGCCCATGGCAAAGGCCTTGGCGGTCACGAAGCGGGTCTGGGGCATGGGACCGTCCACGGCATCCACCAGCAGCAGCACCGAGTCCACCATGGAGAGCACGCGCTCCACCTCTCCGCCAAAGTCGGCGTGTCCGGGGGTGTCCACCACGTTGATACGGTAGCCCTGCCAGTCCAGGGCGGTATTCTTGGCGAGGATGGTGATCCCACGCTCCTTTTCCAGGGCGTTGGAGTCCATCATGCGTTCCACCACCTGGGCGCGCGCATCGAGGGTACCCGACTGCTGCAGCAATTTGTCCACGAGGGTGGTCTTGCCGTGGTCCACGTGGGCGATGATGGCGATATTGCGAAGCTTGTCGGTCATGAAACGTTCGGCCTTCCGGGGGTGCGGTCATTGCAGGGCTGGAGATTATACTCCCCATTGCCGGACGGGGATATGTGCGTCATGGCATCATGGAAATCACCATTAGCGCCTCCGGGCGCAGGAGGCACCCAATGAAAACCCGATATCAGGACATCGCCGCCTACGACACCAAGGATGGGTCGGAAATCCGCGAACTCATGCACCCTCGGCTGCACGGTGATGGGGCACAGAGCCTGGCTGAAGCCCTGGTGCATGTAGGCGCCTGCACGACGCTGCACCGCCACCCCGTCACCGAGGAGATCTATCACTTCACCCAGGGCGGGGGCATGATGCAGATGGGCTCGGAAGAGTTTCCAGTCACGACGGGCGATACCGTGCGCATCCCGCCCGGCACGGCGCACAGGGTGCGCAATACCGGGAACGTTCCCATGCGCATCCTCTGTGCCTGCACACCGGCCTACAGTCATGAAGACACGGAATTGCTGGAATAAGACAGCCTTATACCGGCTGATCGTTCTCGGGCGGCATCTGTAAATGAAAACCCTGGTTCTTGAGGTTGGTGAGCACCTGCAGGGGATCTTCCCGAGCCAGTCGACGATCAGGGGTCAGAACCAGCTCCAGGGCAAACTCCGGCTTGCCCAACAGATTGAGCAACCCGTCGGGGATGTTGGAAAAATCATCCTTGCCGGGCAGAAAGACATAGGTATCCTGCCGACGGGAGCTGCGATAAACATAGCACTGCATCATCAGTCCTCAGTGGATTGGGGGGCTTCGAAGATGACCGCAGGCGCCGGCAAGGCTTCGACCGACTCAGCATCCGGCCGCACCCGTGGCGAGGCACCCGGTGCATCCCAGACTTCCATGCGCCGCACGTCGTCGCGGCGATATTCAAAGGCCACATGTCCGCCCTGCACTATTTGCTGAACGAACAACGAGCGGGCGGTCGCGGCAATGAGATTGCCCTCGCGCACGTCCCCATCCGCCAGGGTGAGGCGCACACGCTCACCCTCCAGTGCGCCCCATTCGGCGGGAATGGCCTGCCGATAGGCCCATGAGGCGGCCTGGCGATCCGGGGCAAGACGGAAGCTCTCCGCCGGTGGTAGCGGCTGCGCCGTGGTGGGTGCGTAGGGATCGAACTCAATGATCTCCAGGGGCTCGCCGGTTTCTTCCTCGATCTGGCGCACCAGCGCCTGGTTGGGCAACTCTTCATCCCAGGGCCGGGTGACCGGCATCTCCATGTCCACCTCAATGTCGTGCCGGGCCAGTGTTTCCCTGACGGTGCGGTCCGCACCGCCATACAAGGCAGCGGCCACCACCACCAGCCCCATCAGGCTGAGGATGAAGCCCACCCGAGCCCGCCGCCAGTACAACAGCACGAAGGCCAGCGACACCCCCGGCACCAGGTTGATCAGCCCCCAGAGCAGTTCACGGCGAAAACCCGCCGCCACCACGAGCCCGTAGCCCAGAAGCGTCAGCGCTGCACCCAACAGCAGGGCGCCGTCCTCCACGGTCATGTCTCTACCCTCATGTGGTGGCCAGGGAATCCAACGGGCCACAGAGTATAGCGCGACTGCGTTGCAGTCCGCTCACGGCGGCGTTAACCTCGCAGATGGCCCTAATGGCTCATTTCAACCTCAAGGAGAGAGGCCCATGCCCAGGGAACATGGCATCACACTGGTGGAACTGCTGGTCACACTGACAGTGGCCACCTTGCTGGCCACCATCGCGTTGCCCGGCTTTGCCGGCCTGCTACAGGAGCAACGCCTGGTCACCGCCACCAACGACCTGATGGCAGGGCTGCGCCTGGCCCGGTCCGAGGCGGTGCAGCGGGGCGAAGGCGTGCTGATCTGTCCCTCGGCCGACGGCATTCACTGCCAGGAGGAGGCGTATACGGTGGGCTGGATCGTGCGCCTGGCGCCTGAGTCCGACGCGGACGTCTCCGAGTCGGGTGAGGTGTTGAGGGTATACGGTGGCCCACCCCATGCCGTGAGCATTCAGGCCAACGGCACCATGAGTCAATACATCGCCTACCGGCCAGACGGTCAAACCCGACAGATCAACGGTGGCCTGCAGATGGGCACGGTGTCGCTATGTCATGGAGAGAAGGGGCGGAGGATCATCATCAGCCGCACCGGGCGGGCACGGGTGGAAGGGGTGGATTGCTGAGTGAAGCAGTGGGCCCGTGCCATCCGCGGTCGGGGGCCGCTCCCACGGGGGGGGGTGTCCTGGGGGCTGGAGGCCAAGGCCCCGCCCCCCCTGTGGGAGCGGGCCTGCCCGCGAATGGGTTTGGCGGCGGGGGGTTGGGTGCCGTGCCCGCCGCCATTCGCGGCCGAGGGCCGCTCCCACGGGCGGGGCGGGGCCCTGTTAGCTGTGGCTCAGCCCACCCAGGCGCTGCACCAGCCACCTTCAGCCACCAGACTACCGGGGAACACGGCGCAGGGGCCCCACCCTTCGGCGCTGGGATCGGTCCACAGGTCACAGTTGCTGCAAACCTGACCCTCCTCATAGGCATCATGGTCGGCATCGCTCGCAGCGTGGACGTAGTCCAGGGCCTCAGCCTGCGCCGAGCCTTCATCCAGACGTTCCATGGCCTGGGCGGTGGTGCTCCAGCCCAGGCCGGCCATGGGCACGGCCAGCAGGCCATAGGCACCGAATTTCAGGAACCCGCGGCGGCCGGCGTTGTGGTCACGATCATTCATGTCTCTTCTCCTGCAATGGGCTTGAGGTGAACCTGAAATTCGATGCCGGCCCGGCCGCGTGGCCTCTGATTCCGCAATCATGGTGTGTCGCATTTCCCTGCCAGACCACCGTGTGTCGCTGGACGTGGCACCCCGTGGACACGGTATCGAATCGCGTATTTCGCCGCAACTCGAGGTCAACGGGGATACCGTCCACTTCACCTGCGTTATCATGGCCCCCGCATAAAGACCTGAAGACCCCCCCATGACAGACTGGACCACGGAATCCGCCCGCCAGACCTACAACATTGATCACTGGAACGGTGGCTATTTCCACATCAATGATGAAGGGCGAGTGATTGTCAGACCACCGGCCCATGCCGGACACCCTGGCGTGGACCTCTACGAGCTGATCTCCCGGGTGAAGCCCATGAACATCGATGTGCCGGTGCTGGTGCGCTTTCCCGACATCCTGACCGATCGGGTGGAACGCCTCACCCGGGCCTTCCGGCAGGCCTTCGAGGAGACCGAGTACCCCGGGCGCTACACCGCTGTCTATCCCATCAAGGTGAACCAGCAGCGCAGCGTGGTGGAGCGCATCCTCACCTATGGGGTGGACAAGGTGGGGCTTGAGGCGGGCAGCAAGCCTGAATTGATGGCGGTACTGGCCCTGTCACGGCCGGGTGGGGTGATCGTCTGCAATGGCTACAAGGACCGGGAATACCTGCGCCTGGCCATGATCGGCCAGATGCTGGGTCACCGGGTGTACATCGTCATCGAGAAGCCCTCCGAGCTCAAGGGCGTGATCGCCGCCGCCCGGGACCTGGGCGTGAGACCCTGCCTGGGGATGCGCGTGCGCCTGGCCTCGGTGGGCAAGGGTAAGTGGCAGAACACCGGCGGCGAGAAGGCCAAGTTCGGGCTCTCCTCCGCGCAGGCCCTGCACCTGCTGGAGCAGCTGCGGTCCCATGACATGCTGGACTGCATGCAGCTGCTGCATTTCCACATGGGCTCGCAGATCGCCAATATCCGCGACATTCAGGCGGGCATGTTCGAGGCCTCGCGCTTTTTTGCCGAACTGCACCGCCTGGGCGCCCCCATTCAGGTGGTGGATGTGGGCGGCGGCCTGGCAGTGGACTACGAGGGCACCCGCTCGCGCAACCTGTGCTCGATGAACTACAGCCTGCAGGACTATGCCAATAGCGTGGTGCGCATCCTGGCCAACACCTGCCGGGAGTATGACCTGCCTCACCCGGAGATCTTCACCGAATCCGGTCGGGGCACCACGGCCCACCATGCGGTGCTCATCACCGATGTGATCGATACCGAGCGAGCCCCGGTGGCGGCGGACATCCAGCCCCCGGACGAGGATGCCCCCGCGGTACTGCTGGACATGTGGCGCCTGTTTGAACAGGCCGAAGACAATGCCCCCACGGAGGTCTTCCACAACATGCTGGACTGGCTCGGGGAGGTGCGCTCCATGTTCTCCCACGGCCTGCTGGACCTGGAGCACCGGGCGCTGGCCGAGCAGATCTACTTCGCCACCTGTCGGCGGCTGCTGGTCACCCGAGCGGATCGCCTGCCCCGGGACATCGGTGATGAACTCAACGAGAAGCTCTCGGACAAGTACTTCTGCAACTTCTCGGTGTTTCAATCCATTCCCGATGCCTGGGCCATTGACCAGATCTTCCCCATCATGCCCTTGCATCGATTGAACGAGCGACCCACACGCCGGGCCGTGCTGCAGGATCTCACCTGTGATTCCGATGGGCATGTGGATCGCTACGTGGACGGCGAGACCACAGCCCCCAGCCTGCCGCTACATGAGCTGCGGGAGCATGAGGACTACCTGCTGGGCATCTTCATGGTGGGGGCGTATCAGGAGATCCTGGGGGATCTGCACAACCTCTTCGGCGACACCGACGCCATCAACGTGGTGCTCAAGGAGGACGGCGGTTACGAGGTGGTGGAGCCGGAACAGGGAGACACGGTGGCCGAGTTGCTGCGCTATGTGCACTACGACACTGAGCTACTGGCAGGGGCGTATCGGCAGAAAGTGGCGGAATCGGGGCTGGAGCCCTCGCGCCAGGCGCAGGTCCTGGCGGAGCTGGATCATGGTTTGTCGGGATATACCTACCTGGAGGAGTGAGACGCCTCGGGATCAAGCTCACGAGAAGCCTGCGAGGCGCTCACCATGTGCTCCATCAGATCACTCCGGGTCCGCGGGCGGCATCTCCAGGCCACCCTCCCCGCCATCATCCGGGGGCATCTCCAGGTCTCCTCCCGGGGGTACAGGCGGTTCACCCATACCGCCGCCGGGCTGATCACCTGGTGCCGGCGGAGGGGCTCCCATGCCCCCACCTGCCGGGGGCCCGGACGGCTGCCCCATGCCTCCGCCGGGCTGACCATCCGGTGGTGGGGCACTACCCGGAGGTGGTGCTGTTCCGCCCCCGGGGGGTGGTGCGGGCTGTCCGGCACCCGGCGGTGGAGCGGCCCCACCGCCGGGCGGGGGCGCAGGCTGTCCAGCACCGGGGGGCGGGGCCGCCCCACCTGGCGGCTCCATGCCGCCACCCGGGGGAGCACTATCGGCTCCCGGAGTACCGAATCCACCGCCAGCCGGCTCTCGATCCATTGCCTCGCGGTCACCAGGCTCAAAGCCCGGCCCGGCCATCACTGCAAACGGCACCACCGCCAGCAGGGCCAGACCTTTCGCTGAATATCTCATGGCTGACCTCCCAAGGTTGTGATAATTACTGGCGCTCTTCGGCCATTTGCACCACCTGATCCAGCAGTTCCGGATCGTTCTGTAATGCCATGGCCACCTCGTTGTATTCCTCCGCGTTCATGCCGGTGTCCTCAACGGCCTGCACCATCTCCTCCTGGGCTTCCTGGTGCAGGGCCTGGGCCTCCTCGGCATCCGTGGCATCCTCCAGGCGCTGGGCGAAATCCTCGTTCACTTTCTGCACTTCCACGAAGGCATCCACAAAATCGTCGATGGTGCCCTCGGAAAGATCCACATCAGCCCCGGGCATGGCGCCCTGCTGCTCCGGCGGCGGCGCGCCGCCTTCCTGCCCCCCCCCGCTCTGGGCCCCCGCGACACCGGACACGGCAAACAGGGTGGCGAAGGCACAGGTGAGTGCTGTTTTGCGAAATTCCATTGGACCCTCCAGAGGGAAATCTTGGATGTGGAGGCCATACAGCATGGGCCATGCCAACAGCCCGACACAAATTGATAACCCATTAAAAACAATAAGTTAAAAACTCAACCATCGCCGTCGACCATGAGGACACCCAAGATGAGGGTGTGTCAAAAAAAACCATGGGTCACAGAGCCAGTGTCAGATTGACCTGGTGGCGTGGAGCAAGGCGCCAACCCGCAGGGATGCAAGCATTCCCGTGGGCACATCCCCCCGACGGCCGCTAGTGATCCAGATCCGGAATCGCCGGGGCCCGGCGGCGGATTCTGACGGCCTCGTCCTCGTCCCCCAAGGTCTCCCGCACCTGGGCCATCAACAACAGGGCACGCCCCTGGGCCTGAGTGTTGGGGAAATGTTCGTTCACATATTCGGCCCTGGCCAGGGCCTGCCGGTGGTCCCCCTGTTCAAATCGGGCCTGCGCCATGCGCAATTCCGCATGAGCCAGGCCCTCCCGCAACGCCACCAGATGCGGAATCACCTCATCCCGATAGGCGGAATCCGGAAACTGCCGCACCAGGTCACGGAACAATGCAAAAGCCTCCCGAGCGGCGGCTGAGTCCTGGTCCGGGTCCGGCACCTGCTCCCCCTCATGCAGGGCCTGCCAGGCGGCAAACCGGGACAGTCCCGCCAGGTAGTAGCCATAGTCAGCATGAGGATGGCCCGCAAACTCTCTCAGAAAGGCAACACTCTGCTCCCAGGCAGCATCCAAGGCGCCGTCCGAAAGGCACAGGTAAGCCACCTCAAGCCGCGCGTCGGCCATCACCGCCGCCTGAGCCCCCTGCTGAGGGGCGAGCCTATCCATGGCCTGAGTCGCAGCCTCGCAGTCCTGCTCGTTCAGGGCGCGCTTCAGAGGCGAATCATCCACCTCGCCGGGTTCGTCCCCGGGCACGCTGGCGCAACCCGCCAGTACCAGGCTCATCATGAGCAGTGCGATCAAGGGAAGGGAGAGATTCGGGAGTGATGATTTCATGAGATCAGGGGACCATCAGCCAAGCCGGCGACACCTTAGCATGAGACGATCACCAGAGCAGTAGCCGCTCCCATATGACGTCCCTCCAGGAAGGAGGCTCATCTGCCTTCACCCAGTTCAGTCGACGAACGGTCGTCCAGGGATGCACAGAGCGTCCCCTACTGAATGGCTTAGCCCGTAGCATTTCCTGCGCCGGAAACACCGATGCCTCGTACTGCCTGGTGAGTGGCACCTCCATGTCGGCCCCCATGGTCAGCGGCGCGGCTGCCCTGCTCTGGTCTCAAATGGACATGGATGATCTTTCCTGGAAACGCGTGCGCGACGCATCCTCACCACGACACGCATAGTGGAAGACGCCCATCCCACCCTGACCGGTGGCATCCTGGATCTGGGTCGATTGCTGAACGAAGAGCCGGCCAACCTACTCCCTTTTCAGCCCACTTATCTTGAGGTCCGCCGGGGAAACGACGGTATGAAATTGAGTTGGTTGAACAACTCTGCCAGCGCCACGGGCCAGACCATGGAGCGCTGCGATGCGCATGAACTCAGTCAGGATGGATGCACCGAAGATGACTTCCTGCCTCTGGGCGCCCTGGATCCGCAGACCAGCGAGTTCACAGACGCTGACGCCTCCGCACTGGAAGGGACGCTTTACACCTACCGCATACGCGCCTCCAGCGCGCAGGGAAACTCCCCCTGGTCCAACACGACACAGATTGTCACGCCCCCGCTGGCCCCCGCCGATCCCAACGCCACCCGTTTCAGTGACGGCATCCGCCTGACTTGGACCAACCGCTCCCAGACCGCAGAACGCCTCCGCTTGGAGCGGTCGCGCGATGGCGGTGCGTTCGAAGAGATCGCCGAACTCCCCCCCGATAATGAACGCTACGAAAACACGCTTACCCGGTAAGGTGACTACCGATATCGTCTATGTGCCGACCACGGCGTGACCGGCTGCTCGGACTATGCCACCACGGACACGGTGCAATTCCGCCTGCGTGCCTCATCCAACGGCAGCACCTGCCTGGTGAATTCCGCCACCGCTGGCCTACCGGCCCAGGAACGGGAACGGGAACGGGAACGGGAACGGGAACGGGAACGGGAACGGGAACGGGATACCGTGCCCACCGCCCTTCGGGATGAGAGGCTCAAGCCCCATCGGTCGCTGGCTGGTCACCGCCTATTATCGCGCCAGCCCTGGTCTGGTGGAGTGGATGGAGAGGTCGGGACGGCGTAAGCGGGCAGTGCGCAGGGTGGTCCTACAGGTGGGGAACTGGGTGGCCAAACAGGGAGAACCCTTGTCTTCAGGCCGTTCCTAGCCCCATTGGATCTCGATGAACTGAAGCCGCATCCACTCCGGTCCCCCTGGCCGTTAACTTTTCCTCCTCTCCATGCCCCCTCTGACGATCCCAAGTGCTGCCCCCAATGCCAGGCTGGGTGTGCGCGCATCAGGAATTGCCCCTGTAGGGATTTCCCTACAAAAAATGTGATCAACGTCGCGTTTTTACGGACGACCTGCAGCCCGTTGCGTTGATGGGCCAAGCACACTAGTTGAGAAATACGGCGGAACCAACGGCTTGGCAAGCCCAGGCATTAGATCCGCACGAATTTCTCGGTAATACAAAAAGTTTCCGAAAAAAATAAGGGGTTATCGATGTCAGCAAAAGTCCTTGGGGTTCCTTCCGTCATTGCCAGTGCCGTTCTTCTGGCCGCCTGTGGTGGCGGGGGAGGCAGCAGCGGTGGCGACACCACAACGCAGACCGCCACCGTCACGGGGGTCGCTGCGAAGGGCTTGCTGTTGGGCGCGCAAGTCGAGGCCTGCGCCGACATGGAATGCCGGGAAATCGTGGCCGAAACCAAGACGGATGATGATGGACGCTACCAGCTCCGTCTGCCGGTGGATGAGCACTTCGTCATTCGGGTACGGCATACCGAACACGCACAAATGATTTGTGACTTACCACAAGGTTGCGGTGATGAGGTGAAGTGGGGAGAGCCTGGGCTCATGCCGAAAGACATCACCCTACGCTCCATCGCCCGTGTGGATCGAACCTCCCAGGAGGTCTCCGCCCACGTGACACCACTGACCGAGTTGGTAATGATTGCCGCCCAGGTGAGCAATGCCGGAGCAATCACGCCCCCACCCGAAAAGGCCACTGAAAACGGCCAGGAAGCAGTCCTTAAACTGCTTGGAATCGAAGCAGACACTCCGCTGGACCTGACGAAATTGGAGCCCGTGAACATTACCAAGGGCGACCACCTAGAAGCTGCCACTCCCGAGCAACGCAATCTCTCCGTGATCTCGGCGGCATTCGGCAGGAAGGACGAGACTGCACGCTTCATTTCGGATTTTGCTAAGGGATTCTTTAGCGAAACGACACAAGATGACATAAATAAACTGCAAGAAGCAGTCGACAGTTTGAACAACAAGACTGAACAACAAGCCAAAATCAACCCCACCGCCACATCTGATATACCTCTTACCCCAGTCACAGATTCTCAACGCAGCCAGCTCAGTCAAAATGCCATCGCAGTGCGCAATTTAGTTGAGGATATCCGTACTGTCGGCATCGATATCTACAAACAGTATGACGAGGCAGACTTACGGAACACAGGCTTGCTTGGGCAAATTCAGGGCATCGAAGACTTCGCTCAAGACGCCATCCTGTGGAATTTCGAAGCGCTCGCAAGGGTCAATGATGCCATCAGCAACGGTTTGATCGAAGAATACGCAAACGATCCGGAGTGCGCGCTTCAATGCTCAGATACTCCCAATAGCGTGGATCTGCAAACTGATCTAGGTGCTGACAATGACATCAGCGGCACCCTGACCCGGGTCGGCGATCGTTGGACTCTGGACAACGGTCGCCTCTCGACCCTCGATGGGGATCCGATCGACGTGACAGTGGAATTCACCGTACCGAAGGTCCTGGGTGAGAATCAATTTGCGTTTGAGATACTCTCGGCCAAGGCCCAAGGACTGGGAGCACAAGTGGAACTATCTGATGCCCGTCTCAGCGTAGTTGCGGACCAACCCTTCACGCAGGATCAATTAAGGGATGACATCCCCGTGGAAGGAGATGGCAACTTCCTGCGTCGGCTGGAACTGGCCGGCACGCTGAAGCTGCAATACACGGATAACGAACAGATCCTCGCCTTTGAGGGTTCCACGAAATTCCTCGCGGCCACCAACAACAACATGATTGAAGATAACCGCGGCAACCCCGAGTTGGATGGGGATACCCTGCTGCCGGTCTCCTTCCGTCTTGATGGCCGTTTTGACAATGGTGTTTTAGGTGATTATCTGAAAGCTGAGGTACTCGTCACGCTGGACAACGCGAATGAATATTCATTGGTGCAAAATCAGGGTGCTGCCAGTTCCGAAGGGACAGGGGATCGCTTCCCTCTTGCGACGATGCAAGTAAAGACCGCCGGTCGCATCACTGAAAACCTTCCTGAAATGGACATACTCTTCCGCCTGCAGAGAACTGGCGAAGAGGATGCCAAGGCTTCAATCACCCTGGGCTGGAACGGTTACAACGACCAGACCGCGCGCCGCTTCTTAACACTGGAAATGGCGTATTCAGGTGACACTGAAGACCTGGGCTTGATGGCCACCAATGCCTCGGGCGCCACATTTGAGTTGCTACCCCGAAATCAATATGCCAGCAACGATGTAGTGGGATATGTATTCATGGACGGCGCCCGGCATGCAACCATCCGGGAAGAAAGGTCTAACGTCTTCACCATCACCTATCACTTCGATGAGGAGGGGAATCGCTCCACCAAAGAAGCGTTTGAGACGTTGTTCTAACATCTCATATAGGCATTAAGATCTTGGGCCACGATGGTACATCGTGGCCCTTTTTTTGATGGGCACACCATGATTCGAATGCTCTTTCCTTTGGGGCTGGCCACTGCGACATTCGTCGTGCCTCAGTTGGCTTATGCCGATAATTGGCAACTCCACTATGCGATCAACAGCCAGAGCTTCAGTGACTCGGCCTCCATCCATGACCTAGCCAAGGACTGGCGCAACGAACCCACACCATCGGGTAGCATCGCGTACTCCCGCAACCGCGTCACACTGGGAGCCAGACGAGAGAACGTCTCGGTGGATCTTATCTATCGTCAGGACTGGATCTTTGAGTTCCACCCCGACACAGCGCAAATTGTCTACCGCGACAAGAACAAGATCCCCTTGGAGCCGGGGCAGGATTATCGGGTCAAGCTTCGCGCCCGAGCCCTCGGCGCGGAGGGTATCCGGCTGGGGTTTGAATCCGATGCGAACGAAGGCTGGGGGCTTCGCGGCGCGGTCAGTTTGCTGCAGGTCTCCGAATTCCAGGAAGGACGGCTCACGGGAAGGGTTGCGGAAAACGCCGATGGACACTTCGAAGGTTTGGGGCAGATCGACTACCGATACGATGAAGACCATTTTTTATCTCACTTGGCATCGCCCCCTGACGGCTATGGTTTCGCGGTGGACATCGGGATTTTCTGGTCGAACGAACAATACTACGCCAGCCTAGACATCGAAGATGCCTGGACACGATTTGAATGGGAAGACGCCCCATATACACGGGGCCAGATCGATACGGACCAGTCCAGCTTCGATCCGGACGGCTACGTGAGCTACAGACCCCTCCTGAGCGGAGTGCGTGGCACCGAATACTACAGGCCTACCAACTTCCTCCCCAGAGCCACCACAGGCCAACTGGGAATGCGACTGGAGCAATGGGACGTATCAATCAACACCTTCCATTTCCTCGGCACCTTGTGGCCGGAGGCCCAGCTCACATACGCCACACAAGGCCGAATGCACTACAGCGCGGCTTATGAGGCCAAGAGCGACCGAATCACATTAGGGATCGCCAGCCAAACCTCGACCCACTCCTTTCAGTTTCAACTGGGCATGGACAACGAACGCTGGCAGGAAGCACACGCTCTGCTCATAAACCTTTCCGGCGCCTGGCAGTTTTGACATATGCCAACTGACGCAAACGCCTCCTCAAAGAATCAACCGTTTATCTGGAATTTGGACCCAGGTTTACAAAAGTCGACACCGGCTACCGTTGCCCCTACGGCTCCTCGCTCCTAGAGTCAGAAGAAACACCTCGTATTGAGGCCATTCCCTTTTTGACCGGGAGTCATTAGATGAACGCTCTACCCTACTACGCCCTCAGGATCCGTTATCTGATCCCCCTTGCTGTGGGTCTGCCCCTGACCTTGACTGGCTGTTTCGCGAGCAATTCGAGCGGCACGGATGAGTCGGAGGCGCTGGAGGATACGTTGTGGATAGCTTATCAGGATGGACCCAACGGCCTATGGAACACCATCGACACGGGTGACGCGAACGTCGCGGGGCAGCTGGGTGATTCGGCCGTGACAGCGCTTCAGGAGGCGATTGATGGGGTAGAGAAAGAGACCTTCAGCATTACATTGCTCATGGCAAACGCCGAGACCCGCCACGTGACGGCCTTTACGATCCACTTGGCTGCAGAGGACGTCAAGGATGTAGATCTTGAGCGTCTCGTAAAGGCCCTGCAGCGAGATGACGAGGATACTCAGGTAGAAGTGCAGGTATCTAATTTCTCAGATGAAGAGAATTCATTCAGTGCTCACATTGGATATTCCAGGACGTCTACCACTCTCAGTAATATCGAGCCTGGCAACGTCGATGATGTCGAACAACTTACGATAAACACTCTACCCGGCGTTCGTGACTTGGCCATCTTGACTAAAATCGGGGAGTCACCAGCCCAGACCAGCACAATGGATGCCCAAGCAGTCGATGGCCCATCTGCAACCCCTCTGCGACTCATCATTTCCAGGGACAAACAGATTCCTGACGACCTTGGAGAGTCACTTGTTTGGACGATTGACCTGAATTCACCTGAGGATGATGCGTCGAGAACCGACTACGAAATAAGTCATGATCCAGCCGAACTATCCTTTACGGAACCTGACACCCTTGAAGATGCTTACGTGCATTTCTTCAGCAAGAATAATACTTACGTTGATCTGACAGACAACTGGACTGAAGGCGATCAAGCACTGACTTACTGGGTCACCAAAGGGGATGAGCAAAGCGCAACAGGAGACCGGCTAATTGCAGTGGGTGAGTGGGAAGTTGAGACAAGCGAAAAAATCAGCTATCGCTATCATGCTACCGCCTTCGAAACGCATGGCCTGGCGGAAAAACCGACACTCTCAAGACCTGACGAATTCACAGGTCATGTCAGCGACTCTCTGTCAGCTGGTGTACTACTACCCATCATGGAAAACGCCAAGTATGTCTCTGCAATACTCTCTGCCGAGGGTGTAACGACATCATCATCTTACTACCTATTCAGTGCTGAATACCTTGATGAGGCCGGCGACCTCAATTACCACCATACTGCGGTGGCCTCCAGCCAGTGGCTCACCTCGCGGGATGTCACTGGATTCGGTACACCCGACATGTCACAGGTCAGCGAGTGGAATGACATGTGGTCCATACCGGCACCTGCGGAGCGCTTGAACTGGGTCACAGCGGTGATTTCGGGTAACCTTCCCCACCTCAGCCAGGTCGTGGAGGCCATTGATTCACGGCCAATTGAAGGTATTCCAGACATCATCCCCTTCGAGGTGGGCGACTCAGTAGCTGCCGTCATCAACTACGACCCTGAAACCGCTGAACTCAATCCCACTGTGGAATTCTGACAGACAGATATCAACAGCGCTCAAGGTTCGGTGTTGTTTCCCAGATTATTGCCCGCCCCTTTTCCCACGCAGATCCTGGCTGCAGGCCGGGGGGTTTCCCGGATTATGCCCTCGGATGGAGGATTCATGGAAGGTGAACGGATGCGGGAAGCTGAGGGCGCGAGAAATCAGAAGGGATCCTGCTCGTCGTCGAACAGGGAGGTCTGGCGACAGGCACAGATCCTCCAGATCCTGCCTCGGGTCCAGATAGCGTACCTGGTCACCATCCTGAACCCAGCGCTCCAGGGGCGTCATCTCGTCCAGGGGTCAAAGTGCAGAACCCGGCCCGCGAAGTCCTCGGTGATCATGGCGTCGATTTCGGCGATCAGGCGGTTGCGTCGTTTGTCCTCGGATATCATCGCTGCCCCAACAGGATCATTACCGGTCCGCTTTAAGGGCCTGGGCGTTCTTTTTGCCTTCCATGACGGCGCTGAGGTCGACGACCTTGGCGCCCACATGACTGCGCATCTTCTTGATGAGCTTGTCGGCCATGGGGCTGCGTGTGGAGGCCTTTTGGAGGTCGGGGTGCTTTTCTTCCTGGTCATAGGTATCACCTAGCCACGGCCCGATCCCACCCAACCACTGGCCTCCCAACCCGCTTCCCCTGTATCTTGTGGGACTTTCCCGTGCCCACGAGATGCTGAGCCTCAGATGACCCAGACCACCGCATCCGAACCACCCCACAGTGCCCACCGGATCGGGCCCATCTATCTGGCGCCCGGGGTCATGCCGTTTCATGGCTGGACCTTCTTCTACGCGGGCTTTGTGTCCATTGGCCTGATCGTGTTCATCACCATCGGGCAAACCTATATCCTCAACGAGCACCTGAACATCCCCATCGAGGAGCAGGGCACGCTCAGCGGCGACCTGGTGTTCTGGACCGAGGTGGTGGCGCTGCTGCTGTTCATCCCGGCGGGCATCCTCATCGACAAGATCGGGCGAAGGCCGATCTATATCGCTGGCTTCATGCTGACTGCCGCCTGCTATGTGCTGTATCCACTGGCGGGCTCGGCGGAAGACCTGTTCATCTATCGCATCTTCTATGCCATGGGCATCGTGGCCATCGCCGGGGCCCTGTCCACCGTGCTGGCGGACTACCCGGCAGAACGCTCCCGGGGCAAGCTGGTGGCCATCATCGGCATGCTCAACGGATTGGGGATTGTCATCATCGGACAGATGTTCGGGGCCTTTCCGGACATCTTCACGGGCATGGGAGTGAGTGGCACCGATGCGGGTCTGTACACCTTCCTGATGGTGGCTGCACTGGCGGCGATCTCGGCGGTCATCATTGGTTTCGGGCTCAAGCCGGGGGTCCCCCCCTCCAGGGAGCCTCAGCCGCCGGTGCGGGAGTTGCTGTTCACAGGCTTTGCCCAGGCGCGCAATCCCCGCATTCTGCTCTCCTACGGGGCCGCGTTCATCGCCCGCGGCGACCAGTCCATCAATGCCACCTTCGTGGTGCTGTGGGGCACCACCGTGGGCATCGGCATGGGGATGAGTTCCGGTGAGGCAGTCATGCAGGGGACGATCATCTTCATTGTCACCCAGGTGGCGGCCCTGGTGTCCGCGCCGTTCCTTGGGCCCATCATCGACCGACTCAACCGGGTGACGGCGCTGGGCGTGTGCATGGCCATTGCGGCGGCCGGGAACCTGGCCATGTTCTTCCTGGCCAACCCCCTGGCGACCTATGCCTACGCGTTCTTCGCGCTGATGGGGATCGGGCAGATGGCCGTGTTCCTGGGGGCTCAGTCACTCATCGGCCAGGAGGCGCCCAAGCCCAAGCGGGGGTCGGTGCTGGCGGCCTTCAATATCAGCGGGGCACTGGGGATCCTGTTGATCGTACTCATCGGCGGTCGGCTGTTTGACCAGATCGACCCGCGGGCGCCGTTCATTCTGGTGGGCATCATCAACTTCCTGCTGATCTTTGCCAGCCTGTGGGTGCGCATCAAGGCCCCGGGCAAGACCATCTCCCAGGTGGAACTGGAGCGGGATGCGGGTCTGGGCGCGGAGGATGATCCCTGGATTGATCCCACGCATCGGCCGGGTGGCGGCACTTAACGTGACGTGAAAGCACCCAGGTTCAGCTACGGAAGCTCCCTTCTCCCCCAAGGGGGAGAAGGGCTGGGGATGAGGGGGTGGGGGAGGCACTGTGCCAGCCCTCGCCCCTCACCCCAACCCCTCTCCCCGCAGGGGAGAGGGGTGCGATCTATCCATGGGCCAGGAAATCCCCAAGGGGTCACCAGTGCGGGCCGCGCCTCACAGCCTTCCGCTCAGGTTGAGCGGGATGCGCCCTTCGCTGTCCTCCCGCCCCATGAGGCTCAGGGCCTGACCCAGTCCGGGTTCGGCCTGGTCACGGGCACCCAGCCGGCCCTGGATCTGCCAGGGCCCCACCGGGCTCAGGCGGGCGGTGGCTTCCAGGAACAGGGGGCCACCATGGTCGC
This sequence comes from Ectothiorhodospira marina, assembly GCF_900109495.1. Lineage (GTDB taxonomy): Bacteria > Pseudomonadota > Gammaproteobacteria > Ectothiorhodospirales > Ectothiorhodospiraceae > Ectothiorhodospira > Ectothiorhodospira marina. The sequence continues at coordinate 117,184 of NZ_FOAA01000005.1, read as the reverse complement.
GCGCCACGGCCCGGAGCCGGCCGTCGTCGTCGGTGCCCAGTTCCGCACGCAGGTCGCCCAGGGGGATGGCCTGGGGTAGCCCCGAGGCGGCCCCCAGCCAACCCAGGGTGCCTTCGGCCTGGGTGAAGCCCGACTCGTGGTGAACATGCACCGCCGGAATGTCGGCCAGGATGCGCCCCTCGACGATCACCGGGAAATCCAGGAAGGCATCCGCCAGGTAGGCAGCCGGCAGGTCCGCCCGCAGGTTTTCCAGACGCATCCCGTTGGGGCGAAGGCCCAGTTGCACACTGCCCCCACTCCCGGGTCCGGCAAACTGGATGTGTGTGCGCAACTCGCCGCGCAGCAGCGGCCAGGCAGACACCTGCCAGGCCAGCCCCTGTAATGACAGCGCTTCCCAGCGCAGTTGCTGAGCCCCACCGGACCACACGGAACCCGACAGGCCTTCCAGGGCCAGGTCCGACGGTAACCAGCCACGGTCCCGGGCCAGATCGTGGGCCAGGGTGGCGGGCCATGTGGCCAGGAGGAAGACGATGTAGGCGATCAGTCCTGCCAGGACGTAGTGCCAGGGCTTGAGGGCGGGGCTTTTGAAGGGCACGTTGCTCAGAGACTCCATCGTGATGAATGGATGCGAGGATCGGGGTCAGCTTTCCAGCACCAGCCGCACGTTCACCCGACCCCCGGCGGCTTGTCGATCCACCACCAGGCTGCTGACCTGGACGCCGTACTGGCGACTGAGTTCATCCAGCCACAGGAGCATGTCGTCGAAGGGGGTGTTTTCCATCCACACGCGCACGGTATGGCCACCCTCGGGCTGAACGCGCCGCAGGGTGCCTGCCAGGGGGCCGGATTGGGCGGTGGCGTCGATAATGCCCAGCAGGGATTGCCCGCCCATGTCGGCAGGGGCCGCCTGGGTCTGGCCGCGGGCACTGCGGATCTGACTGGCGGCCTGCTCCATCCAGGCGAGATCGCCCTGCAAGCGGACCACGTCGCGCTCCATGGCGGCGACACGGTCACTCAGTGGCAGCCAGATGAGCCAGTAGGGCAAGGCCACGCAAAGGAACAGACCTCCCACGATCAGGATGCGTCGATCGCGCACCGACTGTTCACGCCACCATGCCTGTATCATGAACCCGAACTCCGGATCAGAATGCGGCTCTCCACCCGGTCATCCCGGGCGCTGGCCGACTGGATATCCACGGACCAGCCCGCTTTCTGCTCCAGTTGCTGCTTGAGACGGTCCAGCCCCTGCAAGTCAGCCAGGTGCAGATCCAGGTCCAGCCGACCCGCCTGGTAACGCAGCCCCTGAATGCTGAGGCCCTCCGCATCCGCCAAGGCCGGCGCGGCCTGTGCAAGCAGATCCTGCAGATCCGAATGGATGCCATCCGGTCCCGATGAGAGCCCCCTGAGGGCCGTTTCCATCTGGCGCCTGGGATCCACGATACGCCCCCCCGGGAAGGTCTGCTGGTAGACCTCCACCATGCGTTCTTCAAGAGCGGCCTGCTCGGCCCGCAGGGACTGCAGGTTCCATCCCAGACCGACAAACTGGATCACCACCCAGGCCAGCAGCACACCGGCCGCGAGCCGCCAGGGCCGCCAGAGGTGATCCAGGGAGTCCTTCAGGCTATAGGGGCCACAGAGCAGATTGAGCGGAGGACGCGACGGCCAGTGTGCGATCAGGTGTTCCAGCAGGCTCGAAGACGTCTCGACGACCTGCACCGTCAGAGCATCCGTATCGCCCAATGCCCGCAGCGCATCATCCTCCGGCCGTGCGGGCCCATGACGCAATAGCTTGAGTTGTTTTGGGCGCTCATCCTCCGGGGCCTCCTGCAGGCGCCGCCGCAGCAGGAAGGCGGCATTGTCCCGCTCCATGGTGAAGCCCATACCCTCCCCCGTGGACAGCCAGCCCTCATCGCCCTCCAGCCACAACACCCAGGCACCCGCCTCAGTGGGCAGGAGCGCAGTCTCCGGCACCACCTGATCCGGCTCCATACCGGCCTTGCGAACGGCATCCAGCCAGGCCGTCATGTGGGTGTGGGCAACCACTGCCACCGTCAGACTGCCATCGGCATGCCGGGCACCCGGGACAAAATGCAGGGTCTCCACATCATCCGCCAGCTGGTCTTCCAGGGCATAGGGCAGCGCCCGGCGAAGTGCCCTGGGGTTACGAGTGGGGATATGTGCCTGGGTCAGCAAGACCCGGGTGCCAGGGACCAGAACCCGGCAGGCGACATCCGGTGCCCGGGCCCGCAGGGCATCCAGCGTGTCAGTGCCCAGGGGCGTGAGCCTGCCATCGGATGCCTGCAGCACAGCCTGCCAGGTGCTGCCTTCCGGGTGAGGTCTGAGGATGAGAAGACGCTGGGTCAACGGGTTAGGCTCCTGGGGTCAGGACCCCATGTTCGATCAGGTTGGCGAGGCGTGCAAGGGGGGCCGTGGGGCCTTGGCGTTCGCGGCCAGGGCCGCTCCCACAGGGGCACCTTGAGGTGTGTGTCCGCTCATGGGCCACGCTCAAGGACCGCAGGGGATCTGCTCACGCAGGATCACCCGCTGCTCGGCCACGTCCAGCAGGCTGCAGAGCAGAAAGCGCCGGTCGGCCAGTTCGGTGCGCACGGCCAGGCGATAGTAGCGAGACGTGAACTCTGTCTTCTCATCATCATCCGTGTCAGCGTCCGCCTCGCCGAAGACCTCGCGAAGGACATCCGGTGCCTCGGCCAGGTTCATGCCGGCCTCCGTGCCGGGCAGCGCCGTCAGGTAGGGGGCCACCTCCTGCCAGACCTCGTCGGTCACCCCACGCACCAGCCGCAGTTCCGTGGCACTGAGCATGGGCTGGTTACCACTCAGGTAGGGTGGCTCCAAGCTGTGATAGCCGGGGTCGTCGGTCTCCGGATCCAGCCAGTCGATGAGGCTTCGGGTGAGGCCGTCGCTGTCCAGGGTGACGCCCTGGGCCTCCACCGAGATGGCATCCAGGAGTTGCACGAACCGCTCGTGCACGGATTCATCCTCCGTGGCCAGGTCGTTGATATTGAACCGGCAGTGCATGTCCTCCAGCCAGACAGTGAGATCGGCATCCTCCAGCACCACGGGGATGGGGGGGGAGAGACACCCCTCCCAGGGCAGGTCCACGTCCGCGTTCTGATGCACCTCCCCCAGCAATCGCAAGGCATAGGCCTCGGCCCCCAGTGACAGCTGGTAGGCCTGGTCGTGGGTGAACACGTTGGTGGTGCGGCGGATGTCCATGTGCTGTCGGGTGGCCATGGAGACCGCAGCAATGGTGGCCAGCGTCACCACCAGCAGGGCGGTGAGCAGCGCCACCCCCCGCTGTCTGGCCGGTGACTGGAAGGATCGGCGCGCCATCAGAGCACCGCGTACAGGCGGGAGATCCGGCCCATGCCGTCCAGATCCAGGATCACCTCCACCGCCAGGGGCAAGGGGGTCAGGCCCTCTTCCTGGCCGGCGGGGGGCCAGTAGTCCAGGGCCGCCGTGCCCCCGGTACCCTCGCGGTAATGGAAGCGCACCTCCCAGTCCTGCAGGGCGGCCGCGTCCTCCCGGCTCAGCAGGGGCATGCGGCCGGTGGGCGCCTCCTGCCCCCCATCCAGGGCGGACCAGTAGAGACGGTAGAGGGTGCCCTGCTCCATTTCCCAGGCCACGCGTTGCAGGCTGCTGCGAGCCGTGCCACTGCGGGCACCGGCGCGGATGAGTTCCAATCGGGGCGGTTCGCGCAGGCCGGAAAAGCGCAGCGGCGGTAGAAAATCCCCGTAACCGTCCCGGGCGGGACGCTGGGCGATCTGTTCGAGATCGCGCCCCAGCAGGGTGAAGGCCAGTTGCACCTGGGCCAAGCGCTCGGCAGAGGCCGCCGTCATGGCCTGAGCGTCCAGCACGGTGCGCAGGCCGCCGTAGGCCATCACCGATACCAGGGCGAAGATGCCCAGGGTGACCACCAGTTCCAGAAGGGTGAACCCTCGCTGCGTGTCCCGGCTTGTCATGGATTGAGGAACCCGGTGAGACTGGCCAGGTAGGGGACATCCGGGTCGTCCTCGTCGCGCACGGTCACCTGGATGCGGGGCACAGCCCCCAGGGTGTAGCCGGCCACATCCAGATCCCGGGGCTGGATCTCCACCTGCCAGTACCATTCCTGCTCGGCCATGATCACCGCACCCCGGCGGGTGCCCCGGGCGGGCTCTTCCATGCCGGCGCGATAGCGCGCCATCACGTTGCTGGCCACCCAGTGGGCGTGGGTGCGGTCCCGCAGGTAGGCGGCATTGCGGGCGTTTTCGCTGGCCACCTTGATGACGGCCCCCATGGCCACGGCCAGGATGGTCACCGCCACCAGCACCTCCAGGAGGGTGAAACCTGATTGCCGGCGTGATTCAGCGGGACCCCCTGCAGAAAAAGACCCGGTGGGAGCGGCCCTTGGCCGCGAATGGTGCCGTCTCCGGGCTCTGGCTATTCGCGGCCAAGGGCCGCTCCCACAAGGGCTCCCACAAGGGCTCCCGAATGGGTTCCCGAAAAGGCTTCCACTGGAGGGGAGCCTCATCGCCTGTCCTCCGGGCGTTTCATCTGGATGCGCCCATTGGGCTGCCCCTCAATGATGAAATAAGGGCGACGGGTACGGTCGCCATGCACCTGCACCTCGAAGGGGGTGATTTCCCCGGTGATGCCCAGATAGACATGGGGCGCCGGGTTGTCCAGGGTGCGATCCAGGCTCACGGGGATACCCTCCAAACGCAGCTCCAGCTCAAGGCCCAGGTCCTCCAGGCTCCGCTCCCGCAGCTGGCGGTCGGCCTCCAGGGGCAACCATTCATAGGTGCGCTCGCCCACCTCGAACTCCCTCAGGAAGGTATAGCCGTGGCGGGAAAAACTCACGGCGGTCTCCTGGGCGGTGAGGATGCCCTCGTCCCGGGCCAGGTCCATGAGGGCCACCATGCGCCGCGCCTCCTGCTCGATCATGCGGTCACGGCCCCCATCTCCCACCGCGATCACTGCAAAGGTGAACATCACGCCGATGATGAACAGCACCACCACCAGTTCCAGCAGGGTGAAGCCCCGGCCTCGACGGGCCATGGCACCGCCAGGGTTGCCGGAATAACGGTTCCTGCCCGCAGCGGCGAAGGCACGAATCGGATGCATCACTGCTCGGTGAGTAGGGGGGCCGATGGTTGCCTGATCACGCAGGGTCAGTCACCCCAGTTGCCGATCTCGGCGTTCATGCCCTCGCCCCCCGGGCGCCCGTCGGCGCCGAAGCTGTAGAGATCGAAGTCCCCCCGGGAGCCGGGATGCAGATACTGGTATTCATTGCCCCAGGGGTCCGCGGGCAGACGATCGATATAGCCGCCCTGGCGCCAGTTGCGGGGCTCGGGCTGCCCGGAGGGGCGCTCAACCAGTGCTTCCAGCCCCTGATCGGTGCTGGGATAGGTGAAGTTGTCCAGTCGGTAGAGGTTCAGCGCACTCTCCAGCGCCCGGATGTCGTTCTGGGCCTTGGTGATGCGGGCGTCATCCGGGCGATCCATGACGCGGGGGACGACGATGGCGGCCAGGATGCCGAGGATGACCACCACCACCATGACCTCGATGAGGGTGAAGCCCTGTTGGGGGTGTCTGCGGGATGTCATGGGTGCAAATCTCCTTGTGGATGATGAAGGGTTGAACCAGCCCTCAGGTCACCAGCTGGTTGAGTTCGAAGATGGGCAGCAGAATGGCCAGGACGATGATGAGCACCACCACGGCCATCACCAGGATCAGCAGGGGTTCGAGCACGCCCATGAGCATGGCGATGCGGGTCTCCAGCTCCCGCTCCTGATTGGCTGCCGCCCTATCCAGCATGTCGTCCAGGGCACCGCTGGCCTCGCCGCTGCGGATGAGATGCACGGTCATGGGCGGGAAGTAGCCCGTGCGCTCCAGGGCCACGCCGATGCCCGAGCCCTCGCGCACCCGCTGGGCCACGGTTTCCACCGCCGCGCGCATGGGGCGGTTGGCCATCACCTGGGCGGCAATGCGCAGCGCCTCCAGCACGGTCACGCCGCTGGCAGAGAGGATGGACAGGGTACGGGCAAACCGTGCGGTATTGATGCCCCGGGTAAGCCGACCGATCAGGGGCAGACGCAGCAGGAATCGGTGCCAGGCATACAGGGGCCGGGGGCGACGCAGCAGGCGCTCGATCACCAGGGCCCCGAGCACCAACGCAACCAGCAGGTACAGTCCATACTCCCGCAGCCCATCGCTGACGGCAATGAGCGTGCGGGTCAGCCAGGGCAGTTCCTGACCGATACCCACGAATACCTGCACCACCTCGGGCACCACGTAGGTGAGCAGGGCCACGGTCACCAGCAGGGCCATGGTGGTGAGGATGGCCGGATAAAACAGGGCCAACTGGATCTTCTGGCGCATCTGCTGGCGGTTTTCCGTGTAATCGGCCAGGCGGTCCAGCACCACGTCCAGGTGGCCGGACTGCTCGCCGGCGGAGACCGTGGTGCGGTAGATATCCGGGAACACATGGGGGAAATCCCCCAGCCCACGGGCCAGGGTGTGCCCCTCCATCACCCGGGTACGCACTGCCATGAGCATGCTGCGGATGCGGGCCTTCTCGCTCTGGCGAGCCACGGTGCCCAGGGCCTCCTCCAGGGGCAGTCCGGAACGCACCAGGGTCGCCAGTTGCCGGGTGATCAGGGACAGATCCATGGCACTGAGACCACGCGCGATCCCCGGCAGCTTGAGGCGTCGTTTCTCACGCTGCTGCACCGCCTCCACCGACAAGGGGGTGAACCCCCGCTCGCGCAGTTGTTGCCGCACCTGGCGGGGGTTATCCCCCTCCAGCACACCCCGGGCCTCCCGGCCTGTGGGTTTGAGGGCGGTGTATTCAAAGGCGGGCATGGCGCTCAGTCTTCCTTGGTGACACGCAGTACTTCCTCCACGGTGGTGTCACCGGCCAGGATACGTCGCACCCCATCCTGGCGGATGCTGGGGCCATGCTGACGGGCATGACGTTCCAGGGCCTGTTCGCCGGCACCATCATGGATCAGGGTACGCAGGGCGTCGTCCACCTCCACCAGTTCATAGATGCCGGTGCGTCCGCGATAACCCAGCTGATTGCACTCCGGGCAGCCTGTGGCACGGTACAGCGTGGGTCGCTCCCCGGCCGTCAGCCCCAGCAGGCGGGCGTCGGTCTCGCTGGCCTGATACGGTTGCCGGCAATGGGTGCAGAGCAGGCGCACCAAGCGCTGGGCCAGCAGGCCCACCAGGGTGGAGGACAGCAGGAAGGGTTCCACCCCCATGTCCCGCAGGCGGGTGATGGCGCCCACGGCGGTGTTGGTGTGCAGGGTGGAGAACACCAGGTGACCGGTCAAACTGGCCTGCACGGCGATGTGCACCGTGTCCACGTCGCGGATCTCCCCCACCATGACCACGTCCGGGTCCTGACGCAGGATGGCCCGCAGGCCGCGGGCGAAGGTCATGTCCACCTTGCTGTTGATCTGGGTCTGACCCACCCCATCCAGGTAATACTCGATGGGATCCTCCACCGTGAGGATGTTGCGCTTGCGGTCGTTGAGCTGGGTCAGCGCCGCATACAGGGTGGTGGTCTTGCCCGAACCGGTGGGACCGGTGACCAGCACAATCCCGTGAGGGCGGGCAATCACCCGCTGCATGGACACCAGACTGTCGGGGTCCATGCCCAGATGGGTGAGGTTCAAACGCCCGGCCTGCTTGTCCAGCAGGCGCAATACCACCCGTTCGCCATGACCACAGGGGAGCGTGGAAACCCGCACATCCACTGCACGGCCCGCCACCCTCAGTGAGATGCGGCCATCCTGGGGCAGGCGCTTTTCGGCGATGTCCAGGCGCGCCATCACCTTGATACGGGAGATGATCAGGGGCGCCAGCACGCGGGGCGGTTCCAGCACCTGGCGCAGCACGCCGTCCACCCGAAAACGCACCGTCAACCGGGACTCAAAGGGTTCGATATGGATATCCGAGGCGTTCTCCTTGATGGCCTCGGTGAGCAGGGCATTGATGAGACGGATGATGGGGGCGTCGTCCTCGGTCTCCAGCAGGTCTTCCGGCTCGGCCAGACTCTGGGCCACGCTGTCCAGGTCATCCTCTTCACCCATGCCCTCCATGAGTTGCATGGCATCATTGGCACTGCTCTCGTAGCGTGCCCTCAGGATGGCATCAAATCGGGCCTCAGGGGCCGGCTCCAGCTTCAGGGGGCGCCCCAGATGCCGGCGCAGTTCCGCCAGGCTCTGGCTGCTCACATCCTCCCGACAGACCACGTGCACCGCCGTGCCCTCCTCCTCCATGACCACCACGCCATGGCGACGGGCAAAACCGAAGCTGACACCTCGCACCTCCGGCGTCGATTCTGTCTCCGGTGGGACGTCCGGCAGGAGTTCGCCGGGGATCTCCAGATCCTGTCGGGCGTTCATCGGCGTGACGGCGGTGGCTGGATTGACAGGCCGGCGGCCCGGGCCTGGTTGCTGGCCTCGAAGGGCGGCGGCAGGTGCAGGAGTTCATCCCATTCGGGCAGGAGTGGCACCGTCTCATCATCCATCATCAGCACCCCCAGTTCCCGGGAATAGACTTGCTCGGCGCGCATGTGATTGTACTTGCTGGCGGTGAGGCCCGCCTGAGTGCTGCGGTCGCGGACGATCACCGGACGCAGGAACACCATGAGGTTGCGCTTTTCCTTACGGGAGGAGTCGTAACGGAACAGGCGACCCAGGCCCGGGATACTGCCCAGACCCGGCACCTTGCTCTCGGTCTGCACCAGCACATCGTCGATAAGCCCGCCGAGCACCACCATGTCGCCATCGTCCACCATGACACTGGTGCGCAGGCTGCGCATGTTGGTGATCAGATCAGCGGCATCCAGGCCGGAGACACTGGGGGCCACCTGGGAGACCTCCTGCTCGATCTCCAGTTTGACCGCATTGCCTTCATTGATTTGTGGTTTGACCATGAGTTTCACACCCACATCCTGGCGCTGAATGGTGTCGAAGGCCTGCCCGGACTGCTCGATGGCACGGCCGGAGCGGAAGGGCACGTTCTGACCCACGATGATCTCCGCCTCCTCGTTATCCATGGTCAGCAGGCTGGGGGTGGAGAGGATGTTGCTGGCCGAATCGCTGGCCAGGGCGCTCACCAGGGCCGCAATGGTGGTGCGCCCGGAATAGCCAATCCCCCCAAGGGCGAGCCCACTGCCAAACTCCACATTGGAAAGATCACCCGACTGCAGTCCGCTGGCCACCCCCACCAGGCTGGGGCTGGCACCCTGAAAGTTCAAAATGCCGATACCATCGCGCTCCGAGCCCACGGCCCATTGAACGCCCAGTTGCCGGGCCCGCTCGCTGGAGACTTCGGCAATCACCGCCTCCACCAGCACCTGGGCGCGCCGTACGTCCAGTTGCCGGATCACGGCCCGCATGTCCCGGATCACATCCGGAGGGGCATTAAGCACCACGGCATTGGTGCTCTCATGGGAATGTACATGAATACTCGGCGCCTGCTCTGTGCCCCTTTCCGTATGGAAGGACTCAGCCAGGCCGGAGAGCACATCCGCCACGTCCGCCGCATTGGCATAGCGCAGGTACACCACCTGGGTGTTGCCCCCTTCCACCGGAATATCCAGATGAGAGATCACCGCACGGATAGCCACCCGGCGTGCGGGCTCGCCGCCCAGCAGGATGCTGTTGGTGCGCTCATCGGCGATCACCTGCAATTGAGCCGAGGGGCGTTGACGGCCTTCGGCCGACTCCATGGTGGTGATGATGCGTGCCACCTCGGTGGCGGAGGCGTGCTCCAGGGGAATCACCTCCATGGAGTCGCGGGTTTCCTGGTCGATGCGACCGATGATCTCCACCAGGCGGCTGACGTTGCTGGCGGTATCGGACACCACCAACGTATTGGATTCCGGCGACGCCGCCAGATGGCCACTTTGCGGCACCAGCGGCCGCAGGATCGGCACCAGTTGTGCGGCATCCACATGGTGGACCGTGATCACGCGGGTCACGTAATCCCCCCCGCGTGCCTCCACACGGTCAGAGATGGTAGGCACCTCCCCCTGCTTGGCAATGGCGTCGGGCACGAGGCGAACCACCCCATCCGACTCGATGGCGGCAAAGCCATGCACCCGCAAGACCGAAAGAAAGACGTCGTACAACTCCGAGCGGTCCACCGGGCGACCCGATACCAGGGTGACACGCCCACGCACCCGGGGGTCGACGATGAAGTTGGTGCCGGTCTCCTCGGACACGTAGTCGATCACGGCGTTGATATCCACGTCGCGGAAATTGAGGGTCGCTTCCGCGCCATTATTGGCCAGTGCCAACAGCGGCGCACCGCCCAGAAAGAGCATGAGCAAGCCCATCAGGGACAGGCGGGCACGGCGTATCGCCGCTGGCCAGGGCCGTGGATCAATCAACACGTTGCGTCCTCTTGTCTGATGTCGGGCAAGGTGGGTCACCTGATGCGAGTCGGTTGCGGGGTGAGGTCGATCAGGAACCCAGGGGTAGCGTGACCGTCATGACCCGACCCTGCCGCTCCAGTTCCAGCGTCACCTCCCTGGCCTGGGACAATTGCCCGGCCAGGGCCTGTGGATCGTCGATGTTGCTCACGGCCACCCCATTGATGGCGGTGACCACGTCCCCGGGCCTCAGTCCGGCCTGGCGGAACAGGGCTGCATCACGCCGGGGGGCAATGGAAAACCCCTTGATACGCCCCTGATCCATCACCGGGCGAATGCGCATCGCCTCCATGAAGCGGTTCGGATTCTCCAGCCAGTTGTCACGCCGGACGGCCAGGTCCGCCGCCAGGCCTGCGTCCACCGCAGCCGTCGAGCGGGAATCACGGCCCGAGGAATGCTCGATAGTGCGTTGCACGGCCTCCTCCCCGACCTGTTCCCGAGGCAACCGCAGCATCTCGAAGCGTCCCTGCCGGGAGAGGATCACGCGGTCGCCGAAGACCTGCTCCAGGGTGGCATTGCCAGGCAAGGAGGCGCCAACCCGGTAGTGCTTTTCATCCTCACCTTCTCCGGAGATCAGGGCCGTACCCAGACGGGGATCGCCGAAGGCAATCACGCCCTTAAGGCTCAGGCGCAAGCGGGTCTCGGGAGCTTCAGTGGGAACAGGAGGCGACTCCACCGTGCGCTGCGCCTGGCCAAACAGATGCAGCCGGGCAACGCCCTCCAGGCCATGGCCCTGAGGCCCCCCGGTGATCACCGGGGGGGGCGCCGGACTGGCGGAGACTGCAGCCGCCACGGGGGCCGAAGGGGGGACCACCATATTCCAGGTCAACCGAGCCAGGGACCCGGCCAACAGGATCACCAGTCCCAGCGTCACCCAGGGGGCAAGACGGGCTAGGTGATCCGGCTTGGGCCTGAAACGCCCCGCGCCGGCAAGGCTGGACACACTGAACATGAAGAGTGACCGCGTGGTAGAAAGGGTCTTGGACTGCGATGCTATCACGCACTTGCACTTTGGCAACATGCCTCGAGGACCATCACAGCGTTGAACTTCGGCTTTGGTTATACTCTGCCCATGGTCAACGTCTGATGACATCAGAAGGCAGGCACATGGACATCAGGAGGCAAGGAGAACGGCGGCGTTATGACTCACGCCCCTCCTATCCGTTCAGGGACAGCCAGGGGGTGTGGGTCACCCGCAACCGGCGGCGCCAGCTGGATCGGCGCTCCAGCAATGGAGACAGCCCCCTGGAGGGTTCCAAACCGTCTATTGCACCCACGACGCGCCCGAAGGCAACGGTGGCGATGCTGGACACGGCCCGGCATTCATCCCCGGCGCTGCGCAACCTCAAAGGGCGCAGCCTGCTGCTGCACTACCGGGACGTGGTGGTCAATCTTTACGAAGGCAAGGACGACTTCCTGCTGGGTCGACGCAGCCGCTGTGACCTGGTCATCCCTCAGGATCATGTCTCCCGCGAACATGCCCGCATCGTCCATCGAGACGGGGGCTTTGTGCTCGTTGAGCAAAGCCTCAACGGCACCTACCTGAAGGTGCCCTCCGGGGAGGAGCGGATGATTCACCAGGAGACCGTGCCGCTCCAGGGCTCAGGCTACCTGAGCCTGGGCCGCCCACTCACGGACAATGCCGATCACCTGGTGTATTTCTACTGCCGTGAGGCGAGCGACTCGCCCAAGACCTGAGCCTTAGCCGGGCACCGACTCCAGCAGCAGAGAGCGTCCGGTCATTGCCTCCGGCTGTTCCAGCCCCATCAGTTGCAGCACTGTGGGGGCAATGGCGCTCAGTCCGGCGCCGGTGATCAGGCGCCAGTTTTCCTGATCGATGATCATGCAGGGCACCGGGTACATGCTGTGCTGCGTGTGCGGCTCGCCAGTCACCGGATCGACGAGTTCCTCACAGTTGCCATGGTCGGCAGTCACGATGGCCGAGTAACCCTGTTCAATGGCCGCGTCCAGTACCCGGCCGACCTGGGTATCCACGGCTTCCACAGCTGCCACCACGGCCTCATACACCGCTGTGTGGCCCACCATGTCGCCATTGGCGAAGTTCACCAGCACGAAATCATATTGGCCGCTTTCCAGGGCCTTGATGGTGGCATCGGCCACTTCCGGCGCGCTCATCTCCGGCTTGAGATCGTAGGTGGCCACCTGCGGCGAGGGGATCATCACATGGTCTTCGCCCTCGGCGGGCTCTTCCACGCCGCCGTTGAAGAAGAAGGTGACGTGGGCGTATTTCTCCGTCTCGGCGCAATGGAACTGCTTGAGCCCCTGGCGGCTGATGATCTGGGCCAGGGTGAGTTCCGGGCGCTCGGGCGGGAAGGCCACGGGCAGATCGAAGTGGGCGTCGTACAGGGTGAGACAGGTTACCTTGACCGGCTCGAAGTCCCCACGCTCGAAGTGCTCGAACACGCCCTGACTGAGGGCTGCGGTCAGTTGGCGCGGCCGGTCATTGCGGAAGTTGAAGAACACCACCGGGTCGCTGCCCTTGATGAGGCCCTGCTTCTGGATCACCCGGGGCTTGATGAACTCATCCGTCTCGCCAGCCTCGTGGGCGCTGCTCAGGGCAGCGCGGGCGCTGGAGGCCTTCAAGCCCTTGCCATGCACCATGGCATCGAAGGCCAGTTGAATGCGATCCCAGCGCTTGTCGCGATCCATGGCGTAATAGCGACCGCTCACGGTGGCAATGCTCCCGCCCACCTCCTTGAGCAGGGCCTCGAGTTCCGGCAGGTAGTTAGGGGAGGCCTTGGGGGCCGTATCACGTCCATCGGTGATCATGTGCACCATGGGCTTGGCGCCATGCTGGGCACACAGGCGAATCAGGGCATGCAGATGTCGGGTATGGCTGTGCACGCCCCCGTCAGAGACCAGTCCCACCAGATGGAGCGGTCGCCCAGCGGATTTGGCGGCCCTGGCGGCTGCGACCAGGGCCTCGTTTTCCGCAAAACTGCCATCTTCGATGGCGTCGTCAATACGCACCAGATCCTGTCGGATGATGCTGCCACAGCCCAGGGTCAGATGCCCCACCTCGGAGTTGCCCATTTGCCCATCCGGCAGGCCCACGGCCCGACCGGCGGTTTCGATGACCGTATGGGCATGGTGGGCCAGAAAGTTGTCCAGGCGCGGGGTATTGGCGTCATGGAAGGCATTGTTGAGTTTGCCGGGGTTCACCCCGACGCCATCCATGATGATCAGCAGGGTGGGACGGCGGGGGGTGTTCGGGGATGACTGCGACATTCAGGTGTCCTGTCGTTGACGATTGCGACGTTCCTCGGCCTCGGCACGGTCGAGTTCCTCATCCATGTCGGACCCAGAGAGGGGGCCATCGGTTTCATCGTCGGGATCCGTGCCATCGGCCTCGGCCTTCTTCTTGATCATGATCCGGGAGAGGATGATGCCAATCTCGAAAAGCAGCCACATGGGCAGAGCCAGCAGGGTCTGGGAAATGATGTCCGGTGGCGTGAGCACCATGCCGACGATGAACACACCCACGATCACGTAGGGACGCTTGGCCGCCAGTTGGCTGGGCGTGGTCAGTCCGGTGGCCACCAGCAGAATGGTGGCGATGGGCACCTCGAAGGCGATGCCGAACGCCAGGAACAGCAGGATGACGAAATCCAGGTAACGGGAGATATCCGTCATCACCGAGACCCCTTCCGGGGCCGAGGCAGTGAAGAAGGCAAAGATCAGCGGGAAGACCACGAAATAGGCGAAGGCCATGCCCAGGTAGAACAGCAGGGTACTGGAGACCAGCAGGGGCACCGCCAGGCGTTTTTCATGTTTATAGAGCCCGGGGGCAATAAAGGCCCAGGCCTGATAAAGCAGGAAGGGCACCGAGATGACGATGGCCAGCATCAACACCAGCTTGAAGGGGATCAGGAAGGGCGCAGCCACCTCGATGGCGATCATGCTGGCCCCTTCCGGCAGGTGGGCCATCAGCGGCCCGGCCAGGTAGGTATAGATGGTGTTGGCGAACGGGAACAGGGCCAGGAACACCACCAGGATGGCCAGGATGCTGTGCAGCAGGCGCGTGCGCAGTTCAAACAGGTGGGACAGGAGGGTGCCCTCACCCTCATCGCCGGGTTGGGTGGATTCAGGCTTGTGATTCATCTTGGGACTTCGCCGGCTTGTCGGGATCGTTGCCACCGCGGGATGTCTTGCCCTCGGCCTTCGCCTGAGCCTTGATCTGATCGGCAGGCTTGGGGAAGTCCCCGTCGCCGTCTTCCTTGATCTCTTCTTCCATGGATTTGACCTTGTTCTGGGTCTTGTCCACTTCGCGGCGCAGGTCCTGCTCGGTGTCTTCCATCATGGTCTTGAGGCGATTGATTTCCTTTTCCTGATCCTGAAGCATCGCCTTGAGTTCGTCGGTGCGCAGCTCCTGTTCGATATCGGAGCGCACGCTGCTGACGAAGCGTTTGATCTTGCCCACCCAGCGACCGATCTCGCGGGCCAGCTTGGGCAGGCGCTCCGGCCCCACGACCAGAAGCGCCACCAGGGTGATGATGATCAGTTCCCAGAATCCGAAATCGAACATGCGCGCTCGTCAACCGACATTTGAGGGTGGCCAGGGGTTGCCCCGAGGGGCCGCCAGGGGGGGTCAGGCCTGGCGCTCGCCTTCCTTGGGCTTTTCCTCGGTGGCCTTGGAATCGAACACGCGCCCGCCCTTGTCTTCCAGGGGTTTGCCTTCCTCGGACTCGGTGGACTGGCTGGCGGTGGTGTCGCCCTCGGTCTCGCCGTCCTTCACCGACTGCCGGAAGTTTTTGATGGCACTCCCCAGATCGCCACCCATGTTGCGCAGCTTCTTGGTGCCGAACAGCAACACCACGATGACCAGAATGATGAGCAATTGCCAGATGCTGATGCCGCCGAAACCCATGTGTTGCCTCCTGATGTCTTTGAGGATGCCTGAATCCAGGTGCCTATGTGTCGGTTATACCAGAAATCACCCCTTCAGGTCGCCCACCCCGGGGGAGCGGCCCTGGCGGCTGGCCTTTTCCTCAAGGCCCGAGAGACCGAAGCGGCGTTCCAGTTCGGCCAGCACCTGCTGCGGTCCGAGCCCCTGATGGGCCAGCAGGACCAGGCTGTGGAACCACAGGTCGGCCATTTCATGGACCAGTTGATCCGGCTCGCCGTTCTTGGCGGCCACCACGGTTTCCGTGGCCTCCTCACCCACCTTTTTGAGGATGCTGTCCAGGCCCTTGGCATACAGGCTGGCCACGTAGGAACTGGAGGCGTCTGCGCCTTTGCGCGACTCCAGCACCTGGGCCAGTTGCTCCAGCACACGATCATCACTCATGGGACTTGCCTCCCCCGTAGATGGCGTCGGGATCCTTGAGCACCGGGTCCACGTCCACCCATTGGCCGTCCCGGTACTGGTTGAAGAAGCAGTGATGCCGGCCGGTGTGGCAGGCGATGCCGCCCTTCTGTTCCACCGTCAGTAGCAGGGCGTCGTAGTCGCAGTCCAGGCGGAGGTCATGCACCACCTGAACATGACCGGAACTCTCGCCCTTGTGCCACAGCCGGCCCCGGGAGCGGGACCAGTAAACGGCCTCACCCTTTTCCAGGGTTTGCGCCAGGGCCTCGCGGTTCATCCAGGCCATCATGAGGATCTGGCCGGTGCCTTTTTCCTGGGCGATGACCGGAATCAGGCCCTGGTCGTTCCAGCGGATGATGTCTAGGGGGTTTTGTGTCATGAGTCGTGAGCCATGGGGGCTGAAGGCCCCGGGTTACTGAATGTTCAAAGCCGGACTTCCACGCCCTGCGCCCGCATGAACTGCTTGGCCTCCTCCACCGTGTGCTCGGCAAAATGGAAGATGCTGGCCGCCAGCACGGCGTCGGCGTGGCCTTCAGTGACGCCATCCACCAGGTGCTGCAGCTCACCCACGCCGCCGGAGGCGATCACTGGAACACTGACCGCGTCCGAGATGGCTCGCGTCAGAGGCAGGTCGAAGCCCTGGCGGGTGCCGTCGCGGTCCATGCTGGTCAGCAGGATCTCACCGGCACCGTTGGCCACCATGCGCTGGGCCCACTCGATGGCATCCAGGCCCGTGGGCTTGCGGCCGCCATGGGTGAAGATCTCCCAGCGCAGGGGCTCGCCCGGCGCGGAGACCTGTTTGGCATCGATGGCCACCACGATGCATTGGGAACCCACCTTGTCAGCGGCCTCACGCACGAAATCCGGGTTGAACACGGCCGCCGTGTTGATGGAGACCTTGTCGGCACCGGCGTTGAGCAGCCGGCGGATGTCGTCCACCCGGCGGATGCCGCCACCCACGGTGAGGGGAATGAAGACCTCTTCGGCCACCTGCTCCACCACGTGGACAATGGTCTCGCGCTCGTCGGAACTGGCGGTGATGTCCAGAAAGGTGATCTCGTCAGCGCCCTCGGCGTCGTAGCGGCGGGCCACCTCCACCGGGTCGCCGGCATCGCGGATGTCCACGAAGTTCACGCCCTTGACCACCCGGCCGCTGTCCACGTCCAGGCAGGGGATGATGCGCTTGGCTAGCATCGGCTCGTGCCCTCCTCAGCCAGCGGCATACTGGTCCACCAGGGCCTGGGCTTCGGAGAGCTTGACGCCGCCTTCGTACAGGGCGCGCCCGACAATGACGCCGTCAATGCCCTCGTCGGCCACTTCACACAGGCGTCGGATGTCCTCAATGGAAGTCACCCCGCCGGAGGCGAAGACGGGCACATGCACGGAGCGGGCGAGGCTGACGGTGGAATCGATGTTCACACCCTGCATCATGCCGTCACGGGAGATGTCGGTGAAGATGATGCCCGCCACGCCGTCCTGCTCGAAGTGCTGAGCCATATCCTCCACATCGTGGTGGGAGAGCTTGGACCAGCCGTCGATGGCCACCTTGCCATTGCGGGCATCCAGACCCACGATGATGCGGCCGGGGAATTCCAGGCAGAGATCATTCACGAAGTGGGGTGCACTGACCGCCTTGGTGCCGATGATCACCCACTGCACACCGGCATCCAGGTAGACCTGCACGGTGTCGTCATCGCGGATGCCGCCACCCACCTGCACCGGAAGATCCGGAAAGCGGCTGACGATCTCACTGATGATCTCGGCATTACGGGGCTTGCCCGAGATGGCCCCGTCCAGGTCCACCAGGTGCAGGCGCCGGGCGCCCTCGTCCACCCATCGGGCAGCCATTTCCACCGGGTTTTCCGAGAATACCGTGGAATCATCCATGCGCCCCTGGCGCAGGCGCACGCACTTGCCTTCTTTCAGGTCGATGGCCGGAATCACCAGCATGATCAAAATCCCCTGGGTTGGTCTTTAAACGCCGCCGGTCCAGTGCATGAAGTTCTTCAGCAGGGTCAGCCCCGGGGCGGCGCTCTTTTCCGGGTGACACTGGATGGCAAAGATGTGGTCCTGGGCCACCGCCGATGCGAACGGTAGGCCGTACTGCGTGGTGCCCGCCACCACCTGAAGACTGGAGGGCACCACATGATAGCTGTGCACGAAATAGAAGCGGCTGTCCTGTTCGATGCCGTCCCATAGGGGGTGGGCCCGGGTCTGTTGGACCTGATTCCAGCCCATGTGCGGGATCTTGAGCCGCTGGCCCCGCTCGTCGATTTGATGATCCTCGAAACGGCGCACGCCACCGGCGATCAGCCCCAGGCAATCGGTTCCCCCGTTCTCATCGCTGCGATCCATGAGCACCTGCAAGCCCATGCAGATGCCGAGAAAGGGGCGCGTGGTGGCAACCTCGGTAAGCACCGGGATAAGGGCCCGATCCCGCAGGGCGGCCATGCAGTCCCGCGCCGCCCCCTGGCCGGGAAAGACCACTCGATCCGCCTCGAGGATGTCCTCGGCGCCTTCCATCAGGCGGACCCGTGTATCGGCCGGCGCCACGTGTTCCAGGGCCTTGACCACGGAACGCAGATTGCCCATGCCGTAATCGACCACCGCGACGAATTTCATGAGATCAGGATCTTCAGCAAGCTCTTGGGAAGGGTTACAGGCTGCCCTTGGTGGAAGGCGTCACGCCCTGCATGCGGGGATCCGGCTCGGCGGCCATGCGGATGGCCCGGCCAAAGGCCTTGAACAGGGTCTCGGCCACATGGTGGGCATTATGCCCCCGCAGGCTGTCCAGATGCAGGGTGACACGGGCGTGGTTCACAAAACCATGGAAAAACTCCTCGAACAGATCCACGTCGAAATCTCCGATACGGGCCCGCGGATACTCTACATGGTACGCCAGACCCGGGCGGCCGGAAAAATCCACCACCACCCGCGACAGGGCCTCGTCCAGCGGCACATAGGCATGACCATAGCGGCGGATGCCCTGCTTGTCCCCCAACGCCTCGGCGAAGGCCTGGCCCAGGGTGATGCCCACATCCTCCACCGTATGGTGGGCGTCGATGTGCAGATCCCCTTCCGCCTGGATGCTCAGATCCAGGCAACCGTGGCGAGCCACCTGGTCCAGCATATGATCCAGGAAAGGCACGCCGGTGGCGAACTCGCCACGGCCCTGACCGTCCAGGTTCAGGCGCACATCGATGCGGGTTTCCAGGGTATCTCGCTTGATCTGAGCTGTGCGGGGGTTCATGGCTTTGAACAGACCGAATGGCAAATCGGCATCCTAACACAGCCAGTGGCAACACAGTGGGGAACAAATTCGCATCTTGCTTGTCATGGCCCCCCGCCTTCGGTAAGGTGCCAAAAAAGTGCAACATTGACTTCGGCTGTGTTCAGGCGGTCATTGCACCGCGGGAGTGGTTGAACCGACATGTCGGCCCCGAAGATTCTAGACCTTGGCAGTCTCAAGCAGGCCTGCAAGAGTTGCAGTCTGCACGACCTGTGCCTGCCGCTTGGGGTGGGAGATGAAGAACTCCAGATGCTGGAGCGAATCATCAACCGCCGCCGTCCCCTGCAACGCAAGGACCACCTCTACCGACCGGGTGACCGACTGCACTCCATCTATGCGGTGCGCTCCGGCACGGTGAAGACCTACACCCTCACCGACGACGGTCAAGAGCAGATCACCGGCTTTCATCTGCCCGGCGAGTTGCTGGGGCTGGATGCCATCAGTGACGGCGTGCATCCCTGCGCCGCCCGCGCCCTGGAAACCACCAGCATCTGCGAGATCCCCTTCGATCGCCTGGAGGAACTCTCCGTGCGCATCCCGGGGTTGCAGCACCAGTTGTTCCGCATCATGAGCCGCGAGATCCAGACGGACGAGCAATTCATGATGCTGCTGGGCAAGAAGGCCTCCGACGCCCGCCTGGCGGCGTTCCTGCTGAGCCTGTCCACCCGTCTGGGCATGCGTGGCTTCTCTCGTACCGAATTCAACCTCACCATGTCCCGCAACGACATCGCCAACTATCTGGGCCTGGCGGTGGAGACCGTCAGCCGGCTGTTCACCCGGTTCCAGAATGCCGGACTGATCGAGGTGCACCGCAAGCTGATCACGATTTACAACCTGGATGGCCTGCAGGTGGTGGCCGGCGCCCAGCCGGTGGAGGAACCCCGGTGCTGCAAGGGTCAGTGCGAAGGAGATCAGCCCGAGGGGAATTGAGGGTTTCTCCTGAGCCAGAAAAGAGCCACAGAAAAGGGGACAGACCCCTTTTCTTCCCTTTTCTTCGAGGGTGACTACTGTTCCATCTGGAGCCCGTGCAGACGCAGGCGGGCGCGCAGGGTGTTGCGTGACATGCCCAGTTCCTCGGCCACGCGACTGCGATTACCGGCGAATGCCTCCAGCAGGGATTGCAACGTGAGCCCCTCAACCTCATCCAGCAGTTCTTTCACCCGGCCACCTGCGATGGCACGCTGGATCAGGGCCGTCAGCGCCGTTTCAGCGTGAGTGTCACCCCTGTTCGCGCCATCGGGAAAGGAAAAACCGTTGATGCTGCCCACCCGAGTGCGCACCGCAGCCTGATAGACCGCATTCTTCAGTTCCCTTACATTCCCAGGCCAGTGATAGGCTACCGCCGCCGCCTGGGCCGGCTCGGAGATATCGGTAATGCGCAGCCCCAGGTTCAGATTGACATCCGAGACAAAGGCTCGCAGCAGGGGGCGCACATCAGCAGGCCGCTCACGCAAGGGCGGAATGTGAATGGGTAGTTGCGACAGTCGATAATAAAGATCCTGTCGGAACCGACCCGCCTCCACATCCTGCTCCAGGTTCCGATTGGTGGCAGCAATAACGCGCACATCAGCAGCACGGGGTTCGGAGTCGCCCAGACGATGGAACTGCCGGTCCTCCAGAAAACGCAACAGCTTGGCTTGAAAGGCCAGGGACATATCCCCGATTTCGTCCAGGAGCAGCGTGCCCCCATGAGCCGACTCGATCCTGCCCACACTATCAGTGACCGCGTTGGTATAGGCGCCTCGGGTGTACCCGAACAGTTCCGCCTCCAGCAATCCCTCGGGGATGGCCGTGCAATTGATGGCCACATAGGGCTGCCTGGCCCTGGATGAGTGACGATGGATGCAATAGGCCGAGACCTCCTTGCCCACCCCGGTCTCGCCGGTAAGCAGCACGTTGAGGTCGTTGGAGGCGGCCACGCCCAGTTGCTTGTAGACACTGAGGATCTGAGCGGAAGTACCCAGGATCGCCGGGCAGTCCTCGCGTAATACGTCGGTCTCGTCCCCATCAATGCAGCCTGCACGGGCCTCATCAATGGCCTTCATGAGTTGCTCGGGACACAGGGGATCGGTCAGCACATCCAGCGCACCCAGGCGGGTGGCAAGGATCACCTGTTCGGGCATCAGGCCCTCCCCCACCAGGAGGGTGGGCAGGTGGCCGCTGGATTCCAGGAAAGCTTCAAGCCGGGGCAGCCTGGGGGCGTCGACCCCGCTCTCGCGGACCAGGGCCACGGCAGCCTTTTCCATGCCGGCCATATTTTCCAGTGAGACATACTCAAACGCGAGGCCCTGGTCACGCAAACGCTGCTCCAGCTTCTTGCACTCATAGCCATGCCAACCGATCAGCATGACGTTGCCGGTCATGGTATCCATCGCTCTCCTCCTGGCCCTGCCATGTCTATTGAATGTCGCATGGCTCTTGGTGTGCCTTTGCCGCATAAGCATATCGAGCGCGGCGATAAGTCATATTGATTATTATCAAAGATAATACTCGTATAACCAGCGAGGCCTTGGGGGCAAGCCCGGGATGAAAAGAAGCCCCCTTTCCCGGTCGGGAGAGGGGGCTTAAGAGACCCCGCAAAGGGCCTGGAGGATCGCTCAGTCCGTGTTATCGGGGGCGCACGTCGTGCACTTGGCTGATGTCGGCCTCACCACCCGGGCCATGGCAGCTGACGCAGCCTTCCTGCATCGGGTCGGGGTTATCCAGGGTGGCCGTCACCGAGCCGCCGCGGGCCAGGATGTGGGATTCCAGCCAGGCCTCGTCGGTGTGGCAGGAGGTGCACACCGAGGCGATGGGGCTGAACCTCTCATGCTGGTGGATGTTGGTCAGGGTGTTATCGGCACCGAACTGACCGGTCCCGGCGTTGGTGAAATTCGCATTATCCCAGTCGAAGGTGCGGATGCTGGAGCCGATCACGCCGGCCTGCAGGGGCAACTGATAGCTGTCGTCCACATGGCAGGTGCTGCAGTTGCCCACACTGCCCGGGAAGTGGGCCTCGCCTTCCCACGGACCCTGAGGATCCCAGGGCCCCGCCGGGGTATCACGGTCCAGGGGACCACCGAACACGACATCCCGGAGCTGAATCCCGTCACCGCCCATCTGGGCACGGTGAACATGATGGATCATGCGCTTGAAGTCCTTGGACTCCTCGAACTTACGGTCGTAGATCCCGAGATTGCCCAGGCGGCCGAAGGCGACGAATGGCTGGGTACCCGCCGAGATATCCGTATTGTTGGGGTTGTGGCAGAGCACGCAGAGTTCAGGATTGTTGCGCCGGTTGGGACCATGCTTGGCAAAACGGAGGTGGCAGGACCGGCAGGTCTGCTCCACGTCCACCACCTGGCGCCGCGGCTCGGCCACGGCGTTGCCGATGGCGAATTCGGTGGTGCGATGCAGGGCATTGACCAGCGGGGTGCGACCGTCATCCCAGATGCTGTCCACATCCCCCCGGGCCTCCAGGGGCACCACCTGTTGCTGGGCCGCGACGGTGCCCACACCATGCTCGGGCAGGTTGTCCAGGGCCTCGTCCGGCAGTTCATAGGTCAACTCGTAGTACCCATTGCCCGCCTCCAGAATCGTCAATCCCGAGCCATTGCCACCATTGGTCCAGCAAGTTGCGGAGCAACTGACATCTGTGGTCCGACCAGGCCAGCTGGGGTTGGTGGAATGAGTGTAATCCGCAGAAATGAGCCCGGAAGCATTCTGTTCCCTCCAGCCGATGACGAAACCCAGTTGGAAACGGGCGTTGTCATCATGACGCAGGGTCGTGTTCCGGCCATCATCGCGCACCCGCAGGCGGAAGCTGAGGGTGCCCGCCTCATGATCCAGGGTGGCCCCTTCGGAGCCGAACTGAATAGCGAGTTGATCCTGACGGATGGCGGCGCGGGTGAAGCTGAGGTGGGCACGGTTCATGCGGACGCGGTTCATACCGCCCTGTCCAATGCCTCGCAGCCCGATATTGTCGACATCGCCAACAATGTCCTGGTTATGGCAGCCGCCGCATTCGTTGCCGGTGCTAAAGAGGCTCGCGCCGGTGGCGCTGGCGACAGTGCCATCCCCATCCGAGCGGCCCCACAGGTCCGTGTCGTCGTCGAACCCGGTGCGATGGCCCGTGCGCCAATCGCCTCTGGGGCCCGCGTCACTGGCGCCAAAGCGGGCCGCCAGCATGGCCGGAAGGGTCTCGTCGTCCTGGCTACGGTTCCAGCCAGACTCTGGGGTACCGGTAAAGCCAAAACCACCTGCGCTGTCCTCATACCAGAACACGTTGTCATGGCAGGAGGCACACACCTCCACGGTGCGGGCACCGCCCTCGTGCCAATTGTCCCCATCCGGGGTCACCACGGCCAGTTGCTGACGGGCGAGGCGATCCTCGCCACCGGCCAACAGGATCAACTCATCACGGGTATCCTGCCCCATGTGGCATTTCACGCAGTTGTCGATCCCATAAGAGGCCGTGCGGGGCAGCGGGTTACCGTCCGGGTCGAGCCCCTGATTGCTGTAGTTGCCCACGGGATCTACCCCGCCATCCTCATGCACTGCCTGAGGGAACCGCAGGTTGCTGAAATTGTTGTTGCGAATGAAATAAGGGACACCGGCACGCACACTGGGCAGGGTCTGGCCGCGGTGGAGCTTGTGAATCATCTGCTTGAAGTCGATGCTGCGACCACTGACCGGGTCCACGCTGCCGGGATTGTGGCAGGTGACACAGTAGTTGGGCTCCACCCGGTTGCCACCGTGCTTGGCCAGGGTGCTGTCGTGGCAGCTATTGCAACTCTCCAGGGAGATGATGTCGCGGGTGGCGTCCACCCCGTGCGTGGGGGGGTCACCGGTCTCCGGGATGAAATCGAACCAGGCATTGGTGGCAGGCAGGCCGCCGCCCAGCTGCATGCCGACACGGTGGGTCCAGTCGGGATTGTAATCCACCGTATAAGTCAGCGTTTTGCCAGAGCCTTCAATACGCACCCCCCTCGGGAGGGTGGTGCCGTCGGCCCAGGTGCAACGTACATCCCGCCCCAGGTCCGCGGAGAATACATGCTCATCGTGTGAGCCCTCTTCAACGCATCGCCACAGGTCTTGCAAATTGTCACCACTGATGGTGCGTGACGCCTCATTCACGTTGAGGCTGTAGGTATAGCGATACTCGCCGTTGCCCAGGTTCTCCAGTTCACCGCTGTTCTCCACGGCCCCCTGGATGGCATTGCCGAACATGGGCGCCCCATCGGGGTTATCCTCGGACACGGCATGGGTCCAACCCGTGGGATTCACCTGCCTTTCCCGGGTGATGTAATTCACCCAGTCATAACCCACCCCGTATCGGCTGCGCGGGGCCAGCTTGGCGAAGGTGAAACTGGCACTAGAGAGGTCGGTGATGGGGGCGCCGGTTTCATCCAGGAGGGTGAACTCCACCACGGGGTGGCCATTCGAGGGTACCTGGGCACTGGTGATGCTCAGTCCAGGGCCCGCCGCCGGCGCGGTGGCCACGGGTGTGGTGGTGGTTGCATCCACCGAATCGTCGAAGCCGCTGTCGCTCGGCAGACAGCCCGCCAGGCCCACGGCCAAGGTTGCGCATAGCAGGGTGACGAGGGCGCGCGGCACACGCCAGGTCACCGGTCGTGATCGGATGACATCATCGGTCATGGATGACATGCTCTCCCCCTCCGGGTCGTGATGGTCTTGCAGCCTGGGTTGCGGTCCATTCCCTGGGTGTTGTTGTTGGTTTGGCATGATGTCTGGCCCTGTGATTGTCAGAACCGGTAGCGCAGGGCGCCGGCAATCAGGTGTGTGGTGTAATCGGGGCTGTCCTGGTCCAGGAGGACCAGGTTGCCGACGCCGGTGACCCCCACGCCGTCGATGCCCCAGTCCTTCTCCTGGTAGCGCTCCACCATGTAGCGGAGGCGGAAGTCCAGGTTTTCGCTCACCTTGTAATCCCCGTAGAGGCTGACCTGGGTCAGCCGGGACTCCAGGCTGGGATAGACACCGCCCCCGCCGCCCTCCACCAGGGTGCGCATCCGGCCAGAGGTTTCGATATGCAGCACCTCGGCGCCCAAGGTGAACCGGTCGGGCCTGAGGTCGTACTCACCCCCCACGCCCAGGGTGACGGACTCATCGTCACGGTCCGAGCGCCAGTTCCGCGGAGCGGCAAACGCCAGGGCCTCTCGACCCGCCTGGCGGGCCTCGGTGTTCTCGTAGGCATAAAAGCCATAAGCCGTGATCCGATCGGTGGGCACCCAGGACAGGTCCACGGCCCAGACCTGACGTTCGGCCTGTTGCAGGCCCAGTTCCGAGCGGGTGTAGTCGTCATCGATCCACTGCACCCGGGGCGTGACCTGAATACGGTCGGTGATGTGGAAGCTGGCATAGAGATTGGCGCTACGTCGGTCCCGATCGGCCAGGTAATACTGGCGCAGTTCCTCGGGGGCCGTTTGCCGCTCGTACTGGGAGCCGCGCTGTTCGGCATGGCCCAGTTCCATGTTGAGGCTGGTACGGGGCAGGGCCCGGCTGCGAATGCCGATCCGGTAGGCGGTCTCGTCGGTCCGCTTGCGATCGGAAAAGGTTCGTTCATTCTCGTCCCGGACCACCCCCAGGCTCAGATGGGTGCGGTCGTGCACCCGATAGCTGGCATCCAGATGGTAGCGATCCTGGGTGTAGCTGACCGGGCGGGTGGACCGAATCAGGTTGTCGATCTCGTATTCGTAGACGTCGGTGCGATTGTCCCGGTCGTCATAGCGATAGCCGGCCCGCAGATTGAGCCGGGGATGGGGCCGGCCGCTGGCGCGCAGGTTGACCAGGGTGGTGTTGATGCGACCATCAAGCGAGGCGGGCAAACCGGCCACGTCTTCCACGAACCGCTCATCCTGGGTCATGTGCCCCAGGGCCAGGTCGGCCCCAACGCGACCGGTGTCGGCGAAGCTGTAACCCAGCGAGCCGGTCACCTGGTGGAACTGATTGTCCGGCTCCAGGCTCACGGTGCCCGCGTTGTCGCCGGCGTCGGACCAGTCCAGGCGGGTGGCATCGGGCACCTCCAGACTGCGGCCATCACGCTGCGAGAATACCGACAGCTGATAACCGAGGCGCCCCTGCAGTTCGTCGGCATCGTAGGTGACGTCTGCCTCGAAGCGGGTGGTCTCATAGTCCACCGGTACCGGCACCAGGGCAGAACGCTCCTGGGTCCAGAGGTGGTTGTTATTCACCCCGCGAATGATCGTGCCTTCCTTCCGCTCGTAATGCACGGCGGTGCTGGCCCGCCAGCGCGAATCCAGGTTGACCCGCCCGCCCACGCCGACGCCCTGTCGGGAGGTGCTCAGGTCACGCCCTTGCAGGAAGCCCTCGGCGGTGGCGCGCCCCCCTTCGGCGGGCAGACGCAAACGCCCGGAACCGCTCCCGCGGTAGGGGGTGCCCACATCCCGGTAGAGGGTGTTGGGGATCTCCCGGTAGTAGAAGAAGCTGCTGTAGCGACCTTGATCACCGGCCTCCAGACTCAGTCGGCGTGAGTCCAGGCCCAGATTGCGCCCCTCCAGCTCCCAGTAGCGAGCGCTTTCACTGTTGTGCGCGTCCTGCCCCTCAAATCGGAACCCCAGATCCAGGAACCATCCTTCCTCGTTCACGCCGGTAAAACGCCCCAGACGGAAGGAGTCATCGTCCAGGTAGCCCAGGCCGACGCGCACCTCCCGCTTCACCTTATGCTCCATGCCGGGCCGATTGGCGATGACGGTCGCGGCCTCCTGGGCGGCTTCACGCACCTCGTCATCCTCATCGGCCCAGGCCGGGAGATGGGCCAGACCGAGGGCACACAGGGCGGTGATCAGCACGGTCTTTCTTGGTGTATTCATGGCGTGTTCTCCTCTCATAGCCTCTTTTGCGCTCGCACTTGCCCTGGCCCTCGGGTGATCACTCCCTGAACACACGACCGCGGGGATGGTTGGTGCCGTGGATCTGGCTGTGGCAATTGAGGCAACTACGCCCCTGCACCCGGAAGTCCATGCCGGCGCCACTGAGACCGACGTCCGAGTGGGTGCCCAAATGGCACTGCTGGCACAGGGTGGGGGCCCGGGCGTTGAGCAGGGGGCGATGGATGGAGCCGTGAGGGTTATGGCAGGTCACGCAGGACTCACGGGCCGGATTGTGCTCCCAGAGGAAGGGCCCACGTTTCTCGGCGTGGCAGTTGAAGCAGGTCTCGTTGATCGTATGCCCGACCAATTTCCTGAGACCGGGGGTGCCATGTGGATTATGGCAATCGGTGCACTGCATGATCCCTTCGGGCACCGGATGGTGGGAGGGCTTACCGAAATCCGAGCGGCGATCCAGATGACAACTCCCGCAGACCTCCATCTGGGTATCGGCCTTGAGCAGTTCCGGTCGTTCGTTGTGCATGGCATGGCAGTTGACGCAGGCCAGCCCGGCGAACTCATGTGTGCTGCCCTTCCAGTGGCTACGGGCACCCTCCTCGTGGCAGCTGAGGCAGGGCTCGTTGAGGCGCTCGGGGGTTTCCTTCTCGATGTTGAACAGGGTTTCCATGCCCCGGCCATGGCAGGTGATGCACACCTCATCGGAGAAAGGCGTGCGTTCATCCGCGGTAAAGGCATGCGGCGAATTGAAGATCCGCTGCACGTGTTCCTCGATCTGCGCCGTGCGGTCCACCACCACTTCGGGGATCTTGTCCACCCCGCGAATGGGACGCTCGGGATCAGCGTCCATCTCCCAGGCGATGGTCGCGTTCGCGGTCACCAACCCGATAGCGGCAACCATCAGAATCAGCCAGTGCCTCATTACGTCCCCCTGTGCTGACGGGTCCTTTGTTGTAGGTGCCCCCGACCGTGGTGTTGTGCTCGGGGGCGGATCAGCGGACGGACCCGTCTTCACAGAGGTATTTGCAGGACTTATGCCAAAACCATGAAAAAGATAATGGATTGATTAAGCGATGGTTTTTGTATGGCCTTTGAGGTGGGGCGCGAGCACAAATTGATCAGGCGCAAATGAAGGCGGTCAAAATTCCACCAAGGAAAGTAGGGTCATGGGGGAGCGCAAGGGTCGTTCACGAACGACCCGTACGGGGATGTCGGGGTATTGGATACAGGGGGAGTAAATCCAATCGCGTAGGGGTCGTTAAAAGGGAAAAGGGGTCTGTCCCCTTTTCCGGTCCTTTTCCGGGTCAGGCGGGTGGAACGTGCAACTGGAAGGTGACGGGTCCATCATTGGTGAGCGAGACGGCCATGTGGGCGCCGAATTGGCCTGTGGCGACGTGAGGCCAGGCGCTGCGGGCCTGGCTGACCAGCTCGTTGAATAACCGCTCGCCTTCCTCGGGTGGGGCAGCGGGTGTGAAGCTGGGCCGCATGCCCTTGCGGGTGTCGGCGGCCAGGGTGAATTGCGGTACAAGCAGCAGGCCGCCCTGGATGTCCCGCAGCGAGCGATTCATACGCCCCTCGGCGTCCTCGAATACCCGGTAGCCCAGCAGACGCTCCAGCAGGCGTTGGGCCTGGGTGGTGCCGTCGCCCCGCTCCACACCCACCAGCACCAGCAGGCCGGCGTCGATGGCTCCCACCGTGTATCCCTCCACCGCCACGCTGGCACGCGTGACCCGTTGCAGCAGGCCGATCATGCCAGGCGCTCCGCCAGGGCATCGGTGGCAGCCATCAGTTCACGGACAATGCCCGGTTCGCTGGCAGAGTGACCGGCATCGGGGATAATGTGCAGATCCGCCACGGGCCAGGCCTTGTGCAGGGCCCAGGCTTGATCCACGGGACAGACCACATCGTAACGGCCATGCACGATGGAGCCCGGGATGTCGCCAAGGCGATCGGCATCACGGAGCAACTGCTCCGGCTCCAGAAAGCACCGGTGCTTGAAATAATGGCATTCCACCCGGGCCAGACTCAGGGCCACGTATGGGTCCTGAAAATGCGCCACCACCCCCGGATTGGTGGTCAAGGTGGCGGCACGCCCTTCCCACTGAGACCAGGTCTTGGCAACCGCCATGCGCGTCACCTCATCATCACTGGTCAGCCGACGGTAATAGGCCGCCACCATATCATCGCGCTCCGCCTCGGGGATGGGGGCTACATAATCTTCCCAGTAGTCCGGGAACAGGCGTCCGGCTCCGTCCTGGTAAAACCATTGAATATCCCGGGGCCGGCACAGAAAGATCCCCCTGAGGATCATGCCCAGCACCCGATGCGGATGCTGCTGGGCATAGGCCAGGGCGAGGGTGGAGCCCCAGGAGCCACCGAAGAGTACCCAGCGATCGATCCTCAGGTGTTCACGGATGCGCTCCATGTCATCGACCAGATCCCGGGTGGTGTTGCTGTCCAGGCTTGCGTGAGGGGTGGAGCGGCCGCAACCCCGCTGGTCGAACAGCACGATCCGATACCGCGCGGGATCGAAGAACCGTCGGTGCCACACATCACAGCCGGCCCCCGGTCCGCCATGGAGGAAGATCACCGGTAGCCCGGAAGGGTTGCCACACTCCTCCAGATACAGGCGATGCGTGTTATCCACGCTCAGGTGCTGGGAGCCATGGGGGTGGATGCTGGGGTAAAGAAGATCACTGGGCATGGGTACTCACCGGTAGGGTGGGAATCTCGATCCGTATTTTAAGAATAACAACGCGACGCATGTGTCGGAGAGTTCAAGGAATGGAGACGATCATGCCCAGGCCAGGCGGCGCTCGGGCCGCGCCCGGAGAGCAGGCATCGGGTTGGATGAGGGAGGCAAAACGGGGGGCTTTTCGGGCCGACGCTGCCGTGTAGGAAAATCCCTACAGAAAAAACCTGCAAAACCACGAAAAAGGGGCTTTTCGGGCGATGCCGACCCGACGCGCTGTGTGGGATCATATTCCCCATGGTGCAAGACGCGCCGGGCAACGGACCCTGGAGTGCCGGGATCAAGGATTGAGACCAGCCAGGCGTGGAACGAATCCACTTAGGAGGCAACGGAAGCCGATTCAATCACCTTAGGCCAGGACGGCATCACCCTCGTCAGGGATGACGAGGGTTTTTTTTTGCCCGGACGATGTGGACATGCTCCCCGGGCTTGCCCGCCACCCTTCCAATGGTTATCGTCGGGCGGCCATGAACCAGCCCATACGCCCCTCTCGTTCCCTGATCCGTTGCACCGGTCGTGCCATCGGCGATTTTCGCATGATACGGGAAGGGGATCGACTGCTTCTGGGCCTATCGGGAGGCAAGGATTCGCTCACCCTTCTACATCTGTTGTTGTATTTCCAGGCCCGGGCACCGGTACGCTTTGAGCTGGGCGCGGTCACCATTGATCCTCAGACCGGGCTGACCGACAAGCGCGCACTGATACCCTACCTGGATCACCTGAAGGTCCCGTATCATTATGTGAGTGAGCCCATCCTGGAGCGGGCCGAGAAGCATCTGGACAACCACTCGTACTGCGCCTTCTGCTCACGCATGCGCCGGGGATTGATCTACCGTACCGCCCGGGAACAGGGTTACACCACCATCGCCCTGGGCCAGCACCTGGATGACCTGGCCGAAAGCTTCCTCATGAGCGCCTTCAACGGCGGCCGACTGAAGACCATGAAGGCCCATTATCGGGTCGAAGCCGGCGATCTGCGGGTGATCCGGCCGTTGGTTTATGCCCGGGAACGTCAGATTCAGGATTTTGCCCGCGCCGCCGCGCTGCCCATCCAGGAGGAAAACTGCCCCACCCACTACGGCACGCCCACCCAGCGCCCGCGCATGAAGGCGCTACTGGCTGAAGAGGAGGCCGATAATCCGCACCTCTTCAAGAGCCTGGTCCGCACATTGATGCCGCTGATGTCTGCGGGCCTGGAGGATATCCCCCGGGAGGATGAAGCCGATGCCTCACCGGCCCTCACCGGCACCACGGAGACCCTCATGTCATGGAAGCCCTGATCCGGCTGGCCTTTGCCCTGCTGGCTCGCCTGCCGCTGAGGGTCAATCATGCCCTGGGGGCAGGCCTGGGCTGGCTTGCCTGGAGACTGCCCACCGAACTGCGACGGGTGTCGCTGATCAATCTGGCGCTGTGTTTTCCTGAGAAGGACGCTCACTGGCATCGGCGTGTGGCGCGGGCCAGCCTGATCGAAACGGGCAAGACCCTCACCGAGGCCCCCTGGCTTTGGCGGGCGGGCCCCCAAAAGATCAATGCATTGCGCCACGCCGGCGAGGGAGAAGCGCATCTCGCCCAAGCGCTGGCATGGGGTCGTGGCGCCTTTTTCGTGTCGCCACACCTGGGTAGCTGGGAATATTCCGGATTGCAGGCCGCAAGCTTTGGCCCCATGACCAACCTCTACCGCCCACCCCGCCTGCTCGCCCTGGAGGCTCCCCTGCGGGAGGCCCGACAGGCCACCGGGGCGCAACTGGTGCCCACTGACCGCCGTGGCATCCGCCTGATCAAGGAGGCGCTGTCCCGGGGTGAAATTGTTGGCATGCTGCCAGACCAAACCCCCAAGGGGGCTCAGGGGGTGTTTGCCCCCTTCTTTGGGCAACCGGCCATGACCATGACCCTGCTACCCAAACTGGCTGCCCATCGTCAGACACCCGTGGTGTTCGCCTTCGCCGAGCGTCTCCCACGGGGGCAGGGGTATCGGTATCAATGCATCCCGGCAACGGAGGCCCTGTACGACCCTGACCCACAAGTGGCGGCCACGGCGGTGAATCAGGCGGTTGAGGTGCTGATACGGCGATGCCCCGAGCAATATATGTGGGGTTACAAGCGCTTCAAGATCAGGCCCGCAGGGATGCCCGGGCGATATTGAGTCAATGATTGTCCAGCAGTTCCAGCGTGGACACCCGCAGGCAATCTCGACCGGCATCCTTGCTGGTATACATGGTGAGATCGGCCCGGGACAGCATGCCCTCCAGCACATCCCCCGGTGAAGGGTCTTGCCTCGGCCCCTCCAGCACCAGGGCGCAGATGCCGATACTGGCCGTAATCCGCTGCGGCTCGGAGCCATCAAACATCCATTCCAGGCCAGCAAGGGCCTGACGGATGCGTTTACCCAGGCCGATGGCCCCGTCCAGATCCGTGCCTGGTAGCAGCAACACGAACTCCTCGCCACCGAAGCGGGAGAGCACATCGCCCTCCCGCACCAGTTGCCCCATGGCCATGGCCACATCGCGGAGCACCCGATCACCGGCGGCATGACCAAATTGGTCATTGAACTGCTTGAAGTGATCCAGATCCAGCAGGATCACTGAAATGCCCACACCCTGACGCAGGGCGCGAGCGACAATCGCCCGGGCCTCGGCGAAGAAGAATCGCCGGTTGTGCAGGCCCGTGAGATCATCGAGCACTGCCAGGGTCTGGAACCGTTGCTGCAACTCACGAGCCTCCTCCAGGGCCTCCTCCAGCTCGCGAGTCCGTTGTCCCACCTGCTCTTCCAGGCGGTGGACGTGCTGCCAGTTGAGCAGCATCTGCCCAAGAAAGTGGGCGTAGAGGGTGAGCAACCTCTCTTCATCCGGACCAAAGGCTTCGCTTTCGGTGTGAGAGACATTGAGCACGCCCAACACGCCATCGCCACTGCGGATCGGCACCGAGATGAGGCTCGAGATCTCCGGACTGGCCTCGGCGGGCAACGACAGGAAATCGGGGTCATGACGGCAATCGGAGGCGTACTGAACCATCCCGGTGGCCACCGCGCGACCCATCACGCCATTGCCCACAGGGAAGGCGCGGCGCGCGACTTGACCAGGCAGGCCGATCAAGTCGGCCCAACTCAGGCCGGCGGCATTCACCAGTTCATCACGCTCGCACAAGAAGACCGAGCAACGTGACATATTCTGGTTTTCCAGCAGCCCCTTGAGGGCCTGATCCAGCATTCCCCGGCGATCGGTCACAATGGGGCTGACCTCGGATAAACCCTGCAGGGCCGAGAGAAAGTCCAGCAACTGGACTATCCGCCGGTTGGTCTCTCTGTAGGCTTCGGCAAAGGGTGTTAGATCCACGGTATCCTCAAGAGGCAGACATCTGTCGACTGGCCGCGAGCATCGCCTCCCGCTGCTCACGACATGCCTCGACAGCCTTATCGATGGCAGCCACGGGCAGATCCAGCCGGCCCAGAGCCGCCCCGGCGGGGCAGATCTCAACCTGGTCGAACAGGGCTTCGGCCAGCACATCGCAGACCCCGACCAAGCCCACCAGG
This sequence comes from Ectothiorhodospira marina, assembly GCF_900109495.1. Taxonomy (GTDB): domain Bacteria; phylum Pseudomonadota; class Gammaproteobacteria; order Ectothiorhodospirales; family Ectothiorhodospiraceae; genus Ectothiorhodospira; species Ectothiorhodospira marina. The sequence goes on along the minus strand of NZ_FOAA01000005.1, from coordinate 83,994 downwards.
CGTGCGTGATCTCCGTGATAATCCGGTTCGGCATAATGGCGCATGGCCTTCGCCGCCTCGGTGGGCAGGTGCCAGCGCTCGGCCAGGATCAGACCCGCCATGTGGTGATCCAGCCCAAGGTGCTGCTGGGTGCGAGCCCCCATCACGCGGGCATCAGCCTGGCGCCCCCCGGCCAGCACCTGTTCCATACCTTCAGGTTCCAGGTCGCACAGCACGATCACGCCCAATTGGCGTAATAGCGCGGCCAGATAGGCCTGCTCGGCGTTCAGCCCCCCGGACTCCACGTGCCGGGCAAGCTCCCGCGCCAGGCGGCCCCCCACCATGGAGACAAACCAGTAGCGGTCCAGGTCCAGGGAGCGGCAACGGTGGGGGGAGAGATGGCCGTTGATCAATAACCCCAGGGCCAGCCCCCGGACCATGTTCAGCCCGAGGCGGGAGATCGCGGCCTCCACCGAGAACACCTGCCGCGCCCCCCCGAAATAGGCGGTATTGGCCACACCGACCACACGGGCAGTCAAGGCCGGCTCGGTACTGATCAGGTCGGCCAGTTGCCGGATGGGCGTGTCACCGGCAGCCAGTTCCCGAAGCAACGAGTCGGCCACCTGGGGCAGTGGAGGCAGATCCTGCAGGCGTCGGATACGGCCTGCCTTGGTGTCGAGTCGTTCGGGCATCCCAGGACTATACACGTTCGCTTTTGCAGCCGGCTCTCCGTCAGCCGGAAATACGCGACCTCCCATGAGAGTCATTCCGCAAGGAACTCCACGGCCACTTCCCGATCGCTGACCCGTACCACACGCCCATGAACCACGGGCGGTGCCTCTCCATCCCCCAGGGTGCCCTCGACGCGCACCTGGATGCGCTCTCCGACCACCGGAGCGTCTTCTCCCGAAATCAGCAGCAGCACGCCATTGCCGCTCAGATCACGGGTTTGAACCCGGCGGGCGGGCTGACCCTCACGAAATAATTCCACTGCCACCTCCACCGGCAGACGGGGATGCTGACGCCGATCCGATTCCATCTCTTCAAAACTCCCAAGGACTGGCACGGTCCGGCCACAGGGCGGACAGGGCATTCATGACAAAAGGTTCTTATAACCTGATTTATCCATATTAGATCAATCGCCACACCTGACTATATATTGACCCATCGCAAGCAAATCGCGATTGGACCCCCGTGCGGTTCTAAAGATATGCTGATAATGAATTAGGCAAACATCAAACCGAGAATCCATGTTTCAGACGAGAACAACGACCACCCGGAGGAACTGGCCCATCATGATACGCAAACACATTACCGTCGCCACCCTGGCCCTGGCTGCCATCGGAGCCGTTGCGGTGGCCCAGGCGGAAGTCACCCGGGGCGAGCTGATGGCCAACACCTGCTTTGCCTGCCATGGCACGGACGGACACAGCGCCGGCTCCATCCCCAGCATCTACGGGTATCCCCCCGAGATCCTGGTCGGTCAGATGAAGGCCTTCCGTGAGGGGCGGCGCCCGGCCACCGTCATGGACCGTCACGCCACCGGCTACTCCGATGAGGAGATCGAACTCATCGCCGAATACCTGAGCCGACAATAAAGCAGGGGGGGTTACACCATGGAACACAGATTTTCCCGCAGAAACTTCATCCGTGCACTGGGGGCTGGGGGGGCCGCCACTGCCCTGGCCGCTTGCGGCACCCTGCCCGGGCGGCGCCCTCGCGGCCCGAATGTGGTGGTCGTGGGGGGCGGTCCCGGAGGTGCCACCACCGCCAAGTACCTGAAACGCTTCGACCCCAACATGCAGGTCACCCTGGTGGAACCCAAGGCCACCTACCATACCTGCTTTGGCTCGAATTGGGTGTTGGGCGGCCTGGCCGGAATGGACAGCATCGAACAGACCTACGGGGCGCTGAAGGATCAACACGACGTGAATGTCGTGAAGGACACGGTCGCCACCATCGATCCCGATGCCCGACAGGTGCGTCTGGCTGGTGGAGACACCCTATCCTACGACAAACTGGTGTTATCCCCGGGGATTGATTTCCGCTTCAATGCGATGGAAGGCTACAGCGAAGCCGTTTCACGAGACATTCCTCATGCCTGGAAGGCAGGCGAGCAAACCCGCATCCTCAGGGATCAGTTGCGCGCCATGGATGATGGCGGTGTGTTCGTCCTGGTGGCTCCGGGCAACCCCTTCCGCTGCCCGCCCGGGCCCTATGAGCGTGCCAGCATGGTGGCCCACTACTTCAAGCAGCATAAACCCCGCTCCAAGGTCATCATTCTGGATAACAAGGAGAGCTTCTCCAAGCAGGGGCTGTTCATGGCCGGCTGGGAGCAGCTCTATGGAGACATGATCGAGTGGGTGCCCAGTTCACAGGGGGGCCAGGTGGAGCAGGTGGATCCGGCCACCCGCACCGTGTATTCAGACGGCGGACTCACTCGCTTCCGGGCCGACGTGCTCAACGTCGTGCCACCGCAACAGGCGGGGGCTATTGCCCAGGAGACCGGTCTGGCGAACGATACCGGCTGGTGCCCTGTGGACCAACTCAGCTTCCAGTCCGAGAGGAACAAGGACATCTTCGTGATCGGGGATGCCTGCATCGCCGGTGCCATGCCCAAGTCGGGCCACTCGGCCAACACCCAGGGCAAGGCAGTGGCGGCGGCCATCGTACGGTCCATGAATGATCAGGAGATGCTCCCCCTGTCCACAGTGAACACCTGCTACAGTCTGGTGGGACCGGACTACGGCATCACGGTGGCTGCGGTCTATCGCTTCCAGGATGGCGGTATCGCCGGCGTGCCCGGTTCGGGGGGCGTAAGCCCGTCGGAGGCCAGCCATGCCTTCCGCCGCCAGGAGGCCCGTTATGCTCAGGGATGGTACGACAGCATCACGGCGGATACCTGGGGCTGACACAGCCCGGGGCGGACCTGAAGGTCCGCCCATCAGGCATTCAGGTCGGGGATCAGTTGGCTCTCCAGTCGGGCGATGGAATCCTTCAGGGTGAGCTTGCGTTTCTTCAGTCGGGTAAGACGGATCTGATCCACGAACGGCCCTTCGGACAGGCGATCAATCGCCTCGTCCAGGGCACGATGCTCCTCTTTGAGTTCGCTCAGCCGCGTTTGCGCCGAGTCCAGATTCAGGATAGTCAAGCAGGATCCTCCGCCACGGGCTCGAGATCATCATCCCAGATCCCCGGCACGGGCGCCATGCCCTCCCACAGACCTCATGCAAACCCGATCAGGACAAGGGAAACACCGGGTCGGATTGCACCAGCGCGTGGGCTGCCCCTCTTTCCAGGGCCGGAGCAAACAAATAGCCCTGCCCCACCTGGCATCCCAATTCACGCAGATGCGCCGCCTGACCGACGGTCTCGATCCCCTCGGCCACCACGGTCTTGTCCAGGGCACCGGCGATGGAGATCACCGCCCGGACGATGGCCGCGTGCCCGGCATCCATACCCAGACGACGCACGAATGAACGGTCAATCTTGACCACATCGAAGGGGAAGTCCCGCAACTGGCTCAGGGAGGAGTAACCGGTCCCGAAATCATCAATACACAGGGAGACACCGATGTCCTTCAGGCCATTCATGACGTGATGGGCCTGGGCCGCGTTTTCAATCAGGGCGGACTCGGTGAGCTCCACCTTGATGCAGGCACCCGGCACCTGATGTTCCTCCAGGGCGGCGGCCAGGGTGGGGACCAACTCCGGGTCCCGCAACTGCTTGCCCGAGACGTTCAGGTTCACGGGCAGGCAGGAAGCGCCAATGGCAGTGCGTTCCCGATGCCAGCAAGCCGCCTGGGCCACGGCCTCGTGGATGACCCAACGCCCCAGGGGCATGATCAGACCACAGTGCTCAGCCACCGGGATGAAGACATCCGGCGGAATCGAACTGCCATCCGTTCGCCGCCAACGGGCCAGGGCCTCGAAGCCAGCCAGGCAACCCGTATCCAGAGAGACCAGCGGCTGGTAATGGAGCTGAAATTCCTGCTCCTTGAGGGCACGCCGCATGGCGTTCTCGAGGTTGAGCCGCTCCACCGCTTGCGTGTGCATGGAAACGTTGAAGAAGGCACTGTCTCCGCGGGCCCGGGATTTGGCCTGGTACATGGCGGTATCGGCATTGCGCAGCAACTCATCCGCCCGCAGATCCTCATCGGTGCCCTTGGCGATACCGATGCTGAAGCTGATGAACAGTGTCTCCTCGCCCGCCTGCATCGGTTGGGCCATGACATCGCGAATGCGCTGTACCACCTTGTGAATTTCGTCTTCGTCGGGCAGGTCCTCCAGCAGCACCGTGAATTCATCGCCCCCCAGACGTGCCACTGTGTCTCCCGGCCGGAGCAATCCGCGCAGACGGTCGCCCGCCTGCACCAGCACCCGATCCCCCATGGCATGCCCCAGGGAGTCGTTGATGGTTTTGAAATCATCCAGATCCAGGAACAGGACAGCGAACTGGAAGTGGGCGCGACGGGATCGGTAGATGGCCTGAGTGAGCCGATCCAGAAAGAGGGTGCGGTTGGGCAGGCCGGTGAGGGCATCATGCAAGGCATCGTGCTTGAGCCGCTCCTGGATACGTCGCTGCTCGGTGATGTCTGTCATGGATCCGGCCATGCGATGAGCCACGCCCTGATCATCACGCACTGCCAGGCCGCGAAAACGCATCCACCGATACCCCTCCTGCTCATGCAGGACACGTTGATCACTTTCCAGCCAGTCGCTGCGGCCCTCCAGATGGGCCTTCAGATCCCGTCGCAGGCAACCCACATCGTCGGGGTGAACACGCACCCACAACACCTCCGGCGCCTCCCCCAGGTCCATGTCCCGACAGCCCAGCATGGCCTTCAAGCGGGGCGATAAATAGATGCGATCGGTCTCCAGATTCCAGTCCCACAGGCCATCGTTGGCCCCGGCAGCGGCCAGTTCGTAACGCTCTCGCTCCACCGACAATTCCTGCATCCGGGCGGACAGTGAGCGGTTTTTGCGCTGCACATCCCACTCCAGGGATTCCAGGCGATCCGCCAGACCCAGGGTGATGCGCTCCAGCAGGGTCAACTCATCAGGCAGACGTAGGCCTTGCGAGAGGTCGATCTGTTCCCTCGCTGCGTCGAATCGGTGCTCGGCCAGCAGGGGAAGCAACTGGGCCACGCGCCTCAGGCGCCGCAGGGGTTTGCGGGTCAGCGCCACCACCGCCAGCATGAAGACCATGAGCCCAGCCAGACCAATGAAGAGGTTCTGCCAGCGGGCCGTGCTGATCTGACGCCGGGCCTCGGTCACGTCCGAGATGACCGCCGCCAGTACGTGATCGTCCGCGTGGGTACCTGGCAGGTCAAAGGGCATCATCTCGAAATACCGATCCCCCAGCACGGCCTCACGGCGCCCCTGTGTCGCCAGGGTGCTTTGTATCTGCCCGGTCGTCTTACCCTCCAGCAGGGGCAGCACCTCATCCCGGCGGGTCAGGGCCACCAATTGCCCACCCTCGCGCTGGGGTCGCAGATCCAGGGTTCCGTCCGGCAACGCCTTGCCCATGGGATCCTGGATCAAGGCGATATCCAGCTGCGAGATGCCCTGGAACGCAAGCACCAGATCACCCAGCGTGCGGCCGAGCACGATCGCCCCGATGGTGCCCTCCTCTCCCAGAATCGGCGCCACTGCCTTGGTCAGGCACAGATCCTGGCAGTGGGTGAACACCTGGGGCTCTTCAGTCAACAGCACATCGTCAATCACCCGCTGCATCTTGGGGCAGTCCTCACAGGGCGGCACCCCCACGCTGGACTGCAGCATGACCTCCCCCTGGGCATTCAGAAACACCGCCAGGGCCAGGTCCGTGTCCATCTGCAGCGAGGCCCAAAGCGGACTGAAGGCCATGGCCAATCGGTCGGCGTTGCCGGCCTGCAAAGCCTCGCGCACCCCTGAGAGGGCGGGGACCAGATGGGCCAGATTGAGCAACTCCGCGTGGGACTGCTGAGTCAGCCCCTGCAGTTGCTCCAAGGCCCGGGTCTGCTCCAGGGCGCGCTGGTCCTCGTACTGCTGTTGCAGGTTGTGATGATTGAACAGGGCAAAGGTGGCCAGCAGGAGGAGCAGGAGCACGCCCAGGATAACCAGAAACTTCCACTTGAGGCTGACGAATCCTTGGGAGACGGTTTCCTGATACATGATCAAAAGGTGTACGAGGCCTGAAGGGCAAACAGATCCCAACGCACCTGCCCGCCCCCCTGATCGAATTGCGGATTGTCTGCCAGGGGCGTGAGGGCTGTACCCTCAATGTGGTGCCACTCGGCCCGCAGCAACCATTGGGGGGTCGGCCGCCAGCCCGCGCCCACGGTCCATTGATGCTGATAAAAGCGATGCGGCGCCCGCGGTAACGGTTCGAACTCGCGGGACTGGCGCGTGCCGCTGCGGTCACGGGTATCGTTCCAGTGCTGTTCGTGACGCACAACCCCCTCCCATTGATGGTTGAAACGATAGGTACCCTGAAGATAGTAACCGGCCTCGGTGTAAGCATCTCCGGTGAGCGGTCCGTAACCCTTGGGGTGAAGACGCCGGATGACCCCCTCGGTGGTCAGGCTCAATCGCTCGCGGTTCCATTCGGCGCTCAGCACCAGAGCATCCACCGAGGTCTCACCGGCCGCCAGGGGAGGGCTGGTCAGGTCACCAGGGCGATACTCGGTACGCACCCGGGAATAGGTGGCCCCCAAGCGCAGGGCGCCCCCATCCCTTTCATAAAGCAACCGGGCATTCTGCCCGCTGGTCAGTTTCAGGTCTCCCGGGGCATCCTGGGTGCGCAGGAAGGCGGCCTGGGTCTCCTCCTGCAGGGTCGCGGGCACGGCCACTCCCAGATCGAACTGGAACAGGCCTCGATCCGTGAACCACTGCCAATAGGTATGCAATCCATCCGCACCGATGTAGAAATCCCGTACACCCAGCCCCTCCACATAGACGGTCTGAGGCAGGAGAATCCCCGGCCGCGTGGTGGCCACGTCCCGGGTCTCATTGTAGAAGCCGATGGGAATCTTGGCGCGACCGAGGCGGACACCGCCAATCAACGGACCGTCCAGAAAGCGGTAATCCACAAAACCGTAATCCAGGCGAGGATCACCGTCATACAACTCACCGGCACGCCGGCTCACCACCTGGGCAGCCAGCGACAGGGACGGGGTGACGGCATACCGGGCATTGATCCCCAGTTCCGTCAACTCGAAGCTGCCATCGCGGCTCGGCCCGTAATAGTCGTTGCCATTGGAGTAAAGATAGCCCTGGCTGGCAAATCCATGCAGTTCCAGCGGCCCGCCGGCTTGTACAGGCGCCCCCCACAGGCTCCCAAGTACTGCCAGAGAGAGACAGACGCCCTGGCCCCGGCGTTTCATCGCCCAGCCTCCATGCTGATCACTCGAACGTCCGGATGATCCACCGGGGCGCCCACGTAACCAATCCCCCCGGGAGTCTGCCCCACCCGACGCAGCATCTCCTGCGGGGACTCCACAATGACCGGGCCTCGACCCGTTCCCGAGTAGATCACCCGGTTCCAGGCATTCTGCAACTGGTAGGGAAAGACGCCGAGCACTTCCTTGCTGAAGGCCTCGTGGTCCGGGTGGCGAGTGTCCAGTACGAACACGGTGAGGCGCTCTCCTTGCAGGCTGTGCAGGCGCATGCTGAAGATGGCCCGGAGCATGGGCAGGGTGATGACATCGTCCTGGAGAGATTCATGGGCGATGACCATCGGAGGGGGGTCGGCGTTGGCCGATGGCACGATCAGCAGGATCCATGACAACAGACACATGCGAGCCACGGCCTTCAGTCCCCTGAACACGAAGCCATTCCCTTTCATCCTGTCCCTGACTACCCCATGGGCCGGCCCTTTGGTTACCTGCCTGTATGGTGTGATCTTCCCGGCTCGCACCTCATGACCGGCCTGCGATTGATCTGTTTTCAACCTTATCCCAAGCCCCGGAGCGCGTCCACTCATGAGCGACCGGCCGACAGATGGCGGTCTGACCTTCCACCTGAGTATGATGAGGGGCCATGGCAGTCACACGAGCGCCCTGATGGCACAAAACTCACCTCATGCCGAGCCCCATCATGACCATGCCGCCTGCATCCGTGGCGCCATGGACAGCGCCGAGCGCCTGTGCCGGGAACGGGGCGTGCGCCTCACGCCCCTGAGAAAACGGGTGCTGGAACAGATCTGGCAAAGCCATGAGGCGGTGAAGGCCTATGAACTGATTCATCAGCTCAGCTCGGATGACCACACCGTGAAGCCGCCCACCGTGTACCGGGCGCTGGAGTTTCTGCTGACCCAGGGCCTGGTGCATCGCATCGAGAGTCTCAATGGTTATGTGGGCTGCATCCAGCCCGAGCAGGCCCACGACACGCTGCTGCTCATCTGTCGGCAATGCGGCGTGGTGACGGAATTGGCCGATGCCGGGGTCACCGAGGCCTTGCGCCAGAAGGCCTCGGCCCAGGGCTTTGCACTGGATCAGCCGGTTGTGGAGGGGCGAGGCCTATGCCGGCAATGTGCCAGGCAGCGGGATGCGGGGTCATGACTTTGTCTCCACCCCACGTCACCAGTAATTCTCGGTGGTGATATGGCCCGGCTCACGGCGCCGATTGCGTGTCATGCCTCGCGCCTTGAGCACGGCGCTGGTGTCGGTGACCATATCCGGATTGCCGCAGATCATCACCTGAGACACGTCCGGCGTCAGCGGCAACCCCGTATGCCGCTCCAGCAGACCGTTCTCGATGGCCGCCGGCACCCGCCCCGGCAGGGTCCCCCGGACTTCCTCGCGACTGACAAAGGGAACGAACTGGAACTGGCTGCCTCGATCGCGAAAGTCCTGGATGGTCTTCTGATAGGTCAGCTCCTCGGCAGTACGCACGGCGTGCACCAGCACCACCTTGTCGAAACGTTGCCAGGGCGTCTCCGTCTTGAGCATGGACAGGTAGGGCCCAAGCGCGGTGCCAGTGGCGAACATCCACAGGACATCGGCATCGGGAACCTCATCCATCACAAAGAAGCCGTTGGCGCGGGACATCAGTTCCACCGTGTCTCCGGGGCCCATCTCCTGCAGACGATGGGTCAAGGCCCCTTCCGGCACGGTAATGAAGTAGAAATCCAGCGGCCGTTCTTCGGGCGCATTCACGTAGGAATAGGGCCGGGCAACGCGCTCCCCCTCGATGGTGACTCCCAACCGGTTGAACTGCCCCGCCTTGAACTCATCCACGGGCGCCTCCACCCGCAGCGAGTACAGTCGCTGCGTCCAGCGCTTGAGTTCAACCACCTCGCCCGTTAACCAACCTGCCATGAGATTTCCCTTGGCCCTTGATGGGCCTCAATCGATACACCTATAACCTGTCGCCCCCCGATGATTTTTTCAACGCCCCGGGGTTTGGGGTTATTCTTGAGTCATGCCTTCTCTCAGTATAGATAGTCACTGCCACTTCGACGTGGCGGCCTTCGATCCCGACCGGGACACCTGCTGGGCGCGGGCCCGCGACGCTGGCGTGGGGGCCCAGGTTGTGCCGGCCATTGACCGTTATCACTGGGAAAAGGTCCGTGATGTGGCCCGTCGCTACCCCGGCATTCACCCGGCCTATGGTCTGCACCCGGTTTACCTGGACCGGCACCAGCTCGGGCACCTGGAGGAACTGGCTGACTGGCTCGGCCGTGAACAGGCAGTGGCCGTGGGCGAATGTGGCCTGGACTGCTTTGTGGAGGGCCTGGACTTTGATGACCAATGGACCTATTTCACCGCTCAACTGGACCTGGCGGTGCAGTTCGGGTTGCCCGTGATCGTCCACGCCCGCCGCGCCGTGGACAAGGTCACCCGGGCAGTGCGCGAAAGACCACGCCTCACGGGCGTCGTGCACAGTTTTTCCGGCAGCCGCCAGCAGGCCGACAAGCTGCTGGAGCAGGGGATGCTGCTGGGCTTTGGCGGACCCATCACCCACCCCCGCGCCCAGCGCCTGCGGCGCTTGGTGAGCGAACTGCCCCTGGAGGGCATTCTGGTGGAGACTGACGCCCCTGATCAGCCCAGCGCATCCCACCGGGGGGAACGCAACGAACCGGCATTTCTGCCCGAGATCATCCACACCCTGGCCCAGCTCCGCGACGACAGTCCGCTCAATGTGGCCCGGGCCACCGCCGACAATGCCCGCCGTCTGTTCCAGCTGCCCGCATCATCTGACGATTGAGCCATCCGTGACCGAAACACCCGACATCCACGAACGCACCCGCATGCTCCTGGGCAACGCCGGCCTGGAACACCTGGGCCGCTGCCACGTCTTCATTGCTGGCCTGGGCGGAGTGGGCGCCAGTGCCGCCGAGGCCATTGCCCGGGCTGGCGTTGGCCACCTGACCCTGCTGGATCACGACGTGGTGGGCCCTTCCAACCTCAATCGTCAACTGGTGGCACTGCACTCCACTCTGGGACGCCCCAAGGCACAGGTGATGGCCGAGCGCATTGCCGACATCAACCCGGTAGCGCGGGTCACTGTGCGACAGGACTTCCTCAGCCCCGATAATGTCACCGATTTGTTGCCGGACACCTGCGACTTCGTGCTGGACGGTATCGACTCCATTGCCTGCAAGGCGGCACTGATCCATGCCTGCCAGGAACGTGGTCTGGCAGTGGTCTCCAGCATGGGGGCCGGAGGACGACTGGACCCCACCGCCATTCGCGTGGGCCAGCTGGCGGCCACCGAGAAGTGCCCCCTGGCGCGGGAACTGCGCAAGCGCCTGCGTCGTCTGGGGGGGCACCTGGATTACCCGGTGGTGTACTCCACCGAGACCCCTATCAAGGGAAGCGAACACCGCCCCATCGATGGACAAGTCTCCGGTCGACCTCGCGCGGTGAACGGTACGATCTCCTATCTGCCCGCCTTATTCGGGCTCACCCTGGCGGGCGAAGTGCTGCGCGGGCTGCTTTCCAGCGCCCCCCTGCCCTGTAACCCCTTGGCTGGTCTATAGTCTGGAGCTGCAGGCACAACAGGACCCCGTGTCAGGGAGACCCATGCGCAAGACTGAAACCCGGCCGCCCAGCGGCCCCTCCCGGGCGAAGGGCAAGGCCGCGCCCGATGACCTCGAACGCATCATCGCCCAGGTGCATGCCATGGACAGGGTGCCCGATGCCTGGCAGGGCGTTGACCGCATGCCCACCATGATCCCCTACATGGCCAAGGCCGTGGATGAACTGCAGCGCATTTACGTCAGTCCGCGCCTCAAGCAGTGGATGGGCGGCCAGGGCAAGGGCCGGTTTCTCAAGGATCACGACCGCTGGCTGGCTCACCTTCACCCCGATGACCGGGCTTCGGTACTCACGGCCCTGCAGGAGACTCGCGAAGCCCAACGTGCTTACTGCCTGGAGTATCGACTTCAGGACCAAAACGGTCAGGCCCACTGGGTTCGGGACATGGGGGCCTACGTCCATGACGGCCGCCCCGAGCGCGCGGTCATCCAGGGCCTGATGATGGAGATCCTGGAATCACCCCAAGAAGCGCACGCCACGCTGGCCAAGGAGCCCGCCCATCCACCCGCGTCCCCTGCCCTCACGGAGGCCCCGCAACTGGCCCGACATCTGCACCAGCTACTGGATCAGGCGCCCATGGCGCTGTTCGCGGTGGACGCACAGGGGCAGATCACCTACGTGAACCAGCAAGCACTCACACAACTGGGCTATGCACGGCCCGACCTGCTGGGCCGCCAGGCCCATGGCCTGCTCATGAAGGCCCAGGAGGACGGCACGCCCGTGGCCTGGCCGGATTCACCTCTGCATCACGTGCTGCACACCGGGGAGGCCGTGGAGCGGCAGGACACCGTATTATGGCGCCGGGATCGCCGGGCCCTGCCGGTCCATCTGGGCATCACACCGCTTCGCGCGGGGACCGCCGCCAGCGGCGCCGTGGCGACCTTTCAGGACGCGACGGAATACCGTTCCATGTCCACCCAGCTGGACTATCAGGCGAGTCACGACCCCCTCACCGGCCTACTCAATCGCCGTGAACTCATGTTCCGTCTGGAGCGTGCCCTGCACGACGCCCGGCATCGGCACGTTCAACACGCGCTGGCCTACCTGGACCTGGACCAGTTCAAGCTGGTCAATGACACCAGCGGCCATCAGGCCGGGGATGAATTGCTGCGCCGCATTGCCACCTTGTTCACCGATCACGTCCGTCCCGGAGATGCGCTGGCACGCCTGGGAGGGGACGAGTTTGCGGCGATACTGCACGAAGTCAGTCCTGAGCAGGCCATGGGCCTGGCTGAGGACATGCGCAAACTGGTGGAAAATTATCGCTTCCCCTGGGAGAACCTTCAGTTCTCCCTCACCGTGAGTGTGGGGCTGGTGCCCGTCAGCCGCCAGAGCAGCAGTGGCCTCACCCTGCTCTCCGCTGCCGATACCGCCTGCAACGCCGCCAAGGAGACGGGGCGTAACCAGGTGCATGCCTTCAACAAGGACGATACCAGCCTGATGCGAATGCAGGGGGATATGCACTGGGTAAACCGCATCCACTCGGCAGTGGAGAACAATGGGTTGCAACTGTTCTGCCAGCCCATCCGGCCGGCGGCCCTCGAGGGGAAGGACGCAGGAGCACACTTCGAGATCCTGGTGCGCATGCGCGATCACGACGACAAGCTCATTCCCCCGGCGGCCTTCCTGCCGGCGGCGGAACGCTACAACCTGTCGACCCGGATCGACCGCTGGGTGGTGCGCCAGACGCTGGCATGGATGAGCAATCAGCGTGATCGCCTGGATGCCCTGGATGCCTGTGCCATCAACCTGTCGGGACATTCAGTGGGCAACAGCGAGTTTCTCAAATTCCTGCTGGAGGCCTTGCAGGAGTCGAACCTGCCGCCGGAGAAGTTCTGTTTCGAGGTGACCGAGACCGTGGCGATATGCAATCTGGACAATGCCCGGCACCTGTTCTCGTCCTTGGGTTCGCTCGGCTGCCGCTTCTCCCTGGATGACTTTGGCAGTGGCATGTCGTCCTTTGGCTATCTCCGCAACCTGCCGGTGCATTATCTGAAGATCGACGGTCTGTTCGTGCGCGATATCGCCCAGGACGAGACCGACCGGGCGCTGGTGCAGTCCATCAACGACATCGCGCACGTGATGGGCAAGCGCACCATTGCTGAGTTCGTGGAATCGGACGCCATCCTGCAGGTGCTACGGGAGATGGGGGTGGACTATGTCCAGGGTCATCACATCGGCCACCCGGTGCCCCTGGAGTCCGTTGCACTGGGTGCGGATCCCTCTGGGGCGGCGTGAGGGCTTTACGAACCGGTCGGGGTCTGCGGGCTTTCGGGGATCCCGCATAGGACATGGGTGCGGGTCTCGATCCACGCTTCCGCGTCGGCCATGATCTCATCGGCCTTGCGGCCCTGTGTGGGGATCGGCGGGCCGATCTCCATGCGGATGGTGCCGGGATATTTGATGAAGCTGCCCTTGGGCCAATATAGCCCGGCGTTGTGGGCCACGGGGATCACCGGACGACCGCTGCGGGCGGCCAGGACCGCGCCGCCCAGCTTGTAACGACCTCGCTCCCCGGGGGCGGTGCGGGTGCCCTCCGGGAAGATCACCACCCACAGGCCCCGCTGCAGCCTGTCCAGTCCCTGTTTGACCAGCTGGCTGATGGCCTTGCGTCCGGCCGAGCGGTCCACGGCGATGGGATCGACCAGGGACATCCCCCAGCCGAACAGGGGGATGCGCATCAGTTCCTTCTTGAGCACCCAGACCTGGGGCGGGATCACCCGCTGCAGCCCCAGGGTCTCCCAGGTGGACTGGTGCTTGCAGAGCAGCACCTTGGCTTCTCCAGCCAGGTGTTCGGTGCCGGTGACCTCGAAGCCCAGACCGCAGGTGACCTTGAGCCACCAGACGTTGAAGTGGGTCCACCGGGAAAGGACACGGAATCGACCGTGCCAGTCCAGGAGGGTGAGCAAGGGGAAGAAGCAGGCGAACACGACGGTGGAGCCGGCAAAACCGGCCCAGAACAGTGTGGCGCGCAGGTAGAGCAGCAGGGATGGCTGGGGTCGGGTCACGGGGTCATTTCAGGGGTTTTGGGCAGGCTGCATGATAACCAGCGGGACTAACGCGGGCCAGTGCCGGGGGCGGCGGCATGGCCGAGCTTCAGGGGTGGCGTTCTCCCGAGGGGGTGGGGCCCTTGCGGCGGGACGCCGTGAATACGTCCCTGTAGGCTTGACCGCCGCATCCATGCGGCGAACACCCGCCTCCAGGGACCCACCCCCTCGGGAGAACTGGATGCATCACTGGCTTCGCTTGGAAGGGCCTCCCTTGGATGAGGGACACTGACCGAGAAGTGCCTGTACCACCTCCGCCAGATCCTCGTAGGCGGGGATGCCCTGGGGGATACGGCCTTCGGCCAGGGCCCTGGCGCCGTTGCCCGTTCTGACCAGCAGAGGGCGGCAGCCAGCGGTGGTGGCGGCCTCAATGTCTCGAGGAGAGTCGCCCACGGCGGGCACGCCGGTCAGGTCGACGTCCAGATCACGGGCCACCTGGTGAAACAAGCCCGGCAACGGCTTGCGGCAGTCGCAACCATTGTCCGGGCCGTGGGGGCAGTGATAGATGCCCCGCAGACGCCCACCGACTGATTCCACCGCCTGGGTCATCCGCTGGTGGATGGCCTCCAGGGTGGCAGCGTCGAACAGTCCCCGTGCCAGTCCGCTCTGGTTGGTGACCACCACCACCTGCCAGCCCGCCCGGGTGAGCCGGGCGATGGCCTCCAGGCTTCCGGGCAAGGGGGTCCATTCCTCCGGCGACTTGATGTAGTCGGGGGAGTCCTGGTTGATGACGCCATCCCGGTCCAGAAGGATGAGCTTCATGGCACCCGGGACAGGTCCGCCACCCGCAGGAACAGGCCCGCCAGGCGGTTGAGCAGGGCCAGGCGGTTATCGCGCAGGGCAGCATCCTCGGCCATCACCATCACCTGATCGAAAAAGGCATCCACCGGCTCGCGCAGGGTGGCCAGTTCGGTGAGCCCCTGGGTGTATTCGCCCACATCGAAGTGGGCCGACACCGGCGCCCAGAGTGCTTCAAGCCGTTCGTGCAGGGCGCGCTCGGCGTCCTCCTGGAGGCGCTCCGGGTCAACCTGTTCGGGCAGGTCGCCTTCCACCTTGCGCAGGATGTTGTGGATGCGCTTGTGGGCCGCCGCCAGGGGTTCCGCCTCGGGCAGGCCCAGGAAGGTCTCCACGGCGCGCACGCGGCGGTCAAAGTCCAGGGGTCGGGTGGGCCGCACCGACAATACGGCATCGAACACCTCCGGGCGGATGCCCCGGTCGTGGTAGTAGGCGCGCAGGCGCTCCATGACGTAGTCCAGCACCTGGGGGACGGCCTCCATGGCCGGCACGGCGTCCCCGTAACCCCGGGCCGCCTGTTGGAGCAGGTCTTCCAGATCCAGCGGCAGTTCCGCCTCCACCAGGATGCGCAGCACGCCCAGAGCGGCGCGGCGCAGGCCAAAGGGATCCTTGGCACCCGTGGGTTTAAGACCGATGGCGAAGATGCCCACCAGGGTGTCCAGACGATCGGCCAGGGCCAGCACCCGCCCCACGGCCTCACCGGGCAGGTCATCGCCAGCATGGCGGGGCAGGTACTGGTCCTCCAGGGCCCGGGCCACGGAGGCGGCCTCGCCGTCGTGCTGGGCATAGTAACGGCCCATGGTGCCCTGCAGTTCGGTGAATTCGTAGACCATCAAGGTCTGCAGGTCACACTTGCACAGGTGTGCTGCGCGACGGGCCTCTGCCTCCGGTGCGCCGATCTGTCCGGCCAGATAACCGGCCAGTTGTTCCACCCGTAGGGTCTTGGCATGCAGGCTGCCCAGCTTCTGCTGGAACACCACATGGCGCAGGCCGTCCAGGTGGCTTTCCAGGGGACGCTGACGCTGGCGATCCTGCTTCCAGAAGAATTCAGCATCGGCAAAGCGTGGCCGGATGACCCGCTCATTGCCCTCACGCACCCGCTCCGGCTCCCGGGAGTCCACGTTGCTGATGGTAATGAAATGGGGCATCAGACGGCCCTGCCCATCCACCACGGCGAAGTATTTCTGGTTGTCCTGCATGGTGAGGATCAGGGCCTCCTGGGGCACCTCCAGGAAGCGGGATTCAAAATGGCCCACCACGGCCACCGGCCATTCCACCAGGGCAGTGACCTCGTCCAGCAGCGCCTCGTCCAGCACGGCGCGCCCCCCCAGTTCGGCGGCGGCCTGTTCCACCTGGCTCCGGATGGTCTCGCGCCGTGTATCGAAATCCGCCAGCACATGACCCTGCTGCGCCAGCAGATCCGCATAGGCGGCCGGTTCTGGCACACGCAGGGGCTCGGGATGGTGGAACCGGTGCCCACGGGTCTCGCGCCCGGCAGACACACCCAGGAGGGTGGCCGGGATCTCACGATCCCCCAGCAGCAGGATGACCCAGTGCACGGGGCGCACGAATTCCGCGTCTCCATCGCCCCAGCGCATGCGCTTGGGAATGGGCAGCGCGGCCAGCGCCGATTCCACGACCCCCGGCACCAGCTCGGTCGTCTCACGACCCGGCTCCACATGGCGGTGCACCAACCAGGCGCCCTTGTCGGTCTCCATGCGCTCCAGTTCGGACACCGGCACGCCGCAAGAGCCGGCGAAACCCTGCGCCGCCCGGGTGGGCTGACCCTCGGCATCAAAGGCGGCGCTGACCGCCGGGCCGCGGCGTTCCATGGACTGATCCGCCTGTCGCGGCGGTACGTCCTTGATCCATACCGCCAGGCGGCGAGGCGCGGCGTAGGCCTGACACACCCCGACCTCCAGGCCAGCCTCTGCGAGCCCCTGGGTCACGCCTCGGGCAAACGCATCGCGCAGCTCCCGCAGGGCCTTGGGCGGCAGTTCTTCGGTGCCGATTTCAATCAACAGATCCTGTGTATCGCTCATGTCTTACCCCTGTCCGCCTTGAGCCTGGCCATTGCCTTGGAGCATCGGAAAACCCAGGGCCTCGCGGGCCTCGTAGTAGGTCTTGGCGACACTCCGGGCCAGTTCACGCACCCGCAGGATGTAGCGCTGGCGCTCGGTCACGGAAATGGCGCGGCGGGCGTCCAGCAGGTTGAAGGTGTGGGAGGCCTTGAGCATCTGCTCATAGGCCGGCAGGGGCAGGCCCTGTTCGATCAGGAGACGGCTCTGCTGCTCGCAGGTATCAAACCAGGCAAACAGGCGTTCCACGTCGGCGTGTTCGAAGTTGTAGGTGGATTGTTCCACCTCGTTCTGGTGGTAGACATCCCCGTAGGTGACCACCCCCTGAGGGCCGCGGGTCCACACCAGGTCGTAGACGCTCTCCACCCCCTGCAGATACATGGCGATGCGCTCCAGACCATAGGTGATCTCACCGCTCACCGGCCGGCAGTCCAGGCCGCCCACCTGCTGGAAGTAGGTGAACTGGGTGACCTCCATGCCATTGAGCCACACCTCCCAGCCCAGTCCCCAGGCCCCCAGGGTGGGGGACTCCCAGTTGTCCTCCACAAAGCGGATATCGTGCACCAGCGGGTCGATGCCGATGGTCTTCAAAGACCCCAGGTACAGGTCCTGGAAGTCCGGGGGCGAGGGCTTGAGCAGCACCTGGAACTGATAGTAATGCTGCAGGCGGTTGGGGTTTTCCCCGTAACGTCCGTCGGTGGGGCGGCGTGAGGGCTGCACATAGGCGGTGCGCCAGGGCTCGGGCCCCACGGCCCGAAGAAAGGTGGCCCAGTGAAAGGTGCCGGCCCCCATCTCCATGTCATAGGGCTGGAGCAGCACACAGCCCTGGCGGGCCCAGTAGTCCTGCAGGGCCAGGATGAGGCCCTGGAAGGTTGAGGCGTCTTGAGAGGACATTCAGATCGACCCGAAGTGATTCGTGATTGGCATGCCGGCGGCAGGCGCGGGCAAGGCGCCGCATTATAACGGCGCCGACAGCAGCCAGACCAGCACCGTCCCTTGGGAGCGGCCCTCGGCCGCGAAGATCGCAGCCACCCAGGCGTCCGGCCCTGCCGAGGGGGGTGATCCTGGAGGCGGGTGTTCACCGCATGGATGCGGTGGTCAAGCCTACAGGGATGTATTCACGGCGTCCCGCCGTAAGGAACACCCCCCTCGGCAGGGCCTGCCCCCGATGCGAAACCCAGGTGCTCATGCCAGATACGCCCTTGGCGGCCGGGGGCCGCTCCCACAGGGGGCCACGGGTCTGGGGCAATGCAGGGTATCGCCCTGCCCCAATATGAGGCGTGATACCCTGTACTGCACTATCATGGTGCGACGCCGTGACCCTATTTTGGGCATGGAGCCCCGCTCAGGCCCGTATTTCGACCACTCACACCATGGCACGGTCCATGCATTATCTCGACCGAACGTTTTTCAACGCCCCTGCCGCCTGATCAGTGGGCAACCCATTTCAAAGTGGCAATCATTCAAGTCCCTGGAGGAGCACGCATGTCAGCAAGCGACGTACTCAACATGATCAAGGAAAACGACGTCAAATTCGTCGACTTCCGTTTCGTGGACAGCCGCGGCAAGGAGCAACACGTATCCGTCCCCGCCCACACCATCGACGAGGACGTCCTGGAAGGCGGCAAGATGTTCGACGGCTCCTCCATTTCCGGCTGGAAGGGCATCAACGAATCGGACATGATCCTCATGCCCGATACCGAAAGCGGCGTCATGGACCCCTTCTTCGACGAGCCCACCCTGAACCTGCGCTGCCAGGTGGTGGAACCCACCACCATGCAGGGCTATGATCGCTGCCCCCGCTCCCTGGCCCAGCGCGCCGAGGCCTACCTGGCCAGCACCGGCATTGCCGACGGCTGCATGTTTGGCCCGGAAAACGAATTCTTCGTCTTCGACGACATCAAGTGGGGCACCTCCATCCAGAACTGCTTCTTCCAGATCGACTCCGACGAGGCCAGCTGGAACTCGGAAAAGGTCTTTGAAGACGGCAACATCGGTCACCGCCCCACCGTGAAGGGCGGCTACTTCCCCGTGCCACCGGTGGATAGCCTGCAGGATCTGCGCTCTGCCATGTGCATGGTCCTGGAAGAAATGGGCCTGACCACCGAGGTGCACCACCACGAAGTGGCCACCGCCGGCCAGTGCGAAATCGGCGTCGGCGCCGCCTCGCTCACCCGCAAGGCTGACGAGGTGCTGATCCTCAAGTATGTGGTGCAGAACGTGGCCCACAACTACGGCAAGACCGCCACCTTCATGCCC
The DNA here is from genome assembly GCF_900109495.1 of Ectothiorhodospira marina. GTDB lineage: Bacteria > Pseudomonadota > Gammaproteobacteria > Ectothiorhodospirales > Ectothiorhodospiraceae > Ectothiorhodospira > Ectothiorhodospira marina. Next base: position 64,813 of record NZ_FOAA01000005.1, on the reverse strand, counting down.
AAGCCCCTGGTGGGCGACAACGGCAGCGGCATGCACGTGCACATGTCCCTGTCCAAGGACGGCCAGAACCTGTTCGCCGGCGACAAGTACGGCGGCCTCTCCGAGACGGCGCTGTACTATGTGGGTGGCATCATCAAGCACGCCCGCGCCCTGAATGCCTTCACCAACCCGTCCACCAACAGCTACAAGCGTCTGGTGCCCGGCTTCGAGGCCCCGGTCATGCTGGCCTACTCCGCCCGCAACCGTTCCGCTTCCATCCGCATTCCGTGGGTGTCCAGCCCGAAGGCCCGCCGCATCGAGGTGCGCTTCCCCGACTCCACCGCCAACCCCTACCTGGCCTTTGCCGCCCTGCTGATGGCCGGCCTGGACGGCATCCAGAACAAGATCCACCCGGGCGAAGCCATGGACAAGAACCTGTACGACCTGCCCCCGGAAGAGGAAAAGCAGATCCCGCAGGTGTGCGCTTCTCTGGAAGACGCCCTGGACGCCCTGGACAAGGATCGGGAGTTCCTGACCGCCGGCGGCGTGTTCACCGACGACGTGATCGATGCCTACATCGACCTGAAGATGGAAGAAGTGACCCGCATGCGCATGACCACCCACCCGGTGGAATTCGACCTGTACTACAGCCTGTAATCACCGGACCCGAGCGGTCATCGTGATTCAGCCAGAGGCCCCCGACAATGTCGGGGGCCTTTTTGCGTGTGCTTGCCCGCCACACCCCCCTGCGCTATGGTCAAGCCATGGACGCGCGCCTGATCATCCTGCCCCTGCTGTTCACCCTGGCCACGCCGACCCTGGCGGAGGTGTATCGCTGGACCGACGAACAGGGCAACACGGTCTTTGGCGACACCCCCCCCGATGGCGTGGACGCCACCCCCATCAACGTGCGCAGCCCCTCGGTGACGCCGGGCATGCCCGATGCCCGCGAGATCCTGGAGCGTCCCACCCCGCGAGAGGCGGCACAGGCACGAGAACAGGCAGGCGACCCGGGCTATACCGGCATCCGCATCGCCAGCCCCGGGAATGACGGTGTGGTGCGCACCAATCTGGGCGAGGTCAACGTATCCGTGCAGGTGGAACCCGAATTTCGGTCTGACCAGGGTCACCAGGTGCGCATCCTTCTGGATGGCCAGACCGCCGCCGAGGGCGAGTCCACCCAGCTTACCCTGGAGGGTGTCACTCCGGGCACCCATACCCTGCGGGCCCAGATTCTGGACAGCAACGATCGGACCTTGACGGAATCCGAAGACAGCACCTTCCATTTGCTGCGCACTACCGTGCAGCAGCCATCCCGACCCGGCGGCAACTGAACCGCCTTCCTCTCGCCGTGCTCGGGATCCGGGCCATGTCCTTGCGTTGCGTTGTCTGAGACCCGGTGAGGCGCCCCTCCCCCCCCGGCGCATTCGCCCCCCCACATGGCAGGCCCATCCTTATTGCACCATAATAGTGCAACGGCGCGTGTACCTTCGATCATCCACCCCCTGATCCTGATCCTTGGCCGCACCTCGAAGTGGCGCCACGCCTCGGTCCGGGGCCAGATGACGCCCGATCCCGGTGCATGCAGCCATGCTGGTTCGTTTCTTGCAGAAGGAAAAAGCATATGTCCCAGGATCACACACTGCACCGACATCTGCTGGAGAACCTGACCACCGCCCTGCTGGTGGCGGATGAGCACCTGCGGCTGGACTTCATGAATCCCGCTGCCGAAATGCTCATGGAGATCAGCCTCAACCGCGTGCGCGGACTGCCCATGCGCGACTTGTTCCGCGAGGACGAAACGCTGCTGGGCAGCCTCCAGCAATCACTTCACACGGGACACCCCTTCACCGAACGCGAACGTGTCCTGGCGCTGCATTTCGAGCGAGAGGTCACGGTGGACATCACCGTTTCTCCGATTTCCGAACCGGGCAGCCCACGACGCCTGCTGATCGAACTGGTGCAGGTGGATCGCCAACTGCGTATCACCCGAGAGGAACAACTCCTCAATCAGCAGTCCGCCTCCCGGGCCCTGCTCCGGGGCCTGGCCCATGAGATCAAAAACCCCCTGGGTGGCCTGCGCGGCGCCGCCCAGTTGCTTGAACGAGAACTGCCCGACCCGGAATTACAGGAGTACACCCGCATCATCATTGGCGAGGCCGACCGGCTGCAGAACCTGGTGAATCGCATGCTGGGGCCCAACAACCTGCCCCAGCGCCGCCGCCAGAACATCCACAAGGCCCTGGAGCATGTCCGCAACCTGGTGAGCGCGGAAGCCCTCGAAGGGGTGGAAATACGCACCGATTACGACCCGAGCATCCCCGACGTCAACGCCGATCAGGACATGCTGATTCAGTCCATCCTCAACATCGTACGCAATGCGGTGCAGGCCGTCGGTGAAGCAGGGGTGGTTCGACTGCGCAGCCGCGTGCTGCGCCAATACACCATAGGCCAGGTCCGGCACAAGCTGGTGGCCCTGATACAAGTGATCGACAACGGTCCCGGCATCAGCGAGGAGGTTCGCGAACGCATTTTCTTCCCCATGGTCTCGGGCCGCGACGGAGGCACGGGGCTGGGCCTGTCCATTGCCCAGTCCCTGATCAACCAGCACGGCGGGCTGATCGAATGCACTTCACGCCCCGGCCAGACCGTATTTTCCCTGCTGCTACCCGTGGAGCTGACGGATGAGTAATCGAGAGCATATCTGGGTCATTGATGACGATCGTTCGATCCGCTGGGTTCTGGAGCGCACCTTGAGCCGCGCCGGCATCGAGGTGACGTCCTTTGCCTCTGCCGCCGAGGCCCTGCAGGCCCTGGAACAGGACGTACCCGACGCACTGATGACCGATATTCGCATGCCCGGCATGGATGGTCTGGAGATGCTGGGGCGGCTGCAGCGGGATCACCCCGAGCTGCCGGTGATCATCATGACCGCTCATTCCGACCTGGAGAGCGCGGTCTCCGCCTATCAGGGCGGTGCCTTCGAATATCTGCCCAAGCCCTTCGACGTGGATGATGCCGTTTCCCTGGTGCATCGGGCCTGCCAACTGCGCCGGGAACGTGGGCGCGAAGCACCTCAGGACACGGAAAAAACGCCCGAGATCATTGGCGAGGCCCCGGCCATGCAGGAGGTATTTCGGGCCATTGGGCGTTTGTCCCGGTCCAATATCACCGTGCTGATCAACGGCGAATCCGGCACCGGCAAGGAACTGGTAGCACATGCCCTGCATCGCCACAGCCCCCGGGCCCACATGCCCTTCATCGCCCTGAACACTGCTGCCATCCCCAAGGATCTGCTGGAATCCGAGCTCTTCGGTCACGAGAAGGGCGCCTTCACCGGCGCCCAGAGTGCCCGGCGCGGTCGCTTCGAACAGGCCGATGGCGGCACCCTCTTCCTGGACGAGATCGGCGACATGCCGGCGGAATTGCAAACGCGTTTGCTACGCGTCCTGGCGGACGGCGAGTTCTATCGGGTCGGGGGGCATCTGCCGGTGAAGGTGGACGTACGCATCATCGCTGCCACGCACCAGAACCTGGAGTCCCGGGTGAAGGATGGCCTGTTCCGGGAGGATCTCTTTCATCGACTCAATGTGATCCGCATTCACGTGCCTTCCCTGCGGGAACGCCGCCAGGACATCCCCCTGCTGCTCAACCACTTCCTGGGACTGGCAGCAGCGGAGTTGAACGTGGAACGCAAGGCGCCACTACCAGAAGTGCAGGAATACCTGTCCACCCTGGATTGGCCGGGCAATGTGCGGCAACTGGAGAATCTGTGCCGCTGGCTGACCGTGATGGCCTCGGGGCGCGAGATCCACATGAATGACCTGCCCGCGGAACTGCATGAACGTTCTTCCAGCGGGGAGATCAGTGACTGGGAGGACGGCCTGGCTCAATGGGCCGAGCAGGAACTGGCGCGGGGGAACTCCGCGCTGCTGGAGCAGGCCACCCCGGCCTTCGAACGCATCATGATCCGCGCCGCCATGAAGAAGACCGGCGGACGCCGTCAGGACGCCGCCCGGCTGCTGGGCTGGGGGCGCAACACGTTGACGCGCAAGATCAATGAACTACACATGGATGAGGGACAGGACACCCCCTGAACCCGCGAACCCGCACAAGCCGGTCATGATCCCGGATACCTGTGGGATTCAGCCCTGTCTCACCCGCACGATCACATCCACGCCCTCTACCCGCACGCCCTCAGGCAGATCAGGCAACGCGCCGATATCCACGTGCTCCAGGGCCAGATCTTCCAGGTGGCCGGAGTCCATGTGGTACATGTGATGATGCGGCTCCAGGTTGGAGTCGTAAAACAGCTTGGCCGGGTCCACCACCACTTCGCGCACCAGGCCCTTTTCGGCAAACAGCCCGAGGGTGTTGTACACCGTGGCCTTGGACACCCGGTAGCGGCGTTCACTGGCGAGGGCCAGTAGCTGCTCGGCGGAGACATGCTGCGGCCTCTCGAACAATAGTTCAGCGATATCCAGGCGTTGCTGGGTCGGCGTAATGCCGTGATCCCTCAAGCGTTTGACGACAGCCTCTCGATCGGGCATGGCGAATGTGCTCCGCTGTGACTTATACCCCAGTATAACCCTCAACTAGACAAAGTCTAGTTCGCGTTATTTCGTCGAACAGGAAAATCTCCCCGGTCGATCCGGTAGGGCGATGGGTCACAGATGGGCGACTGCCCCATGATCAGGTCAGTGAGCAGGCGGCAGGCACCGATGCTCATGACCACACCATTGCGGTAATGGCCGGCGTTGACGAAAAGCCCCTCCACTTCAGGATGCGGGCCGATGTAGGGGATCCCCTGGGGCGAACCCGGGCGCAGTCCGGCCCAGTGTTTTTCGATGGGCAGGTCGGCCAGGGCCGGCACCAGACGGGCCGCCGCCGCGTGAAAGGTCTGAGCGGCCGCCTCGGTGGTGGACTTGTCGAAACCGACATTTTCCAGCGAACTGCCCGCCAGCACGTGACCATCGCGGCGCGGAATGATGTACTGGTCCTTATTCAACACCATGCGGCTGATCAGGCCCGGCGGGCCGCGGAACAGGATCATCTGGCCACGCACCGGCTCGATGGGGGGCGCCCCCAGGGACAGCAGCAGCCCCCCCGGTCCAGGCCCCGCCGGCCACCACGATACAATCGGTCATGGAATCACCCGCTGAGGGGAATGGGACAACGCCAGAAAACAGAGGGGAACTGGAGCGGGTGATGGGAATCGAACCCACGTCATCAGCTTGGGAAGCTGAGGTTCTACCATTGAACTACACCCGCACGACACCCATAGTGTATGCGGTTACACGGCGGTTCTCAACGGGGGATGGCGTGCCACCCCGAGAACAGCCGGATCGGTTAACATGACGGCCTTTTCCAACCCAGAACACGCTCATGATGGAACTCATAGTGAATGGCGCATCGCGCCAGGTGTCCGAGCAGTTCACTGCCGCCGACCTGGTGGAGGACCTGGGATTGACCGGACGCCGCCTTGCGGTGGAGGTCAACGGCGAGCTGCTGCCGCGCAGTCGGTTCAACCAACACCATTTCAATCCCGGCGACCGCGTGGAGATTGTCCAGGCCATCGGCGGCGGTTGACCCCCTCATTGACCAGAGATTGCATACGGTACCCCTCATGTCGAGCATAGCTACTGAAAACAATACGCCCCGGGAAGACACCCTGACCATCGGCGAAACCACCTACCGTTCGCGGCTCCTGGTGGGCACAGGCAAATATAAGGACCTGGATGAGACCCGAGACGCCATCGACGCCAGTGGCGCCGAGATCGTCACCGTGGCCATCCGGCGCACCAACATCGGGCAGAACCCGGGCGAGCCCAATCTGCTTGATGTGATTTCCCCGGACCGCTACACCATCCTGCCCAACACCGCCGGCTGCTACACCGCCGACGATGCCGTGCGTACCTGCCGGCTGGCCCGGGAACTGCTGGACGGTCACGACCTGGTCAAACTCGAAGTGCTGGGTGATGAAAGAACCCTTTACCCGGATGTGGTGCAGACCCTCAGCGCCGCCGAAACCCTGGTGGCCGATGGCTTCAAGGTGATGGTGTACACCAGCGACGACCCGATCCTGGCCAAGCGCCTGGAGGAGATTGGTTGCGTGGCGGTGATGCCCCTGGCCGCCCCCATTGGCTCGGGCCTGGGCATCCAGAACCGTTACAACGTAATGGAGATCGTGGAAAACGCTCAGGTGCCCATCCTGGTGGACGCCGGTGTGGGCACCGCCTCCGATGCGGCCATTGCCATGGAGCTGGGCTGCGACGGGGTCCTCATGAACACGGCCATCGCCGCCGCCCGAGACCCGGTGCTCATGGCCTCGGCCATGAAAAAGGCCATCGAGGCGGGCCGGGAGGCGTTCCTGGCGGGCCGGATGGCGAAAAAACGGTATGCTTCCGCCTCTTCGCCGCTGGAAGGGACGTTTTTCTAAAGCCTGGAGTGGAGAGCCCCTCTCCCCCTTGCGGGAGAGGGGCTCCGATTTCACTACCTCTTACAACCCGCGTTTGCCGCCGTTTCCCATGACAGCCACCCACTCACCGCCACACCATCGCCCCATTCGCAGCTTCGTGCGTCGGGAAGGACGCCTCACCGTGGGCCAGCAGCGGGCACTGGAGCTGCTGGGGCCCCGCTGGGGCCTGGAGTTCGCGCCCGAGCCCCTGAATCTGGAGGCCCTGTTCGGGCGCCGGGCGCCGGTGACCCTGGAAATCGGCTTCGGCAATGGCGAACCCCTGGCACAGATGGCCGCCCACGCTCCGGAGCGGGATTTCATTGGCGTGGAGGTACACCGCCCGGGGGTGGGGCACCTGTTGCAGCAAGTGGAGGATCGGGGACTCACCAATGTGCGTGTGGCCTGCCATGACGCCGTGGAGATGCTCAACCGGCAGATCCCGCCCGGAAGCCTGGATCGCATTCAGATCTATTTCCCCGACCCCTGGCCCAAGAAACGCCATCACAAGCGGCGTCTGGTGCAGCCAGCCTTTGTGGACCTGCTGGCCACCCGACTGCGTGAGGGTGGCATCCTGCATCTGGCCACCGACTGGGAAGACTACGCATGGCACATGCTTGAGGTGATGCAACAAGCAGAGGCTTTCACCAATCAGGCTGCCGATGGCGGTTTCAGCCCGCGCCCCACCTACCGCCCCCTGACCAAATTTGAACAACGAGGTCAGCGACTGGGACATAACGTCTGGGATCTGGTCCATGAACACACAAACCCACGCCCATAACCGTGCGAATTCGGCCAGCCTGGGGTCCGGCGGTCGACCTCTGCCTACCTGACGACCAGCACCGGACAGGGCGCGTTGCCCACCACGCGCCTGGAGACGCTGCCCATGAACAGGCGTTTCAGGGCGGTGTAGCCGTGGCTGCCCACCACTACAAGGTCAGCACCCCGGCTGCGGGCCACGTCCACGATCACTGCTTCCGGGCGCCCCTGCTCCACCATGCCGTCCAGTTCGATCCCCGCCGGCGTCAGCGCCGGCTTGAGCTTGTACAGCACCCGCTGCACCGCTTCGTTGGCCCGGGCACGTTGCTCGTCACTCCGCTCACCCAGGGTCGCGGAGAGCACCGTCAGGGGTAACCCGGTGGACAATGCCAGGCGCGCGGCGGTGGCGCAGGCTGCATCCGCATGGGCGGAGCCATCGGTGGCCACCAGGATGCGCCGTCGCATGGGCGCCGACCCCTGTGGCGCCACCAGAACACTGCACGGGGCGTGACCGATGATTCGGGCGGTGGAATCCCCGATCACCAGCCGTGCCAGATCGCTGCGATGGCGGCGTCCCACCACCACGCAGTCCACATCCTCCTGCTCAGCCTGCTGCACCACAAGGGTGCTTGCGTCCACACCGTGACGCGACATCACCCGGCAATCGACCCCCTGTTTTCGGGCCTGATCCGCGACTTGCTCAAGGAATTGCTCCACCTCCCTGGTTTCGGTCTCCATGCGCTGCGGGACCATGGATTCGTACTCGGGATTGGTGAGCACAACACGCAGCACCAGGAGTTCAGCACCGCACTGCCTGGCGAGGCATACAGCCTGGGCCTGGGCTCCCCGGCCTGCGTCCGAGCCGTCGGTCGCCAGCATGATTCGCTTGAACCCCCCGCTCAGCGAAAGATCGGTGTCCATGAGACGCACTCCACCCGTGGGTACGATTCGAGCATAGCCGAGGCAAGCCCCGTTCACATCCCCTTGCAGCTCGAGTCTTTCATTCTCGAGCAAAGATCTCTACACTTATATGCATTTGTAATATAGACATATAACCGTAACTCGGTCGAGCCCTCACTCAGGGCCTGCGGGGTTCAGTCATTTTGGGGCCATCACGGATCAATCGATGAATTATTGGCTGTATCGCCTGTTGCCTTTCCTGAACTGGTTCCCCATTTCCGGCAAGCAGTTGCGTGCGGACGTCGTGGCCGGAATCAGCGTCACCATGATCCTGGTGCCCCAGGGCATGGCTTACGCCACGCTGGCGGGTCTGCCCGTCATCTACGGCCTGTATGCCTCCGCGATCCCCGCCATCATCGGCTCGCTCTGGGGATCGTCGCGCTTTCTGCATACCGGCCCCGTCGCCATGATCTCACTGCTGTCGGCCGCCTCATTGGCGCCCTTCGCGGCCGCCGGCACTCAATATTTCATCGAACTGTCCATTCTGCTGGCACTGATGGTCGGCGTCATGCGGCTTTTGCTGGGAATCTTCCGGCTGGGCATCCTGATGAACTTCGTTTCCCAACCGGTCATCATCGGGTTCACCAACGCTGCCGCCCTGATCATCGGGCTCTCCCTGTTGAACACCTTCCTGTCGGTTCCCAAACCGGACAGCGGCACGTTTCTGGAGGATTTTTTCGGCGTGGTGGCACAGATTCCCCATGCCCACTGGCCCACCGTGGCCTTCGGCGTGGGAACGCTGGTGGCCCTGGTGGGCTTGCGGTACCTCATGCCACGGCTGCCGGGTGTGTTGGTGGTGGTGATCCTGGGCACACTGATCAGCGCCCTCATCGGCTTCGAGCGTAACGAAACGGTGGATATCGAACAGGTCCAGGGGGATCCCGTTGAGGGTATCTACCATGGACTCCTGGCGGCACGACAGGACCTCGACCGCGTGATTCAGACCCTGAACGAGGCCTCCGAGGCGCTGCAGTCCTCCGAAGACGCGGGAGTCCACCCACCGGAGCTGGCGGTGCGCGTGGCCACCCTGGAATCGGAAAAGAAGCGCTTGAGCAAGGCACGCAATGCGTTGCGACTGGAGGCCCATCGGCAGCAGCTCACACGCCGTGACCACCCCACACTGGGATCGGTGTTCCAGCCCAGGGAGGCGGGCGATGCGGGGCCCGTGTGGCGGTTATCCGGCTTCGAAGGGAATCGCCTGATCATGGCTTCCGGGGGGCAAGTGGTGGGCACCATACCCCAGGGCCTGCCCAGCATACAGGCCCCCGTATTGCACTGGGATGTCATGCCCGCACTCCTGCCCGCGGCCTTTGTCATGGCCCTGATCGGCTTCATGGAGGCCACGGCCATCTCACGGGCCCTGGCGGCTCGACGCCGTGAAAAGCTTAATCCCAATCAAGAATTGATCGGCCAGGGGCTGGCCAACATCGTGGGCAGCTTCTTCCAGTCTTTCTCGGTGAGCGGGTCATTTTCCCGCTCAGCCGTGGCTGCACGCTCCGGAGCCCAGACGGGGATGTTCGCGATCATCAGCGCCATCGGCGTGCTCATCACCATGCTCTACCTCACCCCATGGCTTTATCACCTTCCCCAGGCAGTTCTGGCGGCCATCGTCATGTCCGCCGTATTCGGCCTCGTGGATTTCCGAACGATGGCTCAGTACTGGAGCATCCGGCGTGCGGACGGTCTGGCCGGCTTCATCACCTTTGGGGTCACGCTGCTCATGGCACCGAATCTGGCCAATGGCGTGATCGTCGGGGCACTCATGGCCAATCTTGTATTCCTGGCGGGAACCGTTCGGCCTCGCTACGAAATACAGAGCTTGCGCTCGGATGGGACGCGCCCAGGGTCCATTCGTGATGATGCCGAAGGAGAGGATGAAGAGCCGGCTGCCGAGGACTTTGCAATATTGCGGTTTGATGCCTCGCTGGTCTTCATGAACACCGCGCATTTCGAGGATGCGGTGATGGATGCCCTCGCCCGCAACCCGAATGCACGCGCCCTGCTGGTTGTCGGCAACAGCCTGAACCGCATTGATGCCTCGGGCATCGACAAGATCCGTTCCCTGATCACTGATCTTCAGGCGGCCGACTGCACCCTCATGTTCAGCGGCCTCAAGCCGGGTGTTCTCAAGTACATGAAACGGGCCGGCCTGCTGGATGAGATCGGCGAGAAAAACATCTTTGGCTCCTACAGGGAAGCCCTGGAAACCCTGCAGCCCCATCGGAAACGCACCCCGTAAGCAGACGCCCGATGGTTGCCATGGTGTCGGCTCATGGTGTAGGTATAGGCGCCATCGCAGACAGTTCCAAGGATGGAATCCTAAAGAATACCCCATATGGTTCCTCGGCCCAGATGCGGGGGAGCCCATTATAAGTGCGCTAAAAAAACAGCCATCAAACCCAAAGAGGAGTCGAACCCATGTCCAGAAAACACCCGATTGTGGCCGTCACCGGTTCATCCGGCGCCGGAACCTCCACGGTCAAGAACGCCTTTGAGCATATCTTCCGCCGTGAACATATCAATCCGGTGATCATCGAGGGTGACAGCTTCCACCGCTACAACCGGGTGGAGATGAAGCAGGCCATGAAGGAGGCCGCCGCCCATGGCAACAATCACTTCAGTCACTTTGGCCCCGAGGCCAATCTGTTCGACAAACTCGAAGAGATGTTCAAGACCTACGGTGAGACCGGCGGTGGCAAGAAGCGCTACTACATCCACAACGAAGAAGAAGCGGACAACCACAATGGTCGGCTCGGCACCAGCCTCAAGGCCGGTGAATTCACGCCCTGGGAAGACATCCCCGACGGCACCGATCTCATGTTCTACGAGGGCTTGCACGGCCTGGTGACTGACGGCGATGTGAATGCCGCTCAGCATGTGGACCTGGGCATCGGCGTGGTCCCCATCGTCAACCTGGAATGGATCCAGAAAATCTTCCGCGACAATGCCGAGCGCGGCTACACGGCTGAGGCCATCGTCGACACCATGCTGCGCCGCATGCCCGACTACGTCCACTACATCACGCCGCAGTTCTCCAAGACGGACATCAACTTCCAGCGGGTCCCCACCGTGGATACCTCCAACCCCTTCATCGCCCGCGATATCCCCACGCCGGATGAGAGCCTGGTGGTGATCCGCTTCCGCGACCCCAAGAAATTCGGTGTGGATTTTCCCTACCTGCTGAACATGCTGCATGACTCCTTCATGTCGCGCCGCAACACCATCGTGGTGCCCGGTGGCAAGATGGGGCTGGCCATGGAGGTGATCCTGGCCCCCATCATCGCCAACATGCTGGAAAAGCGGCGCTGAGGTTTTGGGGGAGGGCCGCCCTGGCCAACTCCCCCTGTCCCATGGGAGACCACCTTCCCTGAGGGGACCTGTGGGAGTGGGCCTGCCCGCGAATGGGTCTGGCAGGGAGGTTGATCTTGGTGCTCTCCGCCTTTCGCGGCCGAGGGCCGCTCCCACGGGGGCTCCTGCGGGGGTTGTCTGGAGGGCTGGATTTATCCGGATGGGGGCTGGGTTGTATCCTGGCAGATTCAAGCATTGCGGGAGAACATCATGCAGACCAAGCCATTGGGACGTTCCGGCATCCAGGTGAGTACCCTGTGCCTGGGCACCATGACCTGGGGCGAACAGAACACCGAGGCCGAGGCCCACAGTCAGCTGGACATGGCGATGGAGAGGGGCATCAACTTCATCGACACGGCCGAGATGTACCCGGTCCCCCCCAAGGCCGAGACCCAGGGGCGCACAGAACGCTATCTGGGCACCTGGCTGGCCCGTCGCGGCCGGCGCGACGACCTGGTGATCGCCTCCAAGGCATCAGGCCCCAGCGAGAACTTCGGCCACATCCGTGGCGGCCCGCAACTGGACCGGCCCCACCTGGAACAGGCCCTGCACGACAGCCTGGAACGACTGCAGACGGACTACCTGGACCTGTACCAGATCCACTGGCCATCGCGCCCCACCAACTACTTCGGCCAGTTGGGCTATCGGCACCAGGACGACATCGGCGCCACACCCATTGCCGAAACCCTGGAGGTGCTGGCCGATTTCGTGCGTGCCGGCAAGGTGCGCAGCATCGGCATCTCCAACGAGACCCCCTGGGGGCTCATGGAGTACCTGCGCCTGGCGGAACAGGCCGACCTGCCCCGTATTGCCTCCATTCAGAACCCCTACAACCTGCTCAACCGCAGTTTCGAGGTGGGCCTGGCCGAGATGGCCATCCGCGAGGACGTGGGCCTGCTCGCCTATTCACCCATGGCCTTCGGTGCCTTGAGCGGCAAATACCTGGAAAACGCCCCGCCCGATGGGCGCATCACCCTGTACTCTCGTTTTGTGCGCTACTCCGGCGAAACCGGCGTGGCCGCCACCCGCGAATACGCGGACATCGCCCGGCGCCACGACCTGAGCCCGGCACAGATGTCCCTGGCCTTCGTGAACGCCCAGCCCTTTGTCACCAGCAACATCATTGGTGCCACCAAGCTATCCCAGCTGGAGGAGAATCTCGATAGTCTGGAGGTCACATTGAGTGAGGCGGTGCTGGAGGAGATCGAAGCCGTACACGAGAGATATCCCGTTCCGTGCCCCTGATTGAGCACGCCCACCCTCACCCCCTCTCCCGCCAGCCGGAGAGGGCAAGGAGAATCCCATGGCCAGAACCGAATCCCGAATGATCGACCTGGGCACTCGCGCCCCCGACTTCAACCTGCCCGACCCATCCACCGGCAAGACCGTTTCCCTGGATGACTTTCCCCAGGCCAAGGGCTATGTGATCGCCTTCATCTGCAACCACTGCCCCTTCGTACAACTCATCCGCCACGAATTCGCCCGTTTCGGTCGTGAATACACCGACAAGGGCCTGGCCGTGATCGCCATCAACGCCAACGACGCGGACAACTTCCCGGAAGACAGCCCTGAAAAGATGCAGGACGACGCCCGCCGCTTCGGCTACACCTTCCCCTACCTGTTCGACGAGACTCAGGAAGTGGCCAAGGCCTACGACGCCGCCTGCACCCCGGACTTCTACCTCTTCGATGCCGACCGCAAGCTGGTCTACCGCGGCCAGTTCGACGACTGCCGCCCCGGCAGCGACGTCGCCGTCACCGGCAAGGACCTGCGCGCCGCCGCCGACGCCCTTCTCCAGGGCAACCCCATCCCCCAGGACCAGAAACCCAGCCTGGGCTGCAACATCAAGTGGAAGGGGTAAGGGCGACACTCCCCCCACCCTCACCCCAACCCCTCTCCCGCCAGCGGGAGAGGGGCTTTGACCGCAGCCGCTGGGGCCCCGATAGTCAAACTTGCAAGCGAGCCCCCACGGCGCCCCTCCAACCGGAAGCCCCTCAGCGTCCCGATGTCCTCGGGGGCGGGTGCCCGGGAGCGGGTGTTCGCCGCAGGGATGCGGCGGTCAAGCCTACAAGGAGGAGTATTCACGGCGTCCCTCACACCGGAAGCCACCTCAGCGTCCCGATGCCAAACCCAGGCACCACAAAACCCAACTCAGTGCCCGATCAACGCATCCAGATGCACACACGCCGACCGCCCCAGGGCGGACAGGGCATACCCCCCCTCCAGGCAGGACACCAACCGCCCCTCCCCGTGACGCTTGGCCACCTCCTTCAACTCCCGTGTCACCCAGGCATAGTCATCCTCCACCAGGCGGAAATCCGCCATATCCTCCTCACGATGGCCGTCAAAGCCCGCCGAAATCATGATCAACTGCGGTTTGAAGGCCTCCAGCGCCGGCAACCAGTGACCCTTGACCGCATCCCGAAACTCCCTGCCCGTGACCCCCCGCGTCAACGGCACATTCACCAGATGCGGGGAATCCACCGCCTCGCCGGTATGCGGATAAAACGGATGCTGGAAGGTCGAGCAGAACAACACCCGCGGCTCGTCACGGAAAATATCCTCCGTACCGTTGCCATGATGGACATCGAAATCCACCACCGCCACACGCTCCAGACCATGCTGAGCCAGGGCATGGGCCGCCCCCACCGCGACATTATTGAAGATGCAGAACCCCATGGCCCGCGCCCGCTCCGCATGATGCCCCGGCGGGCGCACGCTGCAAAAGGCACTGCTGGCCTCTCCCGACATCACCAGATCCACCCCCAGGACCGCCGCACCCGCCGCCCGTCGGGCCGCCTGCAGGGTATGCTCCGTCATCACCGTATCCCCCTCGTCCAGACACACCATGTCGTCCGGGCCCGGCGAAGAGGACTCCACGTAATCCACGTAATCCGCGGTGTGTACCCGCAGCAACTGCTCACGGGTGACCAGCGGTGCGTCATAATGGCTCAAGAGAATACTGATCCCCGACGCCAGCATCCGATCGTCAATGGCGGACAGGCGTTCGGGCACCTCTGGATGGTGAACGGCCACCCGGTGCAAACTGCATTCATGATGCGTGATGAAGGCGATGGTCATGGGCACGACTCCTTGGGCTTTTTCCCATGGTAACGCGAAGCGCGAAAAGACGAGATAGGCTGAGACAATTTCGTCTGCTTGTGCCATTCGTCCCCAGGCGGTTTCGCCGCACCGCAGCATCACCCATACTATACTCAGAGAGAATCTCTACAGGGGCGATCAGCAGCACAACCATGGGACCACACTTCCTCAACCGAATTTTCGCGCCGCGCAGCATTGCCGTGATCGGCGCCACCGAACGGGACAACGCCTTGGGTAACCTGGTGTTCGCCAATTTGGTGGACGCCGGCTTCAAGGGTGAGCTGTACCCGGTGAACCCCAAGCACGAAAGCGTGCACGGACGCCGCTGCTATCCCGACGTGGAGGCCATTGGCCGGCCCGTGGAGATGGTCGTGGTGGCCACCCCCGCACGCACCGTGCCCAATGTCCTGCGCCACTGCGGCGAACACGGCGTACACGGGGCCGTGGTGCTCTCCGCCGGATTCAGTGAGTCCGGGCGGGCCGGTAAACGCCTAGAGGAGGAGATCATCGAGATCTCCCGGGAATATGACCTGCGCCTGATCGGACCCAACTGTCTCGGCGTGATGCGACCGGGGCGCGGCCTCAATGCCACCTTCAGCAAGAACAAGGCCCTGCCGGGGAATCTGGCCCTGGTATCCCAATCCGGCGCCATCTGCACCGCCATCCTGGATTGGGCCGAGAGCCAGGAGATCGGTTTTTCCGCCGTGGCCTCCATGGGCGACGCCTCCGATGTGGATTTTGGCGATGTGCTGGATTATCTGGCCCTGGATCGGGAGACCCGCAGCATCCTCCTCTACGTGGAGGGCATTCACAACGCCAGGCGCTTCATGAGTGGCCTGCGTGCTGCCGCGCGCATGAAGCCGGTCATCGTCATCAAGTCCGGTCGCCATGCGGAGGGCTCGCGGGCGGCCATGTCCCATACCGGCTCCCTGGTGGGCGCTGACGATGTCTTCGACGCCGCTTTGGAACGGGCCGGCGCCGTGCGTGCCATGACCATCCAGCAACTCTTCTCCGCGGCCCGCATCCTCTCCAGTGGCTATCGGGTGGAAGGCAACCGCCTGGCCATCATCACCAATGCCGGGGGGCCCGGCGTCATGGCCACTGACCGGGCGGTGGAACTGGATGTGAGCATGGCTCAGTTCAGTACCCAAACCATGGACAAGCTCAACAAGGCCCTGCCGGAGCAATGGTCTCACGGTAATCCCGTGGACATCCTGGGGGATGCGGATGCAGAGCGCTTCGAAAGTGCCATGACCGCATGTCTTGAGGACAGCGGCGTGGATGCCTCCATCATCATGCTGACACCTCAGGCCATGACCGATCCCCTGAGCGTGGCCGAAGTGACCACCCGAGTCGCCAAGAAGGTGAAAAAACCCGTGCTCGGATGCTGGATGGGTGATATCCAGGTGCGTGAAGGCCGTGACCATCTCACGCACGAGCGCCTGCCTCATTTCACCACCCCCGAGGCCTCGGTGGAGGGCTTTGCCTACCTGGCCTCCCACAAACGCAATCAACGCCTGCTGTTGCAGGTGCCCAGCCCCCTCACCGACCGCGGTCGCACCGACGTGCACGGCGCCCGACTGATCATCGAGGGGGCCCTCTCCGAGGGCCGCAAGCTGCTCAGCACCCTGGAATCCAAGGCGGTGCTGTCCGCGTTTCGCATTCCGGTCACCCAGACCATGCGGGCCAACACGGCGGGCGAGGCCCTGGTGGCCGCGGGCACCGTGGGCTATCCGGTGGCCATGAAGATCGACTCCCCCGACATCACCCACAAGTCCGACGTGCAGGGTGTGCGCCTGAACATCGCCAGCGCCGAATCCGTGCGCAACGCCTTCCAGACCATGGTGGACGACGCTCGACGGCTCAAGCCCGAGGCCCGTATCAATGGCGTGACCCTGGAGCGCATGCATCAGAGCACCTACGGCCGGGAACTCATGGTGGGCGTGCTCCGGGATCCGGTCTTCGGACCGGTCATCAGCTTCGGATCCGGCGGCACCTCGGTGGAGGTGATCAAGGACCGGGCCGTGGCCCTGCCGCCCCTCAACGAGGTGATCATCGAAGGCATGATCGCGCGGACCAAGGTGGCCAAGCTCCTCAAGGAATTCCGCAACATGCCCGCGGTGGATGCCCAGGCCCTGGAACAGGTACTGCTGCGGGTGTCTGAGATGGTCTGCGAGCTTCCGGAGATCCAGGAAATGGACATCAACCCCCTGATCGCCGATGAACGCGGCCTGGCGGCGGTGGATGCCCGCATCACCGTGAACTTCCCGCCGGTGATGCCGGATCGCTATGCCCACATGGCCATCCATCCCTACCCTGCCCACCTGGTCAATCAATGGCAGTTGCCCGATGGCACCAACCTGACCATCCGGCCAATCCGGCCCGAGGATGCCAAGATCGAACAGGACTTCGTGCGCACCCTCTCGGCGGAATCCCGGTATTACCGCTTCATGCAGGCAGTGCATGAGCTCACCCCGCAAATGCTGGTGCGGTTCACCCAGATCGATTACGACCGGGAAATGGCCCTGGTCGCCGTTCAGGAGCGCCCGGATGGCTCCGAGCTGCAGGTGGCGGTGGCCCGTTACACCGCCAACCCGGACCAGCAGAGTTGTGAGTTCGCACTGGCAGTGGCCGACGAGTGGCAGGGCCGGGGCGTGGGTTCACACCTGATGAACGAGCTCATGGATGTGGCCCGCACCCGCGGCCTGCGTACCATGGAGGGGGACGTGCTTGCCCAGAACACCAACATGATGGCCCTGATGCATCGCCTCGGCTTCAGCTCCCGCAACAGTCGGGAGGACGAGGGCATCAAGCTGGTGAGCAAGCGATTGTAGGGGGCGGTGCCCGCCGGCTCCCCTCATCCCCGACCCTTCTCCCCCGAGGGGAGAAGGGAGAGCCACCCCTCTGGGGGGAGGAAGTCATTGCCCCTCTCCCCCCCGGGGAGAGGGGAGATCCACCCCTCTGGGGGAGGAAGTTATTGCCCCTCTCCCCCCCGGGGAGAGGGGAGATCCACCCCTCTGGGGGGAGGAAGTTATTGCCCCTCTCCCCCCCGGGGAGAGGGGTTGGGGTGAGGGTGGAGGACCCCGAACAGCACCGCATAAAACAGCGGCACCGCCAACAACGTCAGCAACGATGCCAGCGCCAACCCGAACATGATGGCAATGGCCATGGGCGCCCAGAAGGGCCCGGACAAGGCCAATGGCAACATCCCCAGCACCGTGGTGGCAGCCGCCAGCATCACCGGCCGCACGCGACTCACCGCCGCCTCCAGCAGGGCCTCGTGGGCCTCTTCGCCGCGCTCCATTTCCAGATCCACCTGCTCCACCATGACAATGGCGTTCTTGATGATCATGCCGGACAGACTCATCACCCCCAGCAGCGCCATGAAGCCGAAGGGCTGCTTGAACAGCAACAACCCCGCGCTCACCCCGACCACCCCCAGGGGCACCGTGAGCAGAATGATCAGTGAGCGGCGGTAACTATTGAACTGCGCCATCAACACCAGGGCCATCAGGCCCAATACCACCGGCACGGGTTGCAGCACGCCCCGCTGGGCTTCCTGGGATTTCACCGGCTCACCGTCCCAGTCGAGCCGGTAGCCGGGCGGCAGATCCAGGTCCTGAACCCGCTGCTGAAGATCACGGAGCACCTCATGGGCAATGAAGCCAGGCATGAGATCCATCTGCAGGGTCACGCTGCGTTCTCGGTCCATACGCCAGATGGAGGCGTCCTCCCACACCACTGACACCTCGGCCACCTGCAACAGCGGTACCGGACGATGGCCTTGCTCAGGCCAGATCACCATGGTCTCCACCTGCGTGGGATCCGTACGATCTTCCAGGGGGAAGCGCCACTTGATGGGGATGCGTTTATCGTCTTCGAGGTAAACACCAATGGGCTGACCAGCGAAGGCAGTGGCCAGTGCCTCGGCGATGGCGGCACTGGACACATTGGCCCGGCGTGCCCGCTCCTGATCCACATCCACCTGGATCTGCGGCGTCTTGTTGCGCCAGTCCAGGCGCACATGATCCAGACGGGGATCCCCTGCCAGCATGTCCCGCCCCTGCTCGGCCAAGGCCCGCAAGGTGTCACGTTCCGGCCCAATGATGCGCATCTCGATGGGATATCGCACCGGATCCCCCAACTGCATGGGCCGCACTCGAGGCTCGGCATCCGGGAAACGCTGATCCATGAACCCCCGAGTGGCTGCCATCATGCCATCCAGGTCATCCACGGCCTTCAGATTCACCAGGATCTGCCCGAAGGACGCATTGGGATGTTCGGGCAGCATGGGCAGATAGAAGCGCGGTGCTCCCTCGCCAATGAAGGCGGTGGCGGACTCCACCTCGTCCTGCCCCTGCAGCCAGTCCTCGATCACGGCCATGTCCTCGGCCGTCTGACGGATACGGCTGCCCTCCGGCAGCCAGTAATCCACCATGAACTGGGCCCGCTGCGCGGGAGGGAAGAAGATCTGCGGCACCAGCATGAAGCCGATCAGGGAGAGCACCAGCAGCCCGGCAATCCCCCCCAGACTGGCACGGCGCCAGTGGAGCACCCCCCCCAGCAGGCGGCGGAAACCACGGTACAGGCGTCCCCCGTAGGGATCACTGCCTGCGCTGCCCTCGGCCGGGGCCTTGAGCCAGCGATGACACATCACCGGCGTGACGGTGATGGCCAGTACCCAGCTGAGCAACAGGGAAAAACCCACCACCCAGAACAGAGAGCGGGTGAACTCCCCGGTTGCCGTGTCGGTGAGGGCGATGGGCGAAAAGGCCAGCACGGCGATCAGGGTGGCCGACAGCAAAGGCCAGGCGGTTTCACCCACCGCCTCCCGGGCTGCGCGTGCGCGGTCCAGCCCCCGCTGCATCTTCACGACGGTAAGCTCAGCCACCACGATGGCATTATCCACCATCATGCCCAGCACGATCACCAGGGCCCCCAGAGAGACCCGATGCAGGTCAATCCCCGTGACCCACATGGCGATGAAGGTGGCCAGAATGGTAAAGGGCACCCCAGACCCCACGATCAGGCCCGTGCGCAGACCCAGGGCAATGAGCAGCACCGCGATGACGATGACCACCGCCGTGACCAGGTTGATCATGAACTCGCTCACTGCCGCCTGCACCTCGCGAGGCTGGTTGGCAATGATGCCGAAGGACATCCCCACGGGCAGGGTGGGTTCGATCCGTGACAGCTGCTTGTTGATCCGATCCCCCAACTCCACCACGTTCACTCCCTGGGAGGGGACGATGCCAATGGCCAGGGCGTCCTGCCCCCCATGGCGAAGCAGCGCCTGGGGTGGATCCGCAAACCCCCGGCGCACCTCGGCAAAATCACGCAGATACACCAGGTTGCCGGTCACCGGGCTGCGGATGGAGAGGCTGCGAATTTCCTCCAGGGACTCGAACACGCCACTGGCAAAGATGCGCACCTGCCGGGGCCCCATCTCCACAAAACCCGCTGGCTCCACCACATTCTGACGGTTCAGGGCCTGGACCACCTGGTGCGGGGTGAGGCCCATCTCGGCCACCTTCTCCCGGGAGGTCTCGACGAACACCCGCTCCCCCTGCTGCCCGAAGAGTTCCACCTTGGCCACGCCGGGTACCCGCAGCAATTCGCGGCGCACGTTATCCGTCACCCGATCCAGCACATCATAGCCATAGCCCTCGCCGGTAAGGGCAATCAACAGGGCGTACACATCACCATAGTCGTCGTCCACAATGGGCCCGCGCACCCCATCGGGGAGCTCGCGGGCGGCTTCGTTCACCTTGTGGCGCAGTTCATCCCAGATCTGTCGCAACTTCTCCGGATCATGATGCTCCTGGATGTCCACAAAGATCACTGACACCCCATCCCGACTGTGGGACTGCACCTGGTCCAGCTCGCCCAGTTGCTGAATCTTGAGCTCGATGTGCTCCGTCACCTCCTGCTCCACGCGCACGGCCCGGGCGCCCGGGTATTCCGTGTAAACCACCGCTGTGCGCACAGTGAATTCCGGGTCCTCAAGCTGACCCAGCTGGGTGTAGGCGAAGCCCCCCACGAATACGATCAGGGCCACCAGAAAGCCCATCATACGGCCCCGCTGGATGGCCCAGACAGCGGCGTTCATCGGCGTGCACCTCGCATCTCGTCCTCGGTGAGCACGCGTACCTTCTGACCCTCGCGCAGGTGCTGCACACCCGCGGTCACCACCTGCTGACCCGCATGCAGGTCACCCTGGACGCGCGCGCCATCCCGCTCCAGCGGCCCCAGGCTCACCGGGCGGCGCGTCGCCGTTTCGCCGGCCTCGTCCAGCACCCAGACATGGGGCTGGCCATCGTGGTCGAATATCGCCGTCATGGGCACCCGGAAATAACCCTGCTCGCCCGCCGCATCCAGGTCGGCCCGGAAATCCAGGCGGGCGGTCATTCCGGGCAAGATGCGTTGGTCCGGGTTGTCCACCACGATACGCACCGGATAGGTCTGGGTATCTTCGTCCACGTCCACACCCACGGCCTGCACCCGGCCCGGATACTGGCGGCCCAGTGCAGCGAAATGCACCTTCACGCCGGTGAGTTGATCGCGGTGCACCACCAGGGTCTCGGGCATCCCGACCCGCAGTTCGATCTCGTCCAGGCGGTCCAGGACAAAGACCACGCGCTCCGGGCTGACCTGTTCGTGGGGTTCGATGTTGCGGCGGGCCACATGGGCGTCGAAGGGGGCCCGCAGCACCGTGTCGTCCAGCGCGGCACGGGCAGTGGCCAAACCCTCGCGGGTGGCATCCCGTTGCCCCTGGGCCTGGCGGAAGGCCGATCGCAAACTATCGAAATCGGCGCGGCTGATGGTGCCGTCCTGCACCAGCGTCTGCCCGCGTCGGTAATTCACCTCAGCTTCTTGCAGCTGCCCTTCGGCGGCCTCCAGTTGGCCCTCCAGTTCGCGCACCTTGAGACGGTAGTCCCGGTCATCCATCCGCGCCAGCACGTCGCCCTCGATCACCCGGTCCCCCAGGTCCGCCTGCACCGATGCCACCTGCCCGGACACACGAAAGGCCAGAGCCGTATGTTCAGCGGCCTCGGCCCGAGCGCTGAAGGTACGGGAGGCCATATCCTCGGAAGATTGCAGGGTGAGGGTCAGCACCGGGCGCTCGGGCGCTGCCTCTTGCATCTCGGGAGGTTGCTCGCAGGCGCCAAGCACCAGGGAGGCGGTCAGCAGCAGGGCCGGGAGTCGTCGGGCATTCCTGGGACGCATGGTACGTTTTGGCATAAGTCGTATCCTTTCTTGCTGCGTCACAGTGTAACCAGGCATCGTGACACAACACCATCCATGTGGCTGCATGATCTTCGCGGTCGGCGCCCCTCACGGGATCTTATGGTGATCGATCCAGTGAGGGATAACATTTTATGGGTTCATATGATAATTCTCACTGACGGATTCATCAGAAAGCGCTAATGTAGGAGCCATGAAAATGAATCGCTCCATGATGACACTCTGGCTGATCCCACTGCTCCTGACGGTGGGCCTGACAGGCTCCGGTTGCCGCCACGACCAGGGAGCCTCACTGCCTGACCGCACCCTGATCGTTCATGTCCAGAACCGCACTTCGGAGACCATTCCCAAGGTGGAAATCGGTTATGCCAACGTGGACACCCAGCAGACCACCACGATCCTCCAACTGGCGCCGGACAAGACCCGCACCATCACCCTGAACCATGAACCCGGCCTGGGCTACAGCGTGGAGGCCCATCTGGCGGATGGCAATGTTCTGGAAATCTGCGGCGGACGGCACCCGGAGAGTCGGGTGATGCGCGAGGTCATCACTCAGGAATCCATCCTGTCGGGGATCGGCAAGCCTTGAGCACCCGGCCGGCACAGCGGATAGCACGTCACCAGCCCGACAATTCATCAACCTCGGACAGGCTGGCGGGCCGTTCGCGAACGGCCCCTACCCATATCTTTCGCATATTCCACTGAAGCAGTCATGGAGAAAGAACTCAAGCCCTTGTAGGGGCGCTTCGGGAAGCGCCCGGCCGGCGCCCCCAATACCCCCGCAACACCCCGACAGGCCATCGAACATAGACGGGCTTGCGGGAGAGGGCTAGGGGGTGAGGGTGATCCTTGAATACCAGGGACTACCGCTGAAGATCCACCAGGATCCGCCCGTACACATCTCCCGCCAGCATCCGCTTGCTGGCTGACTCCAGCTCCCCCAGCCCGATCTCCTCGGTGGCGATGTCATCCAGGTGGGGAATGGACCAGTCGGTGGCCAGACGGGTCCAGATGGCGGCGCGGCGTTCCGTGGGATAGTTGCTGGAACTCACCCCCAGAAGGGAGACCCCCCGCAGGATGAAGGGCATCACCGTGGTGCGTAGTTCCGCGCCACCCGCCAGCCCGATGGTGACGATATTGCCCCACTCGTCCACCGTGCGGGTGAGCCAGCACAGGATCTCACCACCAACAGTGTCCACCGCGCCCGCCCAGCGGGCCGTCTCCAACGGGCGCCAGCCCTGGGAGAGACCGCGACGATCCATGACCTTGACGGCGCCCAGGGACTTGAGCCACTCCTGCTGGCGGGTCTTGCCGGACAGGGCCACCACTTCGTAGCCCTGGGACGCCAGCAGACTCACGGTAAGGGAGCCCACGCCGCCGCTGGCCCCCGTGACCAGGATCGGACCCATGCCCGGGTCCTGATCGTTGGCTTGCAGGCGCTGCAAGGCCAGGGCCGCGGTGAACCCGGCGGTGCCCAGGATCATGGATTGCCTGAGGTCCAGCCCCTTGGGCACGGGCACCACCCAGTCGGCGGGCACGCGGATGCGCCCGGCAAAGCCGCCATGGTGGATCTCGCCCAGCCCGCAACCGGTGACCAGCACGGGATCTCCGGCCTTGAAGCCGCTGTCCTCGGCTGCGCAGACCACCTCGCCCGCGGCGTCGATGCCCCCGACGATGGGTGAGCGCCGCAGCACCCGCCCACTGCCGGTGATGCCCAGGGCGTCCTTGTAGTTGAGCGAGGAATAACGAACCGCCACCTCCACGGCCCCATCCATCAGTTCCGAGGGCTCCATCTCCGCGAGACTGACACGACGGGAGCCAAGCACCTCGTCACGAATCAAAAGGGCTGGAAAGGTGGAGGTCATAGGCCCTAGAACCGGTAGCGCACGGCGGCGGCGAGGATGTGGACGTCGCCTTGGGTGGTGCCGGTGAGGTCGACAGTAGAATCAATAGGCAAATCACCCTGAGGGCTTGGAACCCTGACGCCCTCGAAAAAGCCCCTGCTCAAATTCAGCGATTCTTTGGAGATATCGATGTAGGTATAGGCCACGTCAAAGCCCCAGTTCGGCCCCTGCTCATAACTCGCCCCAATGGAGTACCACGTACGATCACCATCCGGTGTGCGGGTGGTACGGTAACCGTCCTGCGTGGGCGTGCGGTCATACTGTACGCAGTGTCCAGCGATCATCCAGTTGGTACTCGGTACCCACGGCCAGCGCCCAGCTGTCCTTGTAGTTCTGCTCGGTCGGGCTATCAGGATCACCATTATCGAAGCGGACCCGGATTTCGTCAAAGTTGGACCATTGGAACCACTTGTACTGGGCCATCAGTGTCCAGCGATCATTCATTTCCTGTCGCAAGCCCAGGGCCACCATATCCGGCAAATGCAGATCAGCACGACCATCCAGCTGGGTCTCGGCACCCCCTAAGCCCGCAGGCGCGATCCCACCGGCCTTGCCGTCCAAAGTATGCTTGATACCCTGCCGGTAATGGAGCCCCAGGCGGGTTGTGTCGCTCGCCTGCCACATAAGGCCCAGATTGAACCCATAGTCCCAGCTATCGGCATCCAGCACCTGTTCACCATCGGTTGCGACCGTTGGGCCACCCGGCACCGTGGGATCCGGGATCGCATTCTTCAGGGTCGCATCCGCATACTGGATATCGATCCCCCCTCCCAGGGCCAGGCGGTCCGTGAGCCGGTAGGCCACGCTTGGCTGCAGATTGATCACTGCCAACTCGGTCTCGGTGGAGTCGTAGCGGGCGAAGAAGTCGTCGTCGTAGTGATTGGCCAGGCCAAACGGAGCAGTCAGGCCAAACCCGAACCAGGTACGGTCGTCATGCTGATGGGAGATGAAGAGGTTGGGTACCGGGGTCGGATCGTAAGGATTGCCACCAGAACCCCCGAGCCCGGAAACCGGATTTCCCAACGTACCTGGCGTTGTGACTGTTGACCCTCCATCACTCACATCCGCCTTCGGCATCAGCAAATGCACCGCTGCCTGTACCTCGGTGCCGGGCAGGAACACCATCCCCGCCGGATTGAAGAAGATGGTGCTGGCATCCTGGGCCACCGCCGCCTCGCCGGCGAAGGCGCGGCCCAGGCCGCTGACGCTCTGTTCCTGAATATAGAAGCCGGCCGCCTTCACCGGTGACTGCCACAGGGTGGCCCCGGACAGGGCGACAGCGCCGGCCACGGCGCAGGACAGGGCGTTGCGGGACTGGATGAATAGCATGTTTCCCCCTTGGGTGATTTCTTTTGGTTTTATCCGTTCGCAAGCTTTTCAGCGCTTGCTGTGGGCCTCGTACATGGCCTCGATCTGCTTGCTGTAGCGCTCCAGGATCAACGCACGCTTGAGTTTCATGGTGGGCGTGAGCAGCCCGTTGTCCACATCCCAGGGCTCCAGGGTGGGCGTGAGACGACGCACCTGGGCGTATCCGTGGAACTCGGTCAGTTGCTTGCCGGCACGCTCCAGCAGGGCCTTTTCCACCTTGCGGCTGAACAGATCCTCGTTGCTGCCTGGATCCACTTCCAGTTCCTCGGCCAGCTTTTTCCACTCCTCGGCATTGAGCACCACCAGGGCGGTGAGATAGGGCTTGCCCTCCCCCACGACCATGGCCTGTTCAAAGATGGGATCCAGGGTCACGGCCATTTCCATATCCGCCGGTGGCACCTTCTCGCCATTGCCCAGCACCAGGATCTCCTTGATGCGACCGATGATGAAGATATGCCCCTGCTCGTCGATGCGGGCCTTGTCGCCACTGTGCAGCCAGCCATCCTTGTCGATGGTGTCGGCGGTGGCTTCCTCATTATTCCAATAGCCCTGCATCACCGAAGGACCGCGCACCAGCAATTCCTGATCTTTCCCGATGCTCACCTCAACACCTGGCAACGCACACCCCACGCTGGCGGGGACGTTGTCGTCAGGCCGGTTGACGGCCACCACCGGACTGGCCTCGGTCATGCCAAAACCGTGGAACACGGGCAACCCCAGGCCAATGAAAAAGCGCGCGATGGGCGGTGGCAACGGCGCACCACCGCAGACAGCCAGACGCAACCGCCCGCCCAGGCGCTCGGTCACCTTGCTGGCGATGATCCGTTTCAGCAACGGCCACAGCAGCAGGCTGGGATGCCAGCCACCGCGCCCCTGCTCGTGCTCGAAGCGGCGCCATCCCACGGACACCGTGGTGTTGAACAGAAAACGGGCAAAACCGGACTTCGCCTCCAGCCCCGAGGTGATGCGACCATAGATACGTTCGTAGATCCGTGGCACCGAGATGAGCACGGTGGGGCGCAGGTTCATGAGGTCCTCCGCCAGGCCCTGTACCGAACGGGCAAACGCCACCTGGGCGCCCACCATCATGGGCATGTAGCAGCCACCGGTGCGCTCCAGGGTGTGGGACAGCGGCAGAAAGGAAAGAAACAGATCCTCGCCCCCCATGGGGGCACACTGCTGGGCGGCATAGGCGTTCTGGAGGATGTTCTGGTGGGTCAGCATCACGCCCTTGGAACGACCCGTGGTACCCGAGGTGTACACCACGGTGGCCAGGGCGTCGGGGTCGACCTCGCGGGTCACCAGCTCATGGTCACCCTCGGGAGCCCATTCGTCCAGGCACCTGAGGCGCTTGTCCTCGGGAAATTCTGCCGGGTCCACCGGCTGGAGGGTGATGATGCGATTGACCGTATCCAGCCGCTCGCGAACCTCCTGAAGACGTTTCCATTGCTGACGCCCCCCCAGGAGCAGCAGCTTCGCCCCGGCATCCTTGAGGATGTAGGCGATGTTGTCCGGTCGGTCGTCGGTGTACAGCGGCACGGTGATCAGGCCAAGGCCCAGGCAGGCCTGATCAAAGATCACCCATTCCTGGCAGTTACGCAGCATGACCGCGACGCGGTCCCCCGGTGAAAGCGCTTCCTTTTGCAGTGCCGACTGCCAGCGGGCCACCTGCGCCCCCACCTGCTGCCAGTTGCGTGACACCCATGCGGAAGCCGACGGATCATACTGTTTGTAAGCCACCATCCCCGGGCTTCGCTTGACTCGCTCCCTGAACAGTCCAGCCAGGGTTCCCGCTTCCCCCGGCGTGATGACGTGATTGGGCTCGCCCATGTTGACTCCTCTGCTGTCGGGGTACTTGGCCCCGGGTTCTTGCCCGTGAGGGAATCTCGTCCTGCAGCGCATCATGGCCGGGTGAGCACGGTATCCCCAAGTTTTGCCTGAATATATCGCGATTGCCCAGTATAATCACCGGGATGGTCGGTTTTGGTGTGCTGTGTCAGTTCAATGTCGTGGCAGCCCACAGGCGGGCTCGCAAACCCCAGCCGGTGGCAAAGCCACGCTGGCGGAAGCGCACCTGGCCATCGGCGTCCACCACGAAAGTGGCCGGTACCGCGCCCACGCCGAAGCGGGCTGACAGGGCACCGGTTTCGTCCACCAGCACCGGATGGGTGTAGTCATGCTCGTGCATGTAGGCCCGCAGCTCCAGGGCACCGCCGGACTGCATGGCCACAGTGAGCACCGGCCAGTCCTGACTGATGGACTCGATGGCTGGCTGTTCAACGCGGCAGATACCACACCAGGTGGCCCAGAAGTGCACCAGCACCGGCTGTCCACGATAGTCCGACAGGCTCACCGGTGAGCCGTCCAGCAGTGCGCCCTGAAGCGGCGGTGCCTCGCCGGAGATCATGTCCCGCTGTAACCAGGCCTTGATGGCCAGGAACACCAGCAGGATGATGATCCATTCCAGGGCACGGCGCAGCCAGCGCCGCCGTCCGGTATGCTTGGAGGTGTCACTCATGGCTGGGGGATGATCGCCTGCTGTAGAGAGAGAGCGTTCGTCGAACGCCATGGGGAGAACGTGACGGTTTGATACCGGTCCAAACCATTATCAACAGGCCCACGGCCTGCCCGCAAGCCAACGGGGACTCAAGATTCATGACCACATCCACCGTACAACCGCTGCGCCACTTCAAGGTTCCGGAAACCGCCTGGGTGGAAAGGCAGATGCCGCACTACACGGGAGCCGAGCGTGACCGGGTGATCGAGCGCATCAAGACTTTGCTCAAGGAACAGGATGCCACCCTCGTGGCCCACTACTATGTGCACGAGGACCTGCAGATGCTCGCCGAACAGACCGGCGGCTGCGTCTCCGACTCCCTGGATATGGCTCGTTTCGGCAAGGAGCACCCCGCCTCCACCCTGGTGGTGGCGGGCGTCCGCTTCATGGGAGAGACGGCCAAGATCCTGAGTCCGGAAAAAAGGGTCATCATGCCGACCCTGGAGGCGGAATGCTCCCTGGACCTGGGCTGCCCGGCAGATGAATTCATCACCTTCTGTGATCAGCATCCGGACCGCACGGTGGTGGTGTACGCCAACACCTCGGCCGAGGTGAAGGCGCGCGCCGACTACGTGGCCACCTCCAGCATCGCCGTGAAGCTGGTGGAACACCTGAAGGACGAGGGCAGAAAGATTCTCTGGGCGCCCGACCGGCACCTGGGTGCCTACATCCAGAAGACCACCGGCGCCGACATGGTGCTGTGGCATACCGCCTGCGTGGTGCATGATGAATTCCGTACCCGGGCGCTGAAGGATCTGCAACAGGCACACCCGGATGCCGCGGTGCTGGTGCACCCGGAGTCCCCTGCGGGCGTCATTGAACTGGCCGATGCGGTAGGCTCCACCTCACAACTCATCCAGGCGGCCCGTGAACTGCCCCACGAGACCCTGATCGTGGCCACCGACAGCGGCATCTTCTACAAGATGCGTCAGGCGGCCCCCCACAAGACCTTTCTGGAAGCCCCCACCGGCGGTCACAGCGCCACCTGCCGCAGTTGTGCCCATTGCCCCTGGATGGCCATGAACGGCCTGGGCAATCTGCTGGAAGTGCTGGAAAAGGGGGGTAACGAGATCCATGTGGAGGAAACCGTACGCCAGGGGGCGCTGCGCTCCACCCAGCGCATGCTGGATTTCGCCAGCGGTCGGCACACACCAGTGCTGGGGCGTGGGGACGCCTGATCCCATGGCGCCGCCGGACCGACTCTGGACCCCGTGCCCGTGAGCGACGAGGCGGCGCCCCAGCCCGTCATTCCCATGGCGGTGTTCCGCAAGATGGTGGCGCAGCTGCCGGCGGAGCAACTGTCCCGCCTGCCGCCGGAAAAACTGCCGGAAAACATCCCGCTGGACCTGGTGGACGAGGCCCCCTACTACTCCCGTCGCGCGGTGGAGAGCCTGATCCTCTCGGCCAACGCCTATCATCTGGAACGCAGGCTGCACATACAGGAGCAGTATGGCCCGGAGGTGATGAGCGCTCTGGACAAGTCGCAGGTGGTTGGCAATACCGCCAACGTCAAGATCTTCTGGCAGAAACTGGAAGGCCTGGGGCAGCTTTACGAGCAGTGGCACAGGGAACACACCCCCCAGAACCTGGACCGTCTCGGCAACCAGATCCGTACCCTCAATGCCCTGTTGCTGGATATCAGGGCCGAAAACGCAGACACCACCCGCTCGGCCCAGTTGTTACGGGATCAGGTCTACGCGCCAGACCATGCGCCGGTGTTTCAGCAGGCCATCGAGCGGTTGCATGAACACAGCGAGCGCATCGAGAACCTGCTGGCCCAGTATTTCCGTATCCGCATCACGGTTGCCCAGCACGAGATGCAGGTGCGCCTCAAGCAGATCAACACCCTGGACCAGCAGGCGGAAACCCTGCGCGAGCAGATCGAGGATCTGCGCACACAGCTTGAGGACTCCCAGACCCTATGGCGTCGAGCGGTCAAGCGCCTCCACGCCGATCAGCAGGCGGAGCACCTGCAATCGCGCATCATGGCCCTGGCAGCGGAACTGCGCTCTCGGGAAGTGAGCATCTCGGAAACCCAACTGACCCAGTGGCTGGATGCCCTGGTGGACGCGGCCCTGCATCCTCTGACCCGGGCATCCGTTTCCCGTCACATGGGCGACGGGCGCATGGCCTTGTACAGCCTGCTCAGCCGCTACTGTCAGCAGCAGGAGAACTCGGCCCGCCAAATCGCCCGCAATCCCTTCCTGCAGGTGGATCCGGCCCAGGCCATCCGCTTCGTCCTGCTTTCCGAGCAGTTCATCCTGGACTACTTTCGCAAGAAGCGGAACGAGACAACAGCCTGGATCAGCGACGTGGCCCAGGTGAAGAGCGAGGACCTGGATGGGCTGGAGCGGGAGATACTCAGCGAGTTGAAACGCTCGAGTCGATTCAAGCGCAAGTCCAGCGATTGAGGGGCCTGGAGGGCTGGTGCCTGCCGACAGCCTCAATACACCTTGGGCGCCCCCTGCGGACGGGTCTTGAAGAACCGCAGTGTCCAGAGATACTGAGCTGGATCGCGGCGGATCAGGGCCTCCAGGGCAGCGTTCATGAGGGCTGCGTCCTGCACGTCGTCCCCGGTGGGGAAATCAGCGAGGGGCTCGGCCATGACCAGTTCATAACGATCCTCATCGACCCGGTAGAAACCCATGCTGGGTACCACCGGAGCACCGGTGAGGCGCACCAGGCGACCCAGGGCAGGGATGGTCGCCTTGGGCACCCCGAAGAAGGGGGCAAACACCGTGTGGGCGGGGCCCAGATCCTCATCCGCCAGATAATAGAACACCTTGCCCTGCCGGGTGTGGCGGATGGCCGGGCGCAGCCCCTGATCCCGGGCAAACATGGCGGCGCCATACTGGGAACGACTGCGGGTGTTGATCCACTCGATGATGGGGTTCTTCATGGGCTTGGCAAAAGACACCCCGCCGCACTCCAGGCTCAACCTCAAGCCACCAAAATCCAGGGCCGGGGCATGGGCGGCACAGATGATGGCCGGCTGGCCCTGGCGCTGCATCTCCAGCACACCCGCTTCATCCACCAGATGCAAACGCGCCCGATGGCGCCGGAGGCTGCCAAACCAGAGCACGGGGTAATCCACAAAACATTGCCCGACGATACGAAAATGCTCACGCAACACACGCTCGCGCTCTGCTTCCGTCCACTCGGGAAAGCACAGCCGCAGGTTCACGCGGCCAATCTGTCGACGACGCCCGCCGGTCACCCAGGCCAGCCAGCCCACCATCCGCCCCAGCCCCCGAGCCACGGGCCGGGGTAACCACATGGCCACCCACAGCAGGCCGATACCCAGCCAGGTCCCCCAGTATCGCGGATGCAGCATGGCCCGCTCGAAGTGGGTGCGGTAGCCCTCCGGGGCCTGGCCCCCCGCGTCAGTCATGGCGCCCCTCTTCCACCGCGATCCGCTTTTCCAGCCGCTTGCGGAAGATGCGCATCTCCTTGGCTGCCTGGATATCCCCGCGGGACTCGGCCACCGTGATGCCCTCGTTATAGGCATCCAGGGCCTCGAACAGCGCCCCGCTCTCGTCCAGGGCCCGCCCCAGCAACTTCCAGGCGGCAGAATAGGCCGGATCATGGCCCACGGCGGCCCGCAAATGGATGGACGCCTCACCGGGGCGACCGTCGGCCAGATAGGCATTGCCCAGGGAGAATCGCAGCAATTGATTATCCTGACCGTCGGCCAGCATGGCCTCGAAGCGTTCGATATTGGTCATGTTCGGCCCGTTCGTTTTACAAAAATGAGCAACCAGTATAACGTCAACCCAAGCAGGCAAAACCCGGACGGGCCTACAGGAATGTCACGCTGACCTGGAACAGGCGTTCCACCTCGTTGACGCGTTTCTTGTCCGTGAGGAACAGGATCACGTGGTCCTCCGACTGCACCACGGTGTCGCGGTGGGCAATGATCACCTCGTCGCCGCGCACCAGGGCACCGATGGTGCAGCCCTTGGGCAGCTTGATCTCCTCCACCCGGCGACCCACCACCTTGGAGGTCTTGCGATCACCATGGGCCACCGCCTCGATGGCCTCGGCGGCGCCACGACGCAGGCTGTGCACGGCCACCACATCGCCGCGGCGCACATGGGTGAGCAGGGCGCCGATGGTCACCTGCTGCGGTGAGATGGCGATATCGATCACCCCGCTCTGCACCAGCTCCACGTAACTGGGACGGTTGATCAGCGACATCACCGTGCGGGCGCCCAGGCGCTTGGCCAGCATGGCGGAAAGGATGTTGGCCTCATCATCGTCGGTGACTGCCACATAGACGTCCGTGCCCTCGATGTTCTCTTCGATGAGCAGTTCCTTATCCGCCGCATCGCCCATCAGCACCACCACATGATCCAGGGTCTCGGCCAGCTCCTTGGCCCGGGCCGGGTTGCGCTCGATGAGCTTGACGGAGAAATGCGGACCCAGGTTCTGGGCCAGGCGCTTGCCGATGTTGCCGCCCCCGGCGATCATCAGGCGCCGATAGGGCTTGTCCAGGCGCCGCAACTCACTGGTCACGGCGCGGATATTGCGTCGCGCGGCAATGAAGAAGACCTCGTCATCCACCTCGACGACCGTGTGGCCCTCGGGGAAGATGGGCTTCTCGCGCCGGAAGATGGCCGCTACCCGGGTCTGCACACCGGGCATGTGGGTGGCCAGGTGCTTGAGCTCCTTGCCCACCAATGGCCCCCCATGATAGGCGCGCACCGCCACCAGGGAGACCCGGCCATCGGCGAAGTCCAGCACCTGCAGGGCCCCCGGATGCTCGATGAGGCGCTGGATGTAATTGGTGACCACCTCCTCGGGACTGATGAGCACATCGATGGGCAACGATTCCGGGGTGAACAGGGCTCGGTATTCCAGATACTCGATACCCCGTACCCGGGCGATCTTGGTGGGGGTATGGAACAGGGTATACGCCACCTGACAGGCGATCATGTTGGTCTCATCGGAATTGGTGACCGCAATGATCATGTCCGCATCCCGCGCACCGGCGCTGATGAGCACGTCCGGATGGGAGGCGAAGCCGACGATGGTGCGCAGGTCCAGGCGGTCCTGAAGGGCCCGCAGGATGTCCGGGCGGGTGTCCACGACAGTGATATCGTTGGCCTCGTTGGCCAGATTATGGGCCACCGTGCTACCCACCTGGCCCGCGCCCAGTATCAGTATTTTCATGGTTCAGTCCCGGGACTTCTTCGGCTCGATGCCAAGGGCGCGCAGTTTACGATACAAATGCGTGCGTTCAAGCCCCACCCTTTCCGCCAGGCGGGTCATATGGCCATCCACCTGCTCCAGCTGACGCAGCAGATAATCCCGTTCGAACTGTTCGCGGGCCTCGCGCAGCGGCAGTTGTGTATTGATCTCCAGGCCCTCCCGGGATCCCACGGGCTGGGGGGCAATCCCGGCCAGCGCGGCCTCCACCTCGGCTGCGTCCACTTCATCGGCGTTCCCCAGAATCAGCAGGCGCTGTACCAGGTTGCGCAGTTCGCGGATATTGCCCGGCCAGGGGTGACGGGCCAGGCGGGCCCGGGCACCCCCGCTGAAATGGCGCTGGGGCAGGCCCTCCTCCTGATGAAAGGCGTGAACATAGTGCTCCAGCAGTTCCGGGATGTCGTCCACATGCTCGCGCAGCGGCGGGATGTGCAGGGGCACCACGCTAAGGCGATAGTAGAGATCCTCGCGGAACTGCCCGGCGGTCACCCGGGCCCGCAAATCCTCCTGGGTGGCAGCCACCACCCGCACATTGACAGCGATGGGATCGCTACCGCCCACCCGGGTCATGCGCTGGCCCTCCAGGGCGGTGAGCAACCGGCCCTGGGTGTGCGGATCCATCTGCGCCACCTCGTCCAGGAACAGTGTGCCGCCGCTGGCCTGCTCCAGCAGCCCGTAGCGGATGCGGTGGCCCTGTTCCTGACCGAAGATCTCCACCACCGCCTCATCGGCACTCATGGCCCCCACCGGCACCTCCACGAAGGGTCGGCCGGCCCGGGCACTGCAGACATGCAGATACCGGGCAAACATTTGCTTGCCCACCCCGGCCTCACCGGTGATCAGCACCCAGGTATCGTGCTGGGCAATGCGGTTCACCTGATCACGCAGGGCCTGCATGGCCGTGCTGGAACCTTCCGGCTCGACGGTGTTGTGGGAACGCCGACGCAGGCCGATGTTTTCCCGGGTGAGCCGGTCGGCCTCCAGGGCCCGTTCCACGGTGAGGGTGAGCTTGGCCAGTGAGAGCGGTTTTTCCAGGAAATCATAGGCCCCCAGACGGGTGGCCTCCACGGCACTCTCCACCGTGCCATGGCCGGACATCATGATCACCGGGCTGGGCTGCCCCCCCGCCTCGATCCATTCCTTGAGCAGGGAAATGCCATCGCCATCGGGCATCCAGATATCCAGCAGGATGAGGTCGAAGCGGCGCTTGCGACGCTGCTCCCGAGCCTCTTCCACCGTGCCCGCCACGGCCACACCGTAGCCCTCGTCTTCCAGGATCTCCTGTACCAGACCACGAATATCCGGTTCGTCATCCACTACCAGGATATAGGATTCGCTCACACCACCTCCCGAGACTCATGGGTATCGACAGGGCTGTCTTCGGAAAGTGGCAAATGGATGCTGACCACCACCCCACCCTCCGGGCGGTTGGCCGCCCGCACCATGCCGTTATGCTCTTCGACCAGTTTCCTGACAATGGCCAGGCCAAGCCCCGTCCCTTTGGGCTTGCTGGTCACATAGGGTTCGAACAACCGCGCCATCATGTCTTCCGACAGGCCGCGGCCATTATCCAGCACGAGAATTTCCACCATGCTGCGGTGACCGTCCACCTCCTGACGGGTCTGGAGGCTCAGGCAACCGTCGCCCATGCCTTCCAGGGCCTCCAGACCATTCTTGATGAGATTATGCAGCACCTGGCGCAAGCGGCCCGCATCCGCCCGCAGCGGCGGCAGACGCTCATCCAGGCTCAGCTCCAGGCGCACGCCGATATCCCCGTGACGATACAATTCCGCTACCTCACGCACCAGTTGATTCAGGTCCAGAAGCTTGATGGCCAGGGCCGGAGGCCGAGCATAATCGCTGAAGGCGTTGACCATGGCCTTCATGGCCTCCACCTGGTTGATGATGGTCTGCGTGGAGCGCTGCAGCATCTGGGCCTCGGCCTCCTTGAGGTGCGGCTGCAATTTGCGCTCCAGGCGCTCTGCGGAGAGCTGGATGGGGGTGAGTGGGTTCTTGATCTCATGGGCCAGGCGCCGGGCCACCTCCGCCCAGGCGGCATCCCGCTGGGCCTGAATCAGGGTGGTGATGTCATCGAACACCACCACCGGACCACCCCGCAGGCCGCTCCCATGGGACAACCAGACACCCCGGCACATGAGTACCTTGCGACCGCCGGCACCAAAAGCGGTGAGTTGCTCGCTCCATTCCGGTCGACGTTCGGAGAAGAACGGGCCCAGTTCTTCCTGAAACCGCTCCACCACGCCGGAGTGACGGGCGATTTCGTCCAGATCGTGTCCCAGATGACGTTCCAGATCCACCTCCAGGATCTGCGAGGCAGCGGCATTGGCCGTGCGCAGGGTGAGGCGGCGATCCAGGGTAATGACGCCGGAAGAGAGGTTCTGCAGCACCGCTTCCAGGTACATGCGCTGACTCTCCGCCAGCCTGCGGCTGCGCTCCACCTCGTCGCGGGTGGTGGCCAGGGTGGCGGTCATGGCATTGAACGAGCGCACCAGAAAACCCAGTTCATCGTTCTGGGTGACAGGGAGCTTCTTGTGATACTCACCGGCAGCCACGGCGCGAGTGCCCTCGGCCAGTTCCTGGATGGGTGCCACCAGGCGTCCGGCAGAGTACAGGGCCCCCCAGACAGCGGCCATCACTGATACCAGCAGGGCCAGGGACAGGGTGATGGTGAAGCTTTGCTTGATCGGGCCCCGCAGATAGGCAAATTCCTTGTACTCGGAGAAGGCATCCTGGACGCTGTCGGCCAGGGCCCCCATGCGTGGCGCCACCGGATACACCGCCTGCAGGATGCGGCCATCTCCAGAGGGGCTACGGCTGGGCACCGGCGTGACCACGCGGATATGCAGTCCTTCGTCATACACGGGCTCCAGGGCCGAGTATGTACGCCCCTGGGACAGGAGCATCAGTACCTCCCCGGTAGGCAGGGTGGGCAGGCGCTGCAGGGTGGCACCACTGGTGTAGGCGATGATGCGGTTGTCGGCCCCGAACAGGGCCAGTTCCATGGCCCGGCTGTCGTCGCGCATGTCTCCCAGACGCAACGCCGCCAGGGCCTGGGAGACATCCACCAGATCCCGGGCCAAGGACTCGGTCTCCTGGGTGTGCTGGCGCACACGCAGATCCAGGGACGAACGGGACAGTTCCAGGGCATCCTCCAGGGCCTTTTCCACGCGCACATCGAACCAGCTGTCGATGCCCTGATCCAGAAAGGTGATGGAGAAGTAATACACCACCATGACCGGCACCAGGGCCAGGCCCACGAAAAGGGTCACCAGTTTGAGGGTCAGCCGCGATCCGGGTTCATTGCGCAGTACCCGGCGGGTCACGAGAAACAGCTTGGTACCGATCAAGGCCGCCATGAAGACCAGGGCCAGCGAGTTGAACAACAGCAGCCAGATGTAAAGGCGCTCGAAGCGCTCGGAGTTCTGGGCCGCATCACTCATCACCAGCAGCGACAGCAGCAGCACCACAAAGATGATGCCCATGGGCAGCAGGCCCAGCGAGAGTCGTCTCAACGCAATGACCATGTATACCAGTCGCTCGCTGGGCTCCACTCACTCATCACATACCCCCGCACCCGCAGCGGCAGCGGCAGGGCATCCACCCGCAGCCGGGTGCGCAAACGGATTCGGTAGTCCTGTCCATCCTGAAGCAGGGAGGCATCCAGCAATGGCAGTTCATCCAACGCTCCCAGGGTGAACAAGGCCGACTGCAGACGATAGAAGGTGCGCTTCACCCCCGTGTTCAGATGGGTGATCACGTACAGTCGGCTCAGGGCATGGTATTCCAGACGATAACGCTGGGAGAGTTCGGCCACGGTGGCATCCCAGATCCAGTCACGACCGCGACTGACCTCTACCTGCACCTCGAAGGTGAGCTTCACACCATTGTGAAGCGCCTCATCCAGATTGGGGGTGAGGTGGTAATCGATGGTGGCGTTGAGCAGATACAGACCGTTGGCCAGTTCGGTATGGGCGGACCGAACCTTCAGGGGGGCATCACCGGACAGGGCATTGACCGGCAGGGCCACCAGCAGGGAGAGCAGGCACGACAACAGCAGCGCCCGCAAACCGTACATCCGGGTTTGTGACGCCGCGCAGGTCAACGCTTGATCAGCCGAGCATAATAGAAACCGTCCATTTCCTGGTCACCGGTGAGGATCTGGCGACCCACCGTTCGGGCGCGGCCCCAGGAAGCCTGCAGAGGGGATTCGCTGGCCGAGGGTTCATCGTGAAGGAATTGAGCCACGGTCAAGTCGTTTTCATCCGGCAACAGGGAACAGGTGACATACAGAAGCATACCCCCGGGCGCCAGCAGCGGCCAGAGCGCCCGCAGCAGTCGGGCCTGCTCGGTGGCCAGGGCGGGGATGTCCGCATCCCGGCGCAGCAACTTGATGTCCGGATGCCGACGGATCACGCCGGTGGCGGAACAGGGTACATCCAGCAGGATGCGGTCATAGACCGCGCCCTGATGCCAGTCTTCAGGCCTGGCCCCGTCACCGGCCACCAGGCGGGCCTGATACCGGCCACGGTCCAGGTTCTCCCTCACCCGATCCAGGCGCCCGGCCTGGCTATCCAGGGCGGTGATGTCCAGATCGCCACCGGCCTGTTCCAGGAGATGCAGGGTCTTGCCCCCGGGGGCTGCGCAGGCATCCAGCACTCGCTGTCCCGGGTGGCAGTCCAGCAAAGGGGCCGCCAGTTGTGCCGCGGCGTCCTGAACCGAGACCTCGCCGGCCTGAAAACCGGGCAGGGTCTCCACCGCCACCGGTTCGGACAGGATGAGGGCCGAGGGCACCTGTTCGAGGGGATGGGCCTGAAGGCCTGCCGCCGCCAGCCGGGCCTGATAATCCGCCCGCGAGCCCCGGTGCAGGTTCACCCGCAGGGTCATGGGGGGATGGGCGTTCATGGCCTGGCAGAGGGTGTCGACATCCGCCCCATAGGCCTGCTGCAAACACCCGAAGAGCCAGTCCGGCAGGGCATGACGCAGGGCCGGCGACTGATCCACCTGCTGCCCCCGAGCCTCACCCTCGCGCTGGGCCCGGCGCAGCACGCCATTGATCAGACCCACGGCCCAGCGCTTGCGCAGGCTGCGCCCCAGATCGGCGGTCTGCTGGATGACGGCATAGTCGGGGGTGTTCATGGACTGCATCTCGAACAGCCCCATCAGCAGGGCACAGGCCACGTCCTGATCCCTGCCCCGCAGGGGTTTGTCCATCCAGCCATCGAGCATGGCCTGGAGACGGCGGTGCCAGCGCAAGGTGCCGTAGCACAGGGCCTGGGTCAGGCCGCGGTCGCGGGGGGGCACCTGCTGCAGTTGATGCGGCAGGGCATCGGAAAGAGAGGCACCGTCCTTGAGGACACGCAACAGGACCTTGAGAGCGGCTTCACGAGGTGACATGAGTTTTCCTACTGTCCCAGCACGCGGCCCAGCAGGGAGCGTCCGTTCAGAAATTCCCGCGCTGACAGCGGCTTGCCACCTGGAAGTTGCAGGCGGGTGATGCGCAGCAGACCCTCGCCAGTGGCCACATCGATGCCTTCAGGGCCCTCCGCCAACACGGTGCCGGGCGCCGCCGAGGCCTGCCCTGCGGGCAACGCCGACATCCACAGGCGCAAGGGCTGCCCCTGGTAGAGGGTCTGGGCCACCGGCCAGGGATTGAAGGCACGCACGCGACGATCCAGGCAGACGGCTCGCCGGGTCCAGTCCAGCGGAGCCTCGGCCTTGCTGAGCTTCTCGGCATACGTGACCCGGGCCTCGTCCTGGGGCTTTCCCTGCAGCGAGCCTGCCTCCAGGGCCGTCAGTCCCTGGAGCAGGAGATCCGCACCCTGGTCCGCCAGGGTGTCGTGCAGGGTGGCAGCGGTGTCGTGGGCGGTGATGGGGCAAAGGGATTTGAGCAGCATGTCGCCGGTATCCAGCCCGGCAGCCATCTGCATCAGGGTGATGCCGGTCTCTTCGTCCCCGGCCAACAGGGCACGCTGGATGGGCGCGGCGCCACGCCAGCGGGGCAGCAGCGAGGCATGCAGATTCACGCAGCCCAGGCGGGGGATGTCCAGCACGGCCTGGGGCAGGATCAAGCCATAGGCCGCCACCACCATCAGGTCCGGATCGTGGGCCTGCAGCATCTGCTGAGTGGCCTCGTCGCGCAGGCGTTCGGGCTGCTCCACGGGAATCCCGTGAGCCTGAGCCAGTTGCTTGACGGGGCTGGGCTTGAGTTTTCGCCCCCGCCCGGCGGGGCGGTCCGGCTGGGTGTAGACGGCCACCACCGTATGGGGGGAATCAATCAGGGCCTTGAGGGCGGGTACGGCGAACTCCGGCGTGCCGGCATAGACAATCCGCATCAAACTGCCTCGCGCTGCCGCGGGGCGCGACTGGGCGTGCCGTGACGGCTGGATTTTTCGAGCTTCTTGCGAATGCGATCGCGCTTGAGCTTGGAGAGGTGGTCCACGAACAGCCTGCCGTCCAGATGATCGATCTCATGCTGGATGCACACCCCCAGCAGTCCGCCCGCCTCCATCTCAAAAGGCTTGCCCTGACGGTCCAGGGCCCTCACCCGGATCCGCTCGGCCCGGGTCACCGGTTCGTAATACCCCGGCACGGACAGACAGCCCTCCTCGCACTCTGCCTCGCCCCAGCGATCGGTGATCTCCGGGTTGATGAAGCACAAGGGACGCAGCCCCTGGCCGGAGCGCTCTTCGGAGCCCTCATCGGCCACATCCATCACGATCACACGGCGCAGCACATTCACCTGCACTGCGGCCAGGCCAATGCCTTCAGACGCATACATGGTCTCGAACATGTCGTCCACGAGCTTGCGGATCTCACCATCCACAACCTTGACGGGTTCGGCCTGACGACGCAGCCGGGGATCGGGAAAACGCAATATTTCTAGTAGTGCCATGACCGCCTATCCGCTCAATGGGTGTATTTGTGCAGCGTCAAAAACATTTCTGCTAAAGTTGTGATTCCATCAGGATCATGCCGTCCGGGCTCGCGCACGGGGAAGCCGAGACGGCCGGGACCCGCCGGGGATCGGCGGGCAAACCGCATCCGGGCCACAGGCGCCCTGGCGACGAGGGGGAACGATGTCCGCTCCATATCCGCTGCGTGTCGGACACGCGATGTCCGTCGTGACGCTTATTCTAGCGTTCCTGGCCTCGGGTTGCGCCACCGCGCCCGAGCCATCACCTGAACCGATACCTGAGCCACCCCGGGCGGAGGTGCCGCCGGAGCCCGAGGCAGAACCCGAGATCCGCATCCAGCCCACGGCCCCCGAGCGCTACGTGGTACAGCCGGGCGACACCCTCTGGGATATTTCCAACCATTTCCTGCGCGACCCCTGGTACTGGCCGGAATTGTGGGTGGCCAACCCACAGATCCCCAACCCGCACCTGATCTACCCCGGCGACATCATCACACTGTACTACGTGGATGGACGCCCGCGTCTGACGGTGGATGGCGGCCCCCGCGTGCGCCCGACCGTGAGACTCTCGCCCCGGGTACGCGCCGAACCGCTTCCACCCAGCCTTGATGTACCCATCCAGGCCCTGCAACAGTTTCTCGTGCGTCCTCGTATTGTGACAGAGGAGCAGATGGAAGATTCCGCCTACTTGCTGGCCTCACAGGACGAACGCATGGTATTTGGCGCCCATGATCGCGTCTATGCCAGGCGCCTGGCCGATGACCCCTTGGGCACCCGCTACAATATCTTCCGTGCCGGTGGCGAACTGCGCGACCCGGTCACCGGGGAAATGCTGGGATTCGAGGCCATCCCCGTGGGCGATGCCGAACTGGTACGCGAAGGGGATCCCGCCACGGTGGCACTCACCCGCAGCGACCGGGAGGCCCTCACCGGCGACCGACTGCTGCCTCAGGATGACAGTGACCAGGCCTTCCTGTTCACCCCCGGCACGCCGGACGCAGAGACCGAGGGGCAGATCATCTCCCTGTTCGATGCCATCAGCCAGATTGCCCGATTCCAGGTGGCCGTCATCAACCTGGGGGAACGCGAGGGTATCGAACGTGGTCATGTATTTGCCGCCTATCAGTCGGGCCGCGAGGTGCGCGACCGGTTTGCCGGGCGCGGCAGCGAGACCGTGACCCTGCCGGACGAGCGCGTGGGCCTGGTGATGGTATTTCGCACCTTCGAAAAGGTGAGTTACGCCCTGGTGATGGAATCCACCCATCCGATTGAGCGCGGTTTTGCGGTCAAACACCCCTGAGACAATGAAGTACGCTTCGGGGCGAACCCTCCGGTCCGCCCTTCACGCCTGAGACCCTCAACGATCATGGACACGGCTGTCCTCACATCCTGGCTTCACCTGTGGCACACCCCCGGCGTCGGGCCCGCCCTGTTTCGTCGCATCCTGGATCAATACGGCACACCCGAGGCCTTCCTGAAAGCCCCTCGCGGTGCCTGGCGCGGTCTGGACCTGAGGGACGAGGCCATTGCCGTCCTGGAAGGGGATCACCCACCTGCCGGCGTGACCGCCGACCTGGACTGGGCGACGATGGATCATCACCACATCCTGACCCTGGAAGATGCCGGTTACCCGCCGCGCCTACGGGACATTGCCACGCCGCCCCCCGTGCTGTATGTGGTGGGCGACCCCCAGGTGCTGCACTGGCCCATGCTGGCCGTGGTGGGCAGTCGCCACCCCACCCCGGGCGGCCGCGAGACTGCCGAGGCCTTCAGCGCCCATCTGGCACGCCAGGGCCTGGTGATCGCCAGCGGCCTGGCACGGGGGGTGGACGCCGCGGCCCATGGGGGCGCCCTGGCGGCAGGCGGCCTGACGGTAGCCGTCACCGGCACGGGCCCGGACCGCATCTACCCGGGCACCCATCGGTCCCTGGCCCGACGTCTGGTGGCCGAGGGGGCCATGGTCACGGAATTTCCCGTGGGCACACAGGTCAAGCGGGAACACTTTCCCCGTCGCAACCGCATTCTCTCGGGCCTGAGCATCGGCACCCTGGTGGTGGAGGCCGCGGCCCGCAGCGGCTCTCTCATCACGGCACGCCGTGCCGTGGAACAAGGGCGCGAGGTTTTCGCCATCCCCGGCTCCATCCACAACCCCATGGCCCGGGGCTGCCACCGTCTGATCCGCGAGGGCGCCAAGCTGGTGGAAACAGCCGATGACATCCTGGAGGAGCTGGGGGCTCATGCCCTTGTTCCTGCGACGCCCCCGCTCCCCACCCCGGCCTTCTCCGGGCACGCCAGCGATCGCCCTGACCCACCCGGGGCGCCGGAACCGGACCACGCACACCTGCTGGAAGCCATGGGTCACGACCCGGTTTCGGTGGATCAACTGGTGGGCCGCACTGGATTGACCGTGGCCATGGTTTCCTCCATGCTGCTGCTCATGGAGTTGCGCGGCCAGGTGGCCTCACTGTCCGGTGGTCGTTACGTCCGCCTGTAGCCGGAATAGCGAAGATGAAAGAGAACGTGCTCGACGTATTGATGTATCTGTTTGAAAATTATATTGATGACGATACGGAGTTGGAGCCGGATCGCGAGCAGCTGCATAACCTGCTGCTGGATGCCGGCTTCCCGGTCGCCGAAATCAACAAGGCCTTTGACTGGCTGGAGAACCTGGCCAGCCAGGACACCTCGCTCAAGACCCTGCACACCGACTCGGCGCTGCGCCTTTACACGGAGCCCGAGATGAACCGTATGGATGCCACCAGCCGTGGCTTCCTGCTGTTCCTGGAGCAAAATGGCGTGCTCAGCCCATCCACCCGTGAGGTGGTGATCAACCGCGTCATGGACCTGGACACGGAAGAGATCGGCCTGGATGAACTCAAATGGATCACCCTCATGGTGCTCTTCAATCAGCCTGGCCAGGAGGCCGCCTACACCTGGCTCGAGAGCCTGATGTTCGAGAACCCGCCGGAGTATCTGCACTGACCCCCTGCCACACAACACAGGTAGCCAGGCCATGAGCAAGCACCTGGTCATCGTCGAATCGCCCGCCAAGGCCAAGACCATCAAGAAGTACCTCGGAAATGATTTTGAGGTATTGGCCTCCTATGGCCATGTGCGCGACCTGGTGCCCAAGGAGGGTGCCGTGGACACCGAGCATGGCTTCCACATGAACTATCAGATCATTGATCGCAATGAAAAGCATGTGGAGAGCATCGCCCGGGCACTGAAAAAGGCCGATAGCCTGATTCTGGCCACTGACCCCGACCGTGAGGGAGAGGCCATTTCCTGGCACCTCTACGAGTTGCTGAACGAGCGTGGCCTGCTCAAGGATAAGGACACCCAGCGGGTCGTATTCCATGAGATCACCCAGCGGGCGGTACGCGAAGCCATCGAACACCCCCGTGGCCTGTCCAACGACCTGATCAATGCCCAGCAGGCGCGCCGCGCCCTGGACTACCTGGTGGGTTTCAATCTCTCACCGCTGCTATGGAAGAAGATCAAGCGTGGTCTGTCCGCCGGACGGGTACAGAGCCCGGCCCTGCGCATGATCGTGGAGCGGGAACAGGAGATCGAGGCCTTTGTCAGTCAGGAATACTGGACAGTGGATGCCCATGCGGCCAAGGATACCGAGGACTTCACGGCCCGGTTGCAGGTCTACGCCGGCAAGAAGCTGGAACAGTTCGACATCAACAACGAGACCGATGCCCAGAAGGCCCGCGAGACCCTGATGGCGTCCGCGAACGGGCGCCTGCATGTGGCCAAGGTGGAAAAGAAGCAGCGGCGCCGCAACCCGGCTGCCCCCTTCACCACCTCCACCCTGCAGCAGGAGGCCTCGCGCAAGCTGGGCTTCTCCGCCAGCCGTACCATGCGGGTGGCGCAGCAACTCTACGAGGGTATCGACCTGGGCAGCGGGCCCATCGGCCTGATCACCTATATGCGGACCGACTCCTTCACCCTGTCCAATGACGCCATTCAGGAGATACGGGGGCTGATCGGGGAGCGTTACGGCAAGGAGAAGGTGCCGGACAGTCCGCGCATCTACAAGACCAAGTCCAAGAACGCCCAGGAGGCCCACGAGGCCATCCGCCCCACATCGGTACAACGCCTGCCCGACGAGGTGAAATCCCATCTCTCCCAGGACCAGGCCCGGCTCTACGACCTGGTGTGGAAACGCACCGTGGCCTGCCAGATGATCCATGCCACCCTGGACACGGTGGCGGCCGATCTGCAGGCAGGCAGCGCGGACCATGTCTTCCGGGCCACCGGTTCCTCCGTGCGCGACCCCGGCTTCATGGCCGTCTATCGGGAAGACCAGGACGACGCCAAGGTG
Organism: Ectothiorhodospira marina; assembly: GCF_900109495.1. Taxonomy (GTDB): domain Bacteria; phylum Pseudomonadota; class Gammaproteobacteria; order Ectothiorhodospirales; family Ectothiorhodospiraceae; genus Ectothiorhodospira; species Ectothiorhodospira marina. The sequence continues at coordinate 20,665 of NZ_FOAA01000005.1, read as the reverse complement.
GAAAGCGACGAACGTCTGTTGCCGGAACTCAAGGAAGGCGAGGATATCGACCTGCGGGACGTGCAGGCAGACCAGCACTTCACCGAACCCCCGCCGCGTTACTCCGAGGCCAGCCTGGTGAAGGCGCTGGAGGAACATGGCATCGGTCGGCCCTCCACCTATGCCTCCATCATCAGCACCCTGTTGCAACGGGAATACGCCGAGCTGGTGAATCGGCGTTTCGTGCCCACGGACATCGGCCGCATCGTCAACACCTTCCTCACCCAGCACTTCACCCAGTACGTGGACTACGACTTCACCGCGCGGCTCGAGGATGAACTGGACGAGATCTCCCGGGGCGAGAAGGAATGGGTGCCGGTGATGGAACGGTTCTGGAACCAGTTCCATGAGCAGGTGAAGGAGAAGGATGCCTCGGTCACCCGTGAGGAAGCCGTGCAGGCACGGGAAATCGGGACCGATCCCAAGTCGGGCCGACCCGTCTCGGTGCGCATGGGCCGCTACGGGCCCTTCGTGCAGATCGGCACCAAGGACGACGAGGAAAAGCCCCGTTTCGCGGGTCTGCGGCCCGGCCAGAAGATGGACAGCATCACCATGGACGAGGCCATGGCCCTGTTCAAGCTTCCCCGCGAACTGGGAGAAACCCCTGAAGGGGAGCCGGTACTGGTGAACATCGGTCGCTTTGGCCCCTACGTGAAATTCGGGGACCGCTATGCTTCCTTGAAGAAGGAAGACGACCCTTACACCATCGAACTCCCCCGAGCCCTGGAACTGGTGGCCGAGAAGAAGGAAATCGACGCCAACCGCTTCATCAAGACCTTCGAGGAGGAAGGCATCCAGGTGCTCAACGGCCGTTACGGCCCCTATATCACCAACGGCGCCAAGAATGCCCGCATCCCCAAGGATCAGGAACCCAAGGACCTGACCCTGGAGCAATGCCAGGCGCTGCTTGCCGCGGCGCCCGAGAAGAAGGGCCGTGGTCGCAAGGCTCCAGCCAAGAAGGCGGCGACCAAGAAGGCCGCCACGTCCAAGAAAACCACCACCAAGGCGAGCACCACGAAAAAGACCTCGGACGCATCCCCGGAGACCGGCAAGACGGCTACGAAGGCCGCCAGCAAGTCCACCACCAAGGCCAAGACCACCAGCACCAGCAAGAAGTCCACGGGCAGCGGTACCAAGGCCAAGGCGTCCACGGGGAAAGCGACCTCCCGTCAAGGCAAGAAATCGGCCGAGGACAGCACGGCCGGCGTCTCCAGCGGCACCTGATCACAGGCATCTCGGATGGCCAGACTGACCCGGGACGTGCAGCATGCCGCCACCATGATCCGCGGTGGAGGCTTGGTGGCCTACCCCACCGAGGCAGTGTTCGGCCTGGGCTGTGACCCTCGCAACGAACTGGCGGTACATCGCCTGTTGACCGCGAAACACCGGCTGCCCGACAAGGGGCTGATCCTTATCGCTGCCGATTTTTCCCAGCTGGGGCCGTTTCTGCGGCCCGTGGACGCGGCGCTCCACGCACGGGCCATGGCCCGTTGGCCGGGCCCTGTCACCTGGCTTTGGCCCTGCCGGCCCGACGTGCCCCGCTGGCTCACCGGAAATCGGGACGTACTGGCCGTGCGTATCACCGATCACCCTCTTGCGGCAGATCTCTGCCGACAGGCCGGGGGTGCCCTGGTCTCCACCAGCGCCAATCGCTCCGGCGAGGCGCCGGCCCGGGATGCACACACGGTACAGCAGGCCCTGGGCCAGTTACTGGACACCATCCTGGAGGGTGAGACCGGGGGCCGGGAGAAACCCAGCGAGATTCGGGATCTGGTCACCGGCGACATCGTTCGGGATGGCTGACGCGACCGAGCAAGGATCATGAGCGACACACCTCAACTGCCCCCCATCCTGGACTACTTCCGCCACCTGCAGGACAACATTTGTCGGCAACTGGCAAAAGTGGACCCGAAGGCCCCCTGGGTGGACGACCGCTGGGAGCGCGCCGAGGGCGGCGGTGGCCGCAGCCGGGTGCTCAAGGGTGGCACGGTCTTCGAACAGGCCGGGGTCAATTTTTCCCACGTGCGGGGGGGGCGGCTGCCGCAGACGGCCAGTACGCGACGACCGGAACTGGCTGGACGCAGCTTTGAGGCCACCGGCGTCTCCCTGGTGATCCACCCCCTGAACCCCCATGTGCCCAGTTCGCACGCCAATGTGCGCTTTTTTCTGGCCGAGAAGCCTGGGGAGGCACCGGTATGGTGGTTCGGCGGTGGCTTCGATCTCACACCCTATTACGGTGTGGAGGCCGACTGCGTACACTGGCATGAAAATGCCCGGCGGGTATGCCAGCCCTTTGGGGATGATGTCTACCCACGTTTCAAGGCAGCCTGTGACGAATACTTCTTCCTGAATCACCGCAACGAGGCCCGGGGTGTGGGCGGCCTGTTCTTCGATGACCTGAATGCCTGGGGTTTCGAGCGCTGCTTCGAGTTCGTGCAGCGGGTGGGGGATGGCTATCTGGATGGCTTTGGGCCCATTGTCGAGCGCCGCAAGGACACGCCCTACACGCAATCACAACGGGATTTCCAATTGTACCGGCGCGGGCGTTACGTGGAGTTCAATCTGCTCTACGACCGGGGGACGCTGTTCGGTTTGCAGTCGGGTGGGCGCACCGAGTCCATTCTCATGTCCATGCCACCGCTGGTGCGCTGGGAATACAATCACCAGGCAAAACCGGGCACCCCCGAGGCTGAATTGGTGGAACGGTTCCTCCAGCCCAGGGACTGGCTGAGCCCGGCGGTTCGTCATCAGGCCTGAGCGGGCTCCACGTCCACAAACTCGTTGATCACTGTATCGGTACGGGCATCCACCTCATACAGGCGCACGGCATAACCCCATAGATTGGCCAGATGCTGAAGCACGCGCCGGGCGTCCTTTTCTTCCAGCAGACGACCATCCTGGGCACGATGCTCCAGGATCAGCTTGCGATCCCCGGCCAGATCCACGTCCACCACCTGGATATCCGGCTCGTGCCGGGCCAGGTCGTATTGGGCTGACAAGGCCCGACGCACCTCCCGATAGCCTGCGTCGTCATGAATGGCTTCCACCTTCAGATGGGGCTCATCCGCATCATCGTGAACAGCGAACAGGCGCATGTCCCGCATCACCTTCGGCCCCAGGAACTGAAGGATAAAGCTCTCGTCCCGGTATTCCGCCCAGGCGTGCTTCCAGGTACCCAGGAAATCCCCGTTGCCGGCAATCTCCGGGAACCAGCGCCGATCCTCCTCCGTGGGCGCAAGGCACACCCGCTTGAGGTCCTGCAGGATATTGAAACCCAGAGCATAGGGGTTGATACCCGAGAAACGCGGGTCATCGAATTCCGGCTGGAACACCACATTGGTGTGCTGGTGCAGAAACTCCATGAAGGCCCCTTCGGTCACCTGACCGGTCTCATGGAGCCGGTTCATGATGTGATAGTGCACCGAGGTAGCGCAGCCTTCGTTCATCACCTTGGTCTGTTTCTGCGGATAGAAATACTGCGACACCATGCGCACGATGCGGAGGATTTCCCGCTGCCAGTGCTCCAGCCTGGGCGCCCGCTTCTCCAGGAAATACAACAGGTTTTCCTCTGGCAGACCCAGGGCCTGACGGCGTGCGCTCACATCCTGGGTGCCCTCTTTCTCTGCCTCATCACCGCGCCGCGGCAAGGTGCGCCACAGGTCGTTGAAGGTCTGCTCTTCGTAGCGGGCCCGATCACGTTTGCGCTGCATTTCCTGCACCAGATTGAGGGGCTGTCGACGCGGGTAGCGGTGCACCCCGTGGGACATCAGGGCGTGTGCGGCATCCAGCACCCGTTCCACCTCCCAGCGGCCATAGCGTTCCTCGCACTGAGCCACGTAGGACTTGGCAAAATCCAGGTAGTCCAGAATGCCCTCGGCGTCGGTCCATGACTGGAACAGGTGATTGTTCTTGAAGAAATGGCTGTGCCCGAAGGCGGCATGGGCCATGACCAGGGTCTGCATGGTCATGGTGTTCTCTTCCATGATGTAGCACAGGCACGGGTTGGAGTTGATGACGATCTCGTAGGCCAGACCCGTCATGCCCTTGCGGTAGTACATTTCGTCGCGCGCAAAATGCTTGCCGAAGGACCAGTGCCGGTAGAACAGGGGCATGCCCATGGAGGAGTAGGCATCCAGCATCTGCTCGGAACTGATCACCTCCACCTGACTGGGGTAGGGATCCAGGCCCATCTCATCGATGGCGATGCGCTCGATGGCATCATGGGCCCGTTTGATGAGGGCGTAATCCCAATCGGCACCGGTGTAGAGGAGTGGGGCAATGGCATTCATGGTCTTTGGTCTCCTGGTTTTGCGATCATCCGGGCTTCACCCCCCCCTCACCCCAACCCCTCTCCCCAAAGGGGAGAGGGGCTCGAACCAGCTTCTCTCCTCCGGGAACATGCGCCCCCTTCTCCCCTCCGACAACAGCTGGCTCCCTTCTCCCCTCCAACAACAGCTGGCTCCCTTCCTCCCCTCCAACAACAGGTGGCTCCCTTCCTCCCCTCCAACAACAGGTGGCTCCCTTCCTCCCCTCCAACAACAGGTGGCTCCCTTCCTCCCCTCCAACAACAGGTGGCTCCCTTCCTCCCCTCCAACAACAGGTGGCTCCCTTCTCCCCTCCGGGGAGAAGGGCTGGGGATGAGGGGCGCAGCGGGCACCTACCGTCTCAGCTCCACCGGCGTGAACAGATCCCGGAACACCGGGAAGATATCCCCCCGGTCACGCACCTTGCGCATGGCCAGGGGGCGGCCGGAGGTTGCCAGGCGCTCATACACCTGCCACAGATCCGTGGTCATCTCCCAGCCCCGATCCTCCGCCACCTCGATGTAGGCGAAATACCGACACACCGGCAGGATCACCGATTCCATCATCTCCAGCACCGCCGGGTTGTCGGCGGGCGTGTTGTCCCCATCGGAAGCCTGCGCCGCATAGATGTTCCATTCCGCCGGGTCATAGCGATCTGCCACCACCTTGCGCATCTCATCCAGGGCTGGCGACACCAGGGTGCCGCCCGTCTCCCGGGAGTAGAAGAAGGTGTCTTCATCTACCTCCTGGGCAATGTGGGTGTGACGGATGAAGACGATGTCCACATGCCGATAACGCCGCTGCAAAAAGAGAAACAGCAGCATGAAGAATCGCTTGGCCAGATCCTTCATGTCCTCGGTCATGGAGCCGGAAACATCCATCAGACAGAACATGACCGCCTGGGAGATGGGCCGGGGCACCGGGGTAAACCGGTTGTAACGCAGGTCGATGGGGTCGATATAGGGAATGGACCGGGTGCGCCGGGTAGCCTCCTCCCGCATCTGGATGAGCTTCCGCAGCCGTTCAGGCTCCTTGCCGGTGCGCTCCAGGCGATCGATCTCCTCGTCCAGGGCACGGGTCTCCTCCCGTTTGGGCCGACGCAGCGCCAGGCGGCGGGACAGGGAATTGCGCATGGTTCTCGCCAAATTGAGATTGGAGGGCGAGCCGGACACGGAATAACCGGCCCGCTGAATGCCATGACGCTCCACCTTGGTCACCTGGGTACGCACCAGATCGGGCAACTCCAGGTTTTCGAAGAACAGATCGAGAAACTCGTCCTTGCTCACCGTGAACTGGAAGGGATCCTCACCCTCACCTTGCGGGCTGCCACCACGCCCCCCCCCTCCCTGCCCGCCTTCCGGACGCGGGATGGTATCGCCGGCCACGTATTCCTTGTTGCCCGGCACCACGTGATCCCTCACGCCACGGCCCGTGCCCTTGCGGAAATTGGGTTCCCGCAGGCCGTCGGCGGGGATGCTGATCTCCTCCCCGCCATGACCGATGTCCGCCACCTTACGACGCGACGACACGTCCCGCACCGCGTCCAGGATCTGACGCTTGGCACGGCCGATGAAGCGCTGGCGGTTGGCCAGGCTCTTGTCCTTGGGGTTCAGACGGCGGTCGACGATATTCACCACAGGGGGCGCACCTCCCGCAGACCGGGCTTGATCAGCCCGCCTGCTTGACTCGCATGTACCATTCCACCAACCGGCGGACCTGGCGTTCGGTATAGCCGCGTTCCACCATGCGCTGCACAAAATCGTTGTGCTTGCGCTCCATCTCCGAGTCCGTCTTGGCCCCGAAGCTGATCACCGGCAACAGATCCTCCACCTGGCTGAACATGCGCTTCTCGATGACCTCGCGGATCTTCTCGTAGGAGGTCCACGACGGCATCTTGCCGCCCTGAGCCGCCTGAGAGCGCAGCGCAAACTTGACTACCTCATTGCGAAAATCCTTGGGGTTGGCGATCCCGGCAGCCTTTTCGATCTTGGTCAGTTCCTGGTTGAGGGACTGACGGTCCAGCAACTGGCCGGTATCCGGATCCTTGAAATCATGATCCTCGATCCAGGCATCGGCATAGGCCACGTAACGCTCGAAGAGGTTCTGCCCGAAGTCGCTATAGGACTCCAGATACGCCTTCTGGATCTCGTTGCCGATGAAGTCCGCATAGCGGGGTGCCAGTTCGGCCTTGATGAACTCCAGGTAACGGCGCTCCGTCTCCTCCGGGAACTGCTGACGACGAATGGACTGCTCCAGCATGTAGAGCAGGTGTACCGGATCGGCAGCCACCTCGCGGGTGTCGTAATTGAAGGTCTCGGAGAGCACCTTGAAGGCAAAGCGGGTGGACACCCCATCCATGCCCTCATCCACACCGGCCATGTCGCGGTATTCCTGCATCGACTTGGCTTTGGGATCGGTATCCTTGAGGCTCTCACCGTTGTAGACCCGCATCTTGGAAAACAGATTGGAGTTCTCGTGCTGGCGCAGGCGACTGAGCACCGAGAACTTGGCCAGCATGTCCAGGGTGGCCGGCGCGCAGGAGGCCTCCGCCAGTTCGCTGGTCTGGATGAGCTTCTCGTAGATCCGCGTCTCCTCATTCATCCGCAGGCAGTAGGGCACCTTGACGACGGAGATGCGGTCGATGAAGGCCTCGTTATTCTTGTTGTTCTTGAAGGCCTGCCACTCGGACTCGTTGGAGTGAGCCATGATGATCCCCTGGTAGGGGATGGCACCGATATTCTCCGACCCCATGTAGTTGCCTTCCTGAGTGGCAGTGAGCAAGGGATGCAGCATCTTGATGGGCGCCTTGAACATCTCGACGAATTCCAGGATGCCCTGATTGGCCCGATTCAGGCCGCCGGAGTAGCTGTAGGCATCGGTATCGTTCTGGCTGTACAGTTCCAGCTTGCGGATATCCACCTTGCCCACCAGCGAGGAGATATCCTGGTTGTTCTCATCCCCCGGTTCCGTCTTGGACACCGCGATCTGCCGCAGTCGCGAGGGAAAGACACGGCCCACCGAGAACCGGGAGATATCACCACCAAACTCATCCAGCCGCTTGACCGCCCAAGGCGACATCAGCCCCGAGAGACGCCGACGGGGAATCCCGAAACGCTCTTCCAGATCCTGCCCCATGGCCGGATCAAACAGTCCCAGGGGGCTCTCGAACACCGGGGAGACCTCGTCGCCGGCCTTGAGCACATAGACGGGAAACTTCTCCATGAGCGCCTTGAGCCGCTCCGCCAGGGACGATTTGCCGCCCCCCACCGGGCCCAGCAGATAGAGGATCTGCTTGCGCTCTTCAAGACCCTGTGCCGCATAGCGGAAGAAACCGACGATGCGCTCGATGGTCTCCTCCATCCCGTAAAAATCCTCAAAGGCGGGATACACCTTGATGGTGCGATTCATGAAGATGCGACCCAGGCGCTCATCCTTGGCGGTGTCCACAACCCTGGGTTCGCCGATGGCCTGCACCAGGCGCTCGGCCGCGGTGGCATACCGCATGGGATCGTCCCGGCATCCTTCCAGGTACTCACTCAGAGACATGTCGGCCTCCTGCCGTTTCTGATAGGAACGTGCATACTGCGCAATCAAGGCTTCGGCCGAATCCATCGTAATCACCCCCTTGTTGGAGTCCGATCACACTGGGCATTCCCCATGCAAAGGGGATACCACAGTCAGATGTTGTCGCACCCGATTCGCCAGGCCGCCCCGTTGCTCGAACGGGGCCCGGGAGGGAAAGGCCTGCCATGGGATCGTGGGTGGGATGCCCGTGCCTTTTCAAAGCGTGGCCCGTGGCTCGTCTCTTGAGTTGGACGGTGCCCCGGGCAAGCAGTTCCTGTGCATACCCGGGTTTTTGTCTCAGGATTGTGCAGGCGCACCCTCACCCACTCGGCAACCCGGTAAAATGGATCTGCCGGATATTGACTGAGCATAGACCATGGCAGCGGGCATTCATGATCCGCGGGCCAATGACCCAACTTCCCCGCCTCCGGGGACCGGAGTTCAACATGGAACCCAAAGACAGCACCATCAACGAGGCCTTCAAGGGTTTCACCAACGACGCTTGCCCGTTCATGCCCTGCCACCAGGGCGTGAAACGCGAGTTCAATTGCCTGTTCTGTTATTGCCCATTGATCGCCTACGAGTGTCCCGGCCCTTACCGCGTGATCACCGACCGCCACGGCATGAAACGCAAGGACTGCAGCCCCTGCAACCTACCCCATAACGGCTACCTGCAATCGTGGAGTTTCATCCAGAAATGGCTGGAACGGCCCATCCTGTGGGATGGTCATGAGCAGACCCGATACACGGTCAGCCTGCCCGAGGAGGCAGAACCCCGACGGGCGGACTCGACACGGAGTGATTGACCGAGATCACGTGAAACCAAGGCCCAGCCCACCAACTGTCCACCAAGGTTGACAGTCTTTAAAACGCGCGGGTACGATCAGGCGATCCGGGGACCAAGGAATCTGCCCCGCCTGTATTGTTCGTCTCCACCCGCCGGGCGGGGGCGATAAATCCTTTTCGCGGGAGCGTACGTATGCGAATCCTCTTCGTCCATCCGAATTATCATTCCGGGGGCGCCGAAATCGCCGGTAAATGGTCCCCCGCCTGGGTGGCCTATCTGGCCGGCTACCTCAAGACCCATGGCTACACGGACTACACCTTCGTGGACGCCATGACCGACGACATCTCCGACGAGGATCTGCGCAAGATCTTCGCCGAGGCCCAACCGGACATCATCGCCTGCACCGCCGTGACCCCCGCCATCTACAAGGCGGAGGAAACCCTCAAGATCGCCAAGGAAGCCTGCCCCAACGCAGTGACGCTGCTGGGCGGCATTCACGCCACCTTCATGTTCCAGCAGGTGCTCACCGAAGCCCCGTGGATCGACGCCATCATCCGTGGTGAGGGCGAGGCCGTCACCCTGGATCTGGTGCGCACCGTGGACGAGGGTCGTTGGCCGGAAGCCCGCAGTGAAGTCCGCGGCATCGCCTACGTGGAAGACGACCAAGTGGTCGCCACCCCCGCCGCCCCCACCATCCGCGACGTGGACTCCATCATCCCCGACTGGGGCGTGCTGGACTGGAAGAAATACATCTACATCCCCATGGGCGTGCCCGTGGCCACCCCCAACATGGCGCGCGGCTGCCCGTTCACCTGCAGCTTCTGCTCCCAGTGGAAGTTCTGGCGTGACTACCGGGTGCGCGATCCCAAGAAGGTGGTGGACGAAATCGAGATCCTGGTCAAGGAGCACGGCGTCGGCTTCTTCATCCTCGCCGACGAGGAGCCCACCATCAACAAGGCCAAGTTCGTTGAGTTCTGTCAGGAGCTCATCGACCGCGACCTGGGCGTGCTCTGGGGTATCAACACCCGCGTGACCGACGTCATGCGCGACGAAGACCTGCTGCCCTTCTACCGCAAGGCCGGCCTGGTACACATCTCCCTGGGCACCGAGGCCGCCGCACAGCTCAACCTGGACCTGTTCGTCAAGGAGACGACCGTGGCCCAGAACAAGCGTGCCATCGAGCTGCTGCGCAACGCCGGCATCGTCACCGAGGCCCAGTTCATCGTCGGCCTGGAGAACGAGACCGCCGAGACCCTGGAAGAGACCTTCAAGCTGTGCATGGACTGGAATCCGGACATGGCCAACTGGGCCATGTTCACCCCCTGGCCCTTCTCGGACCTGTACACCGAGATGGGAGACAAGGTGGAGATCCACGATTTCGCCAAGTACAACTTCGTCACCCCCATCATGAAGCCCACGGCCATGACCCGGGGCGAACTGCTGGACCGGGTGATGCACAACTACCGCCGCTTCTACATGAAGAAGGCCTTCCTGGGTTATCCCTGGGAGCGCAACCCGCTGCGCCGCAAGTACCTCCTGGGCTGCCTCAAGGCCTTCTTGAAGAGCGCCTTCGAGCGCCGCTTCTACGACCTGGGCAAGGCCGGTTACTGGGGTCCGCAGTCCCGCAAGACGGTGGACTGGAAGTTCGACCACTCCCGCAAGCTGGTCAAGCCGGACGCCCAACTGGAAGAGCAGATCGTCAAGTGGAAGAGTGCCCCGGCCCGCAAGCGTGGCGGCAAGCCCGCCAAGGCCGGTGCGGCTGCCGAGGCCTCGCAGATGGATCCGTCTCAGGTGAAAATCTGTGGTGGTGGCGATCAGCAACTTGAAGAGAGCCTGGACGACGCCAAGATCAAGGAGAAGATCAAGGAAAACGCCTGATCCAATCAGGCCGACCCTGCTCTAACCTGATCCGCAATTGTAAAGGGCGCCCATGGGGCGCCCTTTTGCTGTCTGCTGAGGAAAAACCCTGTGATCGATGACCCTACTGCCCCCATCGACTTTCCCGCCCTGCCCCAGGCCGGCCCCCGCCAGGCCAAAGCGTTGATGATCCAGGGCACCAGCTCGGATGTGGGCAAGAGCCTGCTGGTGGCCGGCCTATGTCGGGCCTATGCCCGCCGGGGGCTCAAGGTGCGGCCCTTCAAGGCACAGAACATGAGCAACAATGCCGCCGTCACTGCCGACAGCGACTTACCGCCGGGATCCGATGGCCAGGTACCCCGGGGCGAGATCGGTCGCGCCCAGGCCTTGCAGGCCCGCGCCTGCGGTGTGGAGCCCTCCATCCACATGAACCCGGTGCTGCTCAAGCCCCAGACCCTCATCGGCTCCCAGGTGGTGCTGCGCGGTCGAGTGCTGGGGAATTGCCGGGCCAAGGTCTATCACAAGATGAAGCCACAGTTGCTGCCGGCGGTGCTGGACAGCTTTCACCGCACCGCCGCCCAGGCGGACCTGGTGCTGGTGGAGGGCGCCGGCAGCGGCGCCGAGGTGTACCTGCGCAAGTCCGACATCACCAACATGAAGCTGGCGGAACTGGCCGACCTGCCGGTGGTGGTGCTGGGCGACATCGACCGGGGCGGTGCCCTGGCGGCGATCGTGGGCACCCATGCCCTGCTCAACGAGGCCGAGAATGCCCGCGTGGTGGGTTACATCATCAACAAGTTCCGGGGCGATCTGTCCCTGTTCGAGCCCGCCTGCGAACTCATGACCCAGCGCACCGGCTGGCCCTGGCTGGGGGTGGTGCGCTGGTTCGAATCCGCCTCGCGGCTACCGGCGGAAGACTCCCTGGCCCTGGAGAGGCCCGCGGAAGGTGAGGGTCACGGCCTCAACATCGCCGTACCGCAGCTCTCCCGGGTGGCCAATTTCGATGATCTGGACCCCCTGGCGGCCGAACCGGGCGTGAGCGTGCACTGGGTGAAGCCCGGCACACCGATACCCCGGGAAACCGATGTGGTCATCCTGCCAGGCTCCAAGTCCACCCGCGCGGATCTTGAAGTGATGCGCCGTGAGGGCTGGGACATCGACATCCTGGCCCATGTGCGCCAGGGCGGGCGCGTGGTGGGCCTGTGCGCCGGATTCCAGATGCTGGGCCGGGTGGTGCGCGACCCCCAGGGTATCGAGGGGGAACCCGGCGAGACACCGGGGCTTGGACTGCTGGACGTGGAGACCGAGATCAGTGGTGAGAAAAAGCTCATCGACCTGAATGCCACAGACCAGACCAGCGGCTGCCGTGTCACCGGCTACGAGATGCACATGGGCCGCACATACGGCGCCGGGCTGGAACGCCCCTGGCTGATGCTGGAGGACAAACAAGGCAAGCCCCGCCCTGAAGGCGCCATGTCTGCCGATGGCCAGGTCACCGGCGCTTACGTGCATGGGATCTTTGGCAATGATGACTTCCGCGCCCACTGGCTGCGCCGGGTAGGCGCCGAGGCCTCGACCCTGGATTATGAGGCCCGTGTGGAAGCCGCCCTGGAGGCCCTGGCGGATCATTGCGAAGACAACCTGGACCTGGACGCGTTGCTGGCGCTGGCCACATGACATCAGGGGTGAAGATGGCCCGCGTTCTCATGATCCAGGGCACCAATGCCGATGTAGGCAAGAGCCTGGTGGTGGCCGGCCTGTGCCGGGCCTTCACCCGCCGCGGCCTGACCGTGCGCCCCTTCAAGGCCCAGAACATGAGCAACAACGCCGCCGTCACCGTGGATTCGGACGCCCCAACCCGGGCCGATGGCACGCCCGTACGGGGCGAGATCGGCCGGGCCCAGGCCCTGCAGGCCCTCGCCTGTGGCGCCCCCAACTCGGTCCACATGAACCCGGTCCTGCTCAAACCCCAGAGCGACAGGGACAGCCAGGTGGTATTGCGGGGCCGGGTGCTGGGCACCTGGTCCGCCGCCGGCTATCAGGCCATGAAGACGGACCTGCTGCCCGCCGTGGTGGACAGCCTGCACCGCCTGGCCGCCGAGGCAGACCTGGTGCTCATCGAAGGGGCGGGTTGCGGCTCGGAACGCTATCTGCGGGCCCGCGACATCACCAACATGGGGCTGGCCGAGGCGGCGGACATTCCCGTCATCCTGCTGGGTGAGGACGCCCGGGGCGGCATCACCGCCTCCGTGCTCGGATCGCACCAGCTCTGGACCGAATCGGAACGTGCCCGCGTCCAGGGTTACCTGGTGAACCGCTTTCGCGGTGACCCGGCGGTGTTCGCCCCCGCCGCCGAGGAGATGACCCAGGCCACCGGCTGGCCCAACCTGGGCCTGATCCGCTGGTTCGACGGTGCCACCCGTCTGGCCCAGGAGGACTCCCTGGCCCTGGACCAGCAACATTCAGGTTCAGGTCGCGGCCTGCGCATCGTCGTCCCCCGCCTGCCCCGGGTGGCCAACTTCGACGACCTGGACCCCCTGGCGGCAGAGCCGGGCGTGGACGTGCGCTGGATTGCCCCGGGCCAACCCCTCCCCCGGGACGCCGACGTGGTCCTGCTGCCCGGCTCCAAGGCCACCCGCAGTGACCTGGAATGCCTCTACCGGGAAGGCTGGCACCACGACATCCACACCCACGTGCGCCACGGCGGCCATGTGGTGGGCCTGTGCGCCGGCTACCAGATGCTGGGCCGGATGATTCGTGACCCGGACGGGATCGAGGGTTCGGCCGGCGACACCCCTGGCCTGGGCCTGCTGGACATGGAAACCACCCTCACCGGCGACAAGCGCCTGCTGGACCTGGACGCCCGCGACCGGCTCAGCGGCGAAGCCCTCACCGGCTACGAGATGCACATGGGCCGCACCACCGGCCCCGCCCTGGAAACCCCCTGGCTCACCCTTGAGGACACCGAAGGCACCCGTCCCGAAGGTGCCCGCTCCGCCGATGGCCGCATCATGGGTGGATACGTCCACGGCATCTTCGCCGCCGACGGCTTCCGCCGCCACTGGCTGGAAGGCCTGGGTGCAAAAACCTCCGGGCTCAATTACGCTGAACGCGTGGACGCCACGCTGGATGCCTTTGCCGACCAACTGGAAGAAGACCTGGACCTGGATCGGCTCTGGGAGCTGGCGCGGCCACCGGGACGCTAGAGCGGCCACCTTATGGCTTTCCTGTTGCTCTCGGTTTACTGTTGTCGTGCATTTCATCATATGCGCCACCATTCAACTCAACCTGATGAAATGAGTCATATTTGAGGCCCACCAATGAACCGTATCGCAATCATCGGTGCTGGTATCGCCGGGCTGGCCGCCGCGCGACGCTTGGCCGACCGCGGATATGACTGTACGGTTCTCGAGAAGAGTCGCGGCCTGGGCGGGCGCATGGCCACCCGCCGCGCGGATGGGCTGCAATTCGATCATGGGGCTCAGTACTTCACCGCGCGAGGCGAGGCACTGCAGGCCTATGTGCGCAGCTGGCAGCAGGAAGGGGTCGTCGCGGAATGGGGGTCAGGCCGGCTGGTCGGTTGCCCTGGCATGACCGCACCCGCCTGGGCCCTGGCCCGTGGCCTGACCATCCATCGCAACTGTCGGGTAACGCACCTGGACCACCATCCTGAGGGCTGGACCCTGCACGCCGACCACGGCCCGGATGACGACACCCTGGCCATGGCCTTCGACGCCGTGCTGCTGGCGATTCCGGCACCCCAGGCCATGGCGCTGGCTGCCACCACGGGGATCGACTTCCCGGCCCTGCAGCAGGTGCGCTATGCCCCCACCATCACTTTGATGGCCGCGTTCGATCACCCCCTGCCACTCGCCGATGTCGTCATCGAGCCCACCGAAGGGCCGCTGGCGTGGATCGCCCGCAATGCCACCAAACCAGGGCGGGACACCGAGCCAGAAACCGTGGTGGCCCACGCTGGCAGCGAATGGTCACGCGCCCATGTGGACACACCCACCGAGGCACTCGGTGAACCCCTGCTGGAGGCCTTGCGCGCCATGGTGGGCAAGGCGCAGCCGTTCCATTGGCAGGTTCACCGCTGGTTGTATGCCCGTGTGGAACAGGCGGCCGGAACGCCATGTCTGTGGGATGCCCAACAGCGGATCGGCGCCTGCGGCGACTGGGCCCTTGGCGCCCGCGTGGAAGCGGCCTTCGACAGCGGCGAGGCACTGGCCGCTGCTTTGGTCCGGTCCATGGGTGTCGGCGGGGATGGTGCCAACGGCCCAAGACCCGGGCCCATCTGAATGACAGCCACCGTGAGCCCCCTTCCCGATGATCAGGTGTGCTGACAAGTGACGGGCGCCAAAGGCATCGAGCAGGAACTGAGGGCGGCTCTGGAAGCGTACCTCACCAGCTATTTAACCAGATGGGACCTGCAAAAGGCGGTCGCCCTTTTTAGCCCCACCATTCACGGCGTGGGGACCGGACACGACGAATTCGTGCCCGAGCGGCGTGTGTTCCTGGAAATCTATGAGCGGGACTTTCGGCAGGCACCCAATGCCATCGTCTGGGAGCAATCCCGCCTCCAGGTGGCGGTCCTGTCCGACACGGTGGGCATTACGACTTGCGAACTGCATTTGCACACTCAGATTCAGGGGCAGGAGATCCACCTCAACAATCTGCGTCAGTCCCTGGTATGGAAGCGTCATGAATCAGGTCGTTGGGTCATCGAACACCTGCATATCTCCTTCCCGAGCACCGAACACGGACAGGACGAATCCTACCCGAACAAGGAACTGGAGGCGCGCAACCGGGTTCTGGCCAGGCTGGTGGAGAAGCGAACCGCCCAATTGCGCGAGGCGCTGGAAGAACAGCGACAGCTGGCCAACACCGACCGACTCACCGGCATGAACAACCGACCGCGCATTGAAGAACTCGCCAGTACAGAGTTCCTGGGGGCCCAGCGATATGGCTACCCTGTGTCCTCCATACTGGTCGACGTGGATTGGTTCAAGCGGATCAATGACCAACACGGGCACCTGATCGGTGACAGCGTCCTCAAGGCCTTTGCCGACATCATCACTGCCCGGCTGCGTGCCGTGGATCACGCTGGCCGCTGGGGTGGCGAGGAATTCCTGATCATTTGTCCGCATATCGGCATCGAAGGCGCCCTCGCCCTGGCGCGGGGCTTGCGGGAAACCATCGCCGCGCACCCTTTCCCCAAGATAGGGCCCTGGACCGCCAGCATCGGCGTTTCCCAATATCGCCCAGGGGAAACCCTCCAGGACTTCTTTGGCCGCACCGACGCCGCCCTCTACCGCGCCAAGGAGTTGGGCCGCAACCGCGTGGAGGTAGCGCCGAACGGGCCGTAGATCGGGCATCGATCGCTCATCCATATCGATGGATTTCAAATGATTGTCGCGCAGCAGGCCCGGCTCGATGGACCGGTTTTTTTGCCTTTTGCTCCAGTTGCCCAGGTAGCCATACCCTAGTCCGCCGCCCGCTTCGGAACGGGTGAACAGATCGACCACGCGGTGCTGAGTCTGGCGCTCGCGGCGAACACGCCTCATTCCCCATCTCCCTCCTTCTGGTCGGCCCGCAGCCGAGCCCGTGCGTTTTCGATGGACTGGTGCAGCCGTGCCTGCAGGGTTTCCCGGGGCGGCAGCAGGGTCAGGTACTCGGCCACGTGGATGCCGCTGCTATCCAACTCCAGCAGTTCGATCTGCTCCTGCTGCTTGCCGGCGCAGAGGATGATGCCCAGCGGCGGATTTTCGTCAGCCTCCTGCTCGTGGCGGGCCAGCCAACGCAGGTAGAGCTCCATCTGACCCTTGTACTCGGCCTTGAACCGGCCCAGCTTAAGGTCGATGGCCACCAGGCGCTTGAGCTTGCGGTTGTAGAACAGCAGGTCGATGTAGAAATCCTCATCATCGATCTGGATGCGTCGCTGGCGTGCTACGAAGGTGAAACCGGCGCCCAGTTCCAGCAGAAACTGCTCGATCTCGCGCAGGATGGCATCCTCCAGGTCGCGCTCCAGATAGCGGTCGTTCAAGCCGAGAAAATCCAACAGGTAGGGATCTTTGAGCAGTAGATCAGGGGAGGGCCGTCCGCTTTGGCGTAGCGCCTGCAGATCGGCCTGAATGGTCTGCTCCGGTTGGCGGGAAATGGCGCTGCGCTCGAACAGCATGGACTGGATGCGCTCCTGCAACTGGCGAGACGACCACCCTTCAAGCTGACACAGTTCAATATAGAAATCCCACTTGAGCGGATCGTCGAGGTAAATCAAGCTCTTGAGATGGGTCCAGCTCAATTGTCTCCGCACTGCGGAGACTTTCTCCTCGTCCGGGAACACCTCGGCGAAGCGGATCATGTGGAGCAGGTTCTTAGCCGAGAAGCCTCGCCCATACTCGGCTGTCAATTGTCTCCCCAGCGCGGAGACGGTCGCCTTACCATAACTGGCCCGATTCTCTCCCAGGATCCCCCGGTGAATGCGGCTACCAACCTGCCAGTACAGTAGCGTCAGCTCGGCATTGACCGCTGCCGCCGCTCGCTGGCGAGCGCCATCGATGAGTTGGCGAAGCTCAGCCAGGAGTACGGAGTCAGGTGGTGATGACCGTTTCATGTCCCTGCCTCCTTCCAAAAGCCCGACTCGCCTGTGAACGGCTGGCCACCACGGCCCGCCCGGTCCAGTTGGATTTTTCAGCGATGCGCAGACCGTCGGGCCTGCCCTCCGCCAGGAAGATACGAATAGAAGTAGGCCGAGGTGCGGTAACTGTCATGATGCAGCGCGCTCCCTTGCAGCGGGTTCCACCAGCCGCGTGCGGCCGGTCAGCAACTCCTGCATCATGGCCTGCTTGAGGGCGGTGGTTTTGGCGCGGCGTTGTTGTAGGGCTTCGAGTTCGGCGTCCATATCGGAGAGGATTGCGGCTTGTTCACGTTCGTCCGGAGCAGAAAACTCTTTTTCCCTCAGGGATTTGAAGTGACGGTTGTATCCGGTCGGGTCAACTCCGCGATATTCAAGTTGATATGCATAAAACAACGTGATCTGCCCCGGCTTCCCCTTGATGATTTGCGTTCCGTCAGCACCGACCAAAAAGTCAAAATCGACAAATTTAACGATACAGGTGTGGTCACCAAAAACGATCACTCCGCCCTTAGGGCAATGGAAAATCTGATTTGCCCTGTCTGAGAAACCTACTACCGGTTCTTTTCCTTGGTCGACAACGGGGTACATCCCTGTATGTCGGTAGTCATTCGTCTGAATTTGGTTTGATTTGGCATTTAACCGCACGAGAACTTCATCGAACTGCTTCACCTCCCACGCCCCCTCAAACCCCGGCAGGCGGGTCTGGCCGGTGAGGAGTTGTTGCATGGTGGCCTGTTTGATGTCGCGCTTCTTGGCGATCAGGCGGTCCAGCGCCTCCAGCAGGGCATCCACATCGCTCAGGGCGGTGGCGATGGCGCGTTGTTCTTCTTGAGATTTGGGTAGTGCTAGCCGTATGTGGGAAATTGGCCCCAGGTTGATTTTTTTTGGAGTAGCAGATGGTAGCGACTGAAGGTCAACTTCTTTTTTGAAAGCCGATGATTCTGAATATGCAACAACGTATGCGGCGTCGGCCCCGCTAATCTTCAACAAAGCTAGGCTGACATAGAAACTTGCTTCCACATCCCAATCGACGAGGACGCACTCACCGATTGAGCCAATCCTCGTCATGAGCACATCGCCTCTCTCAATCTTGAACGACCGAGTAAGGTGTTTATGCTCTTCTTCGGCAATAAATTTGGTATTTGAGAAATTTCTGCTCGTTACATGCTCAACACTGTAAAAGGGGATTCCAATGGGCACATATTTTGGAGTCTGATGGGTGCCGTCTCTAACAGTGGCTAAATCTCCAACCGTCACCAGCTCCCACTCCTCCGGAATCACCCCCACCTCGGTCTGCTTGTAGCCCTCCTGCACCGCCGGGATATCTACCTGCGGCGCATACCTCGCCGAGGCATCACGCACTGCCGTTGACTCGCCCTTCATGCCCATGCCACCACTCCCATGGCTCTGAGGTGCTCATCCACCCGCGCCGACAGGGCATCCATCTCGTCGGCCAGTTTCGGTAGCGGTGTTTGGTAACGCTCGGCCAGTTGGCGCACGCGGCCGGTGAGGGTCTGGGATACGCGCTCCAGCTCGTACTGGACGGCGGCCTCCAGGGCGGTGAGCCACTTGTCGTCCACCACCAAACGCTTGATCTCGCCCTCGTCGAGTTCCGGGTATTTCTCATAGGCGAGCTGGTCGAGGGCAGCGTCGGCTTCCTTGATCTGCCTTTTCAGGTCGCTCTGGCGTTTGTCGAGCTGGGTCCACTGTTTGAGGACCCAGGCTTCGTCGGCGTACTCGGGATTGCCCTTGATCTCCTTGAGGCGTTTGGTCACTTCGCCCTTGTTGATCTTGTCCAGCTCGGCGAAGGCGCCATCCTCGCCGCCGTGCTCTTCTTCCAGCTCGGTGAGTTGACTGGCGACGGTGTCCAGATCGTTCTGCAGGGTATCCAGCTCGGCCTGCTGTTCGGCAAAGTAGCAGGCAACGATATAAGGCTTGGGGATCAGGTCACAGGTCCAGCCCTTGTCCTTCATCTGGCCCTTCTTCTTGCCACTCTGGACCTCCTCGAGCATACGGCGGGGTTGGGCCACCCAGCCGTCAGCGGCGATCTCGTAGGCGTCGTCCTGCAGAGTCTCGTACCAGTAGTCCATCAGGTGCTGTTAGATGTCGTAGGGGTCGAGCAGGGGCGCGGCGCGAAAGGTCTCCAGCAGGTCTTCCCCGATCTCCGTAATCAGCGCCTTGGGCTGGCCGTTGACGCCAAAGCCCTTGAGTACGGGCCGATTACGACTGCGCCAGTCGTCGAACAGGGCGGTGATGCGCCGTCGGAAGGCGGCGAATTCGTCGTGTTCCAGGATGGTGGGCTTGATGGCGGAGGGGTCAACCGCGAGGTGCGTGTAGCCGGCCCTCACCCCCGGCCCCTCTCCCGCAAGCGGGAGAGGGGAGAACAGCCTTTGGCGCAGGTCAGGAAAGACCTGCCAGTAGGCGGCCAGGCCTGGCACCGGGGGGATGGCGGCAGGATCACCATCGATGTCGCGCTCGGGGATGCCACCGTTCATGTGGGCGTGGAGGTCGTGGCGGTCTTCCGGCGCGCTGGAGTCGATGTAGCGCGGCAGGTTGAGGTTGAAATCGTTCTTTGGGTCGGTGATCTCATCGAAGGGCACCCTACGGGCGTAGCGCGCCACATCGGCCTGCTTTTTGAAGGTGTCGACGATGCGGTGGATGTCCTGCTCGCGTAGGCGGTTCTTGTTGCCATCCTTGATGAAGCTCTTGGAGGCGTCGATCATGAAGATGCCCTTGCGGGCCCGGGCGTTCTCCTTGTCCAGCACCAGGATGCAGGCGGGGATGCCGGTGCCGTAGAAGAGGTTGGCGGGCAGACCGATGATGCCCTTGAGGTAGCCTGAGCGCACCAGTTGCTTGCGGATGACCGCCTCGGCGTGGCCACGAAACAGCACACCGTGGGGCAGGATCACCGCGCCCTTGCCGCTCGATTTCATCGAGCGAACGATGTGCAGTAGGTAGGCGTAGTCGCCTTGCTTGGCAGGTGGCGCGCCCCAGGCAAAGCGCTGCCAGGGGTCGTCTTCCGGCGTGAGGCCGGCGCTCCAGCCCTTGTCGGAGAAGGGCGGATTGGCCACCACGTAGTCGTAGGTGCGAAGCTGCTCGCCGTCCTTGAACTTGGGGTTGGCCAGGGTGTTGCCGTTGAGGATGTTGGCGGTGGGGAAGTCGTGCAGGATCATGTTCATGCGCGCCAGACCGGCGGTGGTGACATCCTTCTCCTGCCCCTCCAATGTGATGTGCTTGCCCGCCTCGGCGGCCACCTTGAGCAGCAGGGAACCCGATCCGCAGGTCGGATCGTAAGCGGTGGTGGAGGCCACGGCGGTCTCCGGCGAGATGCCGATCACCTGGGCGATGACGCGGCTGACCTCCGACGGCGTGTAGAACTGTGCGTATTCCGGAGCAAGGTTGCCACTGATTCCACGGCAAGCCTGCCACCCATTCCAGGGGAAAGCTGCCACTGATTCCACGGCAAGGCTGCCA
>NZ_FOAA01000014.1 GCF_900109495.1 Ectothiorhodospira marina | reverse complement strand
GTGGCACGTGCCGAGGAATATGCCGATGAGTACCGCGGCCGGTTGCATGATCTTTCCTGGTTCATGCGGGTCTTGAACGAGTCCATTGCCCGCCGGGCAAACGCGGAAGACAAGGTCCGGGGGCGGTTCTGGGAGGGCCGCTTCAAGAGTCAGGCGCTGCTGGACGAACAGGCGTTGCTGGCGGCCATGAGCTACGTGGATCTGAATCCGGTTCGGGCGGGTGTGTGTGAAGGCCTGGAGGACAGCACGCACACCTCCATCGCTCGAAGATTGAGCCAACCTCAGGAAGAGACCACGGCCACCCAGGTGGGTGAGGCATTGCCCGAGCGCGGGGATGACCGCCCTCCCCTCCTTCACAAAACCAACACAGACGCCCCCACAGACCCTGCCATCATCAGTGGCATCTTCAATAGTGAGGTCCTGCGCGAGGAGCGTGTGCTGCGGTCGTTGCAGCCGGCTCCGCTGATGCCTTTTGACGGCACGGGCCGATTCGAGGCGGGTATTCCCTTCTCATGGCCGGATTATGTGGAACTGACGCAGATCCTGGGCCGTTGCGTTCACCCCACCAAACGGGGACGCATACCGGAAGGCACGCCGAAACTGCTGGCGCGCATGGGTATGGGGACTGATGCTTTTATCGCGCACTCATTCGATCTGTTCCATTCCTTTGGCTCGGCCATCGGGGCGCCGGCGAGTCTGGTGGATCTGGCGGCGCGAAGGCAGTGTCAGTACCTGCGGGGCATCAGGACGGCTCGGGATGTGTTTGGGCAGCAGGCGGCCATTTAGGTTTTTTGGCGCAAGCAATGTCATTGCGCCGCTTGTGATTAGGACTTCTCACGGATTCCGAATGATGCCGTTGTCGGCCGGGGGTCGCCTGACAATTCTCCATCGGTCGTCTATAAGAGACGGGGGAGCGGCCTTTGCATGGCTGTCTGCCTTCAAGGAAGAAAATGATTGCCACCACAAAGGATTCATACAGGAGATGAGGAGATAATAATATGAGTGTTTATAAGGTAATAGAGTTGATTGGCACCAGTGAAAAGTCTTGGGAGGATGCGGCTCAGCAGGCGGTGGCCAAGGCCCGCTCAAGCCTGCGGGAACTCAGGATTGTGGAGGTGAGCAAACTCGACCTCAAGCTGGATGAGAAGGGGAATATCGCTGCCTACCGGGCCAGACTGAACATATCCTTCAAATACGATAACTAGGATGTTTTCGTGGCGTGGAGAGCTACCTCCTCGCCTGGCTCCCGGGCCGCGGCACCGATGCGGGGGCCCGGGAGCCGGTGGTCATTCGCAGCACTGAGCCGTGTGCCAGGCAATCATGCGTTCCTCGTCGGTGGGAATCACCCAGGCGGCGGCGCGGCTACCCGTGGCACTGATGCAGGGTCCATGGGCGAGGTTACTGGCCTCGTCCACTTCAAGCCCCAGCCAATGGCAGCCACGAATCACCTCCGAGCGCACCGGAGCGGCGCGCTCGCCGATGCCGGCGGTGAATACCAGATGGTCCAGGCCGCCCAGGGCGGATGCCAGGCTGCCGATCTCGCGCACAATACGATAGACGAACAGATCTACCGCCTCACGGGCGGCGGGTTCTTCGCTGTCCAGGAGCACACGCATATCACTGCTGATGCCTGAGACGCCCAGCAGGCCGGACTCCTTGTACAACATCCGGCTCACCTCGTCGGGGGTCATGTTTTCATGGCTGAGCAGGTGCAGAACCAGACCGGGATCAATGTTGCCGCAGCGGGTGCCCATGGGCAGCCCGTCCAGGGCCGTGAACCCCATGGTGGACGCCACGCTCATGCCATTGTGCATGGCGCAAAGACTGGCACCATTACCCAGGTGGGCCACGATGACACGCCCCGTTTCCGGGGTGGACACGTGCTGGGTCAGCGTGCGGCTGATGTAGTCATAGGAAAGGCCATGGAAACCATACCGCACCAGCCCGGCATCGGTGAGATGTCGCGGCAGGGCAAAGGCCTGGGCCACCCGAGGCTGGGTGGTATGAAAGCTTGTATCGAAACAAGCCACCTGTGGCACATCCGGTCGCAGTTGCGACAGGTGGTTGACCGGTGCCAGGCAGTGAGGCTGATGCAGGGGGGCCAGCGGAATCAAGGTTTCCAGATCCCGCACCGTCTCCGCATCCAGGCGTACCGGTTGACGATAGGTGCGCCCCCCGTGAACCACACGATGGCCGATGGCGGCGATATCGTCCGCATCCGAGTGATCATCCACCCAGTCCAGCAGGCATTTCAGGGCCGCCCCATGATCGAAGTGGCTTCCGTCCTGCCCTTTGGGGTGCTCATCCAACAACGTCTGTCCCTGGGCATCCTTGATGACAAAGTGCGGCTTGTCACCCAGACCGGAGAACTGCCCCCGGAAGCGGGCGGCAAAGCCCTCGATCCCCTGCCCGCCCTCGCGGGCGAACAGGGCAAACTTGATGCTCGAGGAACCGCTGTTGATGACCAGGATATCCGCCATTATCGCCCCTTCTTCTTCTGGTAATCCGCTGCCAGCAGGGCCAGCGCGCAGGATGCCATACGGGTGATGGCATCGTCTGCCCGGCTGGTGAGCACGATGGGCACGCGTGCACCCAGCACAATCCCGGCACCAGTGGCATCCGCCAGATAGGTGAGCTGCTTCATGAGCATGTTGGCAGCCTCCAGGTCCGGGGCCACCAGGATATCGGCCTTGCCGGCCACGGGCGAGACGATATGCTTGGTCTTGGCCGCCGCCTCCGACACGGCATTATCGAATGCCAGCGGACCATCCAGGGTGCCCCCGGTGATCTGGCCACGTTCTGCCATCTTGCACAGCGCGGCCGCTTCCAGGGTGGATTGGATCTTGGGATTGACCGTTTCCAGCGCGGAGAGAATGGCCACCTTCGGATTTTCATTACCCACCGCATGCGCCAGATCAATCGCGTTCTGGACGATGTCCATCTTGTCGGCCAGCGTCGGATAGATGTTGATGGCCGCATCAGTGATAAACAGTGGCCGCGGATAGGTGGGCACGTCAAAGGCCATGATATGGCTGACCCGTCGTTCCGTACGCAGCCCCGATTCGCGGGCCAGGACCGCCCGCAACAACTCATCGGTGTGCAGCGATCCCTTCATGATGGACTCGATGCGGCCACTTCGGGTAAGGCTGACGGCTTCCTCCGCTGCGGCATGGCTGTGAGGCACGGACACTATCTCAAAATCGGAGATATCCACTTCGGCTTCGTCCGCAGCCGCACGAATGCGGTCTTCCGGGCCGATGAGCACTGGATGAATCAATCCTGCCCGGGCCGACTCATAGGCACCCAGGATGGCCTGGGTATCCACAGGATGCACCACGGCCATGCTCACGGGCTCCGGATGGGTAGCGGCGTGCAGCAATTCATGCAGCCGAGCTCGTTCAGCCATGCGTACCCGAGGCATCACCGTGCGTGGGCGACGAATCTTCTCCGTCGGGGCCAGCACATCGGCCACACCCACGATGACATCTTGATCATCCTGGTTGGTGCACCGACAGTCGAACTGGATGCGGTTCTTGCTGGGGTCCTTTTCCAGCACTTTGACATGCACGCGCAGCACGTCACCCAGGCCCACGGGGGCCTTGAAGCGCAGGGTCTGGCCCAGATAGATGGTGCCCGGCCCAGGCAATTCCGTACCCAGCACCGTGGAGATCAGGGCGCCGCCCCACATGCCGTGGGCGATGATTTCCTGGAAACGACTGCTCTTGGCGAAGTCCTCGTCCACATGGGCCGGATTGACGTCGCCGGACATGATGGCAAACAGCTTGATGTCATCCATAGTGAGACGGCGCTCGATGGTCGCCGAATCCCCCACTTGGATCTCATCAAAGGTGCGGTTTTCAATAAAGTCTTGTTCCACTTTCTTGTCCATGATCTTCAGGCCTTCACGTGGTCACCGGCATCTACATACGTGGTGCCGCCGGTGAGTGAATGTCCCGCTTCCGAGGTCAGGAAGACGGCTGTACGGCCCACGTCCTCAATGGACACCAAGCGGCGCAGGGGCGCGCGCTGCTCGGCCGTTTGCGCCAGGTTTTCAAAGTCCTTGATGCCCGATGCCGCCCGGGTGCGGATCGGACCGGGTGAGAGTGCATGCACGCGGATCCCCGCCGGGCCCAGTTCATCGGCCATGTAACGCACCGAGGCCTCCAGGGCGGCCTTCACGGGCCCCATCATATTGTAGTTTTCCACCACCTTTTCAGCCCCGTAGTAGGACATGGTGATCAGGGTGCCACCGTCTTTCATCAGTGGCTCGGCCTGTTTGGCAAGGCGCATGAAGGAATGGCAGGAGACATCCATGGCCAGGCCGAAGCCCTCGCGTGAGCAGTCCACCACGCGACCATGCAGGTCGTCCCGGGTGGCAAAGGCCATGGAATGGATCAGGAAGTCCAGTTTGCCCCAGCGTTCGCGAGCCTGGGCGAAGAGGGCCTCTACCTGGGCTTCATCCTGCACATCGCACAGCATGAGCTGGGGGTTGCCCATGTCAGCGGCCAGGGGGGTGATGTGTTTCTCGGCCTTGGGAGAACCGTATGTGACGATCATCTCCGCGCCGGCTTCATGCATGGCCTTGGCGCAGCCATAGGCGATACTGTCGGCGTTGGCGAGCCCGGTGACGATGCCGGTTTTTCCTTCAAGGGAAAAAGGATGGGCGATCATGTGCCACCTCCGATTGGGTTGGGCGAATGTAGGTGATGAGCGAGGCGGGTCGGGTAACTGGGCCGCGAGGACTGTGACCACGAGCACCTGCCAACTCATTAACCTCTAGTATATGCTGCATTGCAGCGAAAATTAACAGGTGAGTGTGATGAATCGATGAAATCCACCCGCTTTTCGGGCCCTCTGGGCCCTGGTTTGACCCGTCAGAGGTGTGCTTACGGCGCAAGGTTGACAACGATCAATCATTACTGATCACATGATCTTGACATTTCGCCCATCACAAGCTGGGGTTTCAGGTCATGGGTCATCGCTTCTGGATTGTCGGCATCCTGCTGGGAATGGCCCTGCCGCTGAACGCCGCGGAGCGTTTTCAGGACTGGTGGATCAGCTACAGCACATCGGATGGAGGTGAATTGACCCTACTGGCCCATACTCGCAGCGACGACGGGCACGCCTTTGCCATCGGTCAGACTCGCAATGGTCCGATCAAGGCCGCCATCCTGATCCGTTCCGATCGTCCCGCGGCCGAAAAGACCTGCTGCGTGGAAGCCCGCGTCGCCTCCAAAGGTCGTTCCCAGGTGGTATCCACCCACATCGACGATGATCAGCAACCCGTGGCGGATGAAGGTCAGCGGGGTGAGTCGGTGGAATGGGCCTTGTGGGAACCCCGCAAGGGGAACGAGATTCCCCCGCTGATGCAGGCATTGATGGCGGGGCACGAGGTGGATCTGAAGGTGGAGGACGCCTTCGGTGATATCCAGCGCATGACCTTTTCCCTGGAAGGCGCCCGACAAGCCCTGCATTGGATGATCACCGAGGGGCCCATGACGGTGACCCATGACACGGTGGACTCACTCTCCGAGGAAGCGGCCTTCCGTTGCGGCCACTCTGATGAGGTGGAGGCCTGCTTCGATGCCATCGTGAACTGCTGGGATCGTCAGTCCAATGGCGCCTCGGCGGTGGCCTTTCATGGCTGTCTGCGATCCTCCGGGGTGATGGGGCCATAGCGGTATTCATGAGGACTCTGCCGCCATTGTGTCCGCAAAGGGGGTTGAGTGCGCGACGCGGGGGGGTACAATTCCGGAGCACTGGCACAAGGGGCCAGCCTGGGCGCTCTCGAATTTAGGGCTGGGTGATTGACCAAAATCATAGGGTATTCCAGGTGAAGGGCGCAGAATGAGTCTAAAGACCACCACGACACGGGAGTCCTGCCTCCATGGAACTTGACCCGCTTCTCTTATCGCGAATCCAGTTCGCGTTCGTCGTTTCATTCCACGCCATCTTCCCGGTGTTCACCATTGGGCTGGCTTCCTATATCGCCCTACTTGAGGGGCTGCTCTACAAGACCAGCAATCCTGTTTATGAACAACTCTCCCGTTTCTGGACCAAGGTCTTTGCCGTGGTGTTCGGGATGGGCGTGGTTTCCGGCATCGTCATGTCGTTCCAGTTTGGCACCAACTGGAGCGTTTTTTCTTATGCCAGCGCCAACTTCCTGGGGCCTGTACTGGCCTATGAAGTGGTGACGGCCTTCTTCCTGGAAGCGGTATTCCTCGGGGTTCTTCTGTTCGGACGCGACAAGGTGCCTCGCGGAACCCACCTGTTCGCCGCCTGCATGGTGGCCCTGGGAACCTTCATCTCGTCTTTCTGGATCCTATCCGCCAACAGCTGGATGCAAACGCCGGCCGGGGTGGAATTGCGTGATGGCATTTTTCATCTCACCTCCTGGAGTGAGGCCATCTTCAATCCCTCCTTCCCGCCGCGATTCTTCCACATGGCCCTGGCTTCCTTCCTGACCGGTGGTTTCGTGGTGGCAGGGGTTTCGGCCTGGTATCTGCTCAAGGGCAAGGCCCCCGAGGCCTCCAAGAAGGCCTTGCAGATGTGTTTGATCATGCTGGCCCTGGCGGCACCGGCCCAGTTGTTCGTGGGCGATGTCCACGGCCTCAATACCTTCGAGCATCAGCCGGCCAAGGTGGCCGCGATGGAAGGGGTCTGGGAGACCACCGATGGGGCACCGCTGCTGCTGTTTGCCATCCCCAGCCCCTCCCAGGAACGCAATTTTCTGGAAGTGGGCATTCCCAAGCTGGCGAGTCTGATACTCACCCATGAACTGGATGGTCGCATCCAGGGACTGAAGGAATGGGCGCCGGAGGATCGTCCCAATATGCCCATCGTCTTCTGGAGTTTCCGTGTCATGGTGGGCATCGGCATGCTCATGATTCTGGTGGCCCTTTGGGGGGCCTGGCTGACCTGGCGAGGTCGCCTGGAAGCATCGCGGCGCTTTCTCCGCCTGACCAGTCTGATGATCCCCCTCCCCTTCCTGGCCGTACTGTCCGGGTGGTTCGTCACCGAGGTGGGCCGTCAACCCTGGCTGGCCTATGGTCTGCTGCGAGTGGAGGATGGAGTCACGCCTTCCTTGACGGGCGGCATGGCCTTGTTCAGCCTGATCGGCTTTGTGACTGTGTACGCCGTGGTCTTCATCGCTGGCATCACCTTCCTGATACGCATCATCCGCAAGGGCCCCGATGGCACCCATGGTGGGCATGAGACACCCGGGGCCCATGCCAAAAGGCCCCTGTCGGCGACCGATGAATCCATCACCGAGGGTGCGAGGTAACCATCATGGAACTGATTGATCTGACATTGATCTGGGTAGGCCTGATCGGCTTCGGGGTATTCATGTATGTGCTCATGGATGGGTTCGATCTGGGGGTGGGCATTCTTTATCCTTTCGCCCGCAACGAGGATCATCGAGATGTGATGATGAACTCCGTCGCACCGGTATGGGATGGCAATGAAACCTGGTTGATTCTGGGTGGAGCTGGCCTTCTGGCTGCCTTTCCATTGATCTACGCCGTGTTTCTACCGGCACTCTATATCGGAGTGTTTCTGCTCCTGGCGGGTTTGATATTCCGCGGCGTGGCCTTCGAGTTCCGTTTTAAATCCGCGCCCGGCAAACGGGGGCCCTGGAACTGGTCGTTCTTCCTGGGTTCGCTGGTGGCCTCCTTCGCCCAGGGGGCCGTGGTGGGGGCCTATATCCAGGGCTTCGAGGTGGAAGGTTTCTCCTACGTGGGTGGACCTCTGGATTGGTTGACCCCCTTTACCGTGATGACGGGGCTGGGCCTGGTAGCCGGCTACACGTTGCTGGGGGCCTCCTGGCTGATCATGAAGACCGAGGGAGACCTGCAGGACTGGGCTTACCGCGTGGCCCGATGGATGGTGGGAGCGGTACTTTTGGTCTATGTCATCATCAGTGTATGGACGGCCGTGGCCCATCCCCACCTGCTGGAACGTTGGCTGGATAACGCCACCGTGCTGTGGATCTTCCCCACCCTCTCCGTGCTCGCCGGATTATGGCTGTGGCGTGGCTTGACCCAGCGGGACGAGGGTGTCCCCTTCGTGGCCACGCTGGTGCTGTTCGTACTGGCCTATGCCGGCCTGCTGATCAGCATGTGGCCCTATGCCGTCCCCCCTGAACACACCTTCTGGGATGCAGCCTCCTCACCGGACTCGCAGTTGTTCACACTGGTCGGCATGCTGTTCGTGATTCCCATCATTCTTGCCTACACCGCCTGGACCTACTGGGTGTTCAGGGGCAAGGTGCGTGTCGGTGAGGGCTACCACTGACTTCTCCGACCGACAACACGCCCCCGGAAATATCCAACCGGGAGGCTCGCCAATGGCTGAATGAGCACGTCGCTCCGGTCCGCCCCCTGCTGGGGCTGGCCACCGGGGCGGGCGTGCTCTCGGGTCTGCTCATCATCCCACAGGCCGGTCTGATCGCCTGGCTGCTGAATCGCGCCATCAGCCAGGGTCTGGGGCCGTTGGAACTGGCGGTGCCATTTGCCTGGCTGGCCGGTGTGATGCTGCTGCGTGTGGCCCTGGGCTGGGTACGCGAGGCCACTGGGCAGGAAGCCGCGCTGCGCATCCAGGGTCACCTCCGGGATCGGATCTTCCAGCATCTGGCCACCCTGGGGCCGGTACGGCTTGCCGATCGCCATAGTGGCGGCCTCTCCTCAGCCATCGTGGAACAGGTGGAAGGGCTCTCAGGCTATTACGGGCGCTATCTGCCGCAGATAACCGTAGCGGCGTTGGTCCCCATCGGCATCTTCATCGCCGCCCT
This sequence comes from Ectothiorhodospira marina, assembly GCF_900109495.1. Classification (GTDB taxonomy): domain Bacteria; phylum Pseudomonadota; class Gammaproteobacteria; order Ectothiorhodospirales; family Ectothiorhodospiraceae; genus Ectothiorhodospira; species Ectothiorhodospira marina. The sequence continues at coordinate 84,964 of NZ_FOAA01000014.1, read as the reverse complement.
CACCCAGGACTGGCTCGCCGCCCTGATCCTGCTGTTTGCGGCCCCCCTGATCCCCTTCTTCATGGCCTTGCTGGGCATGGGGGCAGCGCAAGTCAGCCGCAGCCAGCAAGAAACCGTGGCCCGTCTGGGGGGGCACTTCCTTGATCGCCTGCAGGGTTTGACCACACTGCGTCTGCTCAATGCACAGGAGCGCGCCGCCACGGATGTGGCCGAGGCCGCCGAAGGCTATCGGGCGAGTACCATGAAGGTGTTGCGCGTGGCCTTTTTGTCCTCGGCGGTGCTGGAGTTCTTCAGCGCCGTGGCCATTGCCCTGGTGGCCATGTATGTGGGCTTTGGTCTGATTGGCTATCTCACCTGGAGTCCCGCCACGGAACTGACCCTGTTCTCGGGCCTGTTCATTCTGCTGATGGCCCCGGACTTCTTTCAGCCCTTGCGGCAACTGGCTCAGCATTATCACGACCGCGCCGCGGCCCTGGGAGCGGCCCAGGTCTTGATACCGCTGCTGCGCCGCCACGCACCGCATCCGTCCGCCCCACCCCGCTTACCTCATCCGTCCAGTGGTGCCGGTGTGTGTGTTTGCCTCGATGATGTGCGTGTGAGCTTCGAGGATGGACAACGTCAGGCGCTGCGAGGTGTCAGTCTGACCATTGGGCCTGGCGAGCGGGTTGCGCTGTGCGGGCCCAGTGGTGCGGGTAAATCCACGGTGCTGCACCTGCTGGCAGGATTCATTCATCCCGACCAGGGTAAAGTGACCGTGGATGGGAATGAACCGGATCCGGTTCGACAAGCTGCCTGGGTGGGGCAACGCCCCCATGTCTTCGCGGGCAGTCTGGCTGACAATATTCGCATGGGAGAACCCCAGGCCTCAGATGATGCGGTCAGGACAGCTGCTCGGGATGCCGGTGTGCTGGGTTTTGCAAGCCAGCTCCCCCAAGGCCTGGATACGCCGCTGGGTGAGCGGGGTTATGGCCTGTCCGGTGGTCAGGCCCAGCGTGTGGCTTTGGCCCGCGCGGCCCTCAAACAGGCCCCCTTGTGGCTGCTGGATGAACCCACGGCGGGCCTGGACCCGGACACCGAGGAGCAGGTACTCAAAGCCCTGGAACGCTCGGCCACCACCGGTGCCACCCTGCTCATTGCCAGTCATCACCCCCGCGTGCTGGAATGGGCCCAGCGGGTCATTACCATTCAGAACGGCCAGGTGGTCCAGGATACGGGGGCTCCTCACCCATGAAGGATCTCTGGCCCTTTCTCAAGCTCTCGCTGCCCCGCTTGCCCTGGTTTGCCGCCGGCGGCCTGCTGGCCGTGCTGACGGTGGCAGCCTCCACGGGGCTGCTGGCCCTCTCGGGGTGGTTCATTACGGCGTCGTCCCTGGCCGGGCTGGGGCTCATCATGGGGCTTGATGTCTATCGACCCGCAGGCGGTATCCGTGCCCTGGCCATCACCCGCACCCTGGGTCGCTATGCCGAGCGCCTGGTGAATCATGAGGCGGTGCTGCGGCATCTGGCTGATCTACGCAGCTGGATCTTCTGTCGGCTCTCGCCGCTTGACCCGGGCACCCTGGCCCGTTTCCGCTCGGCCGACCTGCTGCAGCGCCTGGTCGGTGACATCGACACCCTGGACGGCCTCTTCCTGCGCGTGATCACTCCCACCCTGACAGCCGTGCTGGCCCTGTTGGGGGGAGCGGTCTTGTTCGGCTTGCTGGCCCCGGTTGGTGCCCTGTGGGTGATTGCCCTGCTGGTCTGTGCAGGCCTGGTATTGCCCGCCCTGGCTCTGGCCCTGGGCCGTGCCGCCGGGGAGCGTCGCACCCAGGCAGCGGCCCGGGTGCGTGAGCTGGCCGTGGAAGGGGTTCAAGGCCTGGCGGAACTGCGGGTATTCGGGTCCCTGGGGCGCCATCGGCGTGCCCTGGAATCGGCTGAGTCGGAGCGCGCCCGGGCCGAGGGTGGTCTGGCACGATGGGGGGCTTTGGGAGATGCCCTGGCGATGCTGGCCGGTCTGGCGGCCGTGTGGCTGGCCCTTTGGCTGGGGATCGGCTGGCTGGCTGCTGGACAGACCAGCGCGCCCATCGTTGTCCTGGTGATTCTGGCCACGCTGGGTCTTTCCGAGGCCCTGGGCATGCTCCCCGGGGCCTATCAGCGGGTGGGGCAGATCCGTAGCGCGGCCCGCCGCCTGCTGGATGTGGCCAATACCCGCCCTGCCCTCGAGGAACCGGAAGCCCCCGTCGCTCCCACCGCTGCAGAAGGACTGCAACTTCGCCAGGTATCCCTGCGCTATGGCGAGCAGGCTCCGCCGGTACTGGAGAGGATCGACCTGGAGGTGAATACGGGTGAAACAGTCCTGATTACCGGGGCCTCTGGTGCCGGCAAGACCAGTATCATCAGCGTGGCCCTGCGCCTGGTGACCCCTCAGGAGGGAGAGGCCCGCGTGGCCGGTGTGCCGGTGCAGGACATGCGCTATCAGGATCTCTACACCCGACTGGGTGCCCTCACCCAGGAGACCGTATTGTTTGCCGACACCATGGCCAACAATCTGCGTCTGGCCCGCCCCGAGGCCAGTGATGAACAATTGCATCAGGCCCTGTTCCTGGCAGGCCTGGACGACTTTGTCCAGACCCTGGGGCAGGGTCTGGACACCCAGGTGGGCGAAGGTGGGGCGTTGCTCTCCGGCGGTCAGGCCCGGCGTCTGGCGCTGGCCCGAGTGATCCTGAGGGATCCGCCATTGGTGATCCTGGATGAACCCTTCCGGGGGCTGGACCCGGCCACCATCACCCGTCTGAGGGAACGTCTGGCCCCCTGGCTGGCTCGTCGTGCGGCACTGGTGATCGCCCACGAGGAGGCCACCGCCCCGACGGCGGATCGTCATTACCGGCTTGAACGGGGACAGCTTCACCCTGTTTGATAGGGTCTACCAACCTAAAACCATAGGAGCTGAATATGGGTGGATGGGGTTGTCCTCATGAAAGCAAGGGCCTCTGCGGTCATCTGGATGATCGGCCTTGTGAGCCGGGCATGAAGGGCTGTGTGCTCGCTGGGCGCTTTGTCTTCAGTAACCCGGAAAAGAACACGGCCCGCGCACTGCGGGAAAAGGCCGACGAGGAGCGCCGCCGGAAACTTTCACGTTCCTGAACACCCTGTCGTCGTCGCCCTTTCACGACGCTTGGCGCACCCACCGGTAGAACTCGGGTCAACGCGCCGCAACCGTCAACCAGGAGGTTTCATGAGCGACCATCCGACCGCTACCCGCTCCGGAAGTTTTCAGCAGAACGTGGCCCTGATGCTGGATCGGGCCCTCAAGGAAGTCAAACTGGAGCCCGGCGCTGATCGCGCCCTGAAGACCTGCAACGCCACCCTGCAGGTCTCATTCCCCATCAAGCTACGCGGCGAGGTACGCACCTTCACCGGCTGGCGAGCCGTGCACAGCACGCACCACCTGCCCGCCAAGGGCGGTTTGCGCTTTTCTCCGGCCGTGGATCAGGACGATACAGAGGCCCTGGCTGCACTGATGACCTACAAATGCGCCATCATGGACGTGCCCTTCGGTGGCTCCAAGGGGGGCCTGTGCATTGATCCCAGCCAGTATGATCGGGACGAAATGGAACTGATCACACGGCGCTTCGCCCGGGAGCTGGCACGTCGGGGATTCCTCAGTCCGGCCACCAACGTGCCGGCCCCCGATGTGGGGACTGGACAACGGGAAATGGCCTGGATTCTGGACACCTACAAAAACCTTTATCCGGAAGATATCAACTATATGGGCTGTGTGACCGGCAAGCCCGTGGACCTGGGCGGGATGCCAGGAAGACTGGAGGCCACGGGGCGAGGCATCCAGTACGCCCTTCGGGAGTTTTTCCGCCACCCCTCCGAGGTGCAGGAGGCAGGTCTGCAGGGCTCCCTGGAGGGCAAGCGCATCATCGTTCAGGGTCTGGGCAATGTGGGATATCACGCCGCCAGGTTTCTGCAGGAAGAAGACGGTGCCCGCATCATCGGGATCATTGAGCGCGAAGGGGCGCTGGTCAATGAGCGTGGCCTCTCGGTGGAATCGGTGCGCTGCTACATGAACGAGCATGGCACGGTATTGGGTTACCCCAACGCCCGATTTGTGGATAAAGGGGCGAGCGTGCTGGCGGAGGATTGTGACGTGCTGATCCCCGCTGCCCTGGAAGGGGTGATTCACAAGGACAATGCTGAAGGTATCCGCGCTCCCTTGATCATCGAGGCCGCCAATGGCCCCATCACCTATGAGGCCGATGAGATCCTGCGTCGCAAGGGGGCGGTGATCCTGCCGGACATCTACGCCAATGCCGGCGGCGTGGTAGTGTCCTATTTCGAGTGGATCCGTAACCTCTCCCATATGCGTTTCGGTCGCCTGCAACGTCGTCTGGATGAGACACGAGGCGAACACATCGTCTCCGCGCTGGAGACGATGAGTGGTGAAAAGACGCCCACCTGGATGCGTGAGAACCTGATCCGTGGCGCGGAAGAAGTGGACCTGGTGCGCTCCGGCCTGGACGATGCGATGCGGGTAGCGTTCCAGGAAATCGCCCGTTTTCGGCGCGAAGGCGGGCCACACCTGGATCACCGCACCGCCGCCTATGCCCTCGCGGTTTCCCGGATCAATCGCGGTAGTCTGGATCTTGGGGCGTACTGAAGCGCTCCTCCAGCCAGGCGAATACTGCACGCACTCCCAGAGCCTCGCCACCCTTGGGGCGTCCCGGGCGCGCCCGGGTGTTCCAGGCCATCACGTCGAAATGAATCCAGGGTTGGGTCTGAGGCACGAAGGCCTTGAGAAACAGCCCGGCGGTGATTGCCCCCGCGTACGGGGTGCTCCCGCTGTTGGCCAGATCCGCCACGGAACTCTCCAGCAATTCCCGGTAGGGCTCGTGCAGGGGCAGCCGCCAGCAAGGATCTTCCTGTTTCTCGGCATGACGATACAGATCATGGACCAGCTCACTGGCATCAGTCAGGAAGGCCGCGATCTCCGTGCCCACCGCCACCCGAGCCGCCCCCGTAAGCGTGGCAAAGTCGATGATCAGGGCGGGGGTCTCCTCGCAGGCCTGGGTGAGCAGATCACATAACACCAGGCGACCCTCGGCATCGGTGTTATCCACTTCCACGGTGAGCCCCTTACGGGTGGTGATCACGTCCCCCGGCCGAAAGGCGTTGCCGTCAATGGCGTTATCCACGGCGCCAATCAGTACCCGCAGACGCACCGGCAGGCCCGCGGCCATGATCAAGTGCGCCAGGCCCAGCACATGGGCGGCGCCCCCCATGTCCTTTTTCATGAGACGCATGCCGTTGCCCGGCTTGATATCGAGCCCCCCGGTATCGAAACACACGCCCTTTCCCACCAGAGTCACTTGAGGATGTGCATCATCCCCCCACTGCAGATCGATCACCCTCGGGGCATGATGACTGGCTCGACCCACCTGGTGAATGCTGGGATAATGGGCTTCCAGCAGGTCATCCCCCACCACCTGCCGCACCGTGGCACCGAAAGTCTTGCCCAATTGTTCCGCGGATTCGGCCAGGTGTTCGGGCATCATGTCCTCAGCCGGTGTGTTGATGAGATCTCGCACCAGACCGATGGCAGCGACGGTATGCTCAACCCGTTTCACCTGATCATTGTCCAGGCCCGCAAGACTCAGGCGCGCACGCGGTGCATCTGAACGGCGATAGCGCTCGAACCGGTAGCTGCCCAGTCCCCACCCGATGGCCGCCTGAACCCGGCGCTCCGGCGTCCAGTCACAGTCCAGGGTGTACACCCCTTCTCTCAGTTTTCCCGGCAGGTCTGCCACTGCCCAGGTAGTGGCCTCCAGGTCGATGCCCACCAGAATCCGCCTTACGCAGCCGTCGGTTTCCGGTAATGCCAGATGGTGGCCCGCCCTGGCCTGAAAGCGAGAGGCCTTCACCCAGTTGCGCATCCGCTCCGGTTGCCGTTCCAGCCAGGCGTCAAAAAGGTTGGCATCCAAAGGAATGAGGGTGGTCGCCTGTGCGGCGTTGTGGAGTTCGAAACAGTCGTTCATGGGTATCCGGGTCCAATGAGTGTATCCCGATAATCTATCATCCCGCCCCGGGGAAACGGATCTGTTAAAATCCCTGGCTTGCCCATCTCCCGGAGCGGATCACGGATTGCCAATGTCTCACGCCCTGTCCATCCAGCACCTGACCAAGACCTACAAGAACGGATTCGAGGCCCTCAAAGGCATTGATCTGCAGGTGGCACCCGGCGATTTCTACGCCCTGCTCGGCCCCAATGGGGCCGGAAAATCCACCACCATCAGCATTGTGGCCTCCCTGGTGAACAAGTCCGGGGGCAGCGTCTCCATCTTCGGTCACGACCTGGACAAGGACCTCTACGCCGCCAAACGTTGTTTGGGGCTGGTGCCCCAGGAGTTCAACTTCAACGTGTTCGAGCCCGTGGAGGAGATCGTCGTCAATCAGGCCGGGTATTATGGCATTCCCCGCAAGGAGGCCTGGAAACGGGCCGAGAAATATCTGGTGGAGCTGGGCCTTTGGGACAAGCGCAAGGGGATGGCCCGGCTGCTTTCAGGGGGCATGAAACGCCGCCTGATGATTGCTCGTGCCCTGGTGCACGAACCCCGGTTGCTGATCCTGGATGAGCCCACGGCGGGAGTTGATATCGAGATCCGGCGTTCCATGTGGACCTTTCTGCGGGAGATCAACCGTGAGGGCTGCACGATCATCCTTACCACCCACTATCTGGAGGAGGCTGAGAGCCTGTGCCGCAATATCGGCATCATTGACCATGGGCGCATCATCGAGAACACCACCATGAAGGGCCTGCTCCACCAGCTCAACACGGAAACCTTCATCCTGGATCTGAGCCAACCGCTGATGCAGTTGCCCACCCTGCCCCAGCATCGACTGCGCTGGGTGGATGAGCTCACCCTGGAGGCGGATGTGGATCGTGACGTCAGCCTGAATCAACTCTTCGTGGACCTCAATCAGGAGGGTGTTCAAGTGCGCAGCATGCGCAACAAGACCAACCGTCTGGAACAGCTCTTCATGAGCATGGTGGACAAGAGCCGTAACCCGGGAGTGGATACGCAATGAGCGGCTATACCAACTGGGTGGCTTTCAGGACCATCCTCACCAAGGAAATCCTGCGTTTTTCTCGCATCTGGATCCAGACCATCCTGCCTCCGGTGATCACCATGGGGCTGTATTTCATCATCTTCGGGGGGCTGATCGGTTCACGCATCGGGGATATGGAAGGGATTCGCTACATGGACTTCATCGTGCCCGGCCTGATCATGATGGCGGTGATCACCAATGCCTACTCGAATGTGGTGTCCTCTTTCTATAGCGCCAAGTTTCAGCGGCACCTGGAGGAAATGCTGGTCTCACCGGTGCCGAATTATCTGATTATTCTGGGGTTCGTGGGCGGCGGTGTCTGCCGTGGTCTGGCAGTGGGTATCGCGGTGACACTGGTGTCCATGGTCTTCAGCCCGCTGGCCATCCACAACCTGGCGGTCACGCTGTCGGTGGTGGTGCTCACAGCCACACTGTTCGCCCTGGCGGGGCTGATCAATGGCGTCTTCGCCCGCAGTTTCGATGACATCTCCATCGTTCCCACGTTCATCCTGACACCCTTGACCTATCTGGGAGGTGTGTTCTATTCGATCACCCTGCTACCGGAGTTCTGGCAGGGCGCCTCCATGCTGAATCCGATCCTGTACATGGTGAATGCCTTTCGCTACGGCTTCCTGGGTGTGGCCGATATCGGTCTGGCGACCTCCTACGGCATCATTATCGGCTTCGTGCTGATCCTGTATGGGGTGGCCCTGTTCCTGCTGAACAAGGGCATTGGCATCAGGAACTGATGCCAATGGGGCTGGCGTCAGCCTGCCAGTAGCGGTTCTTGCCCAGTGACTTGGCCTCGTAAAGGGCCTGGTCAGCCGCCCCCAGCAAGGATTCATAGGTCTCGCCATGGTCCGGGTACACACTGATGCCGATGCTGGTGGTGACCGTGCAGGCGCGACCCTTGGCCTGTATGGGTCTGGCAAGCACTTCCAGGATTTTTTCGCCGATGCCCCTGGCCAGTTCCGGCTCCGGCAGGTTTTCCAGCAGGATCACGAACTCATCTCCGCCTACCCGGGCCACTGTGTCCGAATCCCGTACCGACTCATTGAGCCGTTGCGCCACTTCGCACAGTACCGTATCCCCAGCATCATGACCCAGAGCGTCATTGATGGGCTTGAAATTGTCCAGGTCGATGTACATCACGGCAATCCGACTCTGCTCCCGCCGTGCCTGAGCGATAGCGTGAACCATGCGATCCCTGAGCAGGGTACGGTTGGCCAAGCCGGTCAGCGCATCGTGCAGGGCCATGTAGCGCATGTTGTCCTGGGCCTTCTTGCGCTGGGTGATGTTGACGGATAGCCAGATCACCGCCGGGCGCCCCATGACGTGTTTCCCCAAGGGGGTGAGGCGCCCCTCGAACCATTGGGTGCCGGCGGGGCCGCTTTCCGGTTCAACGCCGTCCACTTCCTCCACCGACAGGGCGTATTCGATGGATTGGAGCTTGCCGGTGCGCAGGGTCTCGTGAATTCGGGCCAGGAAGAGGTCCGCTTTATCCCGGGGCATGACCTCGTGCAGAGTCCGACCCACCAGGGCCTGATGACTGGTGTGGTATGCGTCGGGGTCATGGCCGCCAAACACTTCCAGGTAACGGCCCTCGGCATCCAGGATGAAGCAGATGTCCGGCATGGCTGCTATGGTGGCCCTGAGGCGCTCGCTGAGGCTTTGATGCGATGCTTGCGAGACTCGAACGCGTTCGGATTGCTGAGCCATGCGCCAGGCCAGGGCACCGGCTGTCAGCACCAGGGCAATCCCGGTGAGATGCCAGGCCAGGGGGCGCGTGGTGACGACTGCCCATCCTCCCTTGGGTCGAGCGGCCAGTTCCCAACGCCCTCCCTTGATGATGACCTCCTGGCGCAGGCTGTCTTCGGTAAAAAGTTCCGGGTCACCAAAAAACACGGCACCGGCCGGGCCTCGGCCATCACGCCCGCGAATGGCGATATCCAGCCGTTCCTCCAGGTCGAGCAGGCCTGTGATCTGGTAAATGGCCTCCATGTCGATGGGAATACTGGTCAGCCCCCAGTAGGCCTCGGGATCATACCTGCCACGATCCGAATTCAAGTACACGGGCGTGCGGATGATCAGCCCTTCCCCTCCCTGAACCAGCTTCCAGGGTCCGGCCAGTACCGTATCAGCGGCCTGCATCATCCGATACACCGACTCACCCTGTTCCGGGTGGGTCTCCAGGTTCAATCCCAGGACGGCTTGATTGCCCCTTATTGGGTAAATGAATCGGATGACGTTATCCGGCGCCAGGGTGATGTTGTAAATCATGTCGCCCCGTTGACGATAGAGTTCCCTCGCCACCCGTCGGAACTCACTCTCGCCCATGTCGGGATGAATGCCCGCGTAGGTGGCCATGACCATGGTGAGATGGATCGTGGCATTGAGTTCGCCCTCCAGACGGGCTCGGACGGTGGAGAGTTCGCCAAGAACCCGCCCCCGGGCCCGATCCTCCAGGCGCTGCTCCAGCATGTTGTCCACACCAGTGAAGACCGCCACGGCCACCACCATGGCCAGCGCACCCGCCAACAGGGGGCGTGAACCCAGCCGACCACGCGGTGTGGATTGACGTCGCGCGAGGGCTAGGGAGGGAGGAGTAGGCATCCGGGTTTCACGATTGGAATGCGTCTAGCCTGCCAAAAGGCAGGACACCTTTCAAGGTAAAAAAACCCGCGCATTTGGGCACTTGCCGGTGTGACCGGTAGAAACTATCGGTTAACTTCAGGATAATGCCGGCAAGTCACCGGGCCAGCGCCCGTTTTCATCGCACAACACTTCCCCAGACAGGTTTTATATGGCCCAATATATCTACACCATGAATGGTGTGGGCAAGGTCGTCCCGCCCAAGAAGGAAATCCTCAAGGATATCTCGCTGAATTTCTTCCCCGGCGCCAAGATTGGCGTGCTGGGCTACAACGGCGCGGGTAAATCCACCCTGCTGCGCATCATGGCGGGACTGGACAAGGAATACATCGGTGAAGCCCGCCCACAGCCGGGCATCCATATCGGCTACCTCTCCCAGGAACCCCAGCTGAACCCAGACAAGGATGTACGCGGCAATGTGGAGGATGGTGTTGGCGAGGTGAAGGCCCTCGTGGATCGCTTCAACGCCATTGCTGAAGAATTTGCCAATCCGGATGCGGATTTCGATACCTTGCTGGCTGAACAGGCGGAACTTCAGGATCGCATCGATTCCGCCGGCGCCTGGGATCTGGATCGCAAACTGGAAGTGGCTGCCGATGCCCTGCGTCTGCCACCCTGGGATGCCGATGTCACCAAGCTGTCTGGTGGAGAGCGTCGTCGCGTGGCCCTGTGCCGCTTGCTGCTATCGGCCCCCGACATGCTGATCCTGGACGAGCCCACCAACCACCTGGATGCCGAATCGGTGGCGTGGCTGGAGCGTTTTCTCTCGGAATTCAGCGGCACCGTGGTGGCGGTGACACACGACCGTTACTTTCTGGATAACGTGGCGGGCTGGATTCTGGAACTGGACCGTGGGCACGGCATCCCCTGGCAGGGTAACTACTCCTCCTGGCTGGAACAAAAGGAGAAGCGCCTGGAAATCGAGGAAAAGCAGGAAAGCGCCCGCCGCAAGAACATGGAATCCGAACTGGAGTGGGTACGCAGCAATCCCAAAGGGCGTTCTGCCAAAAGCAAGGCCCGCCTCAAGCGCTTTGAGGAACTCTCTTCACAGGACTACCAGAAACGCAGCGAGACCAAGGAGATCTATATCCCGCCGGGCCCGCGCCTGGGCGACCTGGTTGTGGAGCTGAACGGTGTGACCAAGTCCTACGGGGATCGGGTGCTTTATGAGGACCTTTCCTTTTCCCTGCCCCGCGGAGGCATCGTCGGCGTCATCGGCCCCAACGGTGTGGGCAAGTCCACCCTGTTCCGTATGATCGTCGGCCAGGAGACGCCGGACTCGGGTGAGATCCGCGTTGGCGAGACCGTGCAGGTGGCCTATGTGGACCAGACACGGGATGCCCTGCAGGATCAGCGCACGGTCTGGGAGGAAGTCTCGGATGGCCAGGACATCATCCATGTGGGCAGTTTCCAGATGCCCTCACGGGCCTATGTGGGCCGCTTCAACTTCAAGGGCAGCGATCAGCAGAAGCTCATGAAGGAACTCTCCGGCGGAGAGCGCAACCGCGTGCATCTGGCCAAGCTGCTGCGCAGCGGTGGCAACCTCCTGCTGCTGGATGAGCCCACCAACGATCTGGATGTGGAAACCCTGCGGGCCCTGGAAGAGGCCATTCTGGACTTCCCCGGCAGCGCCGTGGTGATCTCGCACGATCGTTGGTTCCTGGACCGTATCGCCACCCACATCCTGGCCTTTGAAGAGGATGGCAACGTGGTCTTCTTCGAGGGGAATTACCAGGATTACGAGGAAGATCGCCACAAGCGCCTGGGCAGTGACGCGGATCAGCCCCACCGAGTAAAATATCGTCGTCTGGAGGCTTGAGTCCATCGACACCCAGGACCGCTGCCTTGTCGTCAGGGGTGCTAGGTGGATTGCGGCATATCAGTTCAGGCCTTGGACTGTCCCGTGGCGGCCGCCTGCTTTTCCACATAGCGGGCGGTTGCCTGGTCCATGGTGGCACAGTGACGTTGGTACCAGGGGAGGAATTCATTGAGGAACTTGTCCTTCAAATCCTCCAGTCCAATGACGCCGGAATCCAGATCATCCACGTAGGTGACCAATTCCTCCAGCCGCTGATCGTGCTCGTTCTTGTGGATGTGGAACGGCGGGAAATGCACAGCCTTCATGATCACCTCCTCACGCCGAAAATGCGCGCGGCTGTGCTCGATGAAGTCACGCAGGTCGCGGCGCAGGCTTTCTGGCGCGGCATGATCATTCCGGGATGCTTCCAGGGTTTCAACCACGCGGGCGAGAAGGCCCATGGCTTCCTCGTGATCATTGTCCATGAATTCCACACCCACCTGAGGCAAGTCGCCGACTCTGGCATGTTCGCTCATGATGCATTACCTCGCGAAGGGGTATTCATCCGTAACATAGCACAGGATGCATCACCAAACGATTTATGAATATAGTTGATTTCATCTATTGAATACCACTGGAGCGATATCGTTGTGATCGACCAGACTTCACCCATTGAAATATCTCAAGTCATTCAATTGTCCGTGGCACCCGTTTTCCTGTTGGTGGGCATTGCCGGCTTTGTGAATGCCTTTGTTGCCCGCCTTGGCCGGGTGGTGGATCGCCGCCGGCATCTGGCCCATCTGATGCACGCCCCCGATGCGAGGCGTCGTGAATTAACAGCCCGGGAGTTGCGGATTCTGGATGATCGGGCGCGATTGGTCCATTGGGGCATGACGCTGTGCATTACCACGGCGATGCTGGTGTGTCTGACCATTGTCACCGTGTTTCTGGACTTCCTTTTTGAGATGGAACATCCCCGATTGGTAGGCGCCATGTTTGTGCTGGCCATGGTCAGCCTGATCACTGCCCTGGGGCTGTTTTTAAGAGAGGTGTTTCTGGCAGTGGAAAGCCTCACTTTGAGCAATCGCGAAGGCTAGAGGTGCCGAATGCCTGATTGTGCAGACCTGGATGGCGTGCTCCGCCGGGCAGAATCCCTCTTGGAGCGCTTGGAGGGCATGCTGCCGGCACCTGCCCCGCCCATTGAGTGGGAGGCGCCGGCCTTTCGTTGGCGCCGGGGCCAGTTACAGTCCATCAACCAGATCACCCCCCTGGCGCTCGATGACCTTTTGCATATCGAGCGCCCTCGCGCGTTGCTGGAGCGTAACACCCGACAGTTCATTGCTGGGCGGCCCGCCAACAATGCCTTGCTCTGGGGTGCCCGGGGCACGGGCAAGTCCTCCTTGATGCGCGCGCTCCTCACCCGGTATGCCAATGAGGGGCTGCGCCTGGTGCAGGTGGATGCCCACGAATTGGTGGACCTGCCCCGCATCGTGGCGCCGCTGCGTGACCGGCCGGAGCGCTTCGTGCTGTTTGCCGATGACCTGTCCTTCGAGGCCAACGAACCGGCCTACAAGGCACTGAAGGCGGCACTGGATGGGGATCTGGAGGCCACGCCGGAGAATGTGATCATCTACGCCACCTCCAATCGTCGCCACCTGATGCCCGAGCTCAATGTGGATAACCTGGAAGTGAAGCGTGTGGATGACGAGATCCATCCCGGCGAGGCGGTGGAGGAGAAGGTATCGTTATCCGAGCGGTTCGGGCTTTGGGTGGCCTTTCATCCCTTTTCCCAGGCTCAGTACCTGGAGGTGGTCACGCACTGGCTGGAGCACCTGGGCGGGGGGGCATTGACGGAGGCCGCACGGCGCGAGGCCTTGCAGTATGCCTTGCTGAGGGGATCGCGCAGCGGCCGGGTGGCGTGGCAGTTTGCACGGGACTGGACGGGGCGGCAGGGGGAGGTTTGAACGGGCAGTGGGTGGGAGGGTGCCCGCACCCCCTCATCCCCAGCCCTTCTCCCCGGAGGGAAGAAGGGCGCCTTAGAACCCCTCTCCCGCTGGCGGGAGAGGGGTTGGGGTGAGGGTGGGAGCCACCCCCCCCATCACATCAGTCAATATTCTCCAGGATGGCCCGCTTCACCGACTCCAGGTCCGCCTCCACCGTCTGCGGGGCACGGAGGCTCTGCTGGATGGCAATGTCCGGATCCTTCAGGCCGTGACCCGTCAGGGTGCAGACAATGCTGGAGCCTTCCGGGATCTTGCCGGCCTTCACATCCCGCAGGGCGCCGGCCAGCGAGGTGGCGGAAGCCGGCTCGCAGAACACGCCCTCCCGCTCGGCCAGCAGTTTTTGAGCGGCCAGGATCTCTTCATCGGCGCATTCATCAAACCAACCACCGGACTCCTCCTTCACCTTCCAGGCATAGTCCCAGGACTGGGGATGACCAATGCGGATGGCGGTGGCCACAGTGTCCGGATCATCGACCATGGCGCCGCGCATGAAGGGGGCACTGCCGCTGGCCTGGTAACCCACCATGCGTGGGCGATTCCCCACAATAGCCCCGCCAGCGTACATGCAACGCCCCTTGCAGAAGCCGCAGGCCTCGGTGACGTGATCACCCGAGCCGGATGAATACTCACAATAACCGATCCAGTGGGCGGTGATATTGCCGGCGTTTCCTACCGGAAGGCAGTGGTAATCCGGGGCACGGCCCAGTTCTTCAACAATCTCGAAGGCTGCCGTCTTCTGACCCTGCAGGCGGTAGGGATTGACCGAGTTGACCACTGTCACCGGTGAGGTTTCGGCGACCTGCTTCACCAGGCGCATCCCATCATCGAAATTGCCCTTGATCTGGATCACCGTGGAGCCATGCATCATGGCCTGGGCCAGCTTGCCCTGGGCAATCTTGCCATCGGGGATCAGCACGAAGGCGGTGATGCCGGCGCGGGCGGCATAAGCGGCCGCTGAGGCAGAGGTGTTGCCGGTAGAGGCACAGATGATGGCGCGGGAACCCTCCTCCACGGCACGGGTGACGGCCATGGTCATGCCCCGGTCCTTGAAGGAACCCGTGGGGTTGAGTCCTTCGAACTTCACGTAGATGTCCACTTCCTTGCCCAGCACCCGAGGGATGTTGTTCAACCGGATCAAGGGCGTATTGCCCTCGCCCAGAGAGATGATGCGGGCATCGTCGTGCACCGGCAGGCGGTCACGATAGCGTTCAATGATGCCGGTGTAACGGGGTCGGAAAGGCATGGTCGGATCTCGGGGTCGGGGCGTCTTGACGCGGTGTTACTTGAGGTTTTCCAGGCGAATGCGGGTCACCGGGGTGATCACGCTATCCAGGCCCTCGATGCGGCCGATGGCCTGATTGAGATTACCCTCACGCACCTGGTGGGTCAGCATGATCACATCGGCCTCGTGGGTGTCTTCATCCGGCTCCTTCTGCATGATGGCCTCGATGCTGATGTCCAGGTCCGCCAGGATGCGGGTGATATCGGCCATCACGCCGGGACGGTCCACCACCCGCAGTCGCAGGTAAAAAGCGGTTTGCACGTCGTCCATGGAGAGAATGGGCACATCCGACAGGGCATCGGCCTGGAATGCCAGGTGCGGAACCCGATTCTCGGGGTCCGTGGTCAGGGCGCGCACCACATCCACCAGGTCGGCCACCACCGCCGAGGCGGTGGGCTCGGAGCCGGCACCGGGGCCGTAATAGAGGGTTGGGCCCACGGCATCCCCCCAGACCAGCACGGCATTGAGCACACCGTCCACGTTAGCAATCAGCCTGCGTTCCGGGATGAGGGTGGGATGCACTCGCAGTTCGATGCCACCATTCACCCGGCGGGAAATACCCAGATGCT
This sequence comes from Ectothiorhodospira marina, assembly GCF_900109495.1. Classification (GTDB taxonomy): domain Bacteria; phylum Pseudomonadota; class Gammaproteobacteria; order Ectothiorhodospirales; family Ectothiorhodospiraceae; genus Ectothiorhodospira; species Ectothiorhodospira marina. Next base: position 69,569 of record NZ_FOAA01000014.1, on the reverse strand, counting down.
TGATGCGATAGCCCAGTTCATTGGCGTAGACCACGTCGTCCCGGGAGATGCCGGAGATACCCTCGGTATAAACCCGGTCGAACTGCAGCGGGATGCCAAAGGCGATGGAGGCCAGGATGGTCAGTTTGTGGGCCGCATCCACTCCTTCCACGTCGAAGGTGGGATCCGCCTCGGCGTAGCCCAGACGCTGGGCCTCCGCCAGCACATCAGCGAACTCCCGCCCCTTGTCGCGCATCTCGGTGAGAATGAAGTTACCCGTGCCGTTGATGATGCCAGCCAGCCACTCGATCCGGTTACCGGCCAGGCCCTCGCGAATGGCCTTGATGATGGGGATGCCGCCGGCCACAGCGGCCTCGAAGGCCACCATTACGCCGCGCTCCTGAGCCCGGCTGAAGATCTCATTGCCGTGCAGGGCAATCAGGGCCTTGTTGGCCGTGACCACATGCTTGCCCTGGTCAATGGCGCGCAGCACCAGTTCCCGCGCCAGCGTTGTGCCCCCGATCAGTTCGACGATCACCTGAACCTGCGGATCGTCCACGACCTCAAGGGCTTCTTCGGTAAGGCGCATCCCGCTCACATCCAGGTCGCCCAGGGAGTCCAGATTACGGGCGGCAGCCGCCACGAGTTCAATACCGCGACCGGCGCGGCGGGTAATCTCGTCGCTATTGCGCTTGAGCACTCTGACCGTGCCGCTGCCCACGGTCCCAAGACCCAACAGGCCGACTTTGACGGGTTCCAATGATCTGGCTCCTATGGCGGGGGAAGCCCGGCATTATAGCGGAGATGAGCCCTACCCGGGGAGGGGCGCGGAGGGATCAACCGGCTTTTGGAACAGGTTCCGGGAAGCGCTCGCGGATGGCCAGGATATCCGGCATCAAGCTGAAGAAGAGTTCCGCCAGGTCCGGGTCGAAATGGTGCCCCACCCCCTTGCGGATCAGGCCCAGGGCATCCTCCACGGTCCAGGCCTCCTTATAAGGTCGCCAGGAGGTCAGGGCGTCAAATACATCCGCCAGGGCACAGATGCGACCGGACATGGGAATATCATGCCCGGCCAGCCCCTTCGGATAGCCACTGCCATCCCATTTTTCGTGGTGCGTGAGGGCGATTTCCCGGGCCATGAGCAGTAAATCGGAATCATCGCCGCTGAGGATATCGGCGCCGATGGTGGCATGGCTCTTCATGATTTCCCACTCCTCGGGGGTCAGCTTGCCCGGCTTGAGCAGGATCCGATCGGGAATGCCGATCTTGCCCACATCGTGCATGGGGCTGGCATGGAGCATGCGTTCACAGTGATCACGATCCCAACCCACGTGTTGGGCCAACAGGGCCGAGATGTGGCTCATACGCAGGATATGGCATCCGGTCTCGTTATCCCGGTATTCCGAGGCGCGCCCCAGACGCTGCACCACTTGCAGGCGGGTACGACGAATCTCGTCGGTGCGCTCGTGGACCAGTTGCGCCAGCATGTCCTTCTGGTCATGGGTCATGCGGTGGGCCAGTTGCACGTCCAGCATGTTGCGTACCCGTGCCAGCACCTCGGCCCGGTCAAAGGGCTTGCCGATAAAATCCCGCGCGCCGCTGCTCAGGGCCCGAAGCATGTAATCGCGGCTATGCTGGGCCGTCAGCACCAGGATGGGAGGGACAAGGGGATCTTCCAGTGCGGCGAACTGCTCCATCACTTCGAAGCCGTTCATATGCGGCATCTTGATGTCCAGCAGGATCAGGTCAGTGGGCGCCTGGCGGTAGGAGGCCATCACCTCACGGGGATCCTGCACCAGGACCAGATTGGAATAACCCTCGGTACGCAGCAGGCGATCCATCAGGATCAGGTTGGCCCGCTCATCGTCCACTACCATGATCCGGGCCGCCTTGCGTTCCGGCTCGTGTGGGGTCTTGTTGGAAAGGTTATGGGTATTCACTGGCGCACCTTGGGACCGGGGCGGTTGGCTCGGTCTTGAGACAGAACGTTGCGAATTGTATCAAGCAACTCGCCCAAATTCAGGGGCTTGGTCAGATAGGCATCAAACCCCGCTGCCAGGCCGCGCTGACGATCTGGCTCCGTGGCATTGGCCGTGAGGGCCACAACGGGGATGTGGCGGGTGGTTGCAGCCTCCCGCAGGCGCTCCAACACCTTGAAGCCATCCAGACGGGCAAGCTGGATATCGAGAATGATCACGTCCGGGCAGTGCTCCCGGGCCAACTCCAGACCGATGTAAGGATCTTCCGTACTGAGGACGCTGAAGTCATCATGGCGTTTGAGCAGCCGCTCAAGCAGGCGCAGATTGGCAAAATTGTCCTCAATCTGCAGAATCTTGCGCACCGCACCGGGTTGCCCCGAGGTAGACTCGACCGTGCCTGAAGGGGCCTGCCGCCCGGGCGTTTCGTCGGTCGCGATACTCTGAGGTAATTCCACCCAGAAGGTGCTGCCCTCCCCCACCTGGCTGACGGCCCCCAGGCACCCTCCCATGAGATGCACCAGCCGCTGGGTGATGGCCAGACCAATGCCACTGCCCTCCACCTTGTGCTCATCCTCCAACAGCCTCGTGAATGGCTCGAACAGCTCGGTGATGCGCTCGTTCGGAATACCCCGCCCGGTATCGGATACCAGGATGCGCAGCCCCGAATTGACCTCCATGGCGGGCTCCAGGTCCAGAGTCACCCGCCCCTGCGGTCGGTTGTACTTGATGGCGTTGGAGAGCAGATTGATCAGGATCTGTTTCAGACGAACCCGGTCAGCATGCACGTAGTGGTCGGGCAGTGCCTGCCCTATCTGTATCTCCAGGTCCCGCTCCCTGGCCAGGGGTTCAACCAGGGCCACACATTCCTGCAACAGGCCTTGCAATGCCACCGGCTCGGGTGAGAGTTCCACTCGCCCCGATTCCACCTTGGCAAGATCCAGCACCTCATTGATCAGATCCAGGAGGTGCCGGCCGCCGCGGATGATCTCCTCGACGTTTTCTCGCTGTTCGCTGCCCAGGTCCGGGTCAAACTCCAGCAACTGCGCAAAACCCAGCACGGCATTCATCGGGGTGCGCAGTTCGTGGCTCATGCGCGAGAGGAATTCCGACTTGGCCTGGTTGGCCCGGTCGGCGTCCGACTTGGCCTGGCGCAGAGCCTCCATGGTCTGTATGAGTTCCGTCACATCCTGCTGAATCCCCACAAAGTGGGTCACCACCCCCGCGTCATTTCGCACTGGCGAGATACTGAACTCATTCCAGAATAACTCCCCATTCTTGCGATAATTGCGGATCAACACTTTCGTGGCCCGCCCCTCGGCCACGGCATCACGTAATTCACGAATACCGGGTTGATCCCGGTCATCGCCTTGCAGGAAACGGCAATTGGTACCCAGTACCTCCTCAGCCCGATAACCGGTCATGCGCTCAAAGGCTGGATTCACATACACCAAGGGGCCATCCGGCTGAGTGGCATCGGCGATGGCAATCCCGTTGACCATGGCCTCCATGGCCTGGGTCTGCCACCGCAGGCGCTCACCCACCGACTCAAGGAATGAACTGTCCTCGTCCTTTAACGACACCGATACACGGCCTCCACCCGGGAGCCTGATTCGTCAAACACCACGGTCTCGCATAGATCGCGCACCAAGGCGATACCCCGGCCCCAGGGGCGGGTGGTGTCCAGCGAAGTCTTTTCCCACTGACTTGCGTCAAAACCCGGGCCGGAATCACTGATTCTGACCCGGAACACGCCGCACGTCCTGTCAGGCTCATAGGTGACGCTCACATCCACACGGCCCTGACAGCCCTCGGCCAGGCGTCTGCCCCGCTCCAGATAATAGCTACAAAACCCCTCCGGGTCGGCCTTCATGCGGGACGACAACTGGAGCACGCCGTGTTCCAGGGCATTGCTGTAGAGCTCGTTGACGATGGTCTCCAGGGGGCCGGCATCTTCCTCCAGGCCATCCAGCAACCCAAGCGGACGCAGGGCAGACTCCAAGGAGGGCAGATCCCCGAGGCGCTCATCCTCCAGCGTCAACGACCAGTTCCAGCCTCCTTGCGGGTGACTTTCGCGACTCACCGGGGGGCGGCTGAAGAGCTCAGGATCCAGAGGGGCCTCCAGAATGGCGATATCATCCTCCGGCTGCTGATCAGCGCAGTGTTTCTCGAGGGCCCGCAACAGCCCGGGGAGCACGGCTTCCCCATGGGACCACGCGTTCAATACCTCCGAAAAGCCATGGTCGATGAACATTTGGCCCTCGGGGTTGCGCGCTTCCAGCAGGCCGTCACTCATCATCAGCAGTCGATCATCACGGCGCACGGCCACGCGTCGGGGGGTCTCCCGATCAGACAATTCCGGCAGGATGCCCAATGGCAATGCATGGGAGGCCAGTTCCTGGAACCCCTCGCGATTGCGTAACCAGGCACTGGGCATGCCGCCGTTCCACCAGCGGATCTCCCGACCAGAACCGGGAAGGGAGATCAGGCAGGCGGCCATGAAGCGTTCCGGCGGCAGCACGCGGTATAGCTTGCGGTTGATTTCGTCCAGCACCTGTTCGTCGTCCACTCCCTTGCGCGTCATGGTGCGAAAGGTCTCGGCTACCGGCAGGGCACCAATGGCTGCTGCCAGGCCATGGCCGGTGAAATCCCCCAGGAGAATGCGTACCCCCCCATCGGGCAGGTCCTGGGTCAGCACCAGGTCGCCATTGAAAGTGGTCGCGGGTCGCTGCACCAGGCCAAACTGTTCCGTGCGCACATTGCGGTCGTTCACGGCCCGATTAAAAACCCGTTCGGCCAGCTTCTGCTCCTGACGGTCCTGTTCCAGGAGGTTTTCCAGTTCCCGGTTCTTGCCGGCAATGATGCGCTGCAGATCACGCACCCGCTCCATGGCGGTGATGCGGGCCTTGAGGATGCTGAAGTTGAAGGGTTTGGTGAGGAAATCATCCCCTCCCGACTCAGTACATTGCACCAAGGACTTTTCATCATGCAGTGCGGTAAGAAAGATCACCGGCACAAAGTCGAATCCCGCCATGGCCTTGATGCGTCGGGTCGCCTCGAAACCGTCCATGCCCGGCATCATCACATCCATGAAAACGATATCCGGCGGCGATTGCTCGAACAGCTCGATCGCCCGGCTGCCGCTTTCGGCCTCCAGGGTCTCGAACCCTTCCTTCTTCAGCATCCTCGCAAGCAGGCGCCGATTGGTGGGCTCATCGTCCACGACCAGCGCCAAACCCCGGCAGTCCACCGGGATGGCAGACGCGGGATTCTCAGGCCCGGGGCTGGAGCGCGGGGGCGCGTCGGGTGACATGGGGTAAGTGGTCACTCCAGATTGAACAGGCGATCGAAATTGGCGATCTTGAGCACGCGGCGCACATCGTCGCTGCAACCGCGCAGACTCACCCGGGCGGTATCCCCCCCAGCATGCTCCCGCAGCAGCAGCAACATGCCCAGGGCCGAACTGTCCAGGTAAGAAGCCTCGCTCAGGTCCACCCGATAGCGGGTGCCCTGGGCCGGTAGATCCCGGTAGCTATCCCGGAAGGCCTTGTGCTGGGCGAAATCAAACCGCCCACCGACGGATATCGTCACCAGATTGGTTTTTTCATCGACGTGGCGTTTAATGCTCATGGGGACAAGGCTCCGACGAAAACAGTCATGGAGAAAGCAGGAGAGAATGTGAAGATGATCTCAGATTTTTGGGCATGTGCCCAAACTTTTGAGACTATCAGCGCACGCGGGAGGCCTTCAGCATGGCCTCGGCAATCCGATCCAGTGGCAGCACCTGTGAGGCCGCGCCCCGCTTTACCGCCTCTCCAGGCATCCCCCAGACCACACTGGTCGCCTCGTCCTGAGCAATGGTCTCCACGCCCATATCGTGAAGTTCCTTCAGACCCTGCACACCATCAGCGCCCATGCCGGTGAGCAGGGCAGCACAGGCATTCTTGCCGGCGGCTTGAGCCACGGAACGAAACAGGACGTCCACGCTGGGGCGGTGACGGTTGACAGGTTCGGCCATGCTCAAGCGGCAGACATAGCGTGCGCCATCCCGAGCCACCAGTAGATGCTGGTCTCCAGGCGCCACGTAGGCGTGGCCCGCCATCAGGCGTTCACCTTCCACCGCCTCCTTTACCAACAGCCGACTCTGCCGGTTCATGCGCTGTGCCCAGGCACCGCTGAAACCGGCAGGGATATGCTGGGCAATGACCACGGCGGGGCTGTCCGGCGGCAGATCAATGAGGACGTCCTTCACCGCTTCGGTTCCCCCGGTGGAAGCCCCGATGGCCAGCAGACGATCGGTGGTACGCCATTTTCCCACGGCCCTGGAGGGCAGGATCTCATCCACGGAATGCTTCGGTTTCACCGGCGCCAGGGTGCGCACCCTGGCGCCGGCCGCGACCCTGACCTTGGCTGCCAACTCGTCACGATAGGCATTGAGGGTGTTGGCCAGGTCCAGCGAGGGTTTGGTGACGAAATCCACGGCCCCCAGTTCCAGGGCCTGCATGGTCACCTCGGCCCCGCGTTCGGTCAGCGAGGACACCATCACCACAGGCATGGGGCGCAGGCGCATCAGGTTGCGCAAAAAGGTCAGGCCATCCATGCGCGGCATTTCCACATCCAGAGTCAGCACATCCGGATTGAGGCTCTTGATGCGCTCGCGTGCCACGTAGGGGTCCTGGGCTGTCCCCACCACCTCAATGCCCCCAGCGGAATTCAGGACCTCCGTAAGGAGCTTGCGCACCAATGCCGAGTCATCGACCACCAGGACACGTATTGGCTTGTCCCTGGCATTGTCACTCATGGTAGAACCGCCTGTTGTGGCCATGGGGATCGCATCAGAAGAGTTCGATGTCACCTTCGTCCATGGATTTTTGTTGGACAGGCCGGTGAGCTGCATCCTGCAATTCCTCACGCAAGGTCTTGAGTCGCCCTCGGGCCTGTTCCAACTGCTCCTGCGACCTGGCAGGCTCCACCATGGGGAGTTGGCGCAGTTCGGCGACAAAGCGTTCCATGAAATCGATCCGCGTATGGGCCCGATCAAGCACCTGGCCGGCGATATCCTCGAACTGCAACAGCCTGACGGCTGCATCCACGTTCTGCTGCACGCGCTCGGCAACGCCGGACATGTGATCCAGCCCCTGGGACAGGTTTTGATTGAGTTTCTGCAGTTGTTCCATCATCTCGTCCATGCTGCCCTTGGCGCTGATGGAGGTATTCAGGTCCTGCGAGGCCATGCGGCCCACCACTTCCCTGGCGTGGCCAAAGAGTCGATTGGCCTGCTCCACCTGAGAACGAATCTGTTCGTTGAATTGATCCGAATCCTGTGAGAGCTTGCGCACTTCCTGGGCCACCACGGCGAATCCCCGACCCGCCTCCCCGGCCCGGGCCGCCTCGATGGCGGCGTTCAGTGCCAGCAGATTGGTTTGCCCGGCAATATGCTTGGCACTGTCGAGCAAGCTGAAGATCTCATCCATCAAACTGGAAAGATCATCCACCTGGTGGGCCACCTCCACGCTGTGCTTGCCCATGTCGATCAGCATTTGAACGTTCTGTGCCAGTACCTTGCTGTTTTCCTCCATGAAGCCATCCATGTCGATGACTTCGCTCTCAGAGCCCGTCTGAGCGTCAGTGGACATGCCCCGGATCAGCTTCAGGGCCAGTTCCTGCTGTTCCCTGGAGGTCTGGTTGAGGTTATGAAAGCTCTCTTGCAGGTCACTGACGGCATCCCGGATCAACTGCCGGGCCTGTCCCACCAGGGTACGTAATTCGCTTGTCTCCGGGGCAATGAGGGCGTCAATCTGGATGACCATATCCCAAAGTTCCCGGTCATTATCCAGTGTACCCTGTTGTTCATCTGCACGAACCTTGTCTGCTCGCCCGGCGCTCGCGGTGCTTCGAGCCTGCCATAGCAGCGAACCCACCCAGATCAGGACGACGGCCAGCATGCCAAGCCAGGCGGGCAATGACAGCAGCAACCAGGCGACGATCATCGCCCCACTGACCAGCACCGCCGACCCGTGGGGCGCCAGTGCCCGTGTCATTGTCTCCATCCCAAAGCCCTGCATGAGTCGGTCTCCTGTCATACGTCAATCGAACAATTCCACTTCGCCGGATACCTTGGCCTGACGCAGCTTCTGGCTGTAGCTCAGTTCCCGTTCGATGATGGTCTCGTTGTGCAGACTGCGCAGTTTTTTTACGAGCACTCGGCCGGTGGTGGGAAAGAAGTAGATCTTGCGCGGGTGATTACCCAGCAAATCTTGCGCCGCAATGGGAATACCCTCCGTGGCCAGGTAATCGGTCACGAACTGAGCATTGCGCTCTCCCACGATATTGCTCTTGAACCCTGGCAGCACGTTGCCGGCACCGAAAACCTTGGCCTCAAGGTTCTCCCGGCGCGCCCCCAGTTTGATCAACTGGTTGATCAGGATCTCCATGGCATAGTCCCCGTAGCGCATGGAACTGCCCACACGGCTGTCTTCGTTGCGCTTGTCATCGGGCAGCATGAAGTGATTGATCCCGCCAATGCCTCTCAGCCGATCCCTCACGCAGGCCCCTACGCAGGAGCCCAGCACGGTCACCATCAGCAGTTCACGGTTGGAGACATAGTATTCTCCCGGCAGGATCTTGACGGCATCCATGTCAAAGTGCCGGTCATAGTACAGGTTGGGTGCCAATACCTCCTCGAAACCCTCGCTCATGGGCGCCCCCTTGCCACCGGCACGCAGACCGTCTTGCCCTGCAGGCGGAACAGATCGGCGGCATGGGCCAGGCTCTCCGAATGCCCCACGAACAGCAAACCTTCCGGATGCAGCAGGGGGTGAAATCTGGAAAGCAGCTTGTACTGGGTGGGCTTATCAAAGTAGATCAACACGTTGCGACAGAAGATGGCATCAAAGGGCTCCTTGAGCGGCCAACTCGGCCCCAGCAGGTTCAGCGACTGAAAGGAGATGAGGTCCCGTACCTGCGACCGCACTCTCACCATGCCCTCACGCCCTCCGCGGCCCCGCAGGAAGAAGCGCTTCACATCTTCTCTGGGCATCTTTTCAATGCGCTCCATGGGGTAGATACCTTCAGCTGCATGGCGCACCACCTGGGTATCCAGATCCGTGGCCAGGATCTTCACCGGTGGCGTCCAGCTCCCGAAGGTGTCGATCAGGGTCATGGCAATGGAATAGGGCTCCTCACCCGTGGAACAACCCGCTGACCAGATCTTCAGTGTGCGTCGATGCCGGCCATGCATATGGCCGGCATGCTCGGAGAGCACCGGAAAATGATGGGCCTCGCGAAAAAAGGAGGTGAGATTCGTGGTCAGCGAATTGACGAAGTGCTGCCACTCTTCCCCATCCACCTCCAGACGGTCCAGATAGGCGTCGAAGGAATTGAGGCCGGCCTGACGCAGACGACGAGCCACGCGGCTGTAGACCATATCCCGTTTACCCGGGTTGAGCGAAATACCGGCGTATTCATAAATCATGCGCCGGATGCGCTCGAAGTCTGCGTCCCTGAAGTCGAATTCGCGGTCACGCATGGGCGTGACCGCGGGAGATGGTGGCCCGGTGCATCACATCGGGCCCGAGGACCTTGGTCATGGATGAGCGGCTCCGACGCTGATCAGAACTCTTCCCACTCATCGTCCGAGGACGCATGCGAGTCGGGTCGGCCACCCGGCTTCGCGGCTCCAGCCGCCGCCTTGTTCTGCTGGGGTTTGCGGCTGGGCCCGGTCCCCCCCTTGCCAGCCGCTGGACGACTGGATTGCCCCTTACCTGCGGGCAGCGCCCGGCTGGGGGCCTGGGGAGCCGCCGGCAGCGCGCGACCCGCGGAGGCCACGGCACTCTCATCCACCCGGAATACGCTGACCGCGCGGGCCAGACCCTGAGCCTGTTCCTCCAGGGACTCGGCGGCAGCCGCTGCCTCCTCCACCAGCGAGGCATTCTGCTGGGTCACCTCGTCCATCTGGGTCACGGCGCTGTTGACCTGCTCGATACCCGTGCTCTGCTCGTCGGAGGCCGCCGCGATCTCGGCAATGAGATCGGTCACCCGCTTCACCTCGTTGACGATCTCTTCCATGGTCTGCCCGGCTGCAAGCACCTGCTTGCTGCCGGTCTCGATGGTCTCCGCATCCTCGGCGATCAAGGCCTTGATCTCCTTGGCAGCAGCCGCAGACCGCTGTGCCAGGTTGCGCACCTCGCCGGCCACCACGGCAAAGCCCCGACCCTGTTCCCCGGCGCGAGCGGCTTCCACCGCTGCGTTCAGTGCCAGGATATTGGTCTGGAAGGCAATGCCGTCGATCACGGTGATGATCTCGCCGATCTTGTCGGCGCTGTCGGTGATGGCCTTCATGGAGTCCATCGCCTCCCTGGCCATGTCTCCGCCACGGGAAGCCACATCCCGGGCATTGCTGGAGAGCTGATTGGCCTGGCGGGCGTTGTCGGCCGTCTGTTTCACCGTGGAGGTCAACTCTTCCATGCTGGAAGCGGTCTCCTCCAGGCTGGAGGCCTGCTCCTCGGTGCGCTGGGACAGATCGGTGTTGCCCACGGAGATCTCCCGGGCCGCCGTATTGATGGCGTCCACGGATTCCTTGATCTGGCCAATGAGTTCCTGCAGTCGCATGGCAGTGGCGTTGGTGTCTTCCTTCAACTGCCCGAAGGTTCCTTCATAATCACCCGTCACGCGCTGGGTCAGATCACCGTCGGAGACGGCATTGAGGACGCGTGCCACCTCACCCAGGCCGGTGGAAGTGCGCTCCACCAGTTCGTTGATGGCATCCCCCAAACGCTTGAAGAAGCCTTCCAGTTCCTCGGTGGCGATGCGCTGGTTGAAATCCCCCTTCACGGCGCCTTCCACCAGGTGTGTCACTTCCCTTTCGACCTTGAGTTCCTCGGTGCGGTCGGCCCATTCGATGACCGTACCCAGGCGGGCACCCGCCTCGTCGAAGATGGGGCTGGCGATCAGCTGGTAGGTGCGACCACCGATGATGATTTCCGACTCATGGGTGGAACGCATGGCGTCCATGGATTGACGCAGATCGGCGGCCTGTCTCTGGAACAGATCCATGCTGCCACCGCGCACCCGATCCGGGTCGAAGTTGGGCATATCCTTGCGGATGTCATTGGCTCCCTTGCGGAACATGCCGATCACCGCGTCGTTGGCATAGATGATCTCGGCTTTAGGATCGGAAACCATGACGTTGGAGGACACACTGTCCAGGGCATAACGAATGCGCAGGTTCTCGGCGCTCACACGCTTGGTTTCGGCGATGTCCGCCTTGAGCTTGGCCTGCATGTCCGCCAGCCCCTTCAGGGCCTTGCCCACCTCGTCCTTGCGAGTCTGCTCGATTTCCTGATCATAATCACCCGCACCAATGGCATCGAACTTCGCCACCAGGGCCCGCAGCGGTGGCACCATGCTGAAGAAGGTCAGCAATGCCAGGGCCATGGAGAGGGCAATGGCAATGAAGGAGATCCAGAGTGTAATGCGTATCTCGCTGGCCGCGGTCTGGACATTGTTATTGGCATCGGCCGTGGCCCGGGACAGATTACCTTTCACCAGCTCCACAAAGGTGGCCCCCATGGTATTCGAGATGGGAATCATGCGCTCCACGGTCTCGGCATACTCCTGCATGTAGGCATCGTACTGCAGGGGGTCCTGGGTGCGGATCAGGTTCTCGATCAGGGCATCCAGTTCCACATAGATGGCTCGCCAGGCCTGGTATTCACCGCTCAGCCGGTCATACAACCGCTGGCCTGCCTCAGTCAGGCGAGGTATTTCAGCAAACTGAGCCCAGTAGTGGTCAATGGCCTCCCAGGACTGTGCCCGCTCCTGCGCAATGTTCCGCAGCGCGGATTTATCCGTGTAGGCCTCCTCCTGCAGCATCACCTCCACGGTTTGGGCACGGATGGCCATGCGCTCGGTATTCATCTGACCGAGGGCCTCCAGGGAGGGGAGCCGATTGTCACGGACCTGCTGCGAATAATCGGACCAACCCGTAAACCCCTTGTAGGCCTCGAAGACCGCATAGGACAGGGAGAGCAGTAACACGCCGCCAAGCAGCGCAATCTTGATACCTGCCGATAGATTATTGAACCAACGCATGGCCTTGACTCCTTGCTGCTTCTTGAATGGGCCCGTGATTGAACCCGTGCCTCATGGGGATTCGTTCTGAATCCGGTCAACCAATCCCATGTCACCACTGGTCATGAGTTTTTCGATGTCGACGACAATGACCATGCGTTCATCCAGTGTGGCGAGTCCGTCGATGTAGGCGGTATCCAGCACTGCGCCGAATTCCGGTGCGGGCCGGATCTGTTCCCCCTTGAGGGCCACCACATCCGAGACACCATCCACCACCATGCCGATCACCCGCCCTGAGATGTTGAGGATGATCACCACCGTGAACTGGTTGTACTCCACCTGCCCCAGTTGAAACTTCAGGCGCATATCAATGATGGGCACGATCACCCCGCGCATGTTGATCACACCCTTGATGTAATCCGGCGAGTTGGCGATCTTGGTCACTGCGTCGTAGCCGCGAATCTCCTGGACATTGAGGATGTCGATGCCGTATTCCTCATCGCCCAGGGTGAATGTGAGATATTCCCGGCTGTCATCGCTGCTGATGACCGCCCGCTCCTTCAGATCTTCACTCATGCCAGATTCCCCTGTTCCGAAGTGCCTGTGCGTTTGGGCTGCATTTCCTGGTTCAAGTGCACCAGCTCATCCACGTCAAGGATCAGAGCCACACGCCCATCCCCCAGGATGGTGGCCCCTGAGACGCCACGCACCTTGCGATAATTGGTTTCCAGGCTCTTGATGACCACCTGCTGCTGAGCCATCAGTTCATCCACCACCAGGGCCATGCGGCCCTCATTGGTATCCACGATCACCACAATGGAGTCCTCAAGGCGCTGGCCGGCCTGCCCCATGTCAAACACGTCCTGGAGCATCACCAGAGGCAGGTATTCCCCGCTGGTATTGAGCACCTTGCCCTTGCCGGAGACTGTCTTGAACTGCTCCCGTTTGGGCTGGATGGATTCACGGATGGCCGTCAGGGGCAGGATGAAGGTCTCGTCGCCCAGGCGCACGGCCATCCCGTCCAGGATGGCCAGGGTCAGAGGCAGCCGGATGGTGATTCGTGTGCCCTGCCCCGGCGCGGAGTCGATCTCGATCCGGCCGTTCATTTGTTCAATGTTGCGGCGGACCACATCCATGCCCACCCCCCGTCCGGAGATGTCGGTCACCTTATCCGCAGTGGAAAAGCCGGCCGCAAAGATCAGTTGAAACACTTCCTTGTCCGAGGGGTTATCGGACAAGGGAACGCCCCGCTCGGCTGCCTTGGCCAGGAGCTTTTCCCGGTTCAGCCCGGCGCCATCGTCATTCACCTCGATGACGATGTTGCCGCCCTGGTGACTGGCGCGCAGGACAATCTCGCCGGTCTCGGGCTTGCCGGCTGCAAGACGTTTTTCCGGGGATTCAATGCCATGGTCAATGCTATTGCGCACCAGGTGGTTCAGGGGGTCTGCCAGGCGCTCGATGAGCCCCTTATCCAGCTCCGTCTCCTCACCCACCAGACGCAGGGTGACCTTCTTCTTCAGGTTGGCCGCGGTATCGCGCACCACCCGGGGGAAACGATTGAAAACAAAGCTGATCGGCATCATGCGGATGGACATGACGGACTGCTGCAGGTCCCGTGAGTTGCGTTCCAGATTGGATAGGCCGCTGAAGATCTTCTCGTGAGTGACAGGATCCAGTCGAGACGCAGACTCGGCCAGCATGGCATGGGTGATGACCAGTTCTCCCACCAGATTGATGAGCTGGTCCACCTTCTCGACACTGACACGAATGGACGAATCCCCACCGGGGCCGCGCTTGGGAGATTGGGCTTTGGCCGTTGCTTCCTTGTTGGGCGGGGGGCGGCCCGTGCCCCCCCCCTTTGTCGGTGCTTCGGGTGCTCCGGGGTGTCCATCATCTTCTGAGTGGATAGAGGTGGGATAGCCGGGGGAGGGATCGAACAGGCCGTAACCCTGGGCATCCTCCTCCCGGTCCTGGGCGGCCTGAGAAGCCACCTGCGCCATGCCTGGGCTGTTGCCGAAGAGTCCGTAGCTTCCCGTATCGCTGTCGTGGCAGGCCTCGGCGCCCGGGGCATCCTCAAAAAAACCATAGCTGCTATCGGACTGCTCGCCATGGTGATCCGATGGCGCCGACATGGGGGGGGGCGGTGAATCCGTAAAGAAACCGTATCCCGGATCCTCGGCCTCCTCGGGCTCGGGCGCGCCAGGGGCCTCATCGAAAAACCCAAAGGACTCATCACCGTCATCCGAGGCGGACAGCATACTTTTTGTTGCGCCATCCATGGGCATGATCTGCACCCCTTTGAGGTCGCAGATGAAATCAAAGATGTCCTGAATATCCGCCAAGCTGATGCCATGCCCGGCAAGATGCCAGGTCACCGGACGTCCGGTTGCCTCGGAATGTCGCTTCAGCGTGCCCAGTTCACCCAGGCTGTCGGCCAGGGCATCCAGATGAACATCCGCCTTGAACTCGGGCGCGTGGGGGTCAAAGGTGATCTGCCAGCTGGGCTCGGCCGGCCGTTCCCGGGTGAGGGATGGCTCGGGAGACGCTGGGGGGGCCGCGCTGGGCGATTGTTCACCGTGCGTGAGTCGCTCCAGCCAGGTGCAGACTCGGTCGATGCGCTCATCCTGGTATTCGTCGCCCTCACGATGGGCCTGCAACTGTGCCTTGAGAACATCGCCGGCTTCCAGAAAGGCATCCACCATCTCGGTGATGGGCTGAAGCTCCTGTTTACGAAGGCGGTCGAGCAAGGTTTCCAGGATATGGGTGACCCGGGCCATATCGTTGAAACCGAAGGTGCCGGCACCCCCCTTGATGGAATGGGCGGCACGGAAGATGGCATTGAGCATCTCCAGATCCGGCTGATCGACATCCAGTTCCAGGAGCAGGCTCTCCATATCCGCCAGATGTTCATCGGCCTCGTCGAAGAACACTTGATAGAACTGGGTCATGTCGATGGTCATTCCCGTCCTCCTTCAAGGAATGTCAGGGGTGTGATGATCAGCCGATCACCTTACGCACAACCTCGAGAAGCTTCTGGGGATCGAAAGGTTTCACCAGCCAACCCGTGGCTCCGGCAGAACGTCCCTGGGCCTTCATGGCTTCGCCGGATTCGGTGGTGAGCATCAGAATCGGCACACTCTTGTACTGCGGCAGCGCGCGCAGTTCCTTGATCAGGCTGAGGCCATCCAGCCGAGGCATGTTCTGATCAGTAAAAATCAGATTGAAATTGCCGGAACGGGCCTTGTCCAGACCGTCCTGCCCATCCACCGCCTCGGTGACAGTGTAACCGGCCCCCTTGAGCGTGAAGGACACCATCTGGCGAATCGACGCGGAATCGTCCACCGTAAGAATTGACTTGGCCATGTGGTACGTACTCCCCTTCCCTTAAGACTTGACCTTGAGCGGGCGGGTTACGGCGTGGTCTGCCCCCATACCCCCAATAAAAATGAGAAAAATCATTCACTCCCGGTATTGCGTCCATCTACCTGCATGCTACCTCAGGTGTCCGATATCGGGAACCGTTTTGTGACGGGTTTCTCTCTTGCAATGCAGCATTGAGTGCGGCCAATTTCCGCTCGAACACACGCCAACGCACCGTCCACTGTCTTAGCGGCCGGATGCGGCGAAAATGAAGGGGGAGCCAAACAATCGGGGGGCGGCGGCGCGGCCACTCACCCCCACAGGGCCTGACGCGCTCAGGCGATCTTGGCCGCTCGCTGATCTTCCCGGAACATGGCCTTGATGCCACGCAGGGCCTGGCGGGTACGGTGCTCGTTCTCGATCAGACCGAAGCGCACATGGGTGTCACCCTGACTGCCAAAACCGATGCCCGGCGAGACAGCCACCTTGGCATCACGCAGCAGTTTCTTGCAGAACTCCAGCGACCCCATCTCGCGGTAAGGTTCCGGAATGGGTGCCCAGACGAACATGGTGGCCTTGGGCTTTTCCACTTCCCAGCCCAGGGCATTCAACCCGTCGCAAAGCACATCCCGGCGGCTGAGATAGAGTTGGCGAATCTCCTCCACACAGTCTTGAGGGCCTTCCAGCGCGGCGATGGCCGCCACCTGAATGGGTGTGAAGGTGCCGTAGTCCAGGTAGGACTTGATGCGTCCCAGGGCCGCTACCAGCGTGGGATTGCCACACATGAAACCCACGCGCCAGCCCGGCATGTTGTAGCTCTTGGATAGGGTGTAGAACTCCACCGCCAGATCCTTGGCCCCAGGCACCTGCAGGATGGAGGGAGCCTTGTAGCCATCAAAGACAATCTCTGCATAGGCCAGATCGTGCACGACCCAGATCTTGTGCTCCCGGGCAATGGCCACCACTCTCTCAAAGAATTCCAGGTCGACACACTGGGTGGTGGGGTTGGCCGGGAAATTCAGGATCAACATCTTTGGTCGCGGCCAGGATTCCTGGATACCTCGCTCCAGTTCCGCGAAGAAATCCACATCCGGTGTCAGGGGCACATGACGGATATCGGCGCCAGCAATGACGCAACCGTAAGGATGAATGGGATAGGCCGGGTTGGGCACCAGCACCGCGTCGCCGGGCCCCAGGGTGGCCAAAGCCAGGTGGGCCAGACCCTCCTTGGAGCCGATGGTCACGATGGATTCGGTCTCCGGATCCAGGTCCACATCGTAATTGTCCTTGTACCAGTGACAGATGGCCCGCCGCAGACGCGGAATGCCCTTGGACACGGAGTAGCGATGGGTGTCGCCTCGGCGGGCCACCTCCACGAGCTTTTCGACGATGTGAGGGGGCGTGGGCTGGTCTGGATTCCCCATACCGAAATCAATCACATCCTCGCCACGGGCGCGGGCCTTGGCCTTCAGGTCGTTGACAATGCTGAAGACATACGGCGGAAGACGCTTGATTCTGGGAAAGTCGTCGATCACGGGTGTTTCCAAGGGCTGGATGGTCGGAAAAAGGGAAACCAGAAACAATAAAGGGGCACCCGGGGGCTGTCAATCAGTGCGCTCGGGGCCAGGTACCACGGCTTGCCAGTGGCCCGGCCGGGTTGTACTTTTCGTACCATGAAGATGAGGCGCGAGTATGGCGAAGGCCAGAACATCATCACTGCCTATGGAGGCGGTGGTGTGCAGGTGAATCAGGTACCTCATCACGAGAGCCTGGTGGTGCTGCCCGACCAGTTGATACCCCGTTGGCCGGTCGCCCAAGTTGAAGACCTGCAGCCCGAGGTCTTCGAGCCCGTGCTGGCCCTGCAGCCGGAGATCGTACTGCTGGGCACAGGCCCTGTCCTGCGCTGGCCACCCCGGGATGTGCTGCGTGCCCTGCGTGATCGGGGCGTCGGTCTGGAGGTGATGGATACCTCAGCGGCATGTCGCACCTACAACATCATCATGGGCGAGGGGCGCCGGGTGGCAGCGGCGTTGTTGATCCCGAACTGAATGCTTCAGTTCTGCAGCAGCGTATCCTCCGAAAACCCCCGACTTTCCAGGATCTTGCGCAGCCTTTTCAGGGCATCCATCTGTATCTGCCGTACCCGCTCCCGGGTAACACCCAGTTCAAAGCCCACCTGCTCCAGGGTGGAACGCTCAAACCCGTGCAGACCGAAGCGGCGGACGATCACCTCCCGCTGCTTCTCGTCCAGCTCCATGAGCCAGTCATCCACGTACTGCACCACATCCTCGTCCTGGACGAGATCCGCGGGCTCGGGTGTCTGTTCGTCGGGAATCACATCCAGCAAGGGGCGGTCACCCTCCTTGCCAATGGGGAGATCCACCGAGGTCACGCGCTCGGAGAGGGCCAGCATCCGCTTGACGTCCTGTACCGGCTTATCCAGGTGGCGGGCCACTTCCTCAGCTGTGGGCTCGTGGTCCAGTTCCTGGGCCAGCTTCCGGGCGGCGCGCAGGTAGACATTCAGTTCCTTGATCACGTGGATGGGCAGACGAATGGTGCGGGTCTGGTTCATGATGGCCCGCTCAATGGTCTGTCGGATCCACCAAGTGGCGTAGGTGGAAAAGCGGAAGCCGCGCTCGGGATCGAACTTCTCCACGGCCCGGATCAGACCCAGGTTGCCTTCCTCAATGAGATCCAGCAGCGCCAGGCCCCGATTCATGTAGCGACGGGCAATCTTGACGACAAGGCGCAGATTGCACTCGATCATCTTGCGTCGACCGGTCTCGTCTCCTTTCTGGGCCAGACGGGAGTAATACACCTCCTCCTCCGGTGTCAGCAAAGGAGAGAACTCGATCTCGCTGAGGTACAGTCGAGTGGCGTCCAGATCGGCTCTTGGCGGTTCTCCCGCGGCAAATACGACCTCGCCTTCCTCACTCTCCTCTTCCGCATCATTTTCGGTCGCCGACCCCACCACCTCGTCCGAAAGTGCCGGCGTGCCATCGCTTTCCTCTGTGTCATCCAGTGACACCTTCACCCGATCTCCGGATGCCGACAGTCCTTCCGCCTCAACCTTCTCCTCATCATCCTCGTACACGGGGCTCTTATCTCGCCTTCTCGGCATGTGACCTCCTGTGCGGGGCGGTTGCCCCTTAGGTTTTATCGGTCTGGCAAATAGCTTGATGGATCCACGGGCCTCCCGTCTTTTCGAATCTCGAAATGCAGCATGGGGCGATCGGTTCCGGTGTCCCCCAGGAGCGCAATCTCCTGCCCCTGAGACACCTCAGACCCTTCATTTACAAGGATTTTCTCATTGTGCGCATAGGCACTGAGATAGGTATCATCGTGCTTCACGATGATAAGCTTTCCATATCCGACAAGTCCACTTCCGCTATAGACCACTCGCCCCTTGGCCGCGGCCCGCACCGACTGGCCTGCCTGCCCGGCGATACCGATCCCCCGCTTGCCTGTACCGGAGGCCGGGAATGCACGTATCACCTCGCCATCGGTGGGCCATCGCCAATCGATGGGCCCGCTGGAGGCAGCACTGCGCTGGGTGGGGGGGGCACTCGTGGAGGGCGGGGAGGGTCTAGCTTGAGGACGATCCCCGGAGGAGGCGGGCGGCCCCGTATCAGCCCGCTGTTCAACCGGGCGGGGCTGTAGTCTTGGTGGAGGTTCGTTGCGGGTCTCGCGGGGCGTCCCACCCCGCTGGGCCGGGGGCGCCTGCGCCACGGCAGGTTGACGATCACCGGATGGGGGATTCATGCGCAAACGCTGTCCGGGATAGATGGTGTAGGGCTCGTCGATGTCGTTCCAGCGGGCCAGATCCTGCCATTCAAGGCCATACCGCCATGCGATGGCATACAGGGTCTCGTGATGGCGCACCGTATGCACACCTGAACGGAATCCCAATTCACCTGATCTCTGCAGCGTGCCACAGGCGGCCAGCATCAGCAGGATGAACACCCAGGCTGCCACCGCTGCCATGCGCACTGTCTGTTTCTCACCCCTGTAACTGATAAATGATGACCGCCAAAACCAGCAGGACAACCGACGCCCACCCTATCCATTCGATATAGGGGCGCAGGCGCGGTTCCATCCGGGGCCCAAGCCAACCGAGGATGAGGGCCACAGCAAAGAAGCGTGCCCCCCGACCCAGGAATGAAGCGACCACGAAGGGTAGCACCGCCATGGACATGGCTCCGGCGGTGATGGTGAAGAGCT
Organism: Ectothiorhodospira marina; assembly: GCF_900109495.1. GTDB lineage: Bacteria > Pseudomonadota > Gammaproteobacteria > Ectothiorhodospirales > Ectothiorhodospiraceae > Ectothiorhodospira > Ectothiorhodospira marina. The sequence goes on along the minus strand of NZ_FOAA01000014.1, from coordinate 49,962 downwards.
TGTAGGGAATGGGTGAAAAACCAGCCACCAGGACCACCCAGACGCCCCACACGGAGAACCACTCCTGTGCCTGGATCAACTCATCCCCATAGCCGGCGCTGATGACCATCGGCTGCAGCAGTTCAAAGGCCAGATAGCCCAGCAGGTACCCGAGCAACCCGCCCAATACGGAAAATACCGTGGTCATCAGGGCCAGGCGCGGACCTCGATCGGGACGCGCGGCCACCATGGGGGCCAACATCACGTCGGGGGGTACGGGAAAAAAAGACGATTCCGCAAAGGACAAGGCCGCCAGGTAACGTGGTGCATGGCGATGCCGCGACCAGGTCATGACCCGATCATACAAGGGACCAAAAAGCCTCATGACACCTCTCCCGGCAACAGCGGCACAAAGCTCACCGGGCCCAGGTCCTGTTTGACATAGGCCTCGGGGGTGCGAGTGATGCGCACCAGGGTCTGGGCTCCACTTTCCTCGCCCACCGGCGCCAGTAACTGCCCACCCATGTTCAGTTGCAGCAGCAGGGTCTCGGGGATCACCCGGGGCGCCGCAGTGAGCAGGATGGCATCATAGGGGGCATTTTCCGGCCAGCCATGATTGCCATCCACATGGCGCAGGCTGATATTCTGCAATCGCATGAGGCTGAGCACCTCACGGGCCTGGCGCTGCAGCGGGCGAATCCTCTCGAGACTGATCACCCGCTCCACCAGTTGCGCCAGCACAGCTGCCTGATACCCGGATCCCGTGCCAATCTCCAGCACCATGTGTGGCGTGGCTTCGGCCAGCAGGGCTTCTGTCATGCGCGCGACGATAAAGGGCTGGGAGATGGTCTGGCCAAAACCGATGGGCAGCGCGGTGTTTTCATAGGCACGATGCGCCAGGGCCTCATCCACGAACAGATGGCGGGGCGTGGCGCGTATGACCTCCAGCACACGGGGATCCTGGATGCCCAGTTCCCGAAGACGCCCGGCCAGGCGATCCCGGGCGCGCTGGGAGGTCATGCCGATTCCGGTCAGATCATGATTCAAGCCTCGCCCTCCGTGAGCCAGCGGCTGACGATGTCCATGGCCTCATAGCGGGTCAGGTCCACCTGAATCGGCGTCACCGAGACGTACCCGGAACGCACGGCATGAAAGTCGGTGCCCAACCCGGCATCCTGCTCCGGGCCCGAGGGCCCTACCCAGTAAATGGGACGCCCCCGGGGATCGGTGGAGCGGGTCACCGGCTCCGCCTTGTGCCGATGCCCGAGTCGGGTGGCCTGGTAACCCAGTATTTCTTCCCGGGGCAGGTCGGGAACGTTGACATTGAGGATGGTGTCGGAAGGCAAGGGAATGGTCCGCAGTCGATCCAGCAGTTCCAGGACCACTTGAGCTGCAGAATCGTAATGCTTGCATTGCTGCTGACCTGCCAGGGAAACGGCAATGGCCGGGAGCCCCAGAAACCGCCCTTCCATGGCGGCAGCCACCGTGCCCGAATAGAGCACATCGTCACCCAGGTTGGCGCCGGCATTGATGCCGGAGATGACCATGTCCGGCTCCTCGGCCAGCAGTCCGGTCAGTGCCAGGTGCACACAGTCCGTGGGTGTACCGTCCACGCGCACATCGCCATTGTCCAGGGTAGTGGCTCGCAGCGGTCGAGACAGCGTGAGTGAGTTGCTGGCGCCGCTTCGATCCCGATCCGGCGCCACCACGGTCACCTGGCCTCGGCCTCGCAGGGTCTTGGCCAGTTGTTGCAGTCCCGGTGCATGGACACCATCGTCATTACTGAGCAGGATACGCATAGTGGGTCACTGTGATGTCAAGTGGCTAATATACTGGAAACCCCGTGTTAGACGCATGTCCCAACGGAGATCTGTCATGCCCCCCAACGACCTGCCGGAGGACGACGACATGGCCCTGTTCCGGGCCGCGGTCGGGCAGGTGCGGCCCGTGCGCAGCGACCGTCAGCCCTTGCAGCGCCGCCCTCCCCCACCGCGACCCCGCCAGGCCGAGGCAGACCGCCGTCGGGTGATCGAGGCCCTGGGGGAGGATCCCTTTGATGGCACCGATGTGCAACCCGGCGACGAACTGATCTACATGGCCGAAGGTCTGCAGCGCCAGGTGTTTCGGAAACTGCGCCGGGCACAGTATCGCATTGCCGACGAACTGGATCTTCATGGTCTGTTCGCCCGGGAGGCTCATCAAGCGCTGGCGCTGTTCCTGGCCGAAGCCCGGGAACGGCGTCTGCGCTGCGTGAGAATCATCCATGGCAAGGGGTTGCGATCCAGCAACCGGGGGCCCGTGCTCAAGAGTCGTGTAGCCCAATGGCTCAGACAGCGTTCCGAGGTTCTGGCCTACTGCTCGGCTCCACCCAGCCTGGGGGGAACCGGTGCTGTTCTTGTGCTGTTGCGGTTGAAGGACTGACGCCCATCCTAACTTTCATGTATTTCATTATTCCAGTGTGGATTTAATTGCGTAATCTCATGCTAGTATGGCAAGTATCCGTGCCGGGAAAACAGTGAAATCGTGGGGAGGGCTTCACATGAGACGAATGAAATTTCCCAGTCTGGCCTTGGTGACGGTGGCACTGATCCACACACCGGTTTGGGCCCAGGATGATACCGAGGTCCGGTTGGAGCAGGCCCGGGAGGCGGTTCAGCACTTCTCCGAGTCCTTGAAAACTGAACTCAAGACGGCCGTTGAAGACGGGGGGCCGATACATGCCATCGACGTCTGTCACCAGCGCGCTCCCGAGATTGCCGAGGAAATCTCCACCCGCACCGGCATACAGACCGGTCGCACCAGCCTGCAGCTTCGCAATCCGGACAACGCCCCTGACGATTGGGAGCGTGGCGTACTCAATGCCTTCGAGGAGCGCCTGGCTGAGGGTGAGGATCCCAAGACCATGGAGCATTACGAGGTTCGGGAGGAGAATGGGGACCGGCAGATCCGCTACATGCGTGCCATCCCTGCCGGCGAGCTCTGCATGACCTGTCATGGCACTGAGGTGCGTTACGATGTGGAGCAGGCGCTGTTGCGCAAATACCCCGATGATCAGGCAACGGGTTATTCAGAAGGACAAATTCGTGGAGCCTTCACCCTTGTTCAACCCATGTAACGACATCACCGGGACTGGCCCGGCACTATGAGCATACGAAACAAACCCAACGGGGGCCGGCCGCCGGCCCCACTCATGGACAACGACTGCATGCGCTGCCCCGTGCGCGCGGAGAGCCTGTTCGGTGCCCTGCCGGATGACGTGGTCGAAAGACTCAATAATCCGTCCGAGCACCTGGTGATCCCTGCAGGCGAGGTGATCTACCAGGAAAACGCCGAGGCCCTGGCCTCCTATACCCTCAAGGATGGCGTGATCAAGCTCACTCGTACTGCCGTCAATGGCCGTGAGCAGATCCTGCGTCTGCTTACCCAGGGGGATATCATGGGGGTGGAGAGCCTGCTGGGACAGACCTACAACCATACCGCCACGACGCTCACACCCGTGCAGCTCTGTCGATTGCCGTTGAGCGTGCTCAAACGCCTGCAGACGGATCATCCCACCCTGAACAATGCCTTGCTGGCACGATGGGCGGCTGCCCTGCAGCAGGTGGAGACCCTGGCAGTCGAGTTGGGCACCAAGAAGGCCAACGAGCGCCTGGCCACCTTTCTGCTGTACTGGGCTGACAAGAACGGCGGCCATGCTCAGGTCCCCCTGCCGCTTTCACGCACCGAAACAGGCGAACTGCTGGGCCTGACCGTGGAGACGGTGAGTCGCTTCTTTGCGGAGTGGAAGCGTCGCGGCTATGTATCCGAGAAGGCAGGGGTGCTGACACTGCATGACCGTGAGGCACTCAACCAGCTTGGTGGGGGTTATACCGCCACCAAGCTGACCGCACTCACGGGTTCTCCGCGGATCGGCTAAGCCGTATCGGCCACCGCGGCAATGACCGTGGTGGCATAGGCACCAGCAGGCAGTTCAAAGCGCAATTCCAGATCTGCCGCATCAAGCCACGACCAGGACAGCTCATTCACGCGGATGCGCAGGGCACGCCGCTCCTGAGACAAACCGGCACCCTCCAGGCCACGTGCCAGTTCGCTCAGGTCCGTGGCCTCCATGACCTGGGCCTCCAGTTGTGCTGCTGCGCCCTCGGTGATGGCATTCCCCTGCCCCCACAGCGGGCCGGTGGGATGGACCTCGAAGGCGGCAACCCGCGCCGCTACCGTGGGATCCTCCTCCCGATGAATAAAGAAGCTGCGCGAGCCATCCAGTTGCATGGCATCTCCGGGCAGTGCCTGATCCCAGTGATCTTCCTCCACCCGTCTGGCCAAAACCCGATTGAAGATTTCAGAGCGGGCCGCCGAGAGATACAGCCCCCTGAGTTTACGGTCGCGCACACGGATTTCTTTGGCGAATAAGGCGCGAGCCTTATCCAGATTGCCACGGTCGTGGCCAAAGCGCTGTTCTCCGAAAAAATTGGGCAGCCCCCGGTGGGCAATGGCAGTCAACCGCTCCTCCGCCACACGGCGATCTCCCTCACAATCGCGCAGACGAATATGAAAACGATTGCCGCGAAGATGTCCCGTCTGCAGTTTACGGCGATGCCGCTGGGCGGCGAGGATCTCCACTTCCGGCGGCAGGTGATCAGACCACTGGGGGGCATCACACCCGGGCAGATGGACACTGAACCATTGAGTGGTCACGGCCTGACGATCCTTCAGACCGGCATAACTCACGGCCCGCCGTGGCAAGCCGGCGGCACGAGCCAGCATGCCCGCCAACTGATCCGTATTGAGACCCGTTTTGCGCAGTTGCAACCAGACATGTTCACCCTCCCCCTCTGGCGTGGTGATGGGCAGTTCATCCACCAGGAAATCCGCCGGCTGTGCACGCAGGCGTGCCGTGAGCAATGGGGTATTGAGATCGGTAAAGGCATTCATCGCTCTGTGTCCTGGGCCGCGCCCACGGTACCGGGTCGCATGACTTGTCGAGGTTTGTTGGCCACCTGATCCCTCAGGTAGACCGGCATGGCCTGATCCGCCGGCACACTTGCGCCGGCGGCCCAATCCCGCACCGCCAGGCGCACCACCTCCGTGGCGCTGGGCAGGCGATCATTCCAGGGTGGCTCGGCTTCCATGTCCAGGCGTTGTGCCAATGCCTCCTGATAGGCGGACCAGCCTCGCCCGACAGGCACCCAGTGCCCTTCCGGAGGTTGAGGCACCGCCAGGGGTGGGCAGACGCCTTCAAGGCCAACGGGATTGGCCAGCCCCTGCACGTCGGCCTTGAAGGCCCCCCAGTACACCTCCCCCATGCGCGCATCCAGGGCCGCCAGCACCTGCTGGGCGCCTGCATCGATCCGCTGCTGGGCCAGTGCTGCCAGCGTGGAGATGGGCACCACCGGCAGGTCAGCGCCAAAGGCCACACCCTGAATGACGCCCGTGGCCACCCGCACCCCGGTAAATGCCCCTGGACCTCGACCGAACGCCAGTGCGTCCAGTTGCCCCAGGGCAATGCCCGCCTCAGCCAGCACGGCCTCCATCATGGGCAGGATCAGCCTCGCGTGGGTCCGTGGCGCCTCCTGGAAACGCAGATGGATCCGACCATCCACCCACAGGGCGGCTGAGCAGGCCTCGGTGGAGGTCTCGATGGCCAACAGTTTGCACAACGTCGGGGGGGTCAATGGGAGCCTCGGTCAGGCAGGGTCTGAAGGGGCGCACCGGACTGAAGGAACTGGATCACCTCCCGTTCGTCGGCAGCCGGCTGCATGGGTGGCAGACTCTTGATGAAGGTTTTGCCATAACTCTTTGAACGAATGCGCGGATCACACAGTATGAGGACGCCATGATCGCTGATGTCCCGGATCAGTCGCCCGGCACCCTGTTTCAAGGTGATGACGGCCTGGGGCAGTTGCAGGTCGCGGAAAGGATTGCCTCCGCCCTGGCGTATTCGGGCAATGCGTGCCTCCAGCACCGGGTCTCCGGGCGCCGCGAAAGGCAGACGATCAATGATCACGCAAGTGAGCGCGGTACCACGCACATCCACTCCCTCCCAGAAGCTATGAGAGCCCAGCAGCACGGCGTTACCAGCCCTGCGAAAACGCTCCAGCAGGACATTGCGCGAGGCCTCACCCTGAACCAGCAACGGCCGGTCCAGCTGATCGCGCAACCGTTGTGCCGCCTCGCGCAGCGCTTTCAGGCTGGTGAACAAGAGGAAGGTGCCGCCGGGATTGTCGCGGATCAGTGGCGCGGCCATGTCCACCAGGGCCCCGGTGAATCGGCCGTCATTGGGTTCGGGCAGACGCGGTGGCAGAAACAGTCGAGCATGGGCCTGATAGTCGAATGGGCTGTCCAGAAGCAGACTGTGTGGATCCTCCAGCCCCATGCGGTGGTTGAAATGATCGAATCCGCCGTCCACCGACAGGGTGGCAGAGGTGAATATCCAGGCACTTTGATAGGCACCGCGATGTTCGTTGAACAGGGCAGCCACATCCAGGGGCGTCACATGCAGACTGAAACTGCGGGTCCAGGCTTCATACCATTGCACGGCGTTGTCCTGGGGGCCGCGGAACAGCGATAGCCGCTCCAGTTGCTCACGGGCGCGACGGGCGCAGGACTCCAGGCCCTTGGCTCGCTCCGCCACGGCCTCCAGGCCATCGGCCAGCGAGGTCAGACGATTTTCCAGTGCATCCAGCCCCTGCTCCACCGCGGGTTTTGCGGACAGCGATACCCAGGGGCCCCGCCCCGAACCTTCTCCCAGCGCCAGACGAAAATCCTTGACCCCCTGGGTGAGGGTATCGGCCCGATCCCGAAGTTCACTCATCTCCGGAGCATTGTTGAGCAATTCGACAATGCTGTCCCGGGCCAGATCCGTCAAGGCCCGTGCACTGAGAGTGACCCCGAAGAAGTTGCCGGCCACATCCGGCAACTGGTGGGCCTCGTCCAGCACGAAGGCATTGGCCGAGGGCAGCAACTCGCCAAAACCTTCGCCACGCAGCGCCAGATCCGCAAACAGTAGATGGTGATTAACCACCACCACTTCGGCTTCCTGCGCCCGGCGTCGGGCCTGTACCACATGGCAGGCGTTGTATTCGGGACAGTCCTGACCCAGACAGTTGTCCACCGTGGAGGTGACTCGGGGCCAGATCTCCGCATCCTCCCCCAGGTCGGTGAGTTCGGCGATATCACCATGACGTGTCTTTTCCGCCCAGGCCTGTACCCGGCGCAGAGGCTCCACCAGACGGGGCTCCAGCATGCGCCCCTCCGCCAGAGTCATATTGAGACGATGCGGGCAGAGGTAATTGCTCCGGCCCTTGAGCAGGGCCGTTCGCGGGGAGACCCCCAGGGCACGCGCTACCAGGGGCAAGTCCTTGTGATAGAGCTGATCCTGCAGATTGCGGGTGCCGGTGGAGATGATCACCTTGCCACCATTGAGCAGTGCAGGCACCAGGTAACCAAAGGTCTTGCCCACGCCGGTGCCTGCCTCCACCACCAGCGTGGCCTGGGCCTCCATGGCCTCGGCCACAGCCTGAGCCATGTCCTGCTGTGCCTGACGAGGGTGAAAATCCTGAAGCTCCCGGGCCAGGGGGCCATCGTCTCCCAGCATGTGTTTGCAGTCCTGGCTCAACCCAGTTCTCCCGGGGCCAGGGAGCGCGCCCGCTCCTCGGCATCTCGGGCACCAGTGGCATCTCCCATGCGCCGTCGTGCCTCGGCAATGATGCGCCAGTTGCGGGCCTGCAATTCCCGATCCCCTCGAGCCAGGGCGTTGGACCGACCCGCCAGATTCACGGCCTGATTCGGTTGCCCCTGTTCCAGTCGTACAGCGGCCAGTCGTTGCCACAGGCGGGCATCATCGGGGGCGATGCGCAGGGCCCGTTCCAGGGCGGCGGCCGCACCATCGGCATCGCCCGCCTGCATGCGATTGTCCGCATCCTTGGCCAGGGCCAGTACGGCCGGTGGCTGCCGTGTCGGGGCCGATTGCGGCTGGGGGGATTCCTGCCGGGCAATGGAGGGTGCCGGTACGCGACTGGTCTCTGGTGTGGGTTCGGTCCGGGCTTCCGGCTCGGGTACCGGCTCCGGCGTGGGCACCTGAGCACGGGCATGGGGTTCACTGGGTGTGGGCGCCGGCGGACGCATGTCGGGCATGCCGGCACAGCCGGTGGCCAGTATCACCAGGATCCCTAGCGGCAGAATTGACCGCAAGGGGCTCAAGGGCATGGTCATGTGGAACACCTCATGGTTGGTCGATTCGGCACGAATCAGCCGGCGGATACCCGGCGCACCGAGAAAACGTTAGCCACTGCACCGATCTTGTCCAGCACTTTGCTCAGTTGCGTGGTGTCGGTGATCTCCAGGGTGAGATCCATGGTGACCGTGTTTTCGGCTGGATCGGTCTGGGTAGCCGCAGAGAGGACATTGATTCGCTCATTGGCCAGTACCTGAGTGATATCCCTGAGCAGCCCCTGACGGTCAAAGGCCTCAACGGTGACCTTGACCGGGTAGGCCTGGGTATCCTCGCCCCAGGTGACCTCCACCAGGCGCGGACGTTCTTCCTCCGACATGCGCAGGATGTGCACGCAGTCGCGGCGATGGATGGTGACCCCCTTGCCACGGGTGATGTAGCCGATCACCCGGTCTCCGGGTACCGGTCGGCAACAACCGGCCATCTGTGTCAGCAGGTTGCCCACGCCCCGGATCCGGATGCCCTTATCGGTGGCCTTGTCCGTTGCTGAGGGATGCCGGTGACGGCGACCCATCAGGGTCTCTTCCGGGGTGAGTTCGATGGGCACCTGCATGGCGCCGGCCAATTGCGCGGGTGTGATCTCTCCGGCTCCGATGGCCACCAGCAACTCATCCCGGCCCGGTTGCTTGAAGCGTCGCATCAGTTCGTCCATGTCCGGGGCGTTCACTCCCAGGCGCTGGGCCTCCCGCTCCAGAACAGCCCGACCCTCGGACAGATTCTTGTCGTGATCCTGCTGCCGGAACCAGCCGCGCGCCTTGGCCCGAGCCCGAGCCGTGCGCAGAAAACCCATATTGGGATTGATCCAATCCCGACTGGGGCCTCCGGACTGGCTGGTAAGAACCTCCACACGCTCGCCGGAACGTAATTCGTAGGTCAGCGGCACGATGCGCCCATTCACCTTGGCGCCCCGGCAGTGGTGCCCCACCTCGGTGTGAATGGTGTAGGCGAAATCCAGGGGTGTGGCTCCTTTGGGCAGGTCGATCACGTCGCCATTGGGCGTGAGCACAAAGACCCGGTCATGGAACAACTCGTAATGGAAATTATCCAGAAGTTCCCGATCGTTATCCTGGTTTTCCAGAAGTCGTCTAAGGGAGGTAATGGCCCGGGACAGGGCCTGATCCTCACGTCCGCCTTCCTTGTAGCGCCAGTGTGCTGCCACCCCCAGTTCGGCGAACTCGTCCATACCCTGGGTACGGATCTGCACCTCCACCACCTTGCCCTCCGGCCCCAGGACCGCCGTATGCAGGGACTGGTACCCATTGTCCTTGGGGTTGGCAATATAGTCGTCGAACTCCTTGGGAATATGGGGCCAGGTGCTGTGCACCACCCCCAGCACCGCGTAGCAGGTGGACAGTCGATCCACAATCACCCGGACGGCCCTGAGGTCGTAAAGATCCTCGAATTCCAGGTTCTTGCGCTGCATCTTTTTCCAGATGCTGTAGATATGCTTGGGGCGGCCACGCACATCGGCCTCAACCTGCTCCTGCTGCAATGCCTCTCTCAGGTGATCTGTGAAATCAATAATGTAATGCTCTCTTTCTGTGCGACTTTCTTCCAGGAGCTTCGCGATCCGACGGTATTCCTTGGGCTCCAGGATCCGCAGAGACAGATCCTCCATCTCCCACTTGAGTTGGGCCACCCCCAGGCGGTTGGCCAGGGGAGCGAAGATCTCCAGCGTCTCGCGAGCGATGGCCCGGGCCAGGTCATCCGGCTCGGCGGCCAGCAGGCGCAGATGCTGAAGGCGATAGGCCAGCTTGATGAGCACCGCACGCACATCGTCCACCATGGCCAACAGCATGCGCCGGAGCCGTTCGGCCTGTTCCGGTGTGCTCTCCACCTGGCTGGCGGAGCGTTTGAAGGTGGTGAGCAGTTGCACGTTGCGCACCAGGCAGGCCACCGTATCACCAAAGTGCTCGCGGATATCCTTGTCCTGAAGGGAGCCATCCAGATCTCCATCCAGCAACAGGGCAGCAATCAGGGTGTCGTTATCCACCCCCAGTACGCGCAGATTTTCGGCCACATCCAGACAGTGTGGCTGCGAGCCGACTCGCTGATGATCTCGCAGGGCTTCCGCGATGGCTTCGCCGAGGCGAGCCTCGGGGGCCACGCCATCCGTGGGCGCAAATCTCGCCAGCAGTGCCTCATGGGGCTGCTGAGCGAGCGGGGTCTTGTCGTATTGGGTATGACGCATGGGCGCAGAGTATATCCGGCATTGGGTGCGGCGGGCGATGTTGCCCGCTCACCCCACCTGACGCAGCGTCAGCAATGGAGGCTGCCGCAGGACAGAGCGGGCACCCAGCCAGCCGGCCAGCCCCACGCCAAGGGCACCTCCCCCCACGCCCATCAACCAGAGAATGGGGTTCACTGAGTAGGGTAGATCGAAGATCTCCCGGGCCAGCACCATACCCACGGCACTCGCCCCCGCGCTGGCCAGCAGTCCGGCCAAGGCACCCATCACCATGAATTCTGCCAGCAGCCCCGCCAGCACCTGCTTACGGCTGGCCCCCAGGGTGCGCAGTATGGCGCTTTCCCGTCGGCGCAGGTCACGGGTGGCATGGATGGCGGCAAACAACACCGTCACCCCAGCAGCCAAAGTGAATAAAAAGACGTATTCCACTGCCAGGCTGGCCCGGTCGATGATGTCCCTCACCTGCTGCATCAAGGCCCTCACGTCCAGCACAGTAACGCTGGGAAACTGCCGCACGGCCTCGGTCAGCATGCGCTGCCCTGCTTCGTCCATATGGAAACTGGTGATATAGGTGGCTGGAAAATCCTCCAGTACCCCCGGCGAGGACAGCACGAAGAAGTTCACGTTGAAGGAATCCCATTCCACGCTGCGCAGGTTGGTCACGGGGGCCTGAACCGGTTCACCCGCGATACGAAACTCCAGGATGTCTCCCAGTTCAATCCCCAGGGTTTCGGCCAGGCCTTCTTCCACCGAGAAGCCCGGTTCCGGATCCTGGACATTCCACCACTGCCCCGCCACCACGCGGTTGCCGGGTTGAAGATCCCTGGCGAAGGAGAGATTGAATTCCCGTGTCACCAGACGCTCGGCCCGGGGATTGGTGTAGTCTTCCGGGCGAACCGGCGCATCGTTCATGGTCGAGAGCCGCCCCCGGATCATGGGATAGTACACCGGCCTTTCCATGTCATGGCGCTCAAACAGGGCCTGAAGGGGCTCCACCTGGTCTGGCTGAACGTTGATCATGAAGTGATTGGGCGCCCCTTCGGGCAAGCTGCCTTCCCATTCCGAGAGCAGGTCCACCCTCACCAGGGCCAGCAGCAGCAAGGCCATGATGCCCAGACCAAAGGCAGACAGTTGCACGGCACTCAAGGCGCCGCGCCGGGAGAGATTGGCCAGGCCAAAGCGCAAAGCCACCCCACCCCGGCTGCGCAGGGGGGTGAGGGCCTTGACCATGAGTAACGCCGCCACCCACAGCACAGCGACAGTGATGGCCGCGCCACCGAGCACAAAACCGGCCAGACGCACATCACCGGCCTGCCACAGCAGCAGCACGCCCAGCGTGAGCATGGCCAGCCCCAGGACCAGCCACATGGCGGGCGGCGGGGCACCCAGGTCCCGACGCAGGACCCGCAGCGGCGGCACCTGGCCAATGCGCAGCAGGGCCGGCAGGCCAAAACCCAGGGCCGTAATCAATCCGACCCCCATCCCGGTGAATATCGGCCACAGGGAGGGCAGTGGCAATTCCGTGGCAAACCAGCCCGACAGCAGCCAGGCCAGTACGCCCTGTGCCCCGAACCCCAACAGCAGGCCGATGGCGCTGGCCAGTAAGGCCAGCCACAGCAAACGCAACGTAAACACTTGCAGGACAAACCGTCGTGAGGCCCCCAGACAACGCATCACGGCGCTGGTGTCCGATTGCCGATCGCTGTAGTGACGGGCCGCCACCGCCACCGCCCCACCGGCCAGTAGCACGGCCACCAGGGCGGCCAGGCTCAGGAACTGCTCGCCCCGGGCGATGGCATTCCGCAAGGCGGGTTGGGCATCAGCCACGCTCTCCAGGCGTTGATTATCCCCCAGCCGCGGCTCGATCCAGTCCCGATAGCGGTTGATGACGGCCTCATCCCCGGCCACCAGGAAACGATGATTGACCCGGCTGCCGGGCACGATCAGCCCGGTGGCCTCCAGATCCTCCACATTGAGCAACAGCCGGGGTGCCAACTGGAACAGATCTCCGCCCCGATCCGGCTCGTAAGTCAGCACCCGGGTGATGTTGAGGGAGATCTCGCCCACGTCCAGGCTGTCCCCCACGGACAGATTCAGCAACTGCAGCAAGCGTGCCTCTACCCAGGCCTCACCGGAGTCGGGCACGGACTGGGTCTCTTGCTCCTCGCCGAAGAGTGTGGTGCTCACGCGGGCCGTGCCCCGCAGGGGCCAGCGATCGCTCACCGCCTTGAGTTCGGCCAGTTCCGAATCCTCGTCAGACACCACCACGGTGGGGAAGCTCACATAGCGGGCGGTATCCAGGCCCCGCTCCTGAGCTTCCCGGCCGAATTCGCCCGGTATGGGCTGGGACGAGGTGATGCTCAGATCCGCTCCCAACAGTTCAGTGGCCTGCAAGGACATGGCTCGTTGCACCCGGTCGGTGAAAAAGCTCACCGAGGTGACGGCTGCCACGGCGATCACCAGGGCCAGCGCCAGAATACGCAATTCCCCGGCCCGCCATTCCCGACCCAGGGAGATCCAGGAGTAACGCAGCGCCTGATTCATGCGGCCCCCAGGATGCCGTCGGTGATGCGATAGCGTCGTTCGCAGCGGCTGGCCAGATCCGGGTCATGAGTCACCAGCACCAGGGCCGTGCCGTAAGCAGACTTGAGGTTGAACAGCAACTGGATGATCTGCTCGCCGGTCTGCTGATCCAGATTGCCCGTGGGCTCATCGGCAAACAGCACCTGCGGGTGGGCGGCGAAGGCCCGGGCGATGGCCACCCGCTGCTGTTCGCCCCCGGAGAGTTGGCTGGGGTAATGGTCCAGGCGGTGACCCAGGCCCACCTGCTCCAGGGCCTCCCGGGCCCCGGCACGGGCGTCGCCATCGTGACCGGAGAGCTCCAGCGTGAGCATCACATTCTCCAGGGCCGTCAGGGCCGGCAGCAGCTGGAAAGACTGGAACACAAAACCGACCCGACCGGCACGCAACCCGGCGCGTGCATCTTCGCTCAAGACGCCCAGATCCTGGTCCAGCAAGCGAACTTCCCCCCCACTGGGGAGATCCAACCCCGCAAGCAGACCCAGCAGGGTCGACTTGCCCGAGCCGGAGGCACCCAGGATGGCCACGGCCTCAGCGGGCGCCACATGCAGATCCACACCCTTTAGAATGGATAAACGTCCGGCCGGACCCATAACGGATTTGACGACACCACTCGCGGAGACCACCGGGGCGGGAGAGTGAGAGACCATGAGACCAAGACTCCTTCTGATTATGTTGCTGTTCCTGACGCCGGCCGCGGCCAGCGTGGCGGATGAACGCCCCACCCTGCTAGTGATGGGGGACAGTCTGAGCGCCGCCTACGGCATGCCCACGGAACAGGGCTGGGTCGCCCTGCTGGAATCCCGTCTGGATGCGCAAGGCCGGGATTTTCAGGTGCTCAATGCCAGCATCAGCGGCGAGACCACTCGCGGCGGCCTGACCCGTCTGCCGCGGCTTCTGGAGCGACACGAGCCCGACTGGGTGGTGCTGAGCCTGGGCGGCAACGACGGCTTGCGGCGCATCCCGCTGGAGGAGATGTCCCGCAATCTGCGCGAGATGATTGATCTCAGCCACAATGCCGGGGCCCGGGTCTTGCTGGTGGGCATCCAGATTCCGCCCAATTTGGGCAGACATTTCACTGAGAGGTTCCACCAGATCTATCATGATCTGGCAGCGAATCATGACCTCCCCCTGGTGCCCTTCCTGCTGGAAGGCGTGGTGCTTGAGGAGGGCATGATGCAGTCCGACGGCATCCACCCCACCGCCAAGGCCCAACCGGTGATGCTGGATACCGTCTGGGAGGTGCTGGGGCCGGAACTGGACGGCTGATCAGCGCTCCACTTTTTCCAGTACCTGGGTAATCAGGTCGCCGCGGCGATAGTACGGCGGGGGATTTTGCATGTCTTCAAGGGCCGCATCCCTCTCCCGGGCCGTCTCATACCAGCGGAAATGCTCCCAGCCCTCTCCCAGCAGATGAGATGCCGACATGCTGTCACCCTGGGGCAAGGTAATGCGAATGCCAAATCGCTTCACGAAGCACGCTCCTCGAGGTTGATGGATCCATCTAGCAGCCTTTCCGGCAACTCACCGACGTGGGGCATTTCCAGGTCTGGCCGAGGGCCGCCCGGCCACTTCACCCCGTGGGTGTTCACCCAGGCCGTGTGCATGCCCACTCGTGCCGCGCCCCGCACATCCCGCTCAGGATCATCCCCCACATGCAGGGCTTCGTGAGCGGCCACGGCGGCCTCATCCAGGGCCGCCGTGAAGATCTCGGGCGATGGCTTGGCATGGCCGGCGCTGGCGGCAGTGACCACGAAATCAAAATACTGGCCAATGCCGATGTGATGCACATCCGCGTTGCCGTTGGTAATGGCACCGATGGTGTAATGGTGGCGCAGCCTGTCCAGGGTTTCCAGGACATCATCATAGAGCGATACCTGGTTCCTGGCCTCCCAGAAGACCTGAAAAGCGGGTTCCACCAGGGCCTCATCGCAGCCGTATTCAACCGCCAGGGCCGCCAGCCACTGCTTGCGCAATCCAGTGAGATCATGATGCAGATGCGCACGGGGACGAAACCATCGCTGGCGGTGTTGGATCATGGCCTCCAGATTCATGCGGCGGGTGATACTCGGATAATGGAGGCTCAGCCAATCATGGAAGGTGCGTTCGGCATTCTGGATCACCGGAGCGCAGGCCCACAGGGTGTCATCCAGGTCAAAGGTGATGCAGCGCAGGTTCATGGCACCTCAGTTTACACGGAATCGCTCCATGGCATGACTCAGATCGGCCGCCAACCGTGAGAGTTCCTGGGCAGCACTGGCGATCTCGCCCGAGCCATTGGACACATCGTGCCCCACCTCGCTGATACGTACCACATTGCGGTTGATATCCTCGGCCACAGCGCTTTGCTCCTCGGCGGCGCTGGCAATCTGAGTGCTCATATCGCTAATCGTGCCAACCGCGCTGACAATGGAGGCCATGGAGCGATCCGCCATGGCGGCACCGTTCGAGGTCTCTTCCGCTCGCTTGAGACCTGACTGCATCACGGCCACGGCATTACGCGTGCCGCCCTGGAGTGCCTTGATCATCTCCTCGATCTCATGGGTGGATTTTTGGGTGCGGCTGGCCAGGGTGCGCACCTCATCGGCCACCACCGCAAATCCCCGGCCCTGCTCCCCCGCCCGGGCCGCCTCGATGGCGGCATTCAGGGCCAGCAGGTTGGTCTGCTCGGCCACGCCCTGGATCACATCCAGCACGGCACCAATCTTTTCGCTGTCGGCCTCCAGCTGCTTGATGACCTCGGCCGCCCGCCGGATTTCATCGGCAAGTTCCTTGATGGCCTCGATCGCCTGCGCGGAGACCTGCTGGGCTTCACCGGCCTCCTGATTCACCTGCTGGGCCGCCTGTGAGGCATCGGCCGCGTTGCGGGCCACCTCCACCACTGTTGTGGTCATCTCGTTCATGGCCGTGGCCACCTGTTCGGTCTGGTTCTGTTGCTGATCGACGCGCTGACGGGTCTCACCCGTCACCGCTGTCAACTCCTCGGCAGCTGACGCCACCTGAGTCGTGGCGCCGGTCACTTGGCCGATGATCCCCCGAACACTCTCCACCATCTGATTGAATCCCCTGGCGACCCGGGTCAGTTCATCCTGTCCGGACTCGGTGACGCTGACCGTGAGATTGCCCTTGGCCATCTCACGACTTGCCTGGTCCAGTTCATCCACCGCACCGGTAATGCGCCGGATGACCATGACGGCCACCGCCGAAGAAATGGCCATCACCAGCAGCAAGCCCGCGATCATGCCATTGCGGGTGTTCTGGTACTGGCTCAGAGCACTCTGGTAGATGTCTTCTGAAACGTTCATCTGCAGGTCCATCAACTGCGCAAGGGTGGCGTTGACAGCCTCAGCCCGGGGGGTCACCTGTTCTCGCAAGAGACTTTCCGCGCGCTCCAGATGAAAGTTGCTCAAGGCCTCCGCCGCGGGTCCCATGGCCTGTTCCTCGAGCCCCTTCATCTGCTCGGCCAGGCGATCCGCCAATTCCTGTTCTCTGGGAGTGAGGTAAGTGTCAAGATAAGCCTGCCAGACCCGGCTCCTATGCTGATCGTTGGCCTGGATGGCCTCGTTGGCGGCCTCGATATTGTCCAGATTGGGATTATGCAGGGCTATCAGCAACTGTGCGCGATCATCCGCCAGGGTGTCACCGATCCGGCTCAACTGATCCATGGGAATCACCCGATCCTGGTAGATGGTGCTCAACTGGGCGTGATTCTGGTACATGCCTCCCAGTCCCACTGCAGCCAGGACGACCATGAACACCAGGGCCAGCCCGGTCATCGCCAGCAATTTGATTCGGATGGTCAAAAGCGAGCCCATCTGGACTTCCTCCCTCTGGAGCACCGTTCCTTTCGATCGGTCTCCTGCAAACTGACTTTGAACGGGTTACCCAGCACCTTGGCACGGGTCGGCGGGGCAAGGCTGCCATGGACACATGAGCCTTGCATGGTTTTATAGCGTCTGTTCGATAGAATGCTTGAATGCCCCGACGTGGGGTCAACTGCTACACTCAGTCGCTCTACAAACGAGACATCGGAGGTACGATTCATGAAAACCATCACCAAAATGCTGATCGCCGGCCTGGCCCTCACCCTGACCGCCGGCGCGGTCTCGGCAGCGGATCCCGAGGACGCCATCGACTATCGCAAGGGCGTTTTCCAGGTATTCAAGTGGAATATGGGGCCGCTGGGCGCCATGGCTCAGGGAGACATCCCGTTTGACCGGGAAATGGCCGGCCAGCGCGCCGAGCAGTTGGACCGGGTGGCTGACCTGCCCTGGCAGGGATTCATTGAAGGTTCCGACATGGGCGATACCGATGCCATGCCGGAGGTGTGGATGAATCGGGAGGCCTTCGATGAGGCTGCCTCCGAATTCGAGCAGGCCAGCGCCCGACTGGCGCAGTTGATCACCGAAGAAGCCAGCGAGCGGGACATCCGTCGTCAGATCGGCGCCGTGGGCCAAAGCTGCAAGGCCTGCCACGACGATTTCCGCGAATGAGGCGTTGATATCCCCTCATCCCCTGCCCTTCTCCCCGGAGTGGAGAAGGGTACCTTGATGAATAGCCCCTCTCTCCTTTGGGGAGAGGGGCTGGGGTGAGGGGCGTACCCCCTCCAATACCTAGGGCAAAAAGGTCACCGCCCCCCACACGCCCACTGCCGACACACCCAGCACCACCAACGCCCACCACAAGCTGGCAAAACGAAAGCCCGACGCCTCGCCGACGGCCACCCACTTGCGCCCGGTGATCATGGGTCCGACAAGATTGTCGCCTTTGATCAACCAGTACAGAAACACCGCCAACACGTGGATGCCAATCACAATCAGCAGCAGATCAAAATTGGCCTTGTGCAGGCTGGTCAGGGCATCACTGGTGGATGAGGACACCATGCGTGCCAAAGGCCCCCGAGTGAAGATCTGATCGTTGGCGAACAAACCACTGAGCCCCTGAAACAGCAGCAAACCCAGCATCAACATCACTGACCACCCACCCAGCGGGTTATGTCCGGTATGGGTCGGGGATTTGCCACTCAACAGGTCACGCAGATAGCGGAAGACGCTCACCGGACCTGCCAGAAAGTGGCTGAATCGGGATGACCGTGTACCCATGACCCCCCAGATGATGCGAAACAGCAGCAAGGCCAGCAGGGTGTAGCCCAACCACATGTGCCAGTTCAGGGTCATGACATCCTGGCTCGTGTACCACAGGCCAATCAGTAACGGCACCAATAACCAGTGAAAGATGCGTGTCGGCAGATCCCAGACCGGGATACGTTTTCGGGAAACATCCGGATATTCATGATCCTGCATGGACTTACCTCAACAATTGATCCAGTATCTTCCGCTCAATAAGCGGTCATCTCCACAAAACCGCGTCCGGCGGGTTGGCCGGCCTCGAAGACATCCACCGCCCCCTCCCAGTAACGCACCGTCAGATCCATTTCCTGATCCTCGCGCACCGCACGGATTTCCAGATCCCGATCCTGTTCCGGCAGGCGCAAATGCCAGGCCACGGGATAGGTGCCCCCTTGGGGACTGATCCAGGTCTGCTTGACCTCCAGTTCAAAGGCATCCTGCGGGATCACCTGATGCCGGCTGTCCGGTTCCACCCACAGACCCTTGCTCAAGGGGTCCACACCACCGTCCTCCAGACGCAGTTCGTAGACCATCACATCATGCCCGTCATCCAGTTGCAGGGAGAACCAATCCCAGCCTACCTGGTTTTCGCCAAGCACACTGGTGCTCCATTCCCGGTCCATCCATGACAGACCAGTCACCGGGTAATCCTGCTCCCCGAGGCGGAGGGTTCCCTTGGTCTTCAGTCGGGTCATGGAAAAATAATACGAGGCATTGCCCGGTTCAGGCGACTTCTGACTCAGCCCGCGGTCTCCCTGAAAGACTTTGTCCTTCAGAGGGGTCAGGCGCAGATCCAGGGCAAGATCCCCCTCCGCAGCCAATAGCCGCCAGGGGAAGTCGTTGCCTGACTCAGCCTTGAGTTCCCAGTCATCCAGCCAGACGCGGAACGGGTCCAGCTCCGCCCCAGCCAATCCGGCGCCCCCACGAGAAAAACGTTCCAGGGCCTGATGCCGGTCACCGGCCACGTCGGTCACTGCCAGATGCGCCATCCAGCCCTGATTAGTGGCCCAGGTGGACTCCGATTCCGGCGGTGTGGGGGACAACGCAAACCGGAAGAAGGTCATCTGGAATCCGAAACGTCGACCCTCGGGGTCATCCAGATTCCCGGTCACATACCACCACTCATTACGATACGCCGGGTGGGCCGCATGATCCTCGGGGAATTGAAAATCCCGGGGTGCCAGCGCCCGGGCATAGCCCTCCATGTCATCGCCCCCCAAGGCTTGGGAGACGGCCAGGGCATCCTCGCCCTCTTTTGGCCCTTGTTCACCACACCCGGCCAGCAACAGGACCGCTGACAGGGCCAAACCCCCTCCAGACCACCATCGAATCATGCTCATTCCTCCCTCAGATGTTCCGCCGGCTGGGCCCGTGCCATGCGCAATCCCGGATAGATCCCGGCCAACAGAGCCGCCAGCAGGGCCAGCCACACCCCTTCCATCAGCACCCGCAGTGAGACCTGATGCTGCATGCTCCAGCCAAACGAGCGCAGGTTGATCACCTCGATCAGCATGTGCGACATGATCAGCCCCAGGGGTATGGCCAGGATCCCGGCCGCCAACCCCAACAGGCCGCTTTGCAAGGTCACCATGCCCCCCAGTTCACGGGGAGTGACGCCCGTCGCCCGCAGTACGGCATTCTCCTTGGAGCGCTCCATCTGCAGGGCCATCAGGGCGCTGAGGATGCCGATGAAGGCCACGCCCACCGTGAGCAGTCGCAGTATGTGGGTGATGGCAAAGGTGCGGTCGAAGATATCCATGGATAGCTCGCGGATCTCACCGCTGGAGGTCACCAATACCGGACTCCCCAGGTCGGCCACTGCGGCACGTATCGGTCCGAGGGCGGTATCCAGGGGGAGGCCATCCCGCAAATAGATACCCAGCGAGGCCACACCCGGGTCGTCCCAGTAACGGTCATACAGCGCCCGGTGCACTGTGACCAGGCCACGGTCCGAACCGTATTCCTGCACCACGCCGACGATGGTGAACGCCCGCAGGCCTCGATCCGTGCGCAGGGTCAGGGTGTCATGCAGTCCCAGGGACAAGCGCCAGGCCAGGGGCTCGGAAATCAGTACGGCGTCGCGGTTTTCCAAGGAGCGCCAGGCAGATGATCCGTCCCCGGCCCGATAGCGGTAACTCTCGGGGGTGCGCGGTGCCGGGTCCACCGCCATCATTTCCAGGGTGCCCTGGGGCGAATGCACGTGAACCCGCCGAGCGGTGCTCACGGTCTCTACGGTCTCCAGGGCCTCCAACCGAGCCCGGGCCGCCTCCGGCAAGACCGGATTGATGCCGACGCCGGAGCGTCCTGGAGCACTCACATAGACATCACCCTGCAGGGTCTGACCAAGCCATGCGTCCACCGTGGTGCGAAAGCTTTCCACCATTACCCCCACACCGATGGTGGCCGAAACCGCCAGGGCCAGCGCAGCCGTGGCAGGCCCCGCCCGGCTCATCCCTGCGCTCACGCCGCGAGCCGATAGTCGCCCCATGGCGCCAAAGGCCGACGCCAGGGGGCTGGCCAGGCCCCGGGCCAGGATCAGTAAGGCCGGTGGGATCAACAGGGCATAGCCCAGAATCAGCAGGAACAGGGCTGCAAATCCCAGCAACAGGCTTTGACCGGGCCATTGCAGCAGGAGCCAACTCAGCCCCATCAGGATCAGGCCGACACCGATCAGCCAGGGCATCAGACGCCCCACGCCCCGCTCCAGCGTGGAGCGACGCAGAGCATCCCGGGGCGAGATCCGGGCGGCCTCCCAGGCGGGCCCCAGGGCCGCTGCCAGCGTCGCGGCGATCCCCAGCAGCAGGCCCTTGAGCACTCCCCAGACAGTCAGATGCAACTCCGTTACCGTGAGCACGAAATACATGTCCGAGACCGTGCGCGTGACCATCTGCAGCAGGAATTGCCCGATCAGGGTACCGGCCAGCAGCCCCAGGATCGCGCCAGTCAGGCCCACCATCAGTGCCTCAGTCATGACCAGACGAAACAACTCGGCACCGGTCATGCCCTGCATGCGCAGGGTGGCCAGCAGGCGACGCCGCCGCAGCACCGAGAAAATCATGGTGTTGTAGATGAGAAAGGCCCCTACCAGCAGGGCCAACAGACTCATGGCGGTGAGATTGATGTGGAAGGCCCGTGACAGCTGCAACGTGGCCTCATTGCGGCTTTTGGTCGCCATCACCTCGGCCCCCTCGGGTAGCAGGGCCCGCAGGCGCTCCAGGGTATCGTGATCGGGCAGAATGAGATCGATACGGTCCAGGCGCCCCAGCCGCTGCAACAAGACCTGAGCATGGGCAATATCCGCCAGCATGATACCGTCCAGCCCCGGTTCATCGGTCTCCAATACCGAACGAAGAGTGACTGTTTCCTCCCGTCCCCGGATGGTTACGGTAAAGCGGTCTCCCGGCTCCAGATCCAGTCGTGCGGCGGTTCGGGAGCTCAGCATCACGGCATCGGCATCCGTTATCAGGGCACTCACGCCCTCCCCGCGGGCACCGTTGGCATAGTCACGAAAGGGAGCCTCCGCAAAGGGCTCCAGCCCCAACAGGGTGAAGGTTTCGCCGCGGGCCTGGACGTGGCCCTCCACCACCGGAGCGCTCTCCCGGAAGCCCTGTCGGCGCAGCTGGGCATAGAGGCTCTCATCCAGTCCCGCCGGTCCACCCAGCACCTGGTGAGTGGTCCGGCCAGTCACGGTTTCCAAAGACAGTTCGAAGGCCCGGGAAGCACTGGAGTTGGCGATATCCACAGCCACCACGATGGCCACACCCAAGGCGACACCCAGGATCGAAAACAGGATATTCCAGGGCCGTTTGCGGTGGTCCCGGATCAACGCTTTAGCCAGCAGCGTCATGGCGTGTTATCCGAGGGGGTGATACGACCTTCGTCCAGGGTCCACACTCGGCTGGCGATGGCGGCCACCTCCTGGCTATGGGTCACCATCACCAGCGTACGGCCCTGATCCCTGACCAGATCCCTTAGCAGCGCGATGATCCGCGCACCGGTCTCCGCATCCAGATTGCCGGTGGGTTCGTCCGCCAGCAACAGGGCCGGCTCGTGGGCGATGGCTCGTACCATGGCAACGCGCTGCTGCTCGCCTCCGGAGAGTTCGTCGGGGAAGGCCTGGGAACGGTTGGCCAGATCCACCAGGTTCAGCAGGTGGTCCACCCGCTCGCCGCGCTCACGGCTGCCAACGCCATTAAGCTCCATGGGCAGGGCCACGTTCTCGGCCACGGTCAAGGTCGGGATGAGATTGAAGAACTGATAAACGAAACCCACTTCGCGGCGACGGAACAGGGTGCGCTCCCGCTCTCCCATCGTGTCCAGCCGGCGACCCCGGATATGGATCTCTCCTGTATCGGGACGATCGATACCCGCCAGCAGATTGAGCAGCGTGGACTTGCCGGACCCGGAGCGCCCCACCAGGGCAACGATCTCGCCGGTCTGCACCTGTGCATTGATGCCATCCAGGACCGTGCGGCGCTGGTGGCCTTCGGTGTAGTGCTTGCTCACGTGGGTGAGTTGTAGCAATGGGGGAGCAGCGGCGTGTGATTGGGGTGTATCCATGATCATCCAGGCGTATGTTCTATTCATCCACAAAGGGGCGGGGATGAGGGGGAGGGCTCACCCCCTCACCACGTGTTCCACCACCAGTTGCGCCGTGCAGGCCCCGCGGAACTCATTGGCATCCAGCCGATAGGCCAGATGGACGCGCTCAAGGCCGTCGGGCCACTCCTCGGGATCGATATTGAAGGCCACCGCGTTCACCCGTACCGAGCCATCCACCGGCTGCAGGGTCAAACGCAAGTGACGTCCATCACTCAGCGGGCGACGCTCCCGTATATGGAACACACCATCGAACAAGGGTTCCGGAAAACCCTGTCCCCAGGGGCCGGCAGCGCGCAGGCGTTCGGCGGTTTCGAGATTGAGTTCATGATCAAGGAGCGGGCCGTCGCTGTGGATGATTCCCTCCAGATCGCGGGGATCCAGGGTCTCGCGTACAGTGGCCTCGAAGGCCTCCCGGAATGGCGTCAGGTGGTCCTCCGGCAGGCTTAGACCCGCAGCCATGGCATGCCCGCCAAACCGGGTGATCAACCCCGGATGACGGGTGGCGATGGCTTCCAGCGTGTCGCGAATGTGCAGGCCGGGGATGGAGCGAGCCGATCCCTTGAGGTTGCCCTCATCCGCTCGGGCAAAGGCAATCACCGGGCGATGCACACGGTCCTTGATGCGCGAGGCGAGAATTCCGATCACCCCCTGGTGCCAGTCGGGCTCGTACAGACACAACCCATGCCAGTGGGCCAGGTCGGGACGCTCAGCCAGCAGGGTCTCCAGCGTGACCAGTGCCTGTTCCTGCATGTCCTTTTCCACCTCCCGGCGTTCCCGATTCAGGTCATCCAGAGTCTGTGCCAGGGCACGGGCCTGGGCTGGGTCATCGGTCAACAGGCATTCGATGCCGATGGACATGTCATCCATGCGCCCAGCCGCATTCAGACGCGGGCCCACGGCAAACCCCACGTCTGACGCCACCACCCGGGCCGGGTTGCGACCGGCCACTTCGAGTAGCGCTCGGATGCCGGGAACGGCGCGCCCGGCGCGCATGCGTCGCAATCCCTGATCCACCAGAATCCGGTTATTGCGATCCAGGGGCACCACGTCGGCCACCGTGCCCAGGGCCACGAGATCCAGCAAATCCGCCAGATTGGGCTGGGCCAGCCCACGCTGGGTGAACCAGTCCGTGGCGCGGAGTCGGGCCCGCAGCGCGGCCATCACGTAGAAGATCACCCCCACTCCCGCCAGTGCCTTGCTGGGAAACGCATCGTCCGGGAGGTTGGGATTCACCACAGCATCGGCGGGCGGCAGGTGCTGACCCGGCAGGTGATGATCCGTGATCAATACCTTCATGCCTGCCGCCTGGGCAGCGGCCACTCCGTCCAGGCTGGAGATGCCGTTGTCCACGGTGATGAGCAGATCGGGTTCACGCTCACGGGCCACGGCAACGATCTCCGGGGTGAGTCCATAGCCATATTCAAAGCGGTTGGGTACCAGATAATCCACTCGGGTTGCTCCCATGTCCCGCAGGGCACGCAAGGCCAGGGCCGTGCTGGTGGCCCCGTCGGCATCAAAGTCACCTACCACGAGGATCGACCATCGCTCCTCAAGGGCCTGCTGCAACAGGGCACTGGCCGCCTCGACCCCGGAAAGTAACTGCGTCGGGGCCAGCCCCGCCAGGGCATGATCCATCTGTGCCGGGTCGTGGATACCCCGATGGGCATAGAGTCGGGTGAGCAGGTCGGCTCCCTGGGGCGTATCGCTGGGGCGTTGCAGGCGTCGGTGGGCCTTCATGGTGCCTCCCCTCCCAGCAGATCACCCAAGGAGCGGCTACCGCGCCAGAAACGCCAGCGCCCCCCCGGGCCCAGGATGGCCACCTGGCCATCTCCGGCATGAAGGTGAAGCCTGCGCACCCTGCCCCGCTGCATGGCCTTGAGTAGCGGCTCGAACCATCGGCGTTCGAGTGCCTCCACGCCTGTCTGCCAGGCCGGAAGATCATCGTAGGCTGCCTGAGCCCAGACATCATCCAGGACCACCAGGGCATCACCTCCCGAACGCACATCCTCGCGGGTATCCAGCAAGACCTGGGCATTTTCCGGGAGCGCCTGGCAAGGCACCCGGGCCCATCGGCACAGCCCCTCAAGCAATGGCCCCTGCCCGAACGCAGCGGCCAACGGAGGTTGAGCGGGCGCCGTTGGCAAGGGGGCCTCACCCCAGATCCACAGGCTGTTGACGGGTTTGAGCCCCCGCCCCTCCCGCTCCTGATTCACAGAAGCGGGAAATAACAGCATCTGTAATTCATTCAGATCCTGCAGCCAGACGTCAGCACGGGGACTCTTTCGAGGCAAAAGCTGACTGATTCGCTGGCCCACCGCCGCTGAAAGCGGTGTGGTCTGCAGGCCCGGATCGGTCGCCTCGGAAAGATGCATATGCCAGTGATCTGCCGTTGAGGCCTCCAGGGTCCAGGGACGGTGGGTGAAATGTTCATTCACCTGCCCCACCAGGGCCTGGGCCTCATCCACCGATAGACTCAGCCGGGAGGCGTCCGTCAGCACCAGGTCGTCGATGCCTGCCTCCAGATGCACGGGATCCGCGCAAAGCCAATGGCCCGTGAGTGGGTCGTCGGGATGGCTGGCCATGCGTGTCAGGGCCCCGGCGGGCGTGCCCTCGGTGATACCAAAGAGCCGACACAGGGTGGTCTCGCTGGGCCAGCCCCGGGAAGGGGTCAACGCCCCACGGGACAACAGCCATTCCAGTGCGGGATACCGCCCCACCTCCCCATAGGATGCGAGCCATTCCGGCACCCTGTGCAGGAGTCCGGGGATGAACAGGTGCAGTGTGGATTGAGTCACGGCGGCTCCTGATGAGTGCACGGGATAAGGGCGCGCGGGGTGCGCTCGATCTATTGTCCGGGCTGTTCAATCCGGTCCGGGTTGGCCCAGCGGGCCAGTACCAAGGCCAGCACGATTGCTGGCACGCCGATGAAGGCTGACGAGATAAAGAACCAGAACCAGTCAATATGCTCCACCAACACGCCCGTGAATCCAGCCAGAAATTGTCCGGGTAACGTCATCAGGGAGCTGAACAAGGCGTACTGTGTGGCCGTATAGGCCGTATTGGTGAGGCTGGAGAGATAGGCAATAAACACGGAGATGGCCAGTCCGCCACTGACATTGTCGGCCATGATGGCCATGACCAGACCATACGTCTCGGGACCCAGCAAGGCCAGCCATGAGAAGGTCAGATTCGTGAGCGGAGCGAGGAAGGCAGTGAAGATGAGCATGCGCATGATGCCAAAGCGCGCCACCAGCACCCCCCCCAGGGCGGCCCCGATGAGGGTCATGGCCAGACCGAAGGCCGCGGCCACGTTGGCAATCTGCGTCTTGGTGAACCCCAGGTCCAGATAGAAGGGGTTGGCCATGACGCCCATGAAGATATCGCTGATGCGGAAGGTGCCGATGAACAGCAGGATGAGCAGCGCCACCCACCCAAAGCGTTTCATGAAATCCGCAAAGGGGCAGATCACGGCACCAATGAACCAGGCGGTCAGTCCCCGACGCCAGCCCCGGTGACGAGTGCGTTGCAGATAATCCACCACCCGCTGCTCCAGGCGCTGGGTGGTCTGATCCACCGTGACTTCAGGTTCACGGATGATGAGCGTAGTGATCAGCCCCACCCCCATGAGCAGCCCCATCACGCCATAGGCGATGCTCCAGTTGCCCACGGCCGCCAGGTGCAGGGCCCCGGCTCCGGCGGCCAGCAGGGCTACCCGATAACCCAAGATATAGGAGGCCGCCATGGCCCCCTGTCGATCCCGCGTGACCGCCTCGATGCGATAGGCATCGATGGCGATGTCCTGGGTGGCGGAACCAAAAGCGGCCAGCACGGCCCACACCGCCACCAGCCAGAGGTGTTGGATGGGATCGGTCAAGGCGATGCCCAGTAACGAGCCACCGATCACCGTCTGCGCCAGGAGCATCCAGGCCCGGCGTCGGCCAAACCAGCGGGTGAGCAGGGGCAGTGCCAGTCGGTCCACCACCGGGGCCCAGAAGACCTTGATGGAATGAGCCATGCCCACCCAACTGAGAAAACCGATGGCCGCCAGCTCCACCCCCAGGTCTCGCAACCAGGCGGTGAACGTGCCGCCCACCAGCAGCAGCGGCAGACCGGCGGCAAATCCCAGGAACAGCATGCCGATCACCCGGGGATGGCGATAAACGGCAAAGGCACTGCGCCAACTGCGTTGCGTATGAGGGGTATGCATTAGAGGCCAAATCAAAAAAGCCCGGCAGAGCCGGGCTTTTTGAGGTCTTTTGGTCGGGGCGAGAGGATTTGAACCTCCGACCACCTGCACCCCATGCAGGTGCGCTACCAGGCTGCGCTACGCCCCGAAGAAGTGCCGCATTATAGGGAACTTAGGTCGGTTTGGGAAGGGGCGATGCCGACCTATTTATGCTCTCCGGCATGGGGCGGTTTCTGCTTGAGAATCTGCAGGACTTCCTCCAGTTCGAGACGCATCTGGCGGATGATCTGCTGGCTCTGGGTCGTATCTTCCTTGGCTTCCTGACCGGAGAGTTTCTGCCGGGCTCCGCCGATGGTGTAACCCTGTTCGTAGAGCAGACTGCGGATCTGACGGATCAGGATCACATCCTGACGCTGGTAGTAGCGACGGTTGCCCCGACGCTTGACCGGCTTGAGGGACGGGAATTCCTGCTCCCAGTAGCGCAACACATGCGGCTTCACTCCGCACAGTTCGCTGACCTCGCCAATGGTGAAATAGCGTTTGCCGGGAATGGCCGGCAACTCGCTGTTATTGCCCGCTTCCAGCATAAGACTCGACCCTCGCCTTGAGTTTTTGCCCGGGCCGGAACGTCACCACGCGGCGGGCGGATATCGGGATCTCTTCGCCTGTCTTGGGATTTCGTCCGGGCCGCTGGTTCTTGTCGCGAAGCGTAAAATTACCAAATCCCGACAACTTCACCTGCTCGCCCCGCTCCAACGCAGTGCGCACCTCCTCGAAGAATAACTCAACGAGTTCCTTGGCCTCACGCTTGTTGAGCCCCAGCTCATCAAAGAGCTGTTCCGCCATTTCTGCCTTGGTCAGTGCCATTGCTCAAGCCCTGAGGGTCGCCCCAACCTCTTTTTGTAATTTGTCCACGACAGCAGCGATCATGTCGTCCACCTGACTGTCGGTAAGAGTGCTGGATAAATCCTGTAAAATCAAGCCCAAAGCAAGACTTTTTCTTCCTTCAGGTACACCCTTTCCTGTATACACATCAAACAGATTCACCTGTTGAAGCGCGGTGTAGTCCATGGATTTGATCACCTGAACCACCCGGGCAGCGGGCACACCCTCATCCACCAGCACCGCCAGGTCCCGACGAATGGCGGGGAATCGACTCTGGCCTCGGAACCTGGGCACCTCCCCCCGGTTGATGGCCTCCAGTTTCAGTTCGAACAGGTACACGCTGGTATCCAGGTCCAGCCAGTCTTCCAGATCCGGGTTCAGGGTGCCTGCCCAACCGATCACCTCGCCCTCCAGGCGCAGTTCCGCGGACTGACCGGGATGCAGCGCCGGATGCTCGCAGGCTTGCCACTCCATCTGCCGATCCAGGCCGGACAGGCCCAGCAGGGACTCCACATCCCCCTTCATGTCGAAGAAGTCGGCGGTGCGGTCCGGCTGACCCCACTGATTGGGCCATGCCGGCCCGCAGACCAGGCCAGAAATCATCTTTTCCTGTTTGAGCTCAACATCCTGGGGCACAAATCTCAAACCAATTTCAAAGAGGCGCAGGCGCTCCTGCTGGCGATTGAGATTGTACTGCGCCGCCTTCACCAACCCCGGCCACAAACTGGTGCGCATCACGGCCAACTCCGAGGAAATGGGGTTGGCAAGCCTCAGTGGATCCACCCCCGGAGCGAAGCGGGCCTGAAATTCCGGGTCCACAAAGCTGAAGGTCACGGCCTCCAGGTACCCCAGATCCGTCAGGCAGGCACGCATGCGACGGGTCGATACCTGTGCCTCATCCAGCCAGCTCACCTGGGGTTGAACCGCGGGCAGGTGCGTGGGCAGGGTGTCATAGCCATGCACCCGGGCAATCTCTTCGATCAGATCTGCCTCAATCGCAAGGTCAAAGCGGAAAGAGGGGGGCATGACCCGCCAGGGGGTCTGTGCATCATTCACCTGGCAGCCCAGGCGGGTCAGGATCTCCTGCATGACTGGCGGGGCAATATCGGCACCCAGCAAGGCATTCGCACGCGCAGGCCGGAAGTCGATCGTGGTGCGGACCGGCAGATGGCCTTGACTCTCCTCCACCTGCGCGGGCCCTGGCTGCCCACCTGCAATCTCACACAGGAGCTGCGTGGCACGCTCCAGGGCGAGGGACGGCAGTTCGGGATCCACGCCCCGCTCGAAACGATGGGAGGAGTCGGTATGCAGGCCATGATGACGGGCCCGACCCGCCACCGCCATGGGGGCAAAATGCGCTGACTCCAGAAAGACATCGCGGGTGCTTTCCTTTACGCCGCTGGCAGCGCCGCCCATGATGCCTGCCAGGGCCAGGCATTTTTCCTCATCGCTGATCACCAGATCATCGCCGCTCAGGGTGAGATCCTTTTCATCCAGCAGCTTGAGCACTTCGCCCTCCTGGGCACGGCGCACGATGATGGCACCGCGTAATACCGACAGATCAAAGGCATGCATGGGCTGCCCCAACTCCAGCATCACATAGTTGGTCACATCCACCAGGGGCCCCAGACTGCGAATCCCCGCGCGACGCAGGCGTTCCTGCATCCAGACGGGCGTGGATGCAGCGGCATCCACGCCCCGCACCACCCGGCTGGCGTAGCGTGGGCAATCCGCGGGGGCGTCCAGACGCACCGGGAACGTGTCATCGCAGGCCGCCGCAACGGGTTGGGCTTCCACGACCTTGAGTGGCTGACGCGTCAGGGTGGCCACTTCCCGGGCCACACCCGACAGGCTCAGGCAATCAGCCCGATTGGGTGTCAGATCCACCTCAAGGATGTGGTCATCCAGACTGAGGAGTTCGCGCAGGTCCTGCCCCACCGGCGTATCGGTCGGCAATTCCATCAAACCGTCGCTGGACTCGGAGAGGCCCAGTTCACGGGCGGAGCACAACATGCCGTGAGAGGGGGCACCGCGCAGCTTGATCTTCTTCAAGGTGAAGGCATTGGGCAGCGTTGCACCCACCGGCGCGAAGGGTGCCTTCATGCCCTCATACACATTGGCGGCACCGCAGACCACGGGGACCGGCTCCCCACCACCATCGTTCACCAGGCATAGGCGCAACTTGTCGGCATCGGGATGAGGCTTGACCGAGAGCACCTGCCCCACCACGACACCTG
This sequence comes from Ectothiorhodospira marina, assembly GCF_900109495.1. Classification (GTDB taxonomy): domain Bacteria; phylum Pseudomonadota; class Gammaproteobacteria; order Ectothiorhodospirales; family Ectothiorhodospiraceae; genus Ectothiorhodospira; species Ectothiorhodospira marina. The sequence goes on along the minus strand of NZ_FOAA01000014.1, from coordinate 19,946 downwards.
TAAACGCACCGGCGGCCGCCTCAATGGCATCCAGTTCCAGGCCAGCCATGGTCAGGCGATGCCCCAGTTCTTCCACGGTCAGGCCATGGTCCACCCACTGGCCGAGCCAATGATTGCTGATTCTCATGAATGACTACCTTATTAGCTAGACGAACTGGCGCAGGAAGCGGACGTCGTTATCGAAGAACAGACGCAGGTCGTTGACGCCGTAGCGCAGCATGGCCATGCGCTCCACCCCCAAGCCAAAGGCGAAGCCGGTGTAGCGTTCGCTGTCGATGCCCACGTGCTCGAAGACATTGGGATGCACCATGCCGCAGCCCATGACCTCCAGCCAGCCGGTGTGCTTGCATACCCGACATCCATTCCCGCCACAGTGCACGCACTGGATGTCCACCTCCGCCGACGGCTCGGTGAAAGGGAAATAGGAGGGCCGGAAGCGGGTTTGCAGGTCGTCCTGTTCGAAGAAGGCCCTCAGGAAGGTATCCAGCACCCCTCGCAACTGGGCGAAGGTGACACCCTCATCCACCAGCAGTCCTTCCACTTGATGGAACATGGGGCTGTGGGTGAGATCGGAGTCGCAGCGATAGACGCGCCCCGGGGCAATGATACGAAGCGGCGGGGTTTGCCCCTCCATGGCCCGCACCTGGACCGGCGAAGTGTGGGTGCGCAGCAGGGTGCCGGCATCGAAATAGAAGGTATCGTGCATCGCACGAGCCGGGTGATGCGAAGGAATATTAAGGGCCTCGAAGTTGTGGTAGTCGTCCTCCACCTCCGGGCCTTCGGCCACCTGGAAACCAAACTGCCCCAGCAATCGCTCCATGCGCTCGATGGTCAATGTGACCGGGTGCACGCCCCCCGACTCCTGACGACGTCCCGGCAGGGTGATGTCCACCGTTTCAGAGGCCAGACGTGCCTCTCGGGCGGCGGCCTCCAGCACGCTACGCTGCTGATCCAGGGCCTGATTGACCAACTGTTTGGCCTGATTGATGGCCTGTCCCGCCTGCTTGCGATGCTCTACTGGCAGGGACCCCAGGGTCTTGAGTTGCTCGGTGATCACGCCCTTCTTGCCCAGAAAGTGGACGCGCAAATCTTCGAGATTGCGCAGATCCTTGGCACCCTTGATGGCATTGAGCGCCGCTTCGGTCAGTTTGGAGAGGGATTCCACGTGATGCTTTCCGTCGTTGGCAGTGAAAACAAAAAGGGGAAAGGCCAGGCCTTTCCCCTTTTACATAGCGCGCCCCCTGGGGGTGCAAAGCCAGCCCATAACGGACGTCCCAGGCAGCCTGTCTCGGCGAGCGGTCTGGCCTAAGCCCCCAGCCCTGCCATGGAGACCCGCTTAAAGGGCAGCCTTGGCCTTTTCGGCAATGCGACCGAAAGCGGCAATATCATGCACGGCCAGATCAGCCAGCACCTTGCGGTCGATCTCGATACCGGCCTTGTCCAGCCCGTGAATCATGCGGCTGTAGGACAGATCGAACTGGCGGGCCGCCGCGTTGATACGGGCAATCCACAGGGCGCGGAACTGGCGCTTACGCTGGCGGCGGTCACGATAGGCATACTGGCCGGCCTTGGTGACGGCCTGAGCAGCAACGCGATAGACGTTACCGCGGGCACCATAGTAACCCTTTGCCTTCTTCAGCACCTTTTTGTGCCGGGCGTGGGCGGTTACACCTCTTTTGACTCGGGGCATATCTCGTACTCCTGATGAAGAATCGGTTTAGCGGTGGGGCAGCATCTGGCGAACGGCAGCCACATCCGAGGGATGGACATGGGAGGCCGAACGCAACTGGCGCTTACGCTTGGTGCTCTTCTTCGTCAGGATGTGACGACGGTGGGACTGATTGCGCTTGAACGCCCCTGCCCCGGTCTTGGTGAAGCGCTTGGCGGCGCCTCGGTTGGTCTTCATCTTCGGCATCTTCGAACTCCTGGTAAGGCCGCCTTCACGGCGGTCCTGTTGATCGGGACGCACAGGTGTACCGGAACCCGTGAATCCGTTTTATGCATTATTTCTTCTTGGGCCCAAGCACCATGATCATCTGGCGACCTTCCATCTTGGGCCGCTGTTCCACGGTAGCCAGTTCTTCCAGATCCTGCTCAATCCGATCCAGCAGCTTGCCACCCAATTCCTGGTGAGCCATTTCCCGACCCCGGAAACGAATGGTGACCTTGCACTTGTCGCCGTGTTCCAGAAACCGGGTGAGATTTCGGATCTTGACGTTGTAGTCGCCCTCATCGGTGCCTGGACGAAACTTCACTTCCTTGATCTGAACCTGTTTCTGATTCTTCTTGGCAGCCTGCGTCTTTTTACTCAACTCGAACTTGAACTTACCGTAGTCCATGACCCGGCAAACCGGTGGATCCGCGGTCGGCACGATCTCGACCAGGTCGAGTTCAGCCTCTTCGGCAATCTTCATGGCGTCGCGAGTCTGCATGACCCCCAGGTTCTCTCCGTCCTCGGCGATGAGGCGGACCTGCGGGACGCTGATCTGCTCGTTGAGTCGGTTCTCTTTTCCAGCGCTGATACTTTAATCCTCCACAATGGTTCGGCCGCGATCCGCCACTTCCCGGGACAGACGCTGAATGAGTGCATCCAGGTCCATGGTTCCCAGGTCTTGCCCGGTGCGGGACCTTACGGCCACGGATCGGGTTTCCATCTCCCGGTCTCCCAACACCAGAAGATAAGGCACCCGCTGCAAAGTGTGCTCGCGGATTTTAAAGCCGATCTTCTCGTTTCTCAAGTCCATTTCAGCCCTAAGGCCTTGGGCTCGCAGGGTTTGCACCACTTCCTGAGCATAATCGTCCTGCCGATCGGTAATCGTGAGTACCTGGGCCTGTACCGGTGCCAGCCACAGGGGGAAAGATCCGGCGTAATGTTCGATGAGTACGCCGAAGAAGCGTTCCACGGAGCCCAGCAAGGCCCGATGGACCATGATGGGACGACGGCGCTGATTGTCATCCGCCACGTATTCCAGATCGAACCGTTCCGGCAGGTTGAAATCCAGTTGCACGGTGGAACACTGCCACTGACGACCAATGGCATCGCGGATTTTGATGTCGATCTTGGGGCCATAGAAGGCGCCGCCTCCTTCATCCAGCTCGTACGCCAGCCCTTTCTTCTCCAGGGCACCCCGCAAGGCAGCGGTGGCATGCTCCCAGATATGATCGGAACCCACCGCCTTGTCCGGGCGGGTGGAGAGGTTGATGTCGAAGTCCTCAAAGCCGAAGGCGCGCAGCACATCCAGGGTCAGATCCAGGATGCGCAGTATCTCTCCTTCGATCTGGTCCTCGCGGCAGAAGATGTGGGCGTCATCCTGAGTGAATCCGCGTACCCGCATCAATCCATGCAGGGCGCCAGACATCTCCCGACGATACACCGTTCCCATCTCTGCCCAGCGCAGGGGCAGATCCCGGTAGGAACGCAGCCGATCCTTGTAAACCAGCACGTGGAAGGGGCAGTTCATGGGCTTGAGCTGGAAGGACTGATTGTCATCTTCCATGGGCTCATACATGGAGTCCGCGTAGAAATCAGCGTGCCCGGAGGTCTTCCACAACTCCAGGTTGGCGATATGGGGGGTATAGAGGAACTCGTAACCGGCGCGCTCGTGCATGTCGTACCAGAACTGTTCGACGGCGCGGCGGATCCGGGCGCCATTGGGGTGCCAGAACACCAGACCGCCACCGGCCTCATCCTGTATCGAGAACAGATTCAGTTCCTGGCCAATGCGGCGATGATCCCGGCGCTCTGCCTCGGCCAGGCGGTGCAGGTAGTCTTCCAGCTGCTGCTTGTTGGGCCAGGCGGTGCCATAGATGCGCTGGAGCATCTCATTGTTGGAATCACCCCGCCAGTACGCCCCGGCCACCTTGGTCAGCTTGAAGGCCTTGAGCTTGCCGGTGCTGGGCACATGGGGGCCGCGGCACAGGTCAACGAAGTCACCCTGGGTGTACAGGGAGATATCCTCGTTCTGAGGAATATCCTCGATAATGCGGGCCTTGTACTCCTCCCCCTGAGCCCGAAAGAACTCCGCTGCCTCGTCCCGGGGCATCACTCTGCGCTCCACAGGGATGTCCGCCTTGGCCAGTTCCTTCATCTTGGCCTCGATCTTCTCCAGATCTTCCGGATGAAAGGGCCGATCAAAGGCGAAATCGTAATAAAATCCATTGTCTATCACCGGTCCGATGGTGACCTGGGCGCTGGGGAACAGGCTCTTGACCGCATGGGCCATAAGGTGGGCGGTGGAATGACGGATCATTTCCAGGCCTTCGGGATCGCGGTCGGTGACAATGGCCAGACGTGCATCGTCATCAATGCAATGGCTGGCATCCACCAGGCGGCCATCCACCTTGCCGGCCAGAGTGGCTTTGGCCAAGCCTCGACCGATATCGGCGGCCACATCGGCCACGGTGACGGGCGCGTCAAAGTGGCGCTGGCTTTCGTCGGGAAGGGTGATTACGGGCATATCGAATGTCTCCTGCGCCGGCCTGTACGCGGGGCCGTGCACGTTGATGTGTTTGGGGGAGCCCCCCACTAAAAAGGCCGCAAACCGTGGGCCCGGAGTAGGCAAGGTTTGCAGCCTGGGCTGCGTATCGCGACCCGGATCACTTGAATCCGGGATAGACGATCAGGCTAAAGGATTACGGCCCCCAAGACAAGGTGGTTCAGCGGCGGCCGGCGGGTCGCTGCAGGGCTTGCAGGGCCATGGATCGGCAGGTGGCGGCATCATGCCCACCCTGGGCAATGCCCTGCAACGCCTTGACCAGATCCACAATCTGCTCGCCATAGCGGATGCCGTCAATGCAAACCGACTCGGGCCGGCGCCGATCAGCCTCGGTGATCTGAATGTTGCGGGGAATGCCGGCCTGTTCCGCCGGCTTCGGGTCTTCCTCATGGTTTGCGGCCTGGGGCCGGGGAGCACGGACCGGGGCATCGGATGGCGCGTCCCCATACCCCTCTTCGCGAAGCCGCTCCATGATGACCTTGCGTTCCCGGTCGGTGAACCGCGTCCAGGCGGCGATCTCCATGAGGGTGCGGCCGCAGCCGATGCACCGACCCTCCTCGGTCTGGCAGACATGGATGCACGGGCTCTGCATGGGATGAAAAGACTCCTTGGAATGGCTGAGTGATGGTCCACCGCCCTATCCTAACCCGGGCGCATGCCTCGAACACGCATGAACCCTCGGCTATCAGGTGCCGCAAAAGGTCTGATGGACCCGCTCTTCCGGCCGGGCCGGTTGCATGAAGGCCTCTTGTCCGGGGTGGTCCTGAAACGGCTGTGTCACCAGGCCAAGCAGGTGCTCGAACGGGCCGAAGTCCGCTTCGCTTACCGCAGCCCTAATGGCCTGTTCCACACGATGATTACGCGGGATATACCCCGGATTCACGCGTCGCATCCGGGCCCCGCGCTCACCTGCCCCATGGGGCTCACGTGCCACTCGGGCCTGCCAGCACGGCAACCAGACATCGAAGGGTTGGGCATGATTGAACAGCGACCGTACCCGTGTGTGAACCTCCTCGCCGGCAGCCAGATCACTCAGATAACGGAAGGTCAGAGCAAAATCCGCCTCCTGCTTGCGCATGATATCCAGCAACTCACGTACCAGTTCCAGATCGCTGTCCTCTTTCGTTTGAAGTCCCAGCTTGTCACGCATACCGGCGAGCCAGTGGGTGGAGATACTGGACGGGAAGGCCTCCAGAACCTGCGTGGCCTGATCGATGGCCCTGGATGCGTCATCATCGATGAGTGGCAACAGGGTCTCCGCCAGTCGTGCCAGATTCCATTGAGCAATTTCAGGCTGATTGGCAAAGGCGTATCGCCCTCGCTGATCAATGGAACTGAACACCGTGCCAGGGTGGTAGGTATCCATGAAGGCACAGGGACCATAATCAATGGTCTCACCCGAAACGGCCATGTTGTCCGTATTCATCACCCCATGGATGAACCCCACCAGCATCCAACGGGCCACCAGTTCGGCCTGACGGCCAGCAATCGATTCCAGCAGGGCAAGATAAGGAGAAGATGCCTGCCGAACCTCCGGGTAATGACGCTCAATGACGTGGTCCGCCAAGGATTTCACTGCCGCAGGGTCGCGCCGCGCCGCGAAGAACTGGAAGGTGCCCACACGGATGTGACTTTGGGCCACCCGAGTGAGCACGGCGCCCGGCAGGGGCTCCTCCCGGTACACCGTCTCGCCGGTGGTGACCATCGCCAGTGCGCGGGTGGTGGAGACCCCCATGGCATGCATCGCTTCGCTGAGCAGATACTCACGCAGCACGGGGCCCAGTGCCGCCCGACCATCCCCCATCCGGGAGAATGGTGTGGGCCCCGACCCCTTGAGTTGAATATCGCGTCGAACCCCCGCCCGATCCACTACCTCCCCCAGCAACAGGGCCCGACCATCACCCAATTGAGGCACAAAGTGGCCGAACTGGTGCCCCGCATAGGCCATGGCCAGGGGTTCGGAACCGGGCAGCACGGCATTACCGGCCAGGGCCTGGGCCCACGCATCCTCCGATAAGGCCCCCGGATCGATGCCCAGTTCTCCGCATAAGCCGGTATTCAGAGCCCTGAGTCGGGGGGACGCCACGGGCGTCGGGTTCATGCGGACAAAGAAAGGCTTCGGCAAGCGAGCGTAACGGTTGTCGAAGGTCACGGGGGACGTCGTGGATTCCAGCACGGGCGCAGTGGACATGGTGCAACCTTCCAAGTGTCATGGTCGGGAAATACCTGATCTAATTTATCAGGTTAACATCAATCCTTTCACCGATCACGAAGGCGCTGACCCCAGAGCCGAACCGCGCTAGGGATGAGTGCCAGCAAGGCCAATCCCGCCAGCGGCAGGACCAGGGAGGGTCTGATCACATCGGATGGGCTCAGCCCCTCCACCTGCGTCAGATTGGAGAGGCCCTCACCCAGACTGGCAACCATGAATGAAAGGGGGATGAGCCCCAGGAAGGTAGCGATCCATACATGCCGGAAAGGAACCGGAAATACGACCGGGATCAGGTTGATGATCCACGCAGGCACGATGGGAAACAGGCGAGCGGCCAGAATGAAATTGAACCCATTGGCGGCCAGCGTATCCTCATAGGGTGTCAGGTGCGCTCCCCAGCGACGGTGAATGGCCTCGAAGAATAGCCATCGACCGATGACGCCCACCATCACCGCACTGGAGGCGGATCCCAGGGCACTCAACACCGCCCCGAAGGGGGCTCCGAACAAAAACCCACCGGAAAGCATGAGCAGAAATCCACCGGGGAAAGGCGTGATCTTGCCGATGGTCACCACCAATACATAGATCGCAGCGGCCAGCATGGGATGGGCATCCACGCCAGATACCAGCGGCTCTTGAAAACCGGCCACCCAACGAATGATGTCGCCGCCGAACTGAACACCGGCCCAGGTGGCCGTCAGCAGGAACAGCCCCAACAGCCCCAGGATCCACGGCAGGTATTTTGTAGGGATGGGTGGGTTCAAGGGGTCTTATTGGCGCACATTGGGTTCAATTCGACGATCGACACGGTCACATACCCTCCATCCGCCCCCCGATACACATACTTTTCCAGAATCATGTCGCCTGCCTGGGCACCTGAAGCCAGAATGGCGGCCGCCTCGGACACCGAGGGGGTCCCCGTCAAGTGACGCAGCCGCTCGGATGGATGGGATACGGTGACGCCAGCCAGCGCCTCGGCGGTATAGGCATACAGAGGCCAACCTTGCTCCAGCGACAGCGTCGTGATGGCCGACTCCCTTGCGCGGGCTTCGAAAGTGGCCAGCGCCATCACGCTTTCCATATCTGCGCCCACCTGCGCCAGGGCCTCTTGCAATGCGCCCCGCAGGGTCTCAAGGGAGATGCCCTGTTGACACCCCAGGCCCAGCACCCGCCTCGGCAAGGCACCCGAGCCGGTCATGAATGGGCGGTCGTGTTCAGGCATCGCGCAAAACCAAGCTTATCCATGGGTCTTTTTTCCCTGCCGCGGATAATGTGTATGATGAAAATCAGGCTTCAATGGCCGGGCGCAACGTCAATAGCGCCTCAAACTCTCTATGGAGGATCTCTATGAGTATCGATTTCAAGCGTAATCTCCCCCAAATGTTCGTCGGCACCTGCCTGGCCCTGGGCCTGGCGAGTGCTCCACTGACCGCAGTGGCTGACAAAGGTCAGGTCAATATTCCCTACGTGGAATGGGCCGATGCCGTGGCCAGCACCAACGTGATGCGCGTGGTCCTGGAGGAAGCCGGCTATGATGTGGAAACCGTCTCCGTGAGTGCCGCCGCCATGTGGCAATCCGTGGCCACTGGCGATCAGGATGCTTTCGTGGCCGCCTGGCTGCCCACCACCCATGCCAATTACGTGGAGGAAGTGGGTGACCGTGTAGAGGATCTGGGTCCGAATCTGGAGGGTACCCGGATCGGCCTGATGGTGCCTACCTATGTTGAGATCGACTCCATTGACGAACTCAACGACAACGCTGGTCGTTTTGGTGGCCAGATCATCGGCATCGACCCGGGCGCGGGTATCATGAGCAGCACTGAAGAAGCCATTGAGGCGTATGACCTGAATCTTCGCCTGGTGGAAGGCTCTGACGCCACCATGACTGGTGTGCTCGCCAACGCCATTCGCACCAATGACTGGGTCGTGGTCACCGGTTGGACGCCTCACTGGAAGGAAGGTCGCTGGGACCTGAAGTACCTGGAAGATCCCAAGGGTGTCTATGGCGGTGAAGAAGCCATCCACACCATCGTCCGCACCGGCCTTAAGGACGACATGCCCGAGGTCTACGCCATTCTGGATAACTTCAACTGGACGACGGACCAAGTGGCTGAATTGATGGTCATGAACGAAGAAGGCGGTGACCCCTATGACAATGCCAAGCAGTGGGTCGAACAGAACCGTGACGTGGTAGATACCTGGCTCCAGTAAACCTGGACGAGGTGCCCCCTCTCCCGCAAGCGGGAGAGGGGGCAGGTGAGGTCCTGATTCAGAAGGACCAGCGCTCCACCTGTTCCACGGGTCGGCGTTCACCCAGGGTCTTCATGCCCTTCACTGAACGCACGATGAGCCACACCACCCAGAACAGCAGGACAAGCCAGCCGATCAAGACCATCGTGAGCAGAATGCCGGGGATGAGAAACGCCAGACCCATCCAGAAGGTGCGGATCTGAAATCGGTAATGCGTCTTGAGCCAGTCCGGCGCCGACCCCTGGTAGACATAAGCGATGATCACCCCGATGATGCCGGTAAAAGTGACGAAGGGGCCCAGGATATACAGGATATAGACCACCTTGGGCATCAGCAGATCGTCCGCATGGGGGTTGTGCTCCATGGGCACCGGGGTTTCTTCGACCATCAGTTTTCACTCCTGAATGCAAGGTTGAGTCCTCAGCATACTCAATCCAGCCCCTGCAGGGTAAGATGCGCATTCCAACTGACCCTGGTAGTACATCCAGCCATCAACGGGAGTCCCCATGGCCTTTGTCACCGACCCGGACGGTGACTGGATCGAGATCATCGAGCCCGCGCGCCTGGGTGGCATGGGACGCCACTGAGGGCATGTCCTGCCCCCTGTGCGGGAAAACACACCCGTGGCTCTACGCACACCTGTCGAAGGGCGATTATTTCCTGTGTGGTGACTGTCGGCTGGTCTGGCTTGACCCCAGGCACTGGCTATCGCCCAAGGAAGAAGGCGCCCAATACACCACTCACTGCAATGATCCTGAAGATGCCCGTTACCGCGCATTCCTGTCGCGCCTGAGCGAGCCCATGCAGAGTCGCCTGAGCGCCGGGGCCAGAGGGCTCGACTATGGCTGTGGTCCGGGTCCCACCCTCTCCCGCATGCTGGAGGAAAAGGGGTTTCCCACTCGGGACTACGACCCGGTCTTCTTCCCGGACAAGGGGATCCTTGCTCAGGAATATGATTTCATCACCTGCAGCGAAACCGCCGAACATTTCCATGCACCGGGAGCCGAGTTCGAGCGGCTGAACGCCCTGCTGCGCCCGGGCGGGTGGCTGGGGGTCATGACGGAGTTTCGTCCAGCGGACGCGCATTTTCTGCGCTGGCATTACCGGCGCGACCCAACCCACATCTGCTTTTACTCGCCGGACACGATGGCCTGGATTGCCCGGCACCACGGCTGGCGACTCGAGATCCCGGTGAAGAACGTCGCTCTGTTTCACAAGGGCCAGGTTTGATGATCGCCGTGCCCGCCCGCCCCTAGGCCGAGGCAAATGGAGCCCGCGTGAAGTCCTCCGCCTCCTCCACCGGTGGTGGAGAACACTCCAGAAACGTCCGATACAGATGCTGAGGGTCCGCAGCCCCCTGGCCGGAACTGGAGCGCAATAACCCCAGAATGATGAACAACACGTTCGTGCGCTCCGAAAACGCCCCCAGATCCGCCCCCTCGGAGTGCTCAAGGTACCGACTGATCAGCGTTTCTGCCTTGCGCTGCTCCCCGTGCATGACCTGCAGGGCCAGCAGGTCATAGAGTACGCCCAGCATCATGCCCTGGCTTACGCTCTCCAGGCGAGTCAGAATCCGGTAGGCCTCGGTCAGGTCATCCAGGGCAGCCCGGAAGTTACCCAGCGACTTGTGCAAGCTGGCCAGATCCACCAGGGCCTTGAACACCTCAAGATGATCCTGTCCATGGAGCTGGCGCTTGCGTTCCAGCACCTGGTGTAGCCAGGTTTCAGCCTCGGTAGGCTGGTGGGATTCGAAATGGGCCAAGGCCAGATCCCGCATCAGGACCATGATATTGCTTTCCTCGACGCCGCTGGCCTGCTCGGCCAGTTCCAGTGAGCATTGGTAGTAGTGGATGGCCTCCTGGCGCTCACCCCGGGCCAGGTAATCAGTGGCGATCTGATGCATCAATTCGGCCAGCATTGCCCGGTCGGGACCACGCACCAGGCGCACGCGTGCCAGCACCAATTCGCCATCCCCACGCTGGGCTTCCCCTTGCAGGGTCACCACCCGGGGTACGTTGTCATATAGCCAGGGATTGTCGGTCAGCGTCCAGTAAGGGCCCTTGTCGTCAATGGAAAAGATCGAGTCATCAAGCACACGCCGCAGACTGATCCCCTTGCGGGTATACAGCGACTTGAGTTCCTTTTCGCTGGGTAGCCGCCAGTCCTTGAACCGTCCCTGCCCCTCGCCGGTGTTGACCCGCGCGGGCAAGGCCGCGGCCAGTTCGGCATCGTGCAACTGCGGCGTGCCGGTGAAGATCCCCCCTGGGTGCCAGCGCTCGCCTACGGAATGGCAGAACCAGTGCAGGCCCGTGCGCACATCCATCACTGTGCCATCATTGAGACTGACATATCTCTCCCGATGTCCTGCCAACTCGGGGCTGAGGGCATAGGAGTAATGGTATACGTAGTTCTTGGAACTGCTGCTGCCGGGATGATCGGATTGATCTGCCAGTTTGCGCACGGTGCGCTGCTCGGCGATCCACTCATCATGGGCGCGACGCTGTTCCGGGTCGGAGAGTACCGTATAGGCATCATTGAGGATCTTGGTGACCCGCTCCGCCTTTTCCCGCTGCGCCTGGTTCTTGTCAGGGTGCCATTTCTGCGAAAGAAACTTGTACGCTCCCCTTATGACCTCCTGACTGGCATTTTCGGTCACCTGCAGGTTTTCATAATGGGTTCTTAGCCGCTTCATGCTATCCGGGTACTCGAGGTGGATGGTGCTGCCTTGGTGCAGCGCAGATCATAGCCAACTTGAGCCCGCGGGACGAACCCCGGGGCCATCTCAGACTCGGGATTTGAACTTGGCGGGCAGATGTCCTCTAATGGCGACGTTGTTCGAGTTGCGCGAACGCAAATCCTCATCGTCAAACAAGGTTGAGCAGGATGGATGTGATTGAATCAGATCTGGTCATCATCGGTGGTGGCGGGGCGGGACTGCGGGCAGCGATCGCCGCCGCCGAGTCAGATCCCGGGCTATCCATCTCCCTGGTCTCGAAGGTGGTTCCCATGCGCAGCCACACGGTGGCCGCCGAAGGGGGCGCCGCCGGGGTGATCCACCCGGACGACACCCTGGACAAGCACTTTGACGACACCGTCTCCGGCGGCGACTGGCTGTGCGAACAGGATGTGGTGGAGTACTTTATCGGCCAGTGTACCCGGGAACTGACCCAGTTGGAGCACTGGGGCTGTCCCTGGAGTCGCCAGGAAGACGGTGGCATCAACGTGCGCTATTTTGGGGGCATGAAGTCGCCACGCACCTGGTTTGCCGCCGACAAGACCGGGTTCCATATCCTTCACACCTTGTTCCAGACCTCGCTCAAGTATCCATCCATCCGGCGCTTCGATGAATTCTTCTGCACGGACCTGCTGGTGGAAGGCGATCGAGTTCAGGGTGTTCTGGCCTTCAATATCGCCACCGGCGAGAGTGTGCTGCTGCGCTGCAAGGCGGTGGTCCTGGCCACCGGTGGCGCCAGTCGGGTCTTCGGGCAGAACACCAATGCCGGCATCGTTACCGGTGAGGGCATGGGAATGGCCTATTCCCAGGGTGTGCCCCTGCGGGACATGGAATTCGTGCAATGGCACCCGACCGCCCTGCCCGGCTCAGGCATCCTGATCACCGAAGGGGCCCGCGGTGAGGGCGGCATCCTGCTGAACAAGGACGGCTATCGCTATCTGCAGGACTACGGCATGGGTCCACTGGACCCCTGGCCCCGCCCCCGTGCCATGGAGTTGGGTCCCCGGGATCGCGTGTCCCAGGCCTTCTGGCATGAGGATCAGGCCGGTCGCACCGTGGAGACAACCAATGGCAGTGCCGTGCATCTGGATCTGCGGCATCTGGGCGAGAAGAAGATCATGGAACGCCTGCCCATGATCCGGGAACTGGCCTGCACCTTCGCTGCCACCGATCCGGTGCACAGCCCCATTCCCGTGCGGCCAGCCGTGCACTACACCATGGGCGGCGTGCAATGTGACGTGAACGGCGCCACCCCGCTGCAAGGTCTGTTCGCCGTCGGCGAATGTGCCAGTGTGGGCATCCATGGCGCCAATCGGCTGGGGTCCAACTCACTGGCTGAACTGCTGGTCTTCGGTCGCGCTGCAGGCGAGTCGGCGGCGCGACTGGCCCGGGAGATCACCGCGGCGCCCGCCGACCTGAACGCCCAGGCACACGAGGCCGAAGCCCGGCGCCTGAACATGCTCAACGCCGATGAGGGAGAACGAGTGGCGGTGATACGCTCGGAAATGCATGACATCATGGAATCCGGCGTCGGCATTGTCCGCGACGCCGAGCGCATGAGCCAGGCCTGCGAACGCCTGTCGGCCCTGCGCGATCGCTATCGTCGGGGCGTGAAACTGGATGACCGGGGGCGCTGCTTCAACACCGAATGGCTCACCGCCATCGAACTGGGCCATACCCTGCAGGTGGCGGAGGCCATGGCGCATTCGGCCCTGGCCCGCAAGGAGTCACGGGGCGCGCACCTGCGCCAGGATGGGTTCGATACACGCGACGACGAAGCCTTCCTCTGTCACTCCCTGGCTCATCATGAAGGCAATGGGCCACCCCGCATTTCCCATGCACCGGTCACCATCACCCGCTCCAGCCCGAGGGAGCGTATCTACGGTCGCGACAGCCAGCCCGATCAGACGGCGCGGGAGGAGTAAGAGATGACCCAGACCCGCACCATCATCATCGAATGCCTGCGCTTTCATCCGGAGACGGATGAGGCACCGTATTACCAGAGCTACGAGGTGCCCTTCACGGCGGAGATGTCCGTGCTCGAGGGCCTGCAGTACATCAAGGATCACCTGGATGGCACCCTGACCTTTCGCTGGTCCTGCCGCATGGCCATCTGCGGCAGTTGCGGCTGCATGGTCAACAACGAGCCCGTGCTCAGTTGTCAGACCTTCCTGCGGGACTACCATCCGTCCCGCATTCGGGTGGAGCCCCTGGCGCATTTCCCCATCCTGCGGGATCTGACCATCGACCAGACGGACTTTCTCGCCAAACTGGAGTCGGTACACCCCTACCTGATCCCTTCGGCCGATGACGATCCGGGCGATCAGCCGCGCAACCAGACACCGGATCAGATCCAGGACTACCTGGGCTACGCGCAATGCATCAATTGCCTGTTGTGCTATGCCGCCTGTCCCCAGTACGGCCTCAATGAGGCGTTCACCGGTCCGGCCGCCCTGGCATTGCTGCATCGTTACAATGCCGACTCCCGGGACGCAGGCAAGGCACAGCGCATGGACGTGATCAACGCCGAGGAAGGTGTCTGGGGCTGCACCCTGGTGGGGGAATGCTCGGAGGTGTGCCCCAAACACGTGGACCCGGCCCGAGCCATCAACCAGAACAAGATTGTGAGCACCCAGGATTACTTCCTGCGGTTCCTGAAGCCGAGGGGGCGCCGATGAACCCACCCAGAACCTACACCCGCGGCATGCAGCGTTGGTGGCTGCGCCGCCCCAGTTACCAGTTTTATCTGTTGCGCGAGGGCACCAGTGTGGTCATCGCCCTGTATGGGGTGTTCCTGCTGATGGGCATGGCCGCCCTGGCCGTGGGGCCAGGGGCCTTTGAGGCCTGGCGTGCGGTGCTGTTCTCGCCGCTCTCCTGGTTGCTGCACCTGGTGGTGCTGGCCGCGTTTACCTTCCATGCCTGGACCTGGTTCAAGGTTCTGCCCTTGACCGTTCCACCCTTCAAAACACGCCGTTTTCCCCGGGGATTTTCCGATGCCACCCTGAACCGCATGGCCTTATGGGCTTGGGGCGTGGTGTCTTTGGTGATCCTGGTCGCTGCCCTGAGAGGCCTGCAATGAAACCACGCTCACATGAACCCATCTTTTGGTCCCTGTTCGGCGGTGGCGGCATGCTGGCGGCCCTGGTGGGGCCCATCCTGGTACTGATCGTGGGGCTGCTGGTGCCCATGGGCATGGGCTTCGGGCCGGATGCCATGGGCTATGAACAGATGCGCGCCCTGTTGGGTCATCCCCTGGTGGGGTTCGGACTGGCCATACTGATCGCCCTGTTCTTTTTCCATGCGGCACACCGCATCCTGCACACCCTGCATGACCTGGGTGTGCACGCAACGCCCCGACTCAAGCAGATCTGCTATGGATCGGCAGTCGGTGGCTCGGCGCTGGCAGTACTGGTCGCGCTGGTACTGGTCGTCCGGGCCTGATCAATGTCCCAGCCAATCACCTGGGGCACCCCGGTCAGTTCGTCTATCGCGCGACGCACTCGCTGCCAGTCCACCCGGGCATCCCGTTCTCCCACTGCTTCCATCACCTTGGTGACGGCCTGGTCCATGCCTTGGGCCTGATCCTCCAACTCTTCCAATGGCGGGTGGACTTCCAGGTAGAGCATCCCGTCTCGCCAACCCACCTTGATCGGCTGGTTGACGATATTGACTGATGCACCGAGCGAGACCCGGGGATACAACTCACCAATGTCGTCATTATCCATGCGGATACAGCCGTGCGTAGAGCGTATGCCGATCCCGGTGGACCAGTTGGTACCGTGTATCAGGTAACTGGGCCGGCTCAGGCGAATGGCATATTCTCCCATGGGGTTGTCTGGCCCCGGTGCCACCACGCGGGGCAACTCCTCACCGCGCTCGGCGTAGGCCTTGCGTATGGAGTCTGGCGGCGTCCAGGTGGGATTTTCCCGTTTTTCGATCACATCCAGGGTGCCTACCGGAGTGCCCCAATCCATGCGACCAATACTCACCGGGTAGGTCACCACCCGGGATTCACCCCGAGGAAAATAATACAGGCGCATCTCGGGCAGGTTGATCACGATGTCCTGCCGTCGGGCGTCGGGCAACACGAATTGATGGGGTAACAGGATCCGGGCATTCTCTCCGGGAATCCAGGTGTTAAGCTCGGGGTTGGCCCGGCGGATCGCCTCAAAACCCACTTGGTGGCGGCGCGCCACGTCGATCAGGGTATCCTCGTAGGTGGCTTCCACATGACTGAGTTCGCCCACGACATCCACATCTTCCTCGACGGGCCAAGCCCGCTCAAAGGCTGACAGCGGGCCGGCGAACAGGCACAACGCCAGGGCCAAACACAATGAACGGTTTGTCATACCTCAGCCCTCCACCACGCCCAGCATCCCTTCCCTGAGTTTCTCGACCCGATCCCGCAAACGGGCTGCCTCCTCAAATTCCAGGTTGCGGGCATGTTCAAACATCTGGCTCTCCAAACGAGTGATCTCCTTGGCTGTTTCCTTGGGTGACATACGCCCGTATTCCGCCTCTTGCTCGGCCACCTTGGCATAACGCTTCGGGGTGGCCATGGACCCACCGGCGTAGGCACCCTCCATGATATCGGCAATGCGCTTCTCCACCCCCTTGGGCGTGATGCCGTGGGCCTGGTTATGGGCCACCTGCTTCTCGCGGCGTCGCTCGGTTTCATCCATGGCCCGCTGCATGGACCCGGTCACCTTATCGGCATAGAGGATGGCCTTGCCGTTCAGATTGCGGGCCGCGCGGCCGATGGTCTGAATCAGCGAGCGGTCGGAACGCAGGAAGCCTTCCTTGTCGGCGTCCAGCACCGCCACCAGCGAGACCTCAGGCATATCCAAGCCCTCGCGCAACAGGTTGATACCTACCAGGACGTCAAACTTCCCCAGACGCAGATCGCGGATGATCTCCACGCGTTCCACGGTATCAATGTCGGAATGCAGATAACGCACACGAATGTCATGTTCTCCCAGGTACTCGGTGAGATCTTCCGCCATGCGTTTGGTGAGCGTGGTGATCAGCACCCGTTCGTTGACCGCGGTGCGCAGCCGGATTTCCGAGAGCACATCATCCACCTGAGCGGTCGCCGGTCGCACTTCCACTTCCGGGTCCACCAGGCCCGTGGGTCGTACCACCTGCTCCACCACCTGCCCCGACATCTTTTGCTCATAAGGGCCGGGCGTGGCTGAAACGTAGATAGCCTGGGGTGCCAGAGCCTCGAACTCCTCGAAGCGCAAGGGGCGATTGTCCATGGCTGAAGGCAGGCGGAAGCCATATTGCACCAGGGTCTCCTTACGGGAGCGATCGCCCTTGTACATGGCCCCCAACTGCGGGACCGTGACATGACTCTCATCGATCACCAGCAAGGCGTCTTCCGGCAGATAGTCCAGGAAACAGGGGGGCGGTTCACCGGCCTTGCGCCCGGAGAGATAGCGGGAATAGTTCTCGATCCCGGAACAGTAGCCCAGCTCCAGCATCATCTCCAGATCAAAGCGGGTACGCTGCTCCAGGCGTTGGGCTTCCACCAGTTGATCCGATTGACGCAGGGCGTCCAGACGTTCCTTGAGTTCCGTCTTGATATGGTCCACCGCCTCCAGAAGGGTCTCTCGGGGGGTGGCGTAGTGGGTCTTGGGGTAGATGGTCAGTCGTGGCACCCGCCGCAGCACCTCGCCGGTGAGCGGATCAAAATAGGACAGTTGCTCGATCTCCTCATCGAACAACTCGATACGCACGGCCTCCCGCTCGGAGTCCGCCGGGTGGATATCGATCACCTCGCCGCGCACCCGATAGGTGCCCCGTTTGAGCTCCAGATCGTTGCGGGTGTACTGCAATTCCGCCAGCCGGCGCAGCATCTCCCGCTGATCGATCACATCCCCCCGTTTCAGGTGCATCACCATCTGCAGGTAGGCCCGCGGATCACCCAGGCCATAGATGGCCGAGACGCTGGCCACGATGATGGCATCGCGGCGCTCCAGCAGGGCCCGGGTGGCGGACAGGCGCATCTGTTCGATGTGATCGTTGATGGACGAATCCTTCTCGATGAAGGTGTCCGACGACGGCACATAGGCCTCAGGCTGGTAATAGTCGTAGTAGGAGACGAAGTATTCCACGGCGTTATCCGGGAAGAATTCCTTCATCTCGCCATAGAGCTGGGCTGCCAGGGTCTTGTTGGGCGCCATGATGATGGTGGGCCGCTGCGACTTCTGGATCACGTTGGCGATCGTGAAGGTCTTGCCCGAGCCGGTCACACCCAGCAGGGTCTGGTGGGCCAGGCCCGAATCCAGGCCATCCAGCAGGCCCTCGATGGCCGCGGGCTGGTCTCCCGCCGGGTCAAAGCGGGTGGAAAGGTGGAAAGGTTGCTCCATGGGCTTATCTTATCAGCACAGTTTGAGTATCATTTTGAATTGATTTTTCCATCCACCAGCATTCCCGGATACCGCCTTGGACATCAAGCTCTCATCCCGCGTTCAGCGCATCAAGCCCTCCCCCACACTGGCCGTCAGCGCCCTCGCCGCCCAGTTGCGGGCCGAAGGACGCGACGTGATCGGCCTTGGCGCTGGCGAACCCGACTTCAACACACCGGACCACATCAAGGAGGCGGGCAT
Source organism: Ectothiorhodospira marina (assembly GCF_900109495.1). Classification (GTDB taxonomy): domain Bacteria; phylum Pseudomonadota; class Gammaproteobacteria; order Ectothiorhodospirales; family Ectothiorhodospiraceae; genus Ectothiorhodospira; species Ectothiorhodospira marina. Next base: position 1,643 of record NZ_FOAA01000014.1, on the reverse strand, counting down.
CACCGCCATCCGCGAGGGCAAGACCAAGTATACCGCCGTGGACGGCACGCCGGGTTTGAAGCAGGCCATCATCGACAAGTTCCAGCGCGACAACGGCCACAGCTTCCAGCCGGATCAGATCCTGGTGTCCTGCGGCGGGAAGCAGAGTTTCTTCAACCTCTGCCAGGCCCTGCTGAACGAGGGTGATGAAGTCATCATCCCGGCCCCCTATTGGGTGTCCTATCCGGACATGGTGTTGCTGGCCGACGGCAAGCCGGTGATCGTCAGTGCCGACCAGTCCCAGGGCTTCAAGATGACGGCCCAGCAACTGGAAGCAGCCATCACGCCCCGCACTCGCCTGGTGGTGATCAACAGCCCCTCCAACCCCACCGGCGTGGCCTACAGCCGTGAGGAACTGGCCGCACTGGGTGAGGTGCTGCTGCGTCACCCCAATGTGGTGGTGGCCACGGATGACATGTACGAACACATGATGTTCCGTGACGTACCCTTCTGCAACATTCTCATGGCCTGCCCCGACCTGTACGATCAGACCATCGTGCTCAACGGCGTCTCCAAGGCCTATGCCATGACCGGCTGGCGCATCGGCTATGCCGGTGGTCCCAAGCCGCTGATCGCCGCCATGAAGAAGATCCAGTCCCAGAGCACCTCCAACCCCACGTCCATCGCCCAGGAAGCGGCCCAGGTGGCGCTCAACAGCGATCAGTCCTGCGTGGCCGAGATGTGCAAGGCCTTCCAGGACCGCCACGACTACCTGGTGGAAGCCCTGAACGCCATCCCGGGCGTGGAGTGCCTGCCCTCCGACGGCACCTTCTACTCCTTCCCCAGCGTGAAGGGCGCCATGGAGAAGCTGGGCATGGACAGTGACGTGAAATTCGCCGAACACCTGCTCGATCAGGTAGGCGTCGCCCTGGTCCCCGGCTCCGCCTTCGGCGCCGAAGGCCACGTGCGCATTTCCTTCGCCACCAGCCTGGATAACCTCAAGCAGGCCGTGGAGCGCATTGGTCGCGCAGTAGGGGCATAAAGGCCCTTGACGAAGCCCGGCGATATCCGTAATATGCCGGGCTTCCAAGCAATTCCCCGGTAGCTCAGTTGGTAGAGCGGGTGACTGTTAATCACTAGGTCGGCGGTTCGAGCCCGTCCCGGGGAGCCAAATAAAATGACGAAAAAGGCCACCTTTTTGGGTGGCCTTTTTCGTTTCTGGGGGGTGGGTTTCAAGCGCCCACTGAAGTGGACCATCACCGCTGGCGTGCAATTCGTCCTTCCATTTGCTAGGGTCAAGGGAGATTTGAGCCCCGTCGCCAAGGAGGCCGTGCATGGATGTTGACGATACCCATGAGGTCGAGCCCAGCGGTCTGCTGGATCTCCATCTCACCTGCTATGCCCTCCTCTCCCCCCGCTCCATCAGGCAATCCCACATCCATTCGCGTGTAGGCGAGAGCGTTGGACTCTTGGCCGCTCCACATCCCCTCGGGTGGTCGTCGTCAGTCGGACCATTCCTGCCCCCGCTGCCCAAACGCACCGTTCTGAGATCCCCGACTGTTTTCCGCAGTACGCGTCCGGTAGGACCCATATAGACCCCCTCACTCCCCGCTGGCATTCTCCCCGCAGGCCTGGGTGCGCGGTTCCCAGTGATAGGGCAGCAG
>NZ_FOAA01000007.1 GCF_900109495.1 Ectothiorhodospira marina | reverse complement strand
GTGGCAGCCTTGCCGTGGAATCAGTGGCAGCTTTCCCCTGGAATGGGTGGCAGGCTTGCCGTGGAATCAGTGGCAACCTTGCTCCGGAATACGCATATCTGGATCCGTTGAACCATATTCAGATCATCCTGCTGCGCCGATATCGGGCACTGCACGCCCAAGGCGAGAAGGCGGAGGATCCCTGGATATCGCCGCTGCTGCGCTCCATCAATGCCATTGCCGCGGGCATGCGCAATACCGGTTGACCAGCGGACAGAAAAAACCGATAACTGATAGACAGTTAGGAGGTAAAAAACTGGCACCGGCGGGAGAAACAGCCATACTTAGGCGTGGCAATCAAGACTCTCGCCCATGCCACCCGCCCCGATGGGGCGCACCCTGAGGACAGGATGACATTCCGGCGAGGCAGGCTCACCGTCATTGAGGATGTCCGACCCATGAACCTTGCCACTGTTCGCTACATTGCCCAAAACAAAGGGGTTACACCGGGTTCGCTGTGCAAGCAGGATCTGATCCGGACGATACAGGTCAATGAGGGTAACGTGCCCTGCTTTGCGACTGCCGAGGAGGGGTTCTGCAAGGAGGTGGAATGCCACTGGCACGAGGACTGCCTGAGGCGGTCGCGGCGTCGCTGAGCCGCACCGAGAATCTGGGGATCGTGCCCGCCGCGGCCCCTCATCCCCGGCCCTTCTCCCCAGAGGGGAGAAGGGAGAAGTATCTCAAGCCGCCTGGGTGGCGATCTCGTCGCCCGTGCCTGTCACTTGGTTGGACTCGTTCAGGTAGATCAGCGTCGGCTTGAACAGCTCCACCTGCTCCTCGCTCATCTGCGCATAGGCACAGATGATCACCCGGTCACCGGGGCTGGCCTTGTGGGCTGCGGCGCCGTTCACGGAGATCACCCGGCTACCCGCCTCGGCGCGGATGGCATAGGTGGTGAAACGCTCACCATTGGTCACATTGTAGATCTGGATCTGTTCGTAAGGGCGGATGCCGGACATCTCCAGCAGATCCGAGTCGATGGCACAGGAACCTTCATAGTCCAGTTCGGCATGGGTGACCGCGGCGCGGTGAAGCTTGCATTTGAGCAGGGTCAGAAACATGGGTAAACACATCCTCCAGGTCTTCGGCCCCCCTGGTCATCCCCCGGGGCCCACGTGATGCCGGGTGTTCAGTCCCCGGTCGGCACGTCCATCATCAGGTTGTCGATCAGGCGGGCCCGGCCAAGCCAGGCTGCGGCCAGCACCACCAGTTGAGAATCCTGCGGCCCTGGGGGCAGCAGGTCGGCGCTTCGCCGCACTGCAACATAATCAGGCTCAAAGCCTCGTATTTCAAGCCCTTTCATCGCTTCATCCTCCAGACGGAGGTAATCCCTTGCCCCTTCAGCCACTTGCCGCCCCACCTCGGAGAGGGTCTGGTACAACCCCGGGGCTCTCTCCCGCTGGGTCCTGTCCAGGTAGGCATTGCGGGAACTCAAGGCTAGGCCGTCGGGCTCCCGCACCGTTGCACCGCTGAGCACCTCGACCGGGAGATCCAGATCATCCACCATGCGACGGATGAGCATGAGTTGCTGAAAATCCTTTTCTCCAAAGATGGCCAGGTCCGGCTGCACCAGGTTGAAGAGCTTGCATACCACCGTGGCGACGCCGGCAAAATGCCCGGGCCGGTGGGCGCCTTCCAGCAGGTCCGACAGGCCGGGCACCTCCACCCGGGTGATGTCGCTTCGGGGGCGGCGATAGAGTTCGTCATCCCCCGGTGCAAAGACCAGATCCACGCCTTCCCGGGCCAGCAGTTCACAATCCTCCGCCAGGGTACGCGGGTAGGCCGCCAGATCCTCCGGCCGATCAAATTGCAGGGGATTGACGAAAATGCTCACCACCACCCGATCCGCCTGAAGGCGGGCCTGGCGCACCAGGGCCAGATGGCCCTCGTGCAGGTTACCCATGGTCGGCACCAGTGCCACGGAGTCGTGAGCGTCGCGCCAGCCAGCGCGCACATCACGCAGTGATGTCACTCGATGTATGGTATCCATGATCAGGAGGAAAAGGCGTGTTCCGGGGCGGGGAATTCGCGACGCTTGACGGACCACACGTAGGCGGCCAGCGCATCCTGGATGCTGTTGTGACCCGCCAGGAAGTTGTGGGAGAACCGGGGGGCGCGGGCGGTCATACCCAGCACATCGTGCAGCACCAGGATCTGACCGTCGCAATCCACACCGGCACCAATCCCGATCACGGGGATGCGGGCCATGGAACGAATCTCGACGGCCAACCTGGACGGCACGCATTCCAGCAACAGGATATCCGCACCGGCCTCTTCCAGGGCCTGGGCGTCCTTCATCATCTGTTCCGCCTCGCTTGCGGCACGGCCCTGCACCCGGTACCCACCCAGCTTGTGGATCGATTGCGGCCGCAGGCCCAGGTGAGCGCACACCGGAATCCCGTGATGAGAGAGCGCGCTGACCACAGCCACCTGCTGGGCATCGCCCTCCAGCTTGACCACCTGTGCCCCCCCTTCCTGCATGAGTCTGGCTGCGGTGGTCACGGCCTGATCAATGCTGGCATAACTCATGAACGGCATGTCTGCCATCAGCAGGGCACGATTCAGCCCCCTGGACACGGCCCGGGTGTGGTAGATCATGTCATCCACCGTGACGGGAATGGTGGTGTCGTGGCCCAGCACCACCATCCCCAGGGAGTCACCCACCAGAACCACGTCCACTCCCGCCTCGTCCAGCAAACGGGCCTGGGTGGCGTCATAGGCGGTGAGACTGGCGATGGGCTCGGCCTGCTCTCGCAAGCCCTGCAGGTCGCGCAGGGTCAGTCGCTTTGTCTGAGTCTGTACGCTCACGCTTTATCCGCGGGTTTAACACTGTGAAGGGGCGGCGCCCCGGCGCCATTCAGACGGCGGAAGGCAGGGGATTGAAATAATGACGTCCGGCACGAACCGTGCGCATGAAATCCAGCAATTGCTGGAAATCGTCATCCCGATTGACCCAATCGATCTCACCGGCATTCACGATCAGCAAGGGCGCCTCTGCATAATGATAGAAGAAACTCGCATAGGTATCACTCAGGCGCTGAAGATACACGCTATCCATGAGTTTTTCATAGGTCCGCCCCCGCTGGGCAATGCGTTCGCGGAGGATTTCCACAGGTGCCTGCAGGTAGATGACCAGATCGGGGCGGACCACATCCCGTTGAAGGCCCTGACGGATACGTTGGTACAGACGATATTCCTCCTCCTCCAGGGTCACCTGGGCGAAGAGGTCATCCTTGTCCAGCACAAAGTCGGTCACTCGCAAGGCCGGCATGTCGCTAGCGTTTCGCCGCAGCCCCTGCCATTGATCCAGTCGCTGGGTCAGGAAGAACAACTGCGTGGCCAGGGCCTGATGACGGGGATCCTGATAAAAACGCTCAAGAAATGGATTGTGATCCGGAGATTCCAGCACCAATTCGGCCCCCAGGGCCTCGGCCAGACGGGTAGCCAGACTGGTCTTGCCCACGCCGATGGGGCCTTCCACCGCAATCAGGCTCGGTTCCGTCAATTCAGTCTGGTTCATGGCAGAGGGTTCGGGGCGTTAGGGGGACAAAGGGTCTATGAGGCGGATCTTACTAGGCATGCGCGGGGCAAAGCCAGCCCACAGCGGCCAAACAGGCTTGCGTGGGAGCGGCCCTGGCCGCGAAGGACCCACACGGTACTTCTTGTACCCGGGTTCCAGGTTGTGCCCGGGTTTCCAACTATGTGGCAGAACCCTGGCGAGGTGGAGTACCGTGAAACGAAAACAATCAGCGCTCGTTTCAGTCGGGCAGTGGCTGGAGTCCATCCCGTGGACAGCGCCTCAACAACTCCCCCAGGGCGCCGAGCCCGGGGATATTCAGGTCCGGAGCGATCTCTGCCAGGGGGTAGAGCACAAAGGCGCGCTCGGCCATGCCGGGATGGGGGATCTTCAAGTGCTCTTCCTGGATGGACGCGTCCCCGTAGAGCAGGATGTCCAGGTCCAGGGTGCGCGGCCCCCAGCGGGTACCGTCCCGCAGGCGGCCGTGCTGGGCCTCCAGGGCTCGCAGGGCGTCCAGCAGGGCCTCGGCAGAGAGCCTGGTGCTCAGGGCGCAGACGGCGTTGATGTAGTCGGGCTGATCCGGTGGACCCATGGGATCACTGCGATAGAGCGCTGAACAGCTCACCTGGCGAGTACCGGGCAACTGGCACAATTCCTCCAGGGCCCGGGTCACGTGGGCGACGGGGTCATCCAGATTGGCGCCCAGGCCCACATAGGCGATGACCAGCTTCATGTGGAGGCGGGTTTGCGACGTCGCCGCCGACGCTTGGAGCGAGCGGACTTGCCCTGGGCCTCCACCATACGCCGCTGCTCAGCCTCGTTCACCTCCTGCAGGCGCGTCCACCATTCACAGCCGTCCTCAAGGGCCTCCCCGGAGCGACCCCGCAGGCAGTAGAAGTCATATCCGGCACGAAAGCGTGGGTGGGTGATCAGTTTCAGGGGACGGACACCCTGGCGTATCTCGAAACGCGGCTGCATCTCCCAGATTTCCCGCACGGGCAGGGAAAATCGCTTGGGGATGGAAATGAATTGGGCCTGCTCGGCGAGGATCTGACCGCCGGCCCGTTGTAATGCGGGCAACTCGGAGACACCGTCCTCCATGAACCGCTCCGCCAGGTGGCGCACCGGCTCCCACAGAAGGACCGCATAGAGAAAGGCGGGATTCACGCCCTTGCCGGACTGAATGCGATCGTCCGTATTGCGCAGGGCATTGGCCACAAAGGTGATGGGAAACCCTTGCTCCTCGTGTTCCAGAGACTCTTCCGTCAGCGGGAACAGGTACTGGAACAGGTCGTAGTGACGCAGCATCTCAAAGGTCTGCAGGGCATGGCCACCATGGAAGAGCTTGACCACCTCGTCAAACAGTCGTGCCGGCGCCACGTCTTCCAGCAAATCCCCCAGTTCAACCATCCCCTCCTCGGCCGCCGGATCCAGGCGGAACCCGAGTTTGGCGGCAAACCGGACTGCCCGAAGCATGCGCACAGGATCCTCCCGGTAACGCACCTCCGGATCGCCGATCAGCCGCAGCACGCCATCCTTGAGGTCCTCCATGCCATCGGTGTAATCCACCACGGAGAAATCATTGATGTCGTAGTACAGGGCATTGATGCTGAAATCGCGGCGCCAGGCATCCTGCTCGATGGTGCCGTAGACATTGTCGCGGATGATGCGGCCATCCTCCACCAGGGCCTGCCGGCTGCCGGCGTCGTCGGCCTCCAGATCCGGATCATCGGTGGAGTCTTCGTGGGGGGCACGGAAGGTGGCCACCTCGATGATCTCGCGCCCGAAATACACATGGGCCAGACGGAACCGACGGCCGATCAGGCGGCAATTACGAAAGACCTTGCGCACCTCCTCCGGATGGGCATCGGTAGCCACATCGAAGTCCTTGGGCTCGCGCCCCAGCAGCAAGTCACGTACCCCGCCACCCACCAGGCAGGCGCGGAAGCCCGCGTCCTTGAGTCGGTAGAGGACCTTCAGGGCATTGTCGCTGATATTGGCGCGGGAGATGCCGTGTTCGGCGCGGGCGTACACCCGAGGGGAGCGCTGTTCAGGGGGATTGGAACGGGATTCTTCGGGCACGCATGTCATCGTGATGCTTATGGACTTATGCATGATAACAGCTTCGGGCGGCCATGAGGATGACACGGTGTCATTGAGTGACAACACCGATTCACGTCGCCATCGGTGGAGCAGGAGATTGCCCTGCGGGAGAGGGAGTCAAACCGAGCGCCCCTCTCCCGAGGCTGGGAGAGGGGCTGGGGTGGGGATGGAGAGGGTCTCTTACTTGAAGCGGTTCATCGCATCCTTGAAGGCCTGGCTCATGCTCTCCCAGGCTGACTCCATGCCCTCGCGCATGCGATCCCAGGCATCCTCGCTGGCATCCTGCATCTCACGCATTTTTTGTTTGCCCTCTTCCTGCTGCTTCTTGAGTTCCTGGATCTGTTCCTGGTACTTCATCTTGGCATCCGCCTCGGCCTGCTCGGCCTTGGCGGACAACTTGTCGATCTCGGCCTGCCATTCATCCAGCTTGGCCTGCATCTTCTGAATCCACTCGTCACGTTCACTCATCCGGCGTCCCTCCAGTCAGGTTTGAATTGAACCCTGGGGCTCCGCGGTGGTGGACCATTCCGCCCCCGCGAAACTCCTTGTCGGGACGATAGGATTGCCGAGGCAGGAGTGTCAAGCGCCCACGCGCGGATTACATCGCCATATCGGAGAAGGGAGACATGGCCACGCGGCGCGTTTCACCGGATTGCTTCACCTCAGCCAGCAAGGCGCTGCTGATCTCCTTGAAACGCTCGAGTTCTTCCCCGGCCAGTGAATCACTTTCTGGCAGTTCGGCGCGCATGGCGTCCACCGGGCGACCGCTGACGTGCAACTCATAGTGCAGATGCGGGCCAGTGCTGCGGCCGGTATTGCCAGAGAGGGCAATGCGATCGCCACGCTCCACCGTCCGCCCCGGACGCACCAATGCACGGCTCAGGTGCAGGTAGCGTGTGGTGTACCCCTGTCCGTGCTCGATGACCAGGAAACGCCCCGCCAAGGGGTGACTGTCAACACGTGTGACACGACCGTCGGCCGGGGCCTGGAGGAGTGTACCGATGGGCATGGCGAAGTCGGTACCGTGGTGGGGTGCCACCCGACCCGTGATCGGGTGCCGCCGACGGGTATCGAAGGGGGAACTGATGCGATAATGGCCCGCAAAGGGACGCCGATCAAACGGCGGCAACAGACCCTCGCCATCAGGGGTGTAGAAGCGGCCATTGGCATGCCGGGCGGCGGTGGCGCTCAAGTGCTCCCCCCGGTAGTCAAAGGCCAGCAAGCGCAGATGGTGAGGCTCATCCTCACCCGGCAGGGTTTCCTGTTCCACCAGCAGGGTGAAGCTGTCGCCGGTGCGGGCACGCGCCCGCACCGGCAGGTGTCGGTCCAGCAACACGGCCAGTGCGCCGGCGGCCCGCCCGGAGAGCTCCTGTCGCTGGGCGAGCGCGGCGGAGATACTGCCATCCACCTGAGCGGTGATCACCAGATGACTGATCTCGCCCTGGTTTTCGACCGTCTTTCGGGTGAAGTCCCAGCCATCCTCCTCCCGCTGCCACTCGGTACCCTCGGTACGGGATGTCCAGATACGCAGGCGGGTGAGGTAACCCTCTTCATCGGTTTGCCACTCTACGCGCTGGCCATCGCGCACCCGATTCAGGACGCGCGCATTATCTCGGTCATTCAGTAGTCGATACAGGGTGGCCCGAGGCAGATCCCAGTCGTTCGCCCACAGTGCGGAGAGTCGGTCCCCACGCCTGAGCGTGTATTCATTCCATTCCGGTCGGTCGACTTCGGTCTCTTCCAGTTCAAAGGACTCGTACGAGGTGGGGTTCTCCGGTGCGTCCAGCTCGGTGCGGATATCATCCTCCTGGATCATGGCCGCCTGCTGGGCACGGGCGGGGTTTTCCAGGGAACCGGAGGGCCCGGGCGGATCAGCCGGGTCCCGGGAAGAACGCGCCATGGCCACCTGGGTGTGCGCACTGGCGTCTGCACCCTCCACAGGCAAGGCCAGGGATTGGACCATTCGCGCGGAGGACTCCCCCTCGTCCATGCCAAAACCGGAGAGGATCTTGGGGTATATCCCGGTGATGATGAGGCCAACGGCCACCGCGGCCATGACGATCTTGAAGCTGGGCGCCTTCAGACGCGATTTGGCAAACGGCATGGTGCCCCCATTGTTCTTGGAATCAACCGCCTGGGGTCCACTTCCAGCAGTCGAACTGACCGCTCCGGGCGGTTGCCTTCCGGAAACCCCCAAAGCACGCAGGAGAATAACACCATCGGTGTGTGCATGAGAATAATGATCAGCAAATCAATCGGGACCAATGCTTTTTTATCAGACGACTTTCACTTTTTTGAAATATTATTTGCGGATAAGGAGGTGTCAGGGAGGAAACAAAGACGCACAGACAACGGGCCCCTGAAGAGGGGCCCGTTGCGGAACAGCCTGAACGACAGGCGCCAAGGGCGCCCACCGGGAATGGCTTAGAAGGACGTGAACAGACCGCCGTTCACGGGGAGGTTGGCACCGGTGATGTAGCCGGCATCCTCGTCACACAGCATGGCCACCGCAAAGGCGATGTCCTTGGTGCTGCCCATGCGGCCAGCCGGAACCTGCGCGACGATGGCATTGCGCACATCCTCGGGCATGGCTTCGGTCATGGCCGTGGCGGTATAGCCGGGGGACACGGTATTCACGGTCACGCCCTTGGCAGCGGTCTCCTGAGCCACGGCCATGGTAAAGCCGTGCATGCCTGCCTTCGCGGCCGAGTAGTTGGCCTGACCGAACTGGCCCTTCTGACCATTGACGGAGGAGATGTTGACGATGCGACCAAAGCCGCGGGAGGTCATCCCTTCCACCACCTGACGCGTCGTGTTGAAGACGCTGTTCAGATTGATGTTGATGACGTCCGTCCACTGCTTCTCTTCCATCTTGCGCAGAGTCTTGTCCCGGGTGATACCGGCACAATTGACCAGGATATCGATGGGCCCGACGCGGGACTCCACATCCTTGACCATCTCGGCGCAGGATTCGAAGGAGGACACGTCGCCCGAGGCGATGTCCATCTCGAACCCTTCATCCTTCATCTGCTTCTGCCAGGCTTCCGCCTCATCCTTCAGGGCAGGCAGGTAGTTTGCCACGACCTTGTGGCCCTGCTGGGCCAGCTTCTTGCAGATCTCGCCACCGATACCACCGGTACCGCCGGTCACTAACGCTACTCGTTTGCTCACGATTTCAGGCTCCTAGGCTTTGGGGTTATGGCCATCAAGGCTGACGGTCACCGTGCTCAGGCAGCCTTCTTGATGCTCGTGGCCTGCTTGACGGTCTCTTCAGCGGACTTCACGGACTCGTCCATCAGCTTGGTCATGGACTCACGTGCCTCGTTGAGGACATCGTGACCCTGCTTGTAGCTGGTCATCAGGGTCTGGCTGCAATCGCGAGCCAGATCGGCCTGGCCACTCAGGAGTTCCTGGTAGCCCTTGGCCTTGGAGACCAGTTCAATGTTCTTCATGCTCACATCGACCATGGCCGTGGTCAAGTCCAGTTGCTGGGACAGCAGCTTTTCCATGGCCTTCTGATTGATCTCGTTCACCTTGCACAGGGTATCGAACACGGACTGGTTGGCCTTGCTGAAGGTTTCGAACATTTCATTCATGAGATAAGCCTCCTGTTTGCTGAAAGGGACGCGGGCCGCCTTTGCTGCACCGCGGCATTGCTGCAGTGCAACGTATAACCTCACTTCCCCCTCGCGTCAAGCCCGACCCCCGGCTCCAGCACGCGTTTTGAGAACTACTTCTTACGATCCGAGCCCGGGGACTTCCCCCCTTTGTCGCCGCTCGGCATCTCCTTGCCGTGGCTCTGGGTGGACAACTTGCCAGAAGGCGAATCCTCCTCTCCGTTGAAGACCGTTGCCTTGAAGAACTGCCCCTGCATGTCCTGCCAGAATTCCAGGTTGCGGCGCGTCATTTCAGCCATGTCCCAGGCCGCCCGCCCACCCAGGACATCGCGCATCCGCTCGTTGAACTCCCGCTGCTGATCGGCGAAGAACTTGAGACTGTGATCCAGGTAGTTGGAAAAGGCGTCGTGCACGGCCTCGTCGTAAAAACGAATGAAACGGACCAGCATCTCCGTGGTGAACAGGGGCTCCCCTCCGGTCTCCTGCTCCGTGATGATCTGGATCAGGATGCCCCGGGTGATGTCGTTGCCCGACTGGCTATCAATCACCTTCACCTCGACCCCGCGCCGCACCAGTTGCTGCACGTCGGCCAGGGTGACATAACGACTCTCTTCCGTATCGTACAGGCGCCGGTTAGGGTACTTCTTGACTATTCGCGGCTCGTTCACCCGTTTCTCCCATCTACAGATTGGTTTTGCAAAACACATTAACGGGCGGCCCCCGGAGGTGCCGCCCGTCGTGGCGGCCAGGCCGCCCTTGTAGTGATGTTGTCGGCAGGAGCCGGATCAGACGCTCTCCACCGCCAGCGCCACGCCCTGTCCACCACCGATGCAGAGGGTTGCCAGCCCCTTCTGGGCCCCCGTGCGCTTCATGCCATGCAACAGGGTGACCAGCACACGGGCACCCGAGGCGCCGATGGGGTGGCCAATGGCAATGGCACCACCACTGACATTCACCTTGGACAGATCCCAACCCAGAGACTTGTTCACAGCGATGGCCTGGGCCGCAAAGGCCTCGTTGGCCTCCACCATGTCCAGGTCTCCGGGCTTCCAGCCAGCCTTTTCCAGACACTGGGTGGCCGCCGGGATGGGGCCGGTCCCCATGATGGCCGGATCCACGCCCGCCGAAGAGAACGACACGATGCGTGCCAATGGGGTCAGACCCAGTTCACGCGCCCTGGACTCGGGCATCACGATCACGGCTGCGGCGCCGTCGTTGATGCCGGAGGCATTGCCGGCGGTCACGGTACCGTCACGACTGAAGGCGGAGCGCAACCGGCCCAGACCCTCTGCAGTGGTGCCATGCCGGGGGAACTCGTCGGTATCAAAAACCGTGAATTCGCCCTTCTTGCGACCGGGCACCTCCACGGGGATGATCTCGTCCTTGAAGTGACCGGCCTTCTGGGCCGCCTCGGCTCGCTGTTGCGACTGGGCGGCAAAGGCGTCCTGCTCTTCGCGGCTGATCTTGAACTCGGTCGCCACATTTTCGGCGGTGGTGCCCATGTGATAGTCATTGAAGGCGCACCACAGACCGTCGCGGATCATGGTGTCCACCATCTTCCAGTCACCCATCTTGGTGCCCTGACGGGAGTTGGGGAGCACGTGAGGCGCGGCGCTCATGTTCTCCTGCCCGCCTGCGATCACCACACCGGCATCACCACAGCGAATGGCCTGCCAGGCCAACTGAACCGACTTGAGGCCGCTACCGCAGACCTTGTTGATGGTCATGGCTGGCGAGGTATAGGGAATGCCTGCCTCCACGGCCGCCTGGCGGGCGGCGTTCTGGCCCACGCCAGCCTGGAGCACCTGCCCCAGGATGATTTCGTCGACCTGTTCGGGGGACATCCCCGAGCGTTCCAGCAGCCCCTTGATGACCAGGGCTCCCAGGGTGGAAGCGGGAATCTTCGCCAGTGAGCCGTTGAAGGTACCGACGGGGGTGCGGCCGGCACTGACGATGACCGTGGAATCAGCCATAAATCCTCCTGCTTTGGAATCGTTATCGAAAAATTCGTCACACGACACACACCGTCGGGGTGAACATCTACAATGTTGTCGTGCACAACAGCTTGTTTATACCAGAACCAGGACACGCGTGACCAATGAACCCACGATGGATACCCGCAGCATTGTTGCAGTGCACAACCAGTATGCTAATCTTGACCCATTAAGCCGGGTAAGCGTTGGGTTCCTGGCTTTTGCCGTTATGCTTAATAACCGAGCAATGGCTTTATACACTCGCAAACCCGACCCACCGGGGCCCTCCCGGTGATGACAGGATCCACAGGAGAAGACTGAATGGCTGATTCGAACCCTTTTGCTCCCGATGAATGGCTGGATGCCCAGCGCAAGTACTGGGACGCCTGGCTGGACATGAGCCGCAAGGCGATGGGCGGGCAGAGCAACGCGCCCAGTTGGCCACAGGGGCTCGATCAATGGTGGCAGGCCGCCTCCCAAGGCCTGCCTGGCGGCAACAATCAGATGATGGATCAGATGATGCAGATGGGCCGCAACTACTTCGCCATGGCGGAGAACTTCTACAAGGGCACCAATGGCCAGGCGGATGCCGGTCAGGCCGTCACCCAGTGGCTGGACCAGATGACCAACGCCTTCAAGAACATGGGTCTGGGCCAGATGCCTGGCAAGAGCATCAACCCCTTCTGGCAGATGCCCATGGATACCTGGAGCCGCGCCGGTTCCAGCTTCATGCCCATGCCAGGCGACTTCATGCAGGCCCTGCGCCCCGCGGCCCGTCCGCCCTACGGCGATGTCATGCAGGAACAAATGGATCGCTTCCTCTCCGTGCCGGGCGTGGGCTACACCCGCGAATCGCAGGAGCAGTACCAGAACCTGGCCAAGCTGATGATGGAGTACCAGCAGGCCATGCAACAGTACCAGCAGGCATTCGCCAAGGTGGGTCTGGACTCGGTGGATCGCTTCCGTGCTCGCCTCGACGACGCCGGTCGCCAGGACACTCCCATCACCTCCATGCGCGGCCTGTACGATGAGTGGGTGGATGTCTCCGAGGAGGTCTATGGCGAGTTCGTCATGTCCGAGGAATATGCCAAGGTTTACGGCGACATGGTCAACAGCCTGATGGCGGTGAAGCGCCAGGGCACCCGCCTCATGGACGAGGTGACCGAAAGCCTCAACATGCCCACCCGCCGCGAAGTGAATACGCTGCACCGTCGCCTGCAGGAGAGCCGCCGCGAGATGCACCAGATCAAAGCGGCCTTGCGCGACCTCCAGCAGGAAGACAAAAAGGAAAAGGCCAAGGCCACCCCCAGCCGCAAGACCTCGTCGACCCGGTCCAGCACCCCCAAGTCGGGTAGCACCGGCACCCAGAACAAGGCCGCCAGCACGCAGTCCTCGGCCAAGGCGGACAGCACCAGTGCAGGTGGTTCCAGCGCAGGCAGCGCCAGCAACACCACCAGCAACGCATCCTCCGCCGCGAAGACCCCGAATGCGGGCGCCGCCAAAAAGGCTGACGAGCCCAAGAACTGAAGGAGAGACAGGACATGATCCCGATTCAGATCCGCCCCGACCAGGTGATGGATGAGATTTCCACATTCCAGAAGAAACTCACCACTGGCCTGCAGAACCTGGCCGACGCTGACGACATCCCCAGTGGCGTGACGCCCAAGGAAGCCGTCTATCGCGAGGACAAGCTGACCCTGTACCGCTTCCAGCCTTCCACCTCGGCAGTCCAGAACCCCGTGCCGGTGCTGATTGTCTACGCGCTGGTGAACCGCCCCTACATGACCGATCTGCAGGAGAACCGCTCCACGGTTCAAGGCCTGCTGGACGCAGGCATGGACGTGTACCTGATCGACTGGGGCTATCCCGACCGCGCCGACCGGTTCCTGACCATGGACGACTATATCAACGGCTATGTGGACCGTTGCGTGGACGAGATCCGCTGGCGCCATGGCGTGGACAAGGTCAACCTGCTGGGCATCTGCCAGGGGGGCACCTTCAGCCTGTGCTACAGCGCCATGAACCCGGAGAAGGTGCAGAACCTGATCACCATGGTGACCCCGGTGGACTTCCATACGCCGGACAACATCCTCTCCCACTGGGTCAAGCATGTGGACGTGGATACCCTGGTGGACACCATGGGGAACATTCCGGGTGAACTGCTCAACTGGACCTTCCTCAACCTCAAACCCTATCAACTCATGGGCCAGAAGTACCTGGACATGGTCGAAGTGCTGCAGGACAAGGACAAGCTGGACAACTTCCTGCGCATGGAAAAGTGGATCTTCGACAGCCCCGACCAGGCTGGCGAGACCTACCGACAGTTCATCAAGGACTTCTACCAGCAGAACAAGCTGATGAACGGTGGTCTGCACATTGGCGATCACGAGGTGGACCTGTCCAACGTGACCATGCCGGTGCTGAACATCTTTGCCGAGCAGGATCACCTGGTGCCACCCGACGCCTCCAAGGCCATGGGCAAGAAGCTGGGCACCAAGGACTACACCGAGCTCTCCTTCCCCGGTGGCCACATCGGCATCTACGTGAGTGGCAAGGCCCAGAAGATGGTGCCCCCAGCCATCGGCAAGTGGGTGAACGAGCGCACCGAGAAGTAAGCAGGCAAAGGCCCTTGATCGGTGGCTTGGGCCATGCCCATGCCACCGACCCACCGCTCAGGAGGCTCGCTGGTCCAGATAATCGGCCAGGATACGAGCATGATCGAAGGCCAGCGGCACCCCCGGTGCCGCTGGGTCCACCCACCTGACGGCTGCTGCGTCATCGGCTGCCTGGGGCTCACCCCGGGCACTGGCCAGATAGACGGCACTGACCGTATGCCCCCTGGGATCCCGCCCGGGATCCGAATACAGCCCCAGCAATCCCTCCAGACTGACCTCAAGGCGTGTCTCTTCCAGGGCCTCGCGGACGGCCGCCTGCTCCACAGTCTCCCCTACATCCACAAAGCCTCCGGGCAAGGCCCATCCATGGGGCGGATGAAGACGCTCGATCAACAGGATGCGGCCATCCTCGTCTTCATGACGACGGATGATCAGGTCGGCGGCAATCAGGGGTGTCACGGGTCTGGGCATGGGGACTTCAATCCTTGCCGATGAAACGGCGGATATGACGACGATCCCGGCGGTCCGGGCGATGATCGGTATGGGGCGTAGCCAGGCGGGCCAGACGCCGGGCCTCGGCTTCCTTCTCCCGGGCGGCCTGCCCCTCCGGGGTTTCCTCATACAATTCCCGAGCCTCGGCAGCCGGGCGACGCTTGTCATTGAGGCCCAGCACATCCACAACCCAACTCTCACCCGAGCGGTTGATCCGCAACCGATCCCCCACCCGCACCCCCCGGGAGGGTTTTACGCGGTCCCCGTTCACATGCACCCGTCCGCCACTGACCGCTTCGGCCGCCAGGGAACGGGTCTTGAAAAATCGTGCGGCCCAGAGCCATTTATCCAGACGCACGGATGTCGCGGGTTCGTTCATGGTTCCCCCTTTCGGACTGCTAGACTCTCACACCAGACCCACATCCTTGATACCCATGCCACTGAAACTCATCAGCTTCGACCTTTGCCCCTTCGTGCAACGCAGTGTCATCACCCTGCGGTACAAAAAGGCGCCTTATGAGATCGAGTACATCGACCTGGAAAATCCACCCGCCTGGTTCTCGCGGGTGTCGCCTACCGGCAAGGTGCCGGTGCTGGAAGTGGATGGCAACACCCATTTATTCGAGTCGGCCGTGATCAACGAGTATGTGGATGACATCACCCCACCCACCCTCAAACCCGCCGACCCCCTCACCCTGGCCTTCAACCGCGCCTGGATCGAGTTTGGCTCCACAGCCATCATTGACCAGTACCGGATCATGACGGCCGAGACCGAGCAGGACATGGAAGACCACCAGGCCTCGGCCCTCGCCGGACTGCACCGCCTCGAGGCGCAACTGGGCCAGGGGCCCTGGTTCAACGGCGCGGACTTCTCCCTGGTGGACGCCGCCTTTGCCCCGCTGTTGATGCGTTACCGCCTGATGAATGCCAGTACCCCGCTGTTCGATGAGGATGAGTTCCCCCGCATCAAGGCCTGGGGCGATCAACTGCTCGGCCTGGATGCCGTTACCGGCTCGGTACCCGACGACTTCCCACAGCGGCTGCGCCACTACCTGAGCGGAAAGGAGGGCTACGGGCCAAAACGCTTCAGCAACGCCTGAGCCATTGGCTCAGGCTGGCCAATCAACGATGTGATCTTCCCAATCACCGGTCATGGCCTCTTCGTCCACGATGCGCCCTCGTACCGAGATCCCGGCGGCATGCACACTGTCAGGATCTCCGGTGATCAGGGGATGCCACTGGGGCAGGGGTTGCCCCTCTGCCAGCAGCCGGTAGGCGCAGGTCCGCGGCAACCAGGGGATCTGCTTCACCTCCCTGGCCGTGAGCGAGACACAATCGGGAACCTCATGGGCCCGATGATCATAATCTCCGCAACGGCACGAGTGCCCATCCAGCAGGCGGCAGGCCACATCCGTGTAGTAGATCTCGTCCGTGTCCTCGTCCTGGAGCTTGTGCAGACAACAGCGCCCACAACCATCACACAAGGCCTCCCACTGCCGTGTGTCCATCGCCTCCAGGCTCAGTGCCTCCCAGAAACGGGCCCCCGCCCTGGACTGGGTTCCGTCGGTCACGGCAGGGGCCTTTGCAGGGATTCACCCTCTTCGATGCGCGCCCGCAAAACATCAAAATGCCGAGGCGAAACAAAATGCAGGGTATCCCGTCCATCGGGCGTCAGCAGGATTGCCACCCCAGACTCGGGGTACAGGAAATACTGGCGCCCATCATCCATGGTCAGCTTCTGAGGTTCCCGACCAAAGCGCTCCAGCACGGTCTCCTCGTCATACCGGGCACGTGGCACATAGGACAGCTCAGCTACCGGCAGATCCAGGGCCCGGCGGGTATCCTGCTCCGAGAGCGTCAGTCGACGCGCACCGCTGGGCATGGGCTTGTCATTCACGGAACGCGCAGCCATGGCGTCCAGGGTGCCCTCATCCACCTTGAGGCGCGCCAGCAGATTGGTCTCGAACGGCCCCAGCTTCACCGAACCAAAATAGGCCTCCAGTCGCCGGTCCCCGTCGGGGGAAACAAACAGCGCCAGACTCGGGAACAGCTTCAGGCGCTCGCGCAACACCTGGAGCGGTGTCTGCTCCAGGGTGACACCGAACACCCGCGACTTGCCGTCTTCCAGGACCTCCACATTCCAGGGCAACTCATCCTCGTGGGGCTGAGGCGGTGGCCCCGTCAACAACAATGACAGGCCAAAGAAAGGAATGGCCAGAATCAGGAAAATCAGGGTTTTTCTAAGCATGGTGGGGTCAACTGGAAAAGTGGAGACAGAAAACGGTAAGCGCAAGGTTATCACCCCCAAACAGGGAACGCAGGGGGTCTATCCAGGTCATAGAAACAGGCGCCCGGGTAGACGCGACGCTCCAACGGCACCGCCCTGCCGGCGGACGGACTGCATGGGCGCCCTGTATCTTCTATACTTGGTAGTAAGCGACATTCTTACGAGGAGGCCATGACCGTCTCAATCACATCAAGTAACGTCTTGTCGGGCATTCAGGCTGGCATGCAGGGTCTGCGCGGTAATGCGGTCGAGATTGCCAGTGCTGCCACACTGGGCGGCCAGAGCACTCGCGGCATCGAGCAGCCACTGGTGGAGCAGCGCGTGAATGCCAATCAAGTGGAAGCTTCAGCCAAGGTTCTGCAAACGGAAAACCAGATGCTTGGCACGTTGATTGATATGAAGGTCTAGGCAAAAGGTGGAAACCATGAACGTCAATATGCCCGCATTCAACCCGGTGATGCCCGCCACCACCAATCCGGTGATGCCGACGCCCACGGATCGCCTGGGAGGTGGAGGGACCGCCGTGGAAATGGAGACCGCCCGTCCTGTCTCGGATGCTCAGGAAACCCAGCAGAGCAACCCCAATCCCGGCCAGAACGCCCCCCAGAATACCCAGGACGAAGGCAGCCAGGCAGCAGCAGCGCGGGACGATGCTGCCCTGGCCGCTGAGGCGCGCCTACAGGTGGCTCGAGAAGGCAGCGATGCCCCGCAGGGGGCTGCGGTGGATGCAGGCAGCTTGAACCCGGCGCCCGCCAACGAGGCACCTCAGGGGCAGTTGAATGAGGTCCAGACCAGCCAACAGGGCCAGGATAACCCCGCTGGTCGACCCGACAGCGAACAGGCGGCCTTGCAGCAGCGACTGGAGGACCGCCTGGAGCGGGCTGTCGACGTTGCTGCCCCTCAGGCCCAGGAGGCTCGGAGCACCCTGAACGAAGTGGTCTGACGGACACCCTCCCCGGCCGGACCCATGGCCGCCGTCCGCACACGCGGATGGCGGCTTTTTTTATGATACCTTGAGGTATCCCCCAATCCAGGCTGGAGGCATCTCCGTACCATGCCGGCAAGCAGCGAACACCCAATCCGCGTCGATGTGCAAAGCACCTATGTGGAATCCCAGTCCGACCCCATGCACGGGCGCTTTGTCTTCGCCTACACCGTGACCATCCACAACCAGGGCCCGCAGCCCGCCAAGCTTGTCAGCCGTCACTGGGTCATCCACGACTCCAACGGCAAGGTGCAGGAGGTGCGCGGCGAGGGCGTCGTGGGTGAGCAGCCCCACCTGCAACCCGGTCAGGGCTTCAAATACACCAGCGGCGCCATGATCGAGACGCCGGTAGGTACCATGCAGGGCAGTTACCGGATGATCGGAGACGATGGCGTGGAGTTTGATGCCCCCATTCCCTCCTTCACCCTGTCGGTGCCTCGCGTGCTGCACTGAGGCCCTTGACCCTGCTTTAGACAGGGGAATTCACGGGGACTACAATCGGCAAGGTCAACCCCCAACCACAGGCAATCCGTATGCGCATTCCATACACACTCTGGGCCCCTATCTACGATCGTTTTGTTGAAAAACCCACTCGCCATGCCAGACAACGCAGCCTGGAAAGGCTGGGCAATGTCGAGGGGCAATCCATCCTGATCGTCGGATTGGGTACAGGCCTGGATCTACCCCACCTACCCCAGGGGGCTGATTACCATGGCCTTGACCTGACACCCGCGATGCTGAAAAAGGCCGAGGAGCGCGCTGCTGCCCTGAACCTTTCCATCGACATGCGCCAGGGCAATGCCATGGACCTGCCTTATGAAGATGAGCGCTTCGATGTGGTGATCCTGCACACCATCCTGGCTGTGGTCCCCAAACCGCATCTGGCGCTGGCCGAGGCCTCCCGGGTGCTCAAGCCCGGCGGGCGCATCCTGGTCATGGACAAGTTCCTCAAGCCCGGCGAGAGCGCCCCCTTCCGACGCCTGGTGGGCCTGGTATCCGGCCCACTGGCCTCTCGCACCGACGTGGTCTTCGAATCCCTGATGAAAAAGCGTCAGGAACTCAAGATTCTGGAAGACAGCCCGGCCATGATGCGTGGCTGGTTCCGGCACATCACCCTGGAAAAGCCCGTTACTCAGGCGACCAGCCCCGAGCCATCAGCTGAAGCCGCCCCCACCCAGGACAACCCGGCCTCCTGATGGCGCTATATGCCATTGGCGACCTGCAGGGCTGCCTTGATCCTCTGAAACGACTCCTGGACCGGGTCTGCTTTGACCCGGCCCGGGACCGGCTGTGGCTGGTGGGCGATCTGGTCAACCGGGGGCCTGAGTCTCTGGGGTGTCTGCGCTTCGTGCGCGACCTGGGCGATGCCGCCGTCACCGTCCTGGGCAATCATGACCTGCACCTGCTGGCCATCCACGCCGGCCTGCACAAACCCCGGCGCAAGGACACCGTCCAGGCCATTCTGGACAGCCCCGATCGAGAGGAACTGATGGAGTGGCTACGGCACAGGCCCATCCTCCATCACGACGCCGCAGTGGGCTGGACCATGGTGCATGCCGGCCTGCCACCACAATGGGATCTGGAGACGGCCCTGGCCTGCGCCGATGAGTTTCACCAGGTCTTACGAGGACCGGGGCATACCCAGCTACTGCAGCGCATGTACGGCGACCAACCGGATCGCTGGGCCCCCACCCTCACCGGCTGGTCGCGGCTTAGGTTCATCACCAACAGCTTCACCCGGATGCGCTACTGCACCCGGGACGGGCGACTGGACATGAACTGCAAAGCGGCTCCGGGCCAGCATCCGCCGCACCTGATCCCCTGGCATGCCATGGAGGACCGCCGGACCCAGGATCACCGTCTGGTGGTGGGCCACTGGTCCACGCTGGGCTACCGGTTCGAGCACAACGTGCTCTCACTGGACACCGGCTGCATCTGGGGCGGCAAGATGACCCTGGCCCGCCTGGACGCCCCTGAACCGGAAATCACCCAGTGGCGTTGCCCCACGCACCAGCCCCCGGGATAACCCCATCCCAGGGGTGCCCAGGGGCTGCCTGACCTGACTCAAGAACGAGACAACGCCTCCTGCTGACCGGCTGCCACCACCTCAGCCACCCCCTGCTCGGCGGTGCGGGCCAGGGTGCGGCGATCCACATCCTCCACCGGGATCGGTGGCTTGAAGACCAGGTCCACATCCAGGTGTGGCTCCGCCAGCACGCGCCAGGTATGCGGCACCAGCGTGTCATTACCCACAAAGGGTGCCGGCGATTCGCTGCCATCATCCCGGGGGCGGTAATACAGGCCCACCGGCTGTACCGGACACCGGGCGAGCTGGGCGGCGGAGAACAGACGATAGTGGAACCTGCGCACCGACTCGCCCCGGGTCGTGGTGCCCTCCGGAAAGACATGCACACTCCCCCCCGCCTTCAGGTGGTCCGCCATCTGGTCCGTCACCTGATTTGCCGCCCCATGCTCCCCACGACGAATGAAGACCGTCCCATTGCGCTGCGCCAGCCAGCCGATCACCGGCCAATGACGCACCTCCGACTTGGAGAGGAACCCAGCGGGCACATAGGCCCCCAGCACCGGGATATCCAGCCAGGAAACGTGATTGGAGACCGACAGCACGGTCTGCGACGTTGGCTCACCCTGCACATGAATCCGCAGTCCGACAATCCAGCAGAAAATCCGATACCACAGCAGGATCGCGCGGCGAAACCGTGGTCGGGGCAAACCGGACTCATCCGGCCGCCCCAGTGCCAGGGTGATCAGCACCCCCAGCAGCACATGGGGCAGGAGCAGCAGGATGCGGTAGAGTCGTCGAATCAGTCTCATGGGCAGTGCTTCAGTGAGGGTTTATACTGAATCGTACTAAGGAGACCGGCTTCAAAGCCACTGTCCCGAGGGCAACCATGACCTACATCCGCCAGACACTGCTGCTCACCGCCTGCGTCGCCATCCTGCCCGCCCTGGGGGGCTGCCCCGGCGCCCTACCCGAGAACGCCTCCCAGGCCGCCCAGGTCCGCGTACTCGCCTCCGGCGCCCATTGCGGCCATGACGAAGCCACCCCCCGCGTCCACATCCTCCGGGATGCCACCGCCCTGCAACAGGCGCTGGACCATACCGGCTTGCGCGTCGAGAATAATGCCCGACCCGACTTCGATGATGAACGGGTGATCCTGATCCACCAGGGCCAAAAGCCCACCCTGGGCTACAGCCTGGAGCTGGCCGACAACTCGGTGCGCATCCTCAATCAGGTGGGTCGTCTACAGGTGCTGAACCGGGAGCCACCCGCGGATGCCATCGTCGCCCAGGCCCTGAGCAGCCCCTGCCTGCTCCTGGTCATGGAACGCCGCCCCATGGAGTCCCTCCAGGTCAAAGACCAACACGACACCCTGCTCGGCGAGTCCGCGCTGAAACCCTAGCGGCCCGCCCTCACCCAGGCAGAGGATCCGTAGGTGGCCGTTCGAGAACGGCCCGGTCGAAAATGCCCGACCGCCAATGGCCAAAGGGTGGGCGAGGATGTGCCCGATGCCCCGGCCGGGGAAAAGGGGACAGACCCCTTTTTTGAGCAATGGCGAAGCCCCAAAGAGGTCCGAACCTTGGCGGGGCCATGCCTCCGGGAGCGGGTGTTCGTCGCATGGATGCGACGGTCAAGCCTACAGGGACGTATTCACGGCGTCCCGCGGACGGAGGCATGGCCCCGCCAAGGTGCCCACCCCGATGTTAAAACCCCGCCTAAGAAAAAGGGGACAGACCCCTTTTCCCGAAGAAAAAGGGGACAGACCCCTTTTCCCGGGCACGGAAAAGAGAAAAAGGGGACAGACCCCTTTTTCTTAGTGGCTAAAGAGTGGGCAAGAGCGTGTCCGATGCCCCGGCCGGGCGCTTCGCGAAGCGCCCCTACGGACGAGGGAAACGGGAAAGGGGTCAACGGAAAAGGGGTCTGTCCTTTTCCCGCACACAAACGACCCCCTCGCGGCGAGGGCCGATTTATAGCCGGGCAGGATGCTGTTAAGATCTGCCTGCCCAGAGGCCAACGAAAGTCCCCCTGCCCATGTACCCCACGCATCCCTTCATCGACCCCGTGGCCATCAGCCTCGGGCCACTGGATATCCACTGGTACGGCCTGATGTATCTGGTGGGTTTTGCCGCGTTCTGGATCCTGGGACTGATCCAGGTACGTCAGCCCTGGAGTCCACTCAATGCCTCTCAGTTGAGCGACCTGCTCTTCTACGGTGTGGTCGGCGTGATCATCGGTGGCCGACTGGGCTACGTGCTCTTCTACAATCTGGAAACCTTCGCCAGCGATCCGCTGCTCCTGCTACGCCTCTGGGAGGGGGGCATGAGCTTCCATGGGGGGTTGATCGGCGTGCTCGTTGCCAGCGCCCTGTTTGCCCGTCATCTGGGGGTTTCCTTCTTCCAGCTCACTGACTTCGTGGCCCCGCTGATTCCTGTCGGCCTGGGGGCTGGACGCATCGGCAACTGGATCAATGGCGAACTCTGGGGCAAACCGGCGGAGTTGCCCTGGTCCATGATCTTTCCCGCAGTGGACATGTTGCCCCGCCACCCCTCACAGCTCTACCAGGCCGTCCTGGAGGGCGTTATCCTGTTCCTCATCCTCTGGTTCTTTGCCCGGCGCTGGCGCCCGGTGGGTGCGGTCTCGGGGCTGTTCCTGATCTTCTATGGCCTGTTCCGCTTCCTGGTGGAATTCGTGCGCGAACCCGACGCCCATCTCGGCTACCTGGCCTTTGGCTGGGTCACCATGGGCCAACTGCTCAGCCTGCCCATGATCCTGGCCGGCATCGCCATCATGGTCTGGGCCTACCGCAGCCGCAGCCAAGCCGGCACCGCCCGGAAACAGGAAAGCTGAGGCATCATGAGACCCTATCTGGACCTGCTTGAATACCTGCTGAACCACGGCACGGAAAAGACCGACCGCACCGGTACGGGTACCCGCTCCCTGTTCGGCCATCAGATGCGCTTCAACCTGGAGGAAGGCTTCCCCCTGATCACCACCAAGAAGCTGCATCTGCGATCCATCATCCATGAACTGCTGTGGTTCCTGCGCGGCGACACCCGGATCGACTACCTGCGCGAGCATGGCGTGCGTATCTGGGATGAATGGGCCACCGAAGAAGGGGATCTGGGACCCATTTACGGGGCTCAGTGGCGCGCCTGGCCCACGCCCGGCGGCCACCACGTGGATCAACTGAGTGAGGTACTGGAACAGATCCGCACCCGTCCCGATTCCCGACGCCTGATCGTCAATGCCTGGAACGTGGCCGACCTGCCGGACGAAGGTACATCCCCCCAGGACAATGCCCGGGCAAACCGCATGGCCCTGGCCCCCTGTCACTGCCTGTTCCAGTTCTACGTGGCCGATGGGCGGCTGTCCTGCCAGTTGTACCAGCGCAGCGCGGACATCTTCCTGGGGGTGCCGTTCAATATCGCCTCCTATGCGTTGCTCACCCATATGGTGGCCCAGGTCACCGGCCTCAAGCCGGGAGACTTCATCCACACCTTCGGCGATGTGCACCTGTACCTGAATCATCTGGAACAGGCGCGGGAACAACTGACCCGTGCGCCCTACCCCCGACCGCGGCTGGTGCTGAATCCGCAGGTCACCTCACTGTTCGATTTCCGCTACGAGGACATCACCCTGGACGGCTATCAGGCCCATCCCCATATCAAGGCCCCGGTCGCCATATGACGGTATCCCCATGAGTCAGCAACAGCCCATCCTCACCTGCGTGGTGGCCATGGATCGTCAACGCCTCATCGGCGCCGACAACCGCCTGCCCTGGCATCTGCCGGCAGACCTGGCCCATTTCAAGCGCCTCACCCTGGGTGGCACCCTGCTCATGGGGCGCCGCACCTGCGAATCCATCGGCCGCCCCCTGCCCCAGCGGCGCAGTATCGTGCTCAGTCGCGATCCGGGATTTCAGGCCGAGGGCTGCACGGTGGTGGGCTCAGTGGAAGAGGCCCTGGACGCCGCGGGGGACATCCCGGAGATCTTCGTCATCGGTGGTGCCCGGTTGTTCGAACAACTGCTCCCCCGATGCCAGCGTCTGCACCTGACGATCATCGATCATGCATTCGAGGGGGACACCTGGATGCCGGAGTTGGACGAGGGCTGGCAGGAGGTCTCTGGTGAGGCACACGCACCGGACGAGCGTAACGCCTGGCCGTACCGGTTCATCACCCTGGAACGCCC
The DNA here is from genome assembly GCF_900109495.1 of Ectothiorhodospira marina. Lineage (GTDB taxonomy): Bacteria > Pseudomonadota > Gammaproteobacteria > Ectothiorhodospirales > Ectothiorhodospiraceae > Ectothiorhodospira > Ectothiorhodospira marina. The sequence continues at coordinate 119,395 of NZ_FOAA01000007.1, read as the reverse complement.
AGGAATGGCCGGACGCTGAGAAACCCCACCCGGGCCCGGCAAGGGGTTCAGCGACGCGCCACGACCCGCTTCAGCGCGCCCATCCCGGGCAGGGCAAAGATCACCGCGAACAGCACGGCGGCCGCTACCACGATGGAGGGGCCCGTCGGTGTATCCCATTCCAGAGACCCCCAGACCCCCCCGGCCACCGCCAGCGAGCCGATCACGGCGGCCAGCAAGGCCATCTGTTCCGGGGTGGATGACAGGCGCCGGGCCGCTGCCGCCGGGATGATCATCAAGGAGGTGATCAGCAGGATCCCCACCACCTTCATGGCCACGGCGATCACCAGGGCGATGAGCAGCATGAAGCCGATGCTCACCAGGCTCACCCGCACGCCCTCCACTCGGGCCAGGTCCTCGTGCACCGTCACCGCCAGCAGCGGGCGCCACAGCACCAGCAGCAGCATCAAGGCCACCAGGCCGCCGGCGAAGATCCACCACAGGTCATTCCAGGACACGGCCAGGATGTCACCAAAGAGATAGGCCATCAGATCGATACGCACCCCCTCCAGGAAGGAGATGGCCACCAGGCCCAGGGACAGCGCGCTGTGGGCGAGGATGCCCAGCAGGGTATCCGAGGCCAGGCGCCGCTGACGCTGCAACACGACCAGCAGCATGGCCAGGGAGACGCACAGGACGATCACCGTGAGATTCACACTGATGCCGATGATAAACCCCAGCGCCACGCCCAGCAGGGCCGAGTGGGCCAGGGTGTCACCGAAATAGGCCATGCGTCGCCAGACCATGAAGGAGCCCAGCGGGCCAGCCACCAGGGCCACGGCCAGGCCACCCAACAGGGCCCTGAGAATGAAATCGTCCATCAGCATTCCTCCCGATCCGGTGCCACGTCCTTGACCACATCACCGTGAAGATCATGACGATGGTCGTGATGATGGGTGTAGACCGCTACCCCCGGCGGGATGGAATGACCAAACAGTCGCAGATAGGCCGGATCCTGGCTCACCGCCTCGGGACGCCCGGTGCAACAAACGTGCTGATTCAGGCAGACCACCGAGTCGGCCGCCTCCATCACCAGATGCAGCTCATGGGACACCATCACCACCCCGCAGCCATAGCGATCCCGCAGGGCCGCGATCAACTGGAAGACCTCGCCCTGCCCTGAAACATCCACCCCCTGGGCGGGCTCGTCCAGTGCCAACAGATGCGGACGGCGCAGCAGCGCCCGGGCCAGGAGGATGCGCTGCATCTCGCCACCGGACACCGACTGCACCGGTTGTTCCAGCAGGTGCGACACACCGACCTCGCCCAGTACCCGGCGAAGCTCATCCCGGGGCGCACGCCCACCCAGTGCCAGAAAACGCTGTACGGTGATGGGCATGACCTCATCCACCACGATGCGCTGAGGCATGTAGCCGATGCGCAGCCCCGGACGACGCAGCAACCGGCCCTCGGTGGGTGCCTGCAGACCCAGCAGGATACGCAGCAGTGTGGTCTTGCCGGCGCCATTGGGTCCGATGATGGTAGTGATCCGCCCGGGCTCCACGGTCATATCCACATCCCGCAGGATGCGCCGCCCACTCAGTTCCAGACCGATCCCCCGGGCTTCCAGGAGGCGGCCTTGCAGGCCGTCGGTTGGCTGGGGTTTCTTCAAGAATTCAAACACTGGATGAAATCCGGTTTTCTGGTGAATCGTTATAGTATATCGTCTTCACTGTAGACGAAGAGGACCGAAGCCCCCGCCACCGGGCGGCCGGGGAGAAAAGGGGTCTGTCCCCTTTTCTTGGTTACATCCCTGTAGGCTTGGCAGCCGCTCCCGAAGAAACGGCCACGACGAGGTTCGGATACACCCGGGTTTCGCCTGAAAAAAGACAAGAGGAATCCACATGAAACTGTCACGCCTGACGATCTCTGCTGTCCTCGGTGCCCTGTTGATCGGGCCGGTCACGGCCTCTGCCGCCCCCCAGGTGGTGGTGAGCATCCCGCCCATCCATAACCTGGTGAGTGGCGTGATGGATGGCGTCGGGGAACCCACCCTGCTGGTGCCGGCGGGCGTCTCGCCGCACAGCTACAGCATGCGCCCATCGGATCGGCGACACATGCAATCCGCCGATGTCCTCGTCTGGGTCGGGCCCCACCTGGAAACCTTCCTGGAGCGCCCGATCGCGACCCTGCCAGAGTCGGTCCGAAAAGTCACCCTGCTCAAGGACGCGGATCTGACCGTGCACTCAGGCCGAGAGGGGGGCGTCTGGGAAGCCCATCGCCATGATCATGGTGAAGACCATGCCCACGGCGACGACGGCCATCAGGATCATGGGCACGCGGAGGATGATCACGCCCATGGACACGAGATGGATGCGCACATCTGGCTGAGCCCCGACAATGGCGCTGCCATCGTGCGTCACATGGCCACGGTACTGGCAGAGTCGGACCCGGACAATGCCGGGCGCTACGAGGCGAATCGGGATCGCATGCTGTCGCGCCTGGAGGCCCTGGACGACCAACTGAAGGCACAGCTGGCCCCGGTACGGGAGCAACCCTTCGTCGTCTTTCACGATGCCTACCAGTATTTCGAGAAACACTACGGCCTGACGCCTGCCGGCTCCATCACGGTGGACCCTTCCCGCAGCCCCGGTGCCCAGCGCGTATCGGCGCTTCGGGAACGCATCCAGGGATCGGATGCCATCTGCGTGCTCACGGAACCCCAATTCCGCCCGGCCATCGTGGAAACCCTGACCGAGGGGACCGGTGCACGGGTTGGAATCCTGGACCCCATCGGTGCAAAGCTGCCGCCGGGCGAGGAAAGCTACTATCAACTACTGGAGAATCTGGCCGACAGTCTCACGGACTGCCTGGGCCACGGCCAGTAGTCATGGACGGTAGCAGGCATTCGCAAGCCCCGGGAACCCTGGGCACGGGGCCAGAACCCGGGCAGCGGGCCTGACCGCGAAAGGGAGGCACACGAAGACACCGCCGTTCGCGGCCAAGGGCCGCTCCCACAATGACCCTGCTTTCGGGGAACCCTGCGGGAACCTCGCTCAGTGAAGCCTTACTGCATCATCTCCAGATCCATCTGCACGGCGTCGATGCCGGCGCGGGCGCAGGCCTCATCGGTCTCACCCGAAGGTGCCCCGCTGACGCCCACTCCGCCGATGATGCGGCCTGCAGCATGGATGGGCAGTCCGCCGGCAGAGAACACCAGGCCGTCCACCTTGCCCACCTGGAAGGGCTTGGTGAAACGATCCTCCATCCCGGAAAGGGGTCCATTGAAGGACATGGCGGTGTAGGCCTTTTGCTGACTGATGGCCAGGGTGATATCCATGGCCAGGGTATCCCGCAGGACCACCTGCGTGTTGCCGCCACGGTCCACCACGGTCACCGCCACATTCACCCCCTCCTCGCGACAGGCCTCCAGGGTGGCCCGGGCCAGATCGTAGGCCGTATCCAGAGTCATCACCTTGATATTCAGGGCGGGGGATTCCTGAGCCTGGGCGACGGACCCCATGCCCAGGGCGAGCGTGGCGGTGGCAAGGGCTGCCGAGAGACGTTTCATGGTGTTCTCCTCTGTGTGGTGATCAAACGGGCACCGATACGTCGCCGGCGCCTTCACATGCCTCACAGAGTGTAGACCGGAAGTTGCGCCTGAGAAAGATCAATATCCCCGGCACACCAGCATCAGCCCCACAACACCAACATCCAGACCACCACCGCATGGGCGATGGCCAGAAAGACCGCCGCCGAGCCCATGTCCTTGGCCCGGGCCGAGAGTGGATGAAGCTCTTCGCCAATACGATCGATGGCGGCCTCCACGCTGCTGTTGAGCAACTCGACGATGAGCACCAGCAACAAAGACCCCAGCAGCAACGCCCGCTCCAGACCGGTGTCCCCCAGCCACAGGGCCAGGGGCACCAGGATCAGCATGGCCATCAGTTCCTGGCGAAAGGCCGCCTCATGCTTGAAGGTGCTGCTCAGGCCTTTCCAGGAATAACCGGCGGCCTTGATAATGCGGGTCAGGCCCCGGTGACCACTGTATGCCATCAGCCCACCGACGCCTCGCGTATTGAACCCGACCAGGCCACGTCCAGCTCCTTGGCCGCACGCACTTCGTCGAACCGACGATTGGGCTGGGTATAAGGCGCACCCTTCACCGTATCCGGATCGTTGCGTGCCTCATCCAGGATCTGGCCCATGGCCTCCACGAAGGCATCCAGGGTTTCCTTGCTCTCCGTCTCCGTGGGCTCCAGCAGCAGGCACTCGGGTACCAGCAGCGGGAAGTAGGTGGTGGGCGCATGGAAACCGTAGTCCAGCAGGCGCTTGGCCACATCCATGGCCGTGACCCCATTCTCCTTGGCCTGGCGGCGCAGGGTGACGATGAACTCGTGGGTGGCGCGGCGATTCGGGAAGGCCAGGTCGAAACCCTTCGCCTTCAGACGGGCCATCACGTAGTTGGCGTTCAGGGTGGAGAAGTCCGCCACCCGCGGCATCCCCTCCCGACCCAGCAAGCGCATGTACACATAGGCCCGCAGCAGCACACCGGCGTTACCGGCAAAGGCGGACAGGCGACCGATGCTCTCGGGCAGGTCCTTGTCCGTCAACCAGCGGTAGGCATCCCCCTGCTTGTCCACCACCGGCACCGGCACGAAGGGACGCAGGCGCTCGCTCACGCCCACGGCCCCGGCACCTGGACCGCCGCCCCCATGGGGTGTGGAGAACGTCTTGTGCAGGTTCATATGGATGACGTCAAAGCCCATATCGCCAGGACGCACCTTGCCCAGGATGGCATTGAGGTTGGCGCCGTCGTAGTACAGCAGGCCGCCGGCGTCATGGACCACCTCGGCGATCTCCTTGATGCGCCGCTCGAACACACCCACAGTGGAGGGATTGGTGAGCATGATGCCCGCAGTGGTGGGCCCCACTGCCTCTTTCAGCGCCTCCATGTTCACATCCCCATCGGCATCAGTGGGGATCTCCCGTACCGTGTAGCCACACATGGTGGCCGTGGCCGGGTTAGTGCCATGGGCGGCGTCGGGGACGATGATCTCCGTGCGCGCCTCATCGCCCCGGGACCGGTGATAGGCACGAATCATGGCCACGCCGGCGAATTCGCCCTGCGCCCCCGCCATGGGGGTGAGCGACACCCGCTTCATCCCGGTCACGTCCATGAGCATCTCCTGCAACTCATACATGCAGGCCATGAATCCCTGACTCGCCTGATCCGGGGCATAGGGGTGACGACGCAGGAAGCCCGGCAGCATGGCCAGGGTGTTGCTGGCCCGCGGGTTGTACTTCATGGTGCACGAGCCCAGCGGATAAAAATGGGTGTCGATGGAGAAATTCTTCTGCGACAGCCGCGTGTAATGACGCACCACATCCAGTTCCGAGACCTCGGGCAAAGGCACCCGGCTGCCCCGCCGGAAGCGCTCGGGCACGGCCGGCGCGGCGGGTGCGGCCAAGGGCGCCTGGCTGGTGGCCCGACGCCCGGGACGGGAGAGTTCAAAGATCAACATACCTTGCTCCTGGGTCTGGAAAATCATGTTCGGTACAGGGGGCGGGGATGGCAATGTGCCCACCGCTCCCCCTCATCCCCGGCCCTTCTTCCCTCAGGGGAGAAGGGAGTACAACCGTCTGGCCCCTCTCCCCCCCAGGGGAGAGGGGTTGGGGTGAGGGGCGGGCGGCGGCCCACTCACCCAAGGGCGGAGTAAGCCTTGTCATAATCCGGCTCCTGGGCAATCTCAGGGACCAGCTCCGTGTGGACAATGGTGTCCTTCTCATCCAGCACCAGCAGCGCCCTGGCCGTGATCCCGGCCAGGGGACCATCCACGATGAGCACGCCATAATCCTTGCCGAAATTCCGTGACCGCATCATGGATAGGGTCTTCACCCGCTCCACATTTTCGCTGCCGCAGAACCGCCCCTGAGCGAAAGGCAAATCAGCCGATACGGTGAGGATCACCACATCGTCACGCCCCGCCACCCACTCGTCGAACTTCTTTGCCGACAGGGCACAGACAGGAGTATCCAGGCTGGGGACGATGGACAGGATCTTCTTCTTGCCGTTGAAGTCGGCGAGACTGACGTCGTTCAGATCCTTGTCCACCAGGGTAAACGCCGGTGCCTTGCTGCCCACTTCGGGCAGGTCACCGCTGGTGTGGATGGGATTGCCCTGCAGAGTGATCTTGGCCATGGAGAATCTCCTCCGGTTTTGGTCCGCATCGAGGGTTCATGCCCCCGGTCTGTGTTACCCATCCACCCGATCCCGGGCAATGCCCGGCGCCGTAGCGGGAAGGCAACGGTCAACCCAGGCTCAACGGCCGGGCTCATTGGTTGGGCAATCCCAGCCCGAGCCCGGTTCAGTGAGCCCGCTATCTGACGGATGACACCGCCGTTTCCAGCGCCTCCACATAGGCATCCAGGTCTGCCTCTGTCTTGGTCTCGGTCACGCACAGCAGCAAGACATCCTTGAGATCCGGGTCGTCCCGGCCCAGGGGATATCCCCCCAGCACACCTTCGTCAGCCATGCGCTGCATCACCTGTTCGGCATCGGCGCCCAAACGGATGGCGGCCTCATGGAAACGCTCCCCGGAAAAGGCCACCTCGAAGCCCTTGGCCTTGAGTTTTTCCACCAGGGCGGCGGTGTTGTTCATGCAGGTGCCGGCCACCCGTTCCAGGCCTTCCGGCCCCAGCAGGGCCATGTGGATGGTGGCGGCCGTCACCACCAGCCCCTGGTTGGTGCAGATATTCGACGTGGCCTTGGAGCGGCGGATGTGCTGCTCCCGGGCCTGCAGGGTGAGCACGAAGCCCTCACGACCATCCGCGTCCTGCGTACGGCCCACGACGCGTCCCGGCATCTGACGCACATGCTCCTTGCGGCAGCACATGAAGCCGAAGTACGGCCCACCGGAAGACAGCGGGGCCCCCAGGGGCTGACCCTCACCCACCACCATGTCGGCACCCTTGGCACCCCATTCACCGGGGGCCTTGAGCAGTGCCAGGGAGACGGGGTTGACCACACCGATGGCTTGCGCACCGTTGGCATGAGCCCAGTCGGTGAGTGCGTCCACCTCTTCCATCACGCCAAAGAAGTTGGGCTGCGGGATCACCAGGGCCGTCACATCCCCCCCCTCAAAGCCCGATAGAGAGGCCACATCCACCCGACCGGACGCCCGATCGAAAGGCACTTCCACCAGGTCGATCCCCTGACTGCCCACGATGCTCCGCGTCACCGCACGATAGGCCGGATGCACGCTGGTGGGCATGAGCACCTTGCGGGCCTTGGACTTGCGGTTGGCGCGCACCGCCATGAGCACCGCCTCGGCCAGGGCCGAAGCCCCGTCATACAAGGAGGCGTTGGACATGGGCAGCCCGGTGAGCCGACTCATCATGGTCTGGTATTCATAGATGAGTTGCAGGGTCCCCTGGCTGGCCTCGGCCTGGTAGGGGGTGTAGGCACTGTAGAACTCGCCACGGGTGGCAATCTGCCACACGGCCGCCGGGATATGGTGCTCATAGGCACCCGCGCCGATGAAGTTCAGGCAGGTGGCATCCTCGCCGGCACGGGCCTCCATCAGCCGGGTGACCTCCATTTCACTCATCGCCGGCGGCACGCCCCGGAGGCCGTCCACGCGCAGGGCGGAAGGGATTTCGTCGAACAGGGCTTCGACGCTATCGGCGCCAATGGCGTCGAGCATCTCGCGCACATCAGATTCAGTATGGGGAATGAAGGGCATGGCTTCTCGGGGGTCTCCGGGCTGCTGGCGGCGTGTGTTGAGGCAAGCGGCGGTCAGGGGTTCGCCTCAGCCCTCGGCCTCCAGATGCTGATTGTAGGCGTCGGCGTCCATCAGGGCGTCCAGTTCGCTGGCATCGCCGGGCTTGACGCGGAAGATCCAGCCCTCGCCATAGGCGTCACTGTTCACCAGTTCGGGGCTGTCACCCAGTTGTTCGTTCACGGCCACCACCTCACCGCTCACGGGGGCATACACGTCCGAGGCCGCCTTCACGGACTCCACCACGGCACAGGCAGTCCCGGCATCCAGGGTGGCGCCCTCTTCCGGGGTTTCGACAAAGACCAGATCACCCAGCAGCTCCTGGGCATGGTCGGAGATGCCCACGGTCAGGGTGCCATCGGATTCCTGGCGTACCCATTCATGGGACTTGGCGTATTTCAGTTCAGCAGGGACATGGCTCATGGGATCGTCTCCAAAGGATGAAATCGAGAATCAGCGGATAAGGTGACAAGGGAGGACGGGAGAGGCCGGTCGGCCTCCCCCGTGAATATAAACCGTATGGGGTCTCAGTGGATCTCGACCAGGGCCTGACCGTTGCGCACGAAGGGCGGCTTCACCACCCGGGCCGGTACCTGCTTGCCGCGAATCTCCACCTGAACCTGCTCGCCGGCGCCTGCGGGGATGCGCGCCAGGGCGATGGCTACGCCAAGGGTGGGGGAAAAGCTGCCGCTGGTGGTCTCACCCTGGCCAGCCTCTCCTGCCGACACCGGCATGTGCCCACGCAACACGCCACGGCCCTGGAGCACCAGACCCACCAGGCGCCGTGTGGCCCCCTCGGCCTGCTGCTTTTCCAGCGCGGCACGCCCCATGAAATCCCGGTCGGCAGGCTTCAGGGCCACGGTCCAGTCCAGGCCGGATTCCAGGGGGGTCACCTGCTCATCCATATCGGTGCCGTAGAGGTTCATGCCCGCCTCCAGGCGCAGGGTATCGCGGGCCCCCAGGCCCGTGGGGTGCACGCCGGCAGCCGCCAGGGCATCCCACAGGGCACGGGTCTGGTCCTTGGGCAGCACCACCTCGAAACCATCCTCGCCAGTGTAGCCGGTGCGTGCCACGAACCAGTCCTGCCATTCCGTGGCGCGGAACGGCGACAGGGCCTCCACGTCGGCACGCAGTGCTTCAGGCAACAACGGCAGGCACAGCGCCCGGGCCTGGGGGCCCTGCACGGCGATCATGTCCAGATCGTCCCGCTCCTGCACGGATACCTGGGGGGCACCGGGCATGTCACGGGCCACCTGCTGCATCCATGCCAGATCCTTGTCACGGGTGGCGGCATTCACCACCACACGGTAACCCTGATCACGGCGATAGGTGATCAGGTCGTCCAGCACCCCACCCTGGTCATTGAGCATGCAGCTGTACAGGGCACGACCATTCTCCTTGAGCTTGTCCACATCATTGGCCAGCAGGTAACGCAGATAGTCCCATGCACCGGGGCCGGTGACATCCACCACGGTCATGTGGGACACATCGAACATCCCGGCCTCGCGGCGCACCCCATGGTGCTCTTCCAGCTGGGAACCGTAATGCACCGGCATGGACCAGCCGGCGAAGTCCACCATGCGGGCGCCAGCGGCGACGTGCGCATCATGGAGTGTTGTCTGCTTGAGTGTTGTCATCTTTTCGGCTCCCGGAAAACGAAAAAGGGGCGGCCGACACGTATCGTTGTGTCGACCGCCCCTCTGTCCTGAAACCTGAGAGATTAAACTCGTGCCAAGGCACGGGTTATCCCCTTCGGTGGGCCTGAAAACAGACCACTCTCCAGAGTCGATTATGGCAGCGCGGTCCTTTTGCCTGAGCGTTTCCGGGCGGAAGTTGCGCCTTCGGCGCCCCGTAAGGGGTCTCTCCCGCACTGCCTGGGCACCGTGGCACCCGTATCAATGTGACCACTATAACCCAGCGGCCACGGGTTCGGAAGCACTGATGGTCATATAAAGTTCATGGAAAAGATAGGCTGAGGCTATTCAGGGCGACGAATCAGGGCCCGGGTGACCGCCGCGCGGCCACGGTGTCCCGGGCCCTCGTTCAATTGCACTGCCACCTCGGCCAGCTCCATGAACTCGGCACCGACCAGATCCTCGCGCAGCATCACACTGCTGTAGAGCATGTCGGGATTCCGGGGGCCGCCGCTGTCGTAGTTGATCTGCTCCGGATGAAAGGCCTCCAGCAACAACCAGCCACCAGGCTTGAGCGACTCCAGCATGGACCGATGCACCTGCCGGCGCTGAGCGGGGGGCAGATGCACATAGATGGAGATCACATGATCGAACTCGCCCTTGGGCCACTTCCAGCCCACCAGGTCCGCCCAGACCGTTTCCAGAATCACCCCCTGGTGCTGAGCCAGGGCCTGGGCCTTGGCCAGGGCCTGCTGGGAGAAGTCCACCGAGGTGACCGACAGCCCCCGCGATGCCAGCCAGACCCCGTTGCGCCCCTCTCCATCCCCCACGGCAAGCACCCGTTGCCCAGCTCGATACAGGCCATGATGGGCCAGCAGATAGGCATTGGGGGCCGTCCCATAGACATACTCCGAACCGGAGTAGCGGGTATCCCAGAATTCTTTCATGGCGAGCAACCCCTTAGGCACCCCTGTGGCGGACGAAACATTGTACAGCCTGCCATCAAGAACTCACAGGCAGGCCCAGGCAGTCTGTACCGACCCCCTTCGCGGCCAAGGGCCGCTCCCACAGGTCAGGGGCGCTGCCCCCCAGCCCCGGGGCCTGGAATGCCTTGGCCCTCCTGTGGGAGCCGGCCTGCCGGCGAACCGACGCGACAGCGGCGGCCTGTCTGGCCCCCTTCGCGGCCAAGGGCCGCTCCCACAGGTCAGCGGTGGCCATCCCCCAGGCCCAGGGCATGGCGCATCAGCAGATGCTTGAGCGGGGTCACCTGCTGAGCCAGATTCAGGCCCAGCCCCCGCAGCGCCGCCAGGGGCGGCTGTTCGCTGCCGAACAGATACCGAAAGCCCTCCATGGACCGCATCATGATCAGGTTATCGCCGCGACGGGCCCGCTCATAGCGACGCAATACCCGAAGATCACCGGCATCCCTCACCCCCGGGGCGCAGACCGCGCTGACCAGGGCATGGGCATCCTGAAACCCCAGGTTGGCCCCCTGCCCCGCCAGGGGGTGGATGGTATGGGCCGCATCCCCCACCAGGGCGATCCGCGGGCGCACATAGTGTTCCGCCTGGGAACCGCGCAAGGGGAAGGCCGCCCGCTTCGAGGTCTCCAGCACGTGACCGAGGCGATAATCCAGCCCCTCCGAGAGGGCCTGACAAAAACCGTCATCGTCCAGATCCCGAAGCCCCTCCGCGCGGGCGTCGTCCGCCGACCACACAATGGAGCAGGCCCCATCCCCCAGGGGCAGGAAGGCCAGGGGCCCGGTGGGCAGGAAGCGTTGCCAGGCGGTGTCCTCATGGGGCAGGGCCGTGCGCACGTTGGCCACCAGTGCCTGCTGACCGTAGTGCCGGCTGTTCACGCGAATGCCCGCCAGCTCCCGCAGGCGCGAGCGGGCACCGTCGGCCCCCACCACCAGGTAAGCCTTGAGCCGACGACCGCTGGCCAACGTGACCTCGGCGTGACTGCGCCGCACATCCAGCCCCATGAGGGTATCCGGGGCGATGATCTCCACCATGGGATCCTGCTCCAGCCGGTCCCACAGGGCACGCTGCACGACGCGATTCTCGATGATGTGGCCCAGGTCCGGCTCCGCCAGATCCCGGGCCTCGAAACGGATGCGCCCGGACCCGGCGGCGTCCCAGACCTCCATGGCCTGATAGGGGTGGGCCCGCAGGGCGGTCATGCCCTCCCAGGCCCCCAGGGACTGGAACACCCGCTGCGCCGCCCGGTTGATGGCAGAGACGCGCAGATCCGGGTCGCCATCCGGGTCAAACGGCCCCGGCGGCTGCACCTCCACCAGGGCCACCCGGTGCCCGGACCGGGCCAGTTCGGCCGCCAGGGCAGCGCCGACCATGCCGCCGCCGATGACGATGGTGTGGAACTCCGGGGTCTTCGCGTCGGACATGCGTGTTCTCTCCGTGTTTCAGCCAGGCCGGAACGGCACTGATGACTACAAGCCCATCCCCTTCCTGGCCACCTGCCGTCGCAGGGGCCCGCAACGGTCCAGCAGCATCAGGCCGGCGCCGCGCAGATGGGCCAGGGGCGAAAACGGGGTGGCGAACAGGCGCGCCAGGGCATCGGTGGCGTGGACCACCGCGTCCAGATCCCCCGCGCGACGGGATGCATATTCACCCAGCAAGGCCGGAGAACCCACATCCTCACCATCCGCCCGGGCGCGGGCCAGCAGGTCTGCCAGGGTCCGCACATCCCGCAGCGCCAGGTTGAACCCCTGCCCTGCCACCGGATGGAGGGTGTGCGCGGCATTGCCCACCAGAATCAGCCGGGTGGCCGTGTCCCGTTTCGCCCGAACCAGACTCAGTGGATAGGCCGTACGCTGCCCCACCCTGCGAAAACACCCCAGGCGATGGCCAAAACGCTCCTGCAATCGGGCCAGAAATTCCCCGTCACTCCACGCCAGGGTCTGGGCGATCCGCGCCTGTGGGCGCACCCATACCAGGGAGCAGCGCCGTTCATGGTCCGGCCCGCGACCAAGCGGCAACAGGGCAATGGGCCCCTCATCGGTAAAGCGCTCATAGGCCACACCCTGGTGATCCTGCCCCGGCGTGACATTGGCGATGACGGCCGACTGCTCATAGGGGGACTCGCGCACATCGATCCCGGCCAGGGACCGCAGGCGCGAGCCGGTGCCATCGGCGCCCACCACGAGACGGGCCCGCAGGGACTGCGCCTCCTCGCCGTGACGGACCTTGAGGATCAGGTGATCCTCCCCCTCCTGGTCATCCAGCAGTCGCGCCGGGGTCATCACGCTCACGCCGCTGGCCTCCAGGGCCTGATGCAGCACCGGCCCCAGGTGCCGATTGATGAGCACATAGCCCAGGGCCTCCACGCCATACTCGCGGTGATCCATGCGGGTGGCCCCCAGATAACCGCGCTGGGATACATGGATGCGGCGAATGGGTTCGGCCTGGGGCGCCAGGGCCTCCCAGACCCCCAGGTCCTCAAGGATCCGGCGACTGCCATGGGAGAGGGCCGTCGCCCGATCGTCATAACTGGGCTGCCCGGCGGCTCCGGGTGGGTGCGCCTCGATCACACGGACGGAGCATCCGGCACGGGCCGCCGCCAAGGCCAGGGTGGCACCCACCATGCCGCCACCGATCACCGCCAGATCCACATCCGGTAGCGGGCGTGTCATGGCTGGCTCCCCACCAGGGATTCCAGCTCATCGGGCTCCTTGGGGCAGTCCACCGTGAGCACCTCGTGCCCGTCCTTCGTCACCACCACGTCATCCTCGATGCGAATGCCGATATCCCGGTAGGCCTTGGGCACGCCCTTGAGGGCGCGGCTCAGATACAGCCCCGGCTCGATGGTCATGGCCATGCCGGGTTCCAGCAGCCGCCAGGCATCCCCCAGCTTGTAATCCCCCACGTCGTGAACGTCCATGCCCAGCCAGTGGCCGGTGCGGTGCATGTAGAACTGACGATACACACCCTCCTTGATCAGCTTGGCCGGCTTGCCCTTGAGCAGCCCCAGTTCCACCAGTCCCTTGGTGAGCACCTTGACCGCTGCCATGTGGGGGTCATCCCAGTGATTGCCGGGGACCACCTGGGCAATGGCGGCCTTCTGGGCCTCCAGCACCAGCTCATACACCTCCCGCTGGGCCGGGGAGAAGCGTCCATTGACCGGGAATGTTCGGGTGATATCACTGGCATAGCCCTGAAACTCGCAACCGGCATCGATCAGCAGCAGGTCGCCCTCCTTGAGCTGAGCCTCATTCTCCGTGTAGTGCAGGATGCAGCCATTTTCCCCGCCCCCCACAATGGAGGGATACGCAGGCTCGGTGCCGGCGCGGCGAAAGGCATACAGCAATTCCGCCTCCACCTGGTACTCCCATACCCCCGGCCGACAAGCCCGCATGGCTTGAACATGCGCCTCGCTGGTGATTCTGGCCGCCTGGCGCATGGCCTTGAGTTCGAAGGCGGACTTGAACAGGCGCATGTCGTGGAGCAGGTATTCCAGGGCCACGAATTCGTGGGGCGGCCGGGCCCCGGAACGGACCTGGTCGCGGATGCGGTTCACCCAGCCGATGAGTTTTCTGTCCAGCTCCGGGTCACGCCCGAGGCTGGTGTACACGCGCTCGCGATTTTCCAGCAGACCCGGCAGGATCTCGTCCATGTCCCCGATGGGGAAGGAGTCATCCGCCCCGAAACCCTTCACGGCCCCGTCCTGACCGGCACGCCGGCCATGCCAGGTCTCCAGCACCGGATCTCGCTCGCGGCAGAACAGGATGAACTCCCCCTGCTCCCGACCCGGCACCAGTACCGCCACGGCCCCCGGTTCGGTGAAACCGGTGAGATACCAGAAGTCGCTGTCCTGGCGGTAAGGATATTCCACGTCGCGGTTACGCGCCCGCGCCGGAGCGGCGGGAATCACGGCGATGCCGCCCTCCCCCATGGCACGCATGAGCTGGCGGCGGCGGCGGGCGAATTCCTTTTGCTGGGTCTTGTTCAGAGGCATGGGGCTGGGTTCCGGTTACTGGATCCGCGATGGACCCTTCAAGGGTTGGAGTTCCTCGCTGACCAGCAGCACCCCCATGCGGATGTACTCCTGGATCTCCTGGTAGGCCTCTTCGTTCTCCTCATCTTCCTCCACGTCGAAACCGGTGCCGGCAATCTCGGAGAGGTCCTTGATGAACTCCGCCGAGTCTTGCGGCAGTTTGCCCGGATCGGTCACGCCGGCCACGGCCAACCCATAGAGGAATCCCTGGCACCAGTGGCCCAGGGCCGAGACCCGGCCATCCAGGTCGTCATCATCCCCGGGCAGCAGCAGTTCAAAGCTCAGCAGGGCATCCGAGAGCTGCGTGCGGGTCTCGTCGAACAGCTGGCCCAGCAACTGCCGGGGCTCGCCGGTAGGCATCCCGCCAGGCTGCGCCTCCGGGAACAGTTCACGTATCCAGCCCTCCACCCCGGCACCCAGGTTGGCACTGAGCATACCGCACAGGGTGCCATGCACCTCGGCGGCACCGGCGGTGGCACCGGCAGTCTGCAGGGCATCTTCAACGGCTTGATATTGGGGCAACATGGGGCAATCTCATCACGGGATAGCGATCAGGACAACAATCGGCGGCAAACGGTTCCGGGCCGACCGGTGCCCATGGGGTGGCATCAACCCGGGGGCCGATGGAATCAGAAGGGCTCCAGCCGCGCCTCGTCAGGCAGCAGGATCAGACGATACAGGGCCTCGTCCAGTTGCACATGGGCAAACTGGGGCTCATCCAGGTTGA
Source organism: Ectothiorhodospira marina (assembly GCF_900109495.1). Taxonomy (GTDB): domain Bacteria; phylum Pseudomonadota; class Gammaproteobacteria; order Ectothiorhodospirales; family Ectothiorhodospiraceae; genus Ectothiorhodospira; species Ectothiorhodospira marina. The sequence continues at coordinate 104,261 of NZ_FOAA01000007.1, read as the reverse complement.
TCACCCCGCTCCCCGCCGCCGACAGGGCGGAGAGACCGAAACGCCGCTCGGCGATCAGTTGCTCCAGCAGCGAAGCCAGCACGTCCCGACGGACCGTACCGGTGGTATCGACGATGCGGCAGGGCTTGCCCGCGGTGGTGACCGACTCGACCACAACGGAACCTTCGGGGGCCGACGCGAAGGCGGAAAGGTCATCCGGGGGCATGTGCGCGGATCCATGAAGGCCTGAGGATCCCACAGTCTAGCAAGCTCGCGCCACGCGAGGCCATGGGCCACCTCACCGCGGATGGCCACACGACAGCCTGGTTCAAGGCCGTCCCCGCCGGTGCGCGGAGGGGATCCTGTCGGGCCCCGTGACGATCACCGTGAAGGGGGTGGTCGGCCCCGTTGACGCCCCCCGGCGGGCAGGCCTATATTGAGCCCATGAACACGATTCACCACAGCGCCGAAGCCCATCAAACCCTGCGCGAGCTGGAAACGCAGGTTGAAGCGCTGGCGCGTGCCTGCGACCGGCTGCGGGATGAAAACCGCATGCTGCGTCACCAAAACGAGCAATTGCTCACGGAACGGTCCATACTGACCGAGCGTGGAGAACAGGCGCGCATCAAGGTGGAATCGATGATCAACCGTCTCAAGTCCATGGAGCAGGCCGTATGACGGAAGCCGTCGCTGAACCGGTCACGGTTCAGATCCTGGGCAAGGAATACCGGGTGGCCTGCCCGGAAGATCAGCGCCATGCCCTGATCACCTCGGCCAGCCTGCTGGATCGCCGCATGCGGGAGATCCGGGACACCGGCAAGGTGGTGGGCGGAGACCGGATCGCCGTGATGGCGGCCCTGAACATCACCCACGAACTGCTCACGCTGAAGGATCAGCAGGCAGAGATGGACAAACGGATTCAGGCCTTGCGTGCCCGGGTTGATTCGGCCCTGGACAAGGAAGGCGAAGAACACTGACAATTCAGTGGGAGCGGCGCTTGGCCGCGAAGATTAAGGTCAGGGACCATGGTATGTTGAAGCCCTGCACCCACAACGATTTTAAGGTTTGGGCACCTCTGCGGTGTTCGTGAGCGGCTGGGTATTATCCTTGAGCCTAATGAACTACCCCGGGAGCCACTCTGCAGTGATGTTGTGCATGTCCGCCACGTAGCGGAAAGCCTTGATTCACTGCGACGGCACCCACTTGAACCGCTGGTTCAAGGTCGAAAGTCGCCACGGCATTCGCGGAGCGTGTCCTCTACAAAGCAAGGCCGGGCCTGTCACGGGTCCGGCCTTTTTCATGGGATCCCCTTTGCACTCAGGCCAGGCCATGAAGACCCTCCGCCAGACACTGCGCGCGCAACGACTCGCCCTGCCCCCGGCGGAGCGCCTCGCCCGTTCACGGCGCATTGCCCGCCATGTGGTGCACCACCCCCTGTTCACCTCGGCCCGGCGCATTGCCGTCTATCTGCCGGATCGCGGCGAAGTGGATCCCGCCCCCCTGATGGCGGCGGCACGCGCTGCCGGCAAACGGCTGTATCTGCCGGTACTGGCACCGATTCACCCCAGGCTGTTGTGGTTCGTGGCCTGGGACGCGGATACCCGCCTGATCCCCAACCGCTTTGGCATCCCTGAACCCCCGGTGAGCAAGCGCCACCGCCTCCCGGTCCGGGCCCTGGACCTGATCATCACGCCCCTGGTGGGGTTCGATGGTGAAGGCACCCGGCTGGGCATGGGCGGCGGCTTCTACGACACCACCTTCGCCCACCGCAATCGCCACGACCACTGGCATCGCCCCCGCCTGCTGGGCCTGGCCTATGACTTCCAGCAGGTGGACGCCCTCCCCCGTCGCCCTTGGGATGTGAACCTGGATGCGGTGGCCACCGAGCGGGGTGTGATCCGTTGGCCTGCCCAAGTCATGTCGCCCACCGCCCTGAGAAACGCCACATAGCAGTCGTTCGAGAACCGACTGCCAAACCCCACCTCGACCACCCAAGGTCTCGGCTTTCTCATCCTGTTTGTCAGGTGACTCTCATCATTGTTTGTCGCTGACCGGCGCCCATACACTGAGCACGGTGACTCCGAAGACACCGCTCGGGTCGTTCACGAACGACCCCTACAGGCGGACGCGGGAAGAATGGCGAAGGTAGCCACCCCACCGTACGGGTCGTTCGAGAACGACCCCAACAGGCAGACGCGGGAACAATGGCGAAGGTAGCCAATCCCCTCGTACGGGTCGTTCGAGAACGACCCCAACAGGCAGACGCGGGAACAATGGCGAAGGTAACCACCCCACCGTACGGGTCGTTCGTGAACGACCCCCACAGGCAGACGCGGGAACAATGGCGAAGGTAACCACCCCACCGTACGGGTCGTTCGAGAACGACCCCCACAGGCAGACGCGGGAACAATGACGAAGGTGGCCACTCCCCTCGTGGGGGTCGTTCGAGAACGACCCCCACAGGCAGACACGGGAACAATGGCGAAGGTAGCCACCCCACCGTACGGGTCGTTCGAGAACGACCCCAACAGGCAGACACGGGAACAATGGCGAAGGTAGCCACCCCACCGTACGGGTCGTTCGTGAACGACCCCCGCCGGGGCCTGCCCCAGCTACACCACGACCGGAACAACAAGACACCCACGGAGGGAATTCAATGACAAGGAAGGCACTACCCCGCAGACGATCTCCTCGCCTGACGCATTACGATTATGCCGGGCCGGGGGCCTATTTTGTGACCTTATGCACCCGGCATCACGCCTGCCTTTTTGGACATATCGAGCAAGGACGGATGTCCTTGAACGCCATCGGCGACATCATCGACACCACCTGGCACTGGTTGGGAGATCACCACGAACATATCGTGCTGGATGAGCAGGTGATCATGCCCAACCATCTCCATGGCATCATCTTCCTGACCGACCAGCAGGCTGCTCGATCACCCATCCCGCACAAGCCCCTCGGGCGACTGATCGGAGCCTTCAAGGCAGTATCCACCCGCCGGGTCAAGGAGCTACCCCATCCACCGGAAAGACTGTGGCATCGGAATTACTGGGACCGTGTCATAAGAAATCAGCAGGAACTGGATACCGTTCGAGAGTACATCCGGAACAATCCACTGAAATGGGAACTGGATCGCCTGAATCCCGAGCATCGCACCTCCGTGCGCTCGCCCCCTGAGCGGCGTATGAGATAATTACTGAGCAATCGCCAGCCCCCGGCAAGCAAGGTCAGCCACATCGCCGATGCAGGCACCGGGGCCAACGCAGCCAACCCCATCGCCCATGCAGGCACCAGGGCGTGCGCAGGCAACCAATCCGTACGGGCCGTTCGCGAACGGCCCCTGCAGGGATTCGTCCAGCCACAATGCCAAAACCGAAAGCCAGTGACACCGGTCACACCGCCCGGGTCGTTCGCGAACGACCCCTACATACACTCCTCAGCACCGGGGCCAACGCAGCCAACGAAACCGCCCATGCAGACACCGGGGCCAACGCAGCCAACCAAACCGCCGATGCAGGCACCGGGGCCAACGCAGCCAGCCCCATCGCCCACGCCGGCACCAGGGCGTGCGCAGGCAACCAATCCGTACGGGCCGTTCGCGAACGGCCCCTGCAGGGATTCGTCCAGCCACAATGCCAAAACCGAAAGCCAGTGACACCGGTCACACCGCCCGGGTCGTTCGCGAACGACCCCTACATACACTCCTCAGCACCGGGGCCAACGCAGCCAACGAAACCGCCCATGCAGACACCGGGGCCAACGCAGCCAACCAAACCGCCGATGCAGGCACTGGGGCCAACGCGGCCAACCCCATCGCCCATGCAGGCACCAGGGCGTGCGCAGGCAACCAATCCGTACGGGCCGTTCGCGAACGACCCCTGCAGGGATTCGTCCAGCCACGATGCCAAAACCGAAAGCCAGTGACACCGGTCACACCGCCCGGGTCGTTCGAGAACGGCCCCTGCATCACCCCTACTACCAACCTGGAGCCACACCATGGCCTACTGGCTGATGAAATCCGAACCCGATGTCTTCGGCATTGACGATCTGGAACGTGTGCGGGTGGAACCCTGGGAGGGCGTACGCAATTACCAGGCGCGCAACATGATGCGCGACGAGATGCAGGAGGGGGATCTGGCCTTCTTCTACCACTCCAACTGCAAGGTGCCCGGCGTGGTGGGGATCATGCGCATCGCCCGGTCCGGCTATCCGGATGAGGCCGCCTGGGACCCGGAGCACAAGTACTACGACCCCAAAAGCCCGGCAGACAATCCCCGCTGGTACCGGGTGGACGTGGCCTTCGAGCAAAAATTCGAGCGGGTGATCCCCCTGGCAGACCTGAAGCAGGCCCCCGAGCTGGCCGACATGCCCCTGGTCCGCCGGGGCAACCGCCTGTCCATCATGCCGGTGTCCGAGGCGGAGTGGGATTTCATCCTGTCGATGTTGGAGGAGGCTTAGAAGCTTTGTGTATCAGGGACGGTTTTTACCTTGGCCGTGCTCCTGAATGTACTGCTTGAGTGCCTGGTCTATACGACTTTGCCAGCCGTGACCTTCGGCCCTGAAATGCTCCACCACCTCTGGTGACAGACGAATGGAGGTTTTCACTTTTGCGGGTCTGCGCTGACGGCCCCGCTGGCCAATGGAGCGCTGCAGGGCTTCCGGTAAAGCCTCTCTCAAAGGGCGCATCCGGCTCACGTCATCATCCGTCAACTCCCGCACCTCACCGTCCTCATCCGTCAATGGCGTTTTCATAGCGCCTCACCTCCCGCGGGTTGGCTTTTCTCAGGCTGATCACGCGAATGCCGCCCTCAACGGGCGTAAAGCACATCACATGCACACGTGTCCCGATCTTGCCGAGACCGATGAAACGCGTTTCGGGGTAGTCGAAGCGCTGGTCTTCACAGAAGACCGCGTTTTCCCAATCGAAATGTTTCACGGCCGTGAACGGCAAACCACGCTCCCTTGCGTTCCGCTCGCTCTTGCGTGGGTCGAAGTCGATCCTCATGAGCTTATTGTATGGACAAGCTTCCAACCGGACCAGTTCAAGCAGCGATTGACCGGCAAATCCCGTGGTTGAATCGCCCCGCGCCCCGTGCCATGTTGAGGGTCAGACAGCATCACACCGGAGCGCCTTGACCATGACCCTGAGCGAACTGCTGACCCACCTGGATGCACATTCTGGCCTGGGGCTGCTGGATGGCTCGCCCCAGGAGACCCTGGACAAGGCCCTGGATGGTGAACACCGGGGGCCCATCGCCGGGGAGATCGTCAAGGCCCTGGGCGGGGCCGGTGAACGGGATGGGCAGACCCCCATCGACCGGGCCCAGGCGGTGAAGGCGCTGGGCCCGCTGCGTCTCAAGTACATGGGAGACGATGCCCCGGTGGAGGGTTTCCGGATGGTGGAGAAGACCATCACCGGGATTGATGACGCCTTCAATGAGGAGGCCTTGAAGGAGAAGTGATCAGAGCCCCTCTCCCCCTCCGGGGAGAGGGGTTGGGGTGAGGGGCAAACCCAGGCACCCTGCCCACCGCCACCCCTCATCCCCAGCCCTTCTCCCCAAGGGGGAGAAGGGTGTCCTTCCTCAACCCAGGAACAACCGGTACACCGGATTCTCCGTCTCCTCCCAGTGCATGTACCCCAGCTCCTTCAGGAAACGCCGGAAGCGGGGCTTGTCCCGTGGGGGGACCTGGATGCCCACCAGCACCCGCCCGTAGGCGGCGCCATGGTTGCGGTAATGGAACAGACTGATGTTCCAGTCCTGCCCCATCTGGGATAAGAACCGCATCAACGCCCCCGGCCGCTCCGGGAACTCGAAACGGTAGACGATCTCGTCCCCCACATGACTGGCATGCCCGCCCACCATGTGGCGCAGATGCACCTTGGCCACCTCGTTGCCACTGAGATCCTCGATGGGATAGCCCTTGGCCCGGAGATCCTCCAGCAAGGCCCGGCCCTCGGGCTCGCCGCCGCTGAGTTGCACCCCCACGAAGATGCAGGCCTCGTCCTGGTCCGCATAGCGGTAGTTGAACTCGGTGATGCCCCGCTTGCCGATGGCCTCGCAAAAGGCCCGGAAACTCCCCGGGCGCTCCGGGATGATGGCGGCAAACAGGGCCTCCCGGTGCTCACCCAGCTCCGCCCGCTCCGTCACATGCCGCAGGCGGTCAAAATTGATGTTGGCGCCACTGAGCACCGCCGCATACCGGCCATCTCGCGCGCCCTCGCGCTCGATGTATTTCTTCAGCCCCGCCACCGACAGGGCGCCGGCGGGCTCGGCCATCACCCGGGTGTCGTCGAAGACATCCTTGGTGGCGGCGCAGATCTCGTCGGTGGTCACCAGGATCACCTCGTCCATGTGCTCCCGGCAGATCCGGTAGTTCTCCTTGCCGGCCTGTCGCACCGCCACCCCGTCGGCGAAGATGCCCACCTGATCCAGGATGATGCGCCGTTTCTTCTCCAGGGCATGATGCATGCAAGGGGCATCTTCGGGCTCCACACCGATCACCTTGATGTCCGGGCGCAGGGCCTTGATGTACACCGCCATCCCCGCCGCCAGGCCGCCGCCGCCCACGGGGATGAACACAGCATCCAGGGGGTCGGGGTGCTGGCGCAGCAGCTCCAGGGCCACCGTGCCCTGGCCCGCGATCACGTCCGGGTCATCGAAGGGGTGGATGAAGGCGTAGCCATGCTTTTCCATCAACTCCTGGGTGAGCTGGTAGGCATCATCGTAGGAATCCCCATGCAGGATGGCCTCGCCGCCCAGCGCCCGCACGGCCTCCACCTTGATGGAAGGTGTGGTCTGGGGCATGACGATCACCGCCTTGATGCCCAGACGTTTCGCCGACAGCGCCACCCCCTGGGCATGGTTGCCGGCCGAGGCGCAGATCACCCCCTTCTCGCGCACCTCCCTGGGGAGGTTGACCATCTTGTGATACGCGCCGCGCAGCTTGAAGGAGAAGACCGGTTGCAGGTCTTCGCGCTTGAGCAGAATCTGGTTACCCAGGCGGCGTGTGAGGGTGGGCATGGGGTCCAGCGGCGTTTCGCGCGCCACATCGTAAACCCGGGCTGTGAGGATCTTCTGAAGGTAGGGGTAGGACATCCCATGAAGATACAGTGGCGGGTTCAAGGGCCGCAAGACAAAAGGGGTCAAACAGGGGCATGGTGACATCCTCGGCCCCAGGCGGGCGCTTCGCGAAGCGCCCCTACAAGGAATCGGGGGCATGGGATGCGCCGTTCGGGCGCTTCGCAGGGAAGGCTTTCTGCGACGCACGCAGGTGACTCAGGAATCCGTACGGGTCGTTCGCGAACGACCCGCGCGGTGTGTCCGACTGCCAAGATCTGTCGGATGGGTACGATGACCCCCTCGGCGCCGGCCGGGCGCTTCGCGAAGCGCCCCTGCGGGATAGTCTCCGTAAGCCGGATACTGGCCTATATTCCCTTCACCTGAGTAGAATGCCCGCATAAAACCAAAGGAGAGGATCCGAGCATGAGCAACGCCGACCAACTCAAGAAGGCCGCCGCCGAAGCGGCCATGCAATACGTGGAAGACGACATGATCGTGGGCGTGGGCACCGGGTCCACCGCCAACCACTTCATCGACCTGCTGGCCGGCATGAAGGCCCGCATCGAGGGCACCGTGGCCTCCTCCGAGGTCAGTGCCGATCGGCTGCGCAAGCATGGCATCCCGGTGATGGACCTGAACAGCGCCGGACAGCTGCCCCTGTACGTGGACGGCGCCGACGAAGCCACCGAGCACCTGCACCTGATCAAGGGCGGCGGTGGCGCCCTCACCCGGGAGAAGATTGTGGCCGCGGCCAGCGAGACCTTCGTCTGCATCGCCGACGAATCCAAGCTGGTGGGCACCCTGGGGGCCTTCCCCCTGCCCGTGGAGGTGATCCCCATGGCCCGCAGCTACGTGGCCCGGGAGATCTTGAAGATGGGCGGACAGCCGGAACTGCGCCAGGGCTTCATCACCGACAATGGCAACCTCATCCTGGACATCCACAACCTGCAGATCGCCAACCCGGTGGAACTGGAGGGCCAGTTGAACCAGATCGCCGGCGTGGTCACCGTGGGGATCTTCGCGCGGCGGCCGGCGGATGTGTTGATCCTGAGCGGGAAGGATGGGGTGCGGACGCTGAGGTAAGGCCGGGGTATGGGGAAGGCTTTCTGCGACCCACGCAGGTGACTCAGGAATCCGTACGGGTCGTTCGCGAACGACCCGCGCGGTGTGTCCGACTGCCAAGATTTGTCGGATGGATACGATGACATCCTCGGCACCGGCCGGGCGCTTCGCAGGGAAGGCTTCCTGCGACGCACGCAAGTGACTCAGGAATCCGTACGGGTCGTTCGCGAACGACCCGCGCGGTGTGTCCGACTGCCAAGATCTGTCGGATGGGTACGATGACATCCTCGGCGCCGGCCGGGCGCTTCGCGAAGCGCCCCTACGAGGAACCAGGGGCATGGGATGCGCCGTTCGGGCGCTTCGCAGGGAAGGCTTCCTGCGACACACGCAGGTGACTCAGGAATCCGTACGGGTCGTTCGCGAACGACCCGCGCGGTGTGTCCGACTGCCAAGATCTGTCGGATGGGTACGATGACATCCTCGGCGCCGGCCGGGCGCTTCGCGAAGCGCCCCTACGAGGAAACCAGGGGCTCGGGCGGCTGCCCGGGGACATCATCATCCAGCGGGAGAATTTCAGCTTCTACTTCCCCGTGACCACGGCCATCATCGTCAGCCTGCTGCTGTCGGTGGTGCTGTGGTTCTTCAACCGTTAGGCATCCAGACCCTCCCAAGAGGCCAGCCCATGGCCCAAGCCGGGACCGTGACACGGTGCTGTGCCGGCCCCGGCCCGACCCAGAAGCACACCGGGATGGGGCGGCAGGATTGCGCGAGTGGTTCGCCACCACCCGCTTCCCTGGGGATTAAAGCAGCACCTTCTCGATGCCGCCACTGCGCGCCTTCTGGATGAACTCCTGCTGCCACTGTTGCCCCAGCAGGGTGTTGGCCATCTCCACCACGATGTAATCCGTCTCCGTCCCCGTATCCTCACGATAACGGGACAGACCCTGCTGACAGGCAGGACAGGCGGTGAGCATCTTCACGTTGCCGCCCACGGCCACCGGGTCACCGCTGAGCTGGGTGACGCCCTTGTGGATCTCCTCCTCCTTGCGGAAGCGCACCTGGGTGGCCACGTCCGGGCGGCTCACCGCGAAGGTGCCGGCCTCGCCGCAGCAGCGGTCCGACAGGGTCACGGGCTGGCCCAGCAGCTTGCCGGCCACCTCGGTGGGGGCATAGGTCTTCATGGGGCTGTGGCAGGGGTCGTGGTACAGGTACTGCACCCCTTCCACACCCTCCAGCTTCACGCCTTTCTCCATCAGGTACTCGTGGATGTCCAGCAGGCGGCAGCCGGGGAAGATGCGCTCGAACTCGTATTTGAGCAGCTGATCCATACAGGTGCCGCAGGAGACCACCACCGTCTTGATGTCCAGGTAGTTCAGGGTGTTGGCCACCCGGTGGAACAGCACCCGGTTCTCGGTGGTGATGGCACGCCCTCGGGCCGTGTCGCCATTGGCCTCCTGGGGATAGCCGCAGCACAGGTACCCCGGGGGCAGCACGGTCTGGGCACCGGTGCGGTAGAGCATGGCCAGGGTGGCCAGGCCCACCTGACTGAACAGGCGCTCGGAGCCGCAGCCGGGGAAATAGAACACCGCCTCGCCGTTCTCCTCCACCTGGGTGGGATCGCGGACGATGGCCACCTGGCTCGGGTCCTCCAGCCCCAGCATGGCCCGGGTGGTCTGCTTGGGCAGACCGGTGGGCAGGGGGTGTCTCACCATGTGGATGACCTGCTCCTGGATGGGTGCCGGACCGGTGGTGGCCGATGGACGCTTGCCGCCATTGAGCAGCCCGAGGCGACGAAACACCTGATGCCCCAGGTGCTGACCGGCAAAGCCCCATTGGGCCAGGGCCTTGCGCATGACCTTCACGGTGGACGGGTCCTTGATGTTCAGGAAGGCCATGGAGATCCGTGCCGCCAGACTGGTCTTGCGCTGACCGCGATCCTTGAGGATGGCACGCATCCGCGATGTAACCTGGCCAAAATCGATGTCCACCGGGCACGGCGTGAGACACTTGTGGCAGACGGTGCAATGGTCCGCCACATCGTTGAGCTCATCGAAATGCCGGAAGGACAGGCCGCGACGGGTCTGCTCCTCGTACAGGAAGGCCTCGATGATCAAGCCCGTGGCCAGGATCTTGTTACGCGGTGAATACAGCAGATTGGCCCGGGGCACATGGGTGTTGCACACGGGCTTGCACTTGCCGCAGCGCAGGCAGTCCTTGATGTCGTCGTTGAGGTCGCCCAGCTCGCTCTGCTCCAGGATCAGCGCCTCCTCCTGTACCAGTCGCAGCGACGGGGTATAGGCGGTGGTCAGGCCGGAACCGGCGCGCAGCTTGCCCCGGTTGAAGCGGTCGTCCGGGTCCACCCGACGCTTGTACTCGGCAAAGGCCTCCACATCCTCGGGCTCCAGGTACTGCATCTTGGTAAGGCCGATGCCGTGCTCGCCGGAGATGACGCCGCCCAGTTTGCGGGCCAGATCCATCACCTGATCCACGATGCGCTCGGCCTCGTGCATCATGGCGTAGTCGTTGGAGTTCACCGGGATATTGGTGTGCACGTTGCCGTCGCCGGCGTGCATGTGCAGGGCCACGAACAGGCGACTGGTGAGCACCCGGTCATGGATCTGCTGGATGTTCTGGCGCACCGGATCCAGGTCGCGACCATCGAAGATCTCGTACAGCGGATCCTCGATCTCACGCCGGTAGGAGATCACCAGGCTGCGCCGCAGGATCAGCTGGATCAGCCGATCCCCGGGACGCAGGTCTGCCCGGGCCTTGTCATCCAGCAGGGCGTCGTGTTCCCGTGCATCGGATTCCAGGTTGTCCCGGATCGCCCGCCAGCGGTCGCGCACCGCGGTCACCTGATCCTCAGCAGCGCGACGGCGCTTCTCGAACCAGGCGCGGGCCTCGTCGTTGTCCAGCCCCAGCTTGTCCACCAGGGCCTTGTGGTCCTTGGCCAGGCAGGCCAGGATCTCCTCGGCCATGCGCAGCTTGTTGGCCATGGACTGCTGGATGTTGATGCGTTCGATGCCCTCGCTGTACTCGCCCAGGCCATCCAGGGGGATGACCACGTCCTCGTTGATCTTGAAGGCGTTGGTGTGGGCGGCGATGGCCGCAGTGCGGGAGCGGTCGGCCCAGAAGCGCAGGCGGGCTTCCGGACTGATGGCAATGAAACCATCCCCGTTACGGGCATTGGCCAGGCGCACCATATGGGAGGCGGCCTCGGCCACGGCCTTCTCGTCCTCGGAGGCCAGGTCGGCCACCAGCAGCATCTTGGGGCGTTCGCGGCGCGCGCCCTTGGGGGTGTAGCGCACGGCGCGCACATAGCGTTCGTCCAGGTGCTCAAGGCCCGCCAGCTGGACCTTGGGGTTGGCCTCCAGGGCATCCTTGATCTCGACAATGGCGGGCACCGCCTCGTGCAGATCGGTGCCATAGAACTCCAGGCACACGGTGCGCATGTGGGATGCCATCTGATGCACCACGAACACCGCCGAGGTGATCAGGCCGTCGCAGCCTTCCTTCTGCACCCCGGGCAGGTTCTGCAGGCGCTTATCGGTGACATCTTTGCCCAACCCTTCCTTGCGGCAGGCCTGGCCGGGGAAGGACAGGATCTCGGGTTCACCGTCCAGGGTGCGTCCATCGGCCTGGTAGCGGCTGATGCGGAAGGTCACCTCTGTCTGGTCGTGGATCTTGCCCAGGTTGTGGTTGAGGCGTTCCACCTCCACCCAGCGGGCATCGGGGGTGACCATGCGCCAGGAGACCAGGTTGTCCAGGGCCGTTCCCCAGAGCACGGCCTTCTTGCCGCCGGCGTTCATGGCAATGTTGCCACCGATGGTGGAGGCATCCTGGGAGGTGGGGTCCACAGCGAACACATGGCCGCCGCGGGACGCGGATTCCGCCACCCGGCGGGTGACCACACCGGCCTCGGCACGCACCGTGGCCACGGGCTCATCCAGCCCGGGCAGGCGCTTGAATTCCACCTCACCCACGGCATCCAGCTTTTCGGTGTTGATCACCGCCGCATCGTCGGTGAGGGGCACGGCGCCGCCGGTATAGCCGGTGCCGCCCCCACGGGGGATCACGGTCAGCCCCAGCTCCAGGCAGGCCGCCACAAGCGCGGCCATCTCCTCCTCGGAATCGGGATTCACCACCACAAAGGGCAGCTCCACACGCCAGTCGGTGGCATCGGTCACATGGGACACCCGGGCCAGGCCATCGAACTGGATGTTGTCCTTGCGGGTGTGCTTCATCAAACGCCGGCGCACCCGGGCGCGCAGTTCGCGCTGCGCCGGGAACCAGGCCTCGAACCGGCGCACGGCCTTGCGGGCCTCTTCGGCCAGGGCAAGGGCGCGCTCGTTGCCCTGGGCCCGGGCGATGATCTGATCCACCCGATGATCCATGGCGCCCACCAGGTTGGCCAGGCGCTTGCGGTCGGCCATCAGGTCGTCCTGGATATAGGGGTTGCGGGTGACCACCCACATGTCCCCCAGGACTTCAAACAGCATGCGGGCGGAGACGCCGGTGCGCCTTTCACCGCGCAATTCATTGAGCACATCCCACATGGGCTGCCCGAGAAAACGAAGGACGATCTCGCGATCGGAATAGGATGTGTAGTTGTAGGGAATCTCGCGAATGCGGGTGGTTGAGGTCATGGATGCGGGGAGGGGATTGCGGAGAGAACTGAGCAGAGTAGCAGGGAGGCGCCGGGGGTGACAAGCTGGGGCCGGCGTTGGCCCGGGCTATCTCAGCAACCGCAAGCCATGTACGGGTCGTTGCCTCGTACGGGTCGTTGCCACATACGGGTCGTTCGCGAACGACCCCCGGCGGGGTGGCTCATGTGGGTGGCCTGACGGGTGGGGTTGGGTGGCATCGTTGGCGGCGGCCGGGCGCTTCTCGAAGCGCCCCTACGGGGAATGGGGGGGATGGGGGGATTGCTACAACCCCGAGCCACGTACGGGTCGTTCGCGAACGACCCCCGGCGGGGTGGCTCATGTGGGTGGCCTGACGGGTGGGGTTGGGTGGCATCGTTGGCAGCGGCCGGGCGCTTCTCGAAGCGCCCCTACGGGGAATGGGGGGGGGGATGGGGGGAATGGGGGATTAGTTAGGAGAGAGAGCCACGGGGACAGCAAAAAAAAGAGCGCGACAGGGGGGAACCCTGCCGCGCTCTGAGTGCTTCTTGCACCCCGCCGGCAAGCGGCGGGTGTGCGGGTCGGCTGTTGGGACCGACTTCTTAGAAGTTGTGGGTCACGCCGACCTGGAAGCCGGAGACGTCTTCGCCAACCGTACCTTCAGGCAAGCCCACGCCCTTGCCCTTACCGGAACCCACGAAGCCGTAGTCAGCGGCGTCATCGTTACGGACCGTGGCATAAGTGGCATACATACCGGTGCGGCGGCTGAAGTCATAGCCGGCACCCAGGGCGAACATCTGCGCGGCGGTGTCATCCGCATCGTTGTCACCGGCGGCGGTGTAGGAACCCATCAGGTAGGCCTGGCCCAACTGGTATTTGGCACCCAGATGGAAGGCATCCCGATCGCCGAAGGTGCTCGTACCGGAGTCGATGTTTTCGTACATGGCGGCCAGGGTGAGATCCTGGATCTTGTAAGTGCCGCCCACCTTCCAGGCCTCGGCGTCTTCAATGGTCCCACCATTGGCTGGATCAAACGAAGCCCGATTGAGGCGCTCGTAGGCCACTGCCACATACATCGGGCCTTCGCTAAACGTTGCAGCCACGGAGCCAGCGCTCTGATCGTTGGCATCGACGTCACTCTGAGCGATGCCGTCAAAGGTACGGTTCGTGGCTGAGGGGCGGTCATCACCACGGTCCGTGGTGTAGGAGGCCATCACCTTCATGCCATTGAAGTCGGGGCTCATGAATACCACGGTATTGTCCAGACGACGATAGAATGTGGGATCAATCGGCCCTGCGGTCCCGCCCATACGGCTGGTCACATGGTTGATGTCACCCAGGGTGTCGGCGAAGAAATTCAGGGGCAGCGTGGCCATCTTGTAGGGGGTGTCGTGCTTACCCAGGCGCAGCTCACCGAAATCACCGGCCAGACCCAGGAAGGTGTTGCGAGCGGTCAGGTCAGAATTGCCGAAGGTCTGGTTGTCGCTGTACAGGCCAGCCTCGATCTGGAAGACACCGCGCAGACCGGCGATGCCCAGATCTTCCGAGCCACGCACACCCAGGCGGGAGGAGTTGGAGGCCAGCTGGCCGGAGGAATCCTCACCGTTGTCCACGGCGTCCAGGGACACATTCATGCGACCGTAGAGGGTGGTGGCGTCCGCGATGGCGGCGGCGGGCATGGCCACGGCGCCGGCAACGGCCAATGCAATAACGGATCTTTTCATATCAATCTCCTTGATGGTGGGCAGTCGGAAACTCTGTGAATGGGTGATTCAGTGACAGTGTCGAGCCTGAACCCCTGAGGCTAGCCCATCCCCCAGGATCCATGCCATTTCCCGACGTGCCACCCAACAAAAAGAGCGCCAGACACACTGGCCTCGGCGCTCTCAGGCTAGATGGGCTGCCACGCAGGGTGACAGCCCATCCATCAGTGCTTTGTGACCGACTTCTTAGAAGTTGTGGGTCACGCCGACCTGGAAGCCGGAGACGTCTTCGGTGGTGCCGTCAGTGGCAATTGCAGGGCTAACAGGCTTGCCCTTGCCGCCACCGAAGCCATAACCGGCATTGTCATCATTGCTCACCTGGGCGTAGGTGGCATACATGCCGGTGCGCTTGGTGAAGTCATAGCCAGCACCCAGGGCCCACATGTTGGCGCCTGTATCATCTTCGTCACTGTCATTAGCCGCAGTATAAGAACCCATCAGATAGGCCTGACCCAGCTGGTACTTGGCACCCAGGTGAAAGAGATCACGATCACCGTACATCTCGGTATCGGAATCGATATTCTCATACATGGCCGCCAGGGTCAGATCCTGAATCCCGTAGGTACCACCCACCTTCCAGGCGGTCGGCTCAGCCTCACCATCCATGTCGTTCCGCTGTTCAAAGGCCACCGTCACGAACATCGGACCCTGCTCGAAGGTGCCTGCCAGGGACATGCTGTCGCGGTCGTTTGCATCCTCAGAGGGGCGATCGTTTTCACGGTCGGTGGTGTAATGGGCCATGACTTGCAGGCCATCAAACTTGGGGCTCATGTAGACGATGGAGTTGTCCTGACGGGTGTAGAAGTTGTCGTCCACGTCTCCAGCACTGAACTGCCCAGCCATGCCATACATGTCGCCCAGCGTATCCGCAAAGAAGTTCAGGCGCAGGGTGGACATCTTGTAGGCGGTGTCATGCTTGCCCAGGCGCAGTTCACCGAAGCCACCGGCCAGGCCCAGGAAGGTGTTGCGGCCGGTCAGGTTGCTACCATCAAATGCTTTATCCTCATTCGCAGCGTTCAGCGCAGCCTCAATCTGATACACCCCCTTCAGACCCGCAAAGCCCAGGTCTTCCGAACCGCGCACGCCCAGGCGGGAGGAGTTGGAGGCCAACTGACCGGAGGAATCTTCACCGTTGTCCACGGCGTCCAGGGACACGTTCATGCGGCCATACAGGGCGGTGTCGGCGGCAGCAACGGCGGGCACGCCCACGGCGGCGGCGACTGCGAATGCAAGTACGGTTTTTTTCATAGTAATGAATCCTCTGCAGGGAGTTCTTATGTGTTTGTCTGAACTTGTCAGTCACACACAACAGTGCAGGAGCCGTGCCAACCGCTAAGTGACTGATTTACACGTTGCAAATTCACCACTCCATGACACAGAAACTGACAAAGACATGACACTGTCATGTCTTTGCGGGGCGTGTGGTAAGAATGTAACACCTCACAGGCGGGCCTAGCGGCGCTCCTGCGTCACGTCGAAGAGGGTCTCCTGACGCTGCAGCATGGCACCGCCATCCCGGGTGAGGGGACGCCAGGCGATGTTGGCGCGGTCCCGACTGGAGCGGGTGAAGAAGCTGTCGAAGGGGAAGGACAGGTAAATCCCCTTGTCGAAACTGCCCTCACCAAAGTCATCCCGGGCCTCCGTCTCGGTGGCCCAGGCCCCCATGCGCACACCGGAGGCAAACTCCCGGGACAGGTCCACGGTCACCCCCCAGTCCTCGGCCAGGTAGCGTCCGGCACTCACCCGGGCATGGATGTCCTGAAGGCCCGTGTCCCAGTAGGCGGTGAGATGCCCGGTCCAGGCCTCGTAGTCCCGCAGTTGGAAGTCTCGTGCAAAACCACGTTGGCGCACCCGGTTCACATCCAGGCCCACGGCCAGCGGGCTGCCCAGGGGGCGGTAAAGGATTTCCCCCCCCACCCCGGCATACATGCTCTCCAGCAGACCGCCGTAGCCCATCACGTACCAGTCCTGCCCCAGGCGACCGGTCTGGTTGAGTTGCAGCACACCGATGGCGGTGCGGCTTTCCGAGAGATAATCACCGATGTAGGTTCGCACCCGGGGCAGGTCGGAATCGGCAATGTACTCGTACTTATCCAGGTTATCGGCCAGGGTCAGGCCCAGCGCACCGGTCACCCAGGTGGAAGGACGGAACTGGTACTCCATATCCAGGCTGAGAAAGACCTGATAGAGATAGCCATCCGGGCCACCGAAATTCTGCTCGATGCCGGGGCGCAGGGCACTGGAGAACCCGCCGCGCCCACTGCGGTGCAGGCGCTCGCCGGATACGGCCGGCGGCGGGTCAACGACCTGGCGGTCCTCAAGATACGGCGCCTCTTCGTACACGGAGCGGGCGGCTGCCACGAACAGGGCGCGATCGTGACGGGTTTCCCGCACTGCCACGCCCCGCTCCTGCCAGCGGTAGGTGAAGGTATCAATCCCTGCCGGGAGATGATGATGCAGCAGGCGGTTGGCCCGCGCCTCACTCTCGCGCAGATCCCTGAAACGCTGGGGCCGGGCCGTGACGATGATCTCGTCCCCATCACGATGGATGTCCTGCACCACGAGCCCCGCATTGTCGTTCAGGGCACCCACCAGGGGCTGCCACTGTGCAGGGATCTCGGCGGCAGGCTGTCCCACGTCGGCCGGAGGCGGATCCTCCTTCACCTGAGTGAGTTCGGCCAGGTTGGCCCCCAGGGAGAGCCCCACCATGCCGGTATTGCCCCGCTGCCAGCCCACCGTGAGCGCCATATGATCATTCAGGCGCCAGCGGGCGCCCAGGTTGAAGCGGGAATCCTGATCCTGCTGATTCTCCTGGGGTTCGCTCTGGTAATCGTTGCCCTCGTATTCCACCATGAGTTGCAGGGGCTCAAGGGGTGTCTGGTACTCCACGCCCCCGAACACGGCGGCCGGGCCACGAAACATGGCCGACAAGGCGGGCTCGCCACCATCGCTGCCGCCCGCGCGCCCCGGGCGGTCCTCGTAGCGCTCACCGAACACCCGGGCGGGGCTGCCCAGGTCGTCCTGCCCCCCCAGGTACCCCCAGCCCACCCCCAGGGAAAAGTCGAAGTCATTCCAGCGCTTGCTGGCCACCAGGTATTCAGCGCCAAACAGGGTGGTACCGCCCAGATCGCGGAACCCCACGGCCACCTGAGGTCGGTAGCGATTCTCCTGCAGCAGACGCAGCTTGAGGTCGCCACTCTTGTCGATCAGATCCCGGTCCTCGGCAACGGTGCCGTAGGGGCGATTCTCCACCTGGGTATAACTCAGCCCCAACTCCACCCAATCCAGGGGCTGCAGGAAGAGGTTGTAACGGCGGTAGGGTTCAGTGCGGCTGATGCTGAAATCCAGTCGGCCGACCTCCATCATGCGGGCGGTGGGTGTCTGCATCAGGCCCACGCCCCCAAAATCGCTCTGCCCCTCACCGGTGCCTGCCCGTACCTGATGCGGTGCCACGGCCAGCGCGACCAGCGCCGCCAGCAGCAGTGGGACGGGCGGACACGCGCCCATGCGCTTTGAATCATCGATCATGGTTTTCAGTCCCTGACCTGAATTGACAGAACCGTGCACTGATCACTGGGCAACCGCGTGCCCAGATAGGCGGGGAGATGCTCGTTGAGCCAGACCCCGTCGGGATCCTCGCCTGGCCACTCAAGGATGAGTCTTGCCCCGGGGGGCAGCGGGGCGTCTTCCCGGTTCCAGGCGGCCACGCCAAGGCGTCGGACCTGGCCCCGGGTATCCACCAGGGCGGCGTTGTCCACACGGCGCCGGGCTGCTGCCGGCAAGGCCCGGACAACGCTGCTCACGCTCATGCCCGGCTCCCAGGGCACACGTTCAACCCCCTCAAGTGTCCATAGCTCCACCCAGGTGGGCGGGGTGCAGTGACCATAGTGGCGGATGAGATTCAGGGACGGATCATGGCGCGGGGCCGCCAGCAGGCCGGCGGGGTCGGCCCTGCCATGGGAACGACCCGGCTGGTCGACCTGTGCCCGCAGTTGACCCCGCCAGGCAGCGGGGGTGCCTTCGGGCACTCGCGGCCCCCGCCCCGTACCCACCCGCTCCTCCAGGCGCTGCAAGCGCTCAAGGAGTTCCCGTGCCTGATCCTGCTGGGCTGGCTCGTCCCGATGAAGCTGGAAAAAGGCATAACCGGGATGCTCGGGTGCCTCACCGCTGGCGAGCCATTGCTGGCTCAGGGTTGGGGAAGCGGCAGCGGCAGGCCATGCGCCCAGGCCGGCAACCGCCGCGACCATCCAGATCAGAGGTGTACGTGCAAGGAGCGACATGGGGCAATCCTGGAGCAGGCGCTTGGGGGCATGCGTGCGGTCATGGGTCGAGGCGGTTTCAGGGAGCATCCCTTGGGGGGGCATCAGCATTCGGGGTAGCCGACCACCAGGGACGTGCCACTTGCCAGTTCAGGGCGGGGCCGCCCGGCCACTGACGGGTTTCACCGGCCCATACGCGCTGACTGTCCGGTGAGAGGTGAAAGACATTCACTTGCCTACCGAATCCTTCCCAGCGGATGGTTTCCTCACAGCGCCGCAGTTCCAACGTGCGCAGGGGCAATTCCACGGATGCGGGGGCGGCGCATGCCCAGTGGGCCTCGCCCACCGCCACATGCTCCTGGTCCTGTGGGTCGACCCAATGGGCTCGTACGCGATAGGTGTCTGCATCGCCCTGAGGCGTGGGCAGGTCATTCTCCAGCCGTTCCAGGCTGAGCAAGCGCCCCTCAAGCCCGGCCGTGGCAAACGGGCGGCCATCACGAAACTGGAAGGTGACCCGGTTGCTGGACTGCCAGTAGGTGTATTCCGGGTCATCCCCCTGGATATAGGCCAGCACCACAAGGGCGGAACTGCGGCCGGCGGTGAGTTCCATGGAGGCATAGGGCAAGTCAGCGGCGCGCTCGGAGAAGTCGGGGGTGCTCCCAAGAAGGGAAGCCATCGTCTCGGCAACCGGATTGACCGCCGAGCCGGTGGCACATCCTCCCGTGATGCCCCCCACCAAAGCCATGAGGGGCAGCCAGGCCCACCCTGCCCCGGGCCCAGACACGCTCAAGGCCGCCCGGAGGCGGCCTTGAGCGGCGTTCATGTTGCCGTACTGCACTTACTCGGTACCGGTTCCCGTGGTGGTGCCCGAGGAGCTACCACTGCTGGAAGAGGCGGCGGCGACAACGCCCACCACAGCCACACCGGTGACGATGGCACCCGTGGTCACGGCGGTGGCGGCGCCTGCGGCACCGGCCCCGGCGGCGGTACCGGTTCCAGCGGTTGCACCCGCTTCACCCCCGGTGGTCTGGGCAAAGGCCAGCGGGGATACCGCCAGCATGGCTGCACTCAGGGCGATTGCTGCGTACTTGCTGCTCATGTTTCTACCTCCTTGCCACTCGATATTCGAGTGTTCTTGATGGGTCGTGGGTATCAACCCACGGGCGATGCGTTGAGGATGCACGCGTCAAACAATACCGCACGAGGGGGTTGCTCACAAGCACCATCCCCCACCCCGGCACGGAACCGGATCACGCTGATGTCAGGCGGAAGAAGATGTCTCCACGGGTGCGCTCCGTGCGCGCGCGGAACGCACCATCTGGCGCACAAACACGGCAAAGACGCCGATCATCCCGCCCAGCACCACGGCAAGCACCGCAATCAGTTTGCGATTGGGCGCACTGGGCATATCCGGCATCATGGGCGGGTCGATGGTGCGAAACACATACTCGCCACGCACGTTGGCCAGCATCATGGTCTGCATTTCCTCTTCGATGAGCTGATAGAACACCTGCCGCATGCCGGCTGCGGAGGTTTCGTCAATCTTGGCCTCCAGATAGGCGATGGTCTGCTCGGCCTCGGTCACGGCCTCATCACGCATGTAATCATTGATGTCCCGCACCAGCCAGGCCACCCAGTCCCGCGTCAACTCGGGCACCTGATGGGTGATGGAGATGCGTAGCAGGCCATCATCGGTGCTCGAGACATTGAGCATGTTGTTCAGTTTGCGATACGCCTCCCATGGCGTGGGCGCCACAGGCTCTTCTTCCCCCAGCCATTGCCCGGTTTCCGGGTTGTAGCGGGACCGATCGATGGTCCAGGTGCCGTCTTCCCGGTTGTATTCCTCCACGGCAAACAGCGGTACCAGCAGGTCGTGGCGTCGGATGAAGTCGATGAGAAAGGCCCGGGATTTGAGGGTTTCCATGGCGATCTTGGCCTCCTGCCCTCCTCCACCGCCCATGCGGACCCCGGCCAACGAGGCCAGCCCCCCCAGACGGCCACTGATATCGGCGCCCCCCTCTTCCTGGGAGGGAGCCAGCAGCGCTTCTGACTGATACTGGTGGGGCTGCATCAGGGCATAGGCCACTCCACCGGCACCAAACAGGAAGACCGAAAGGATGATCCACCATTTGCCTTCCCAGATAACCCCGATGAGTTCCAGCAGATCAATCTCATCGTCACCATGGACCGCCGGTTGCCCCCCCGCATGGGGAGGCGTTGAAACCGGCTGTGCGGATTGTTCATTCATGTTCATACCCCGGGATTCAGCGGATCAGAAACTGTTGATGGCGGCAGCGCCGAGAGCGAGCTGATAGAACACCTGGCTCACACCGCTCCACAACTGCAACTGATCGACCCGGTCCACCTTCAGGGGCACGACGATGGTATCGCCCGGCTGCAACCTGCGACTGGCGCCCTCGTACCAGGCGGAACGCCGCGGCAACCAGACCGAGCCATTGGCCTGGACCACGTAGACCCGCGAGTCATCGGCCTCTCCAGTGGTGCCACCACTGCGTTCCAGATAATCATCCACGGTCAGACCGCTCTGGTGGAGGTGGCTGGTGGCAAACTGCACCTCGCCGAACACGCTCACCGACTGGGGTTGAGGCGGCACGCGCAATTCATCCCCGTCCTGCAGAACGATTTTCTGGGCTGATCTTCCCTCAAGGATGGCGGGCAGGTCGATGACCATGCGCCCCAGGGGTTCGGCCCGCTCAACGGCCGCCAACAACGACTCCAGCTGTCCCACCACCTGGGCGTTTTCCCCGGCGGCCTCCTGGTCCAGCGTGAGGCCGATCAGGTCCCGACGCAGGCGTTGCTGCGCATCATCAAGACGTTCCCGTTCCATTTCGCGCAGTTGTTCCCGGGAAAAGATGGCGCCCGCCGGGTAGGCCACATCCCGCAGGCCACCGGCCCGCTCCAGCAGTTCGCCCAGGGTTTCACCCCGCCGGACGGTATAGTCGCCCGGGAACCGCACTTCGCCATCCAGGGTCACCGTGATGCGCTGACCATATTCGGGCACATGTTTGATCAAAAGCCGATCCCGGCCTTGCAGGTCGGGGCCTTGCCCACTCCCTCGCAGCGCCTCCTCCAGCGATACCGGAATGATGCGCGTGTGGGCCTCCCCCGATTCGGTGCGTTGGAATCGGGCAATCTCGGCCTTGAGGATGTGAGCCGAGTCCAGGAGTCCGCCGGCGGCGGTGATCAGGTCCTTGAGGGTACCGTCGGCCGGCAGGGGATAATCACCGGGGAATCGCACGGCGCCGCCCACGGTGATGACGCGAAGCGGATCACCGGGTCGTGCCTGACGCTCAAGCCGCTCGATGACACTCTCAAGCATGACGGGTCTTGCTGTCATATTCTCCAGGTACTGATCTTCCTGGTGATGGGCGGAGAAGATCAGCACGCGATCCAGATCCTCAAGGCGTGGATCCCGGTCACTGCCGGGGCGGTGGATGGCGTCGCCGGGACTGAACTGATACACCTCGATGCGGCGACGAGGATCGATTTCACGCACGATCAATCCGTAGTCCAGGTCGGCATCCGGATCCAGATCGTGGCTGAGTGAGCCGATCAGGTCGCTGACCCTGAGCCCTGGCTCCCAGCGATAGGATCCCGGCCGCACCACGGCACCCTTGATGGAGACAAACCCTTCCACCAGGTCATTAATGGAACCCACCCGCACCAGATCGCCATTATTGACCGCTGTGCGGGCGCCATTGGACGTTGCCATGTTCACGTCAATCACGTTGCGCTGGCGCCTTTCGGTGACTCTCATCACCTGGGTAAAACGTGGACTGGCATCGGGGGTAAATCCTCCGGCCAGCCTGACCAGGCTCTCCAGGCTCTGGCGCCCATCGAGTTCGTACACCGCGGGTCGGCGCACCTCTCCACGGATGCCGGCCGTGGGGCCCACGGGCGGCACGAAGATCACGTCGCCGGGCTGCAGGCGCAGGTCATTGCGGGTGTCGCCGCGCAACAGCAGGTCGTAGAGGTCCAGATCCCCGACCACCTCACCGCGGCGCTTGAGCTGGATGTTGCGCAAGGAACCGGTGTGTTGCACACCTCCGGACACCATCAGCGCATTGGTGATGGTGGAGAGGGAACTGACGGTGTAGGCACCGGGGTTGCGCGCCTCACCCAGCACGAATACCTGGATGCTGCGCAATTCGCCCAGCCCCACGTGGGATTGGGCGCCGATAAAGGTTTCCTGGATGATGGACTGCAATTGCGACCTGACGTTGTCGAAACTCTGCCCGGCCACCGGGACAGGGCCCACATTGGGCATGTCGATGCTGCCGTCCCGGCTCACCGGTAATTCCATCTGCCGGTTTTCATTGCCCCACATCTGAATTCGTAGGACGTCACCGGGGCCCAGGGTGTACTCCGAAGGAACGGGGATCTGGGTCGCTGGCGCGAAGGTGGTGGGCCGGCCGGCAAAGAGGTCATACCCGAAGGGCTTGAGGCCATCGTAGAGCCTCTCGGCTTGTTCACCGAGGCCGTCAGGATCCTGGATCGGCTGCACGAGGTCCTGCGCGTCGACGGTTTGTGACCGCCCGGTGTCTTGCCTGTCAGCGGTTTGCGACCGCTCCACCCTGGAACCATTGGACGAATAATCGTCAAGATCCACCCCGTGCTCACGGGCCAGGGCCTCCTGCTGTGACCGGGGCAGGCTCCGGAACTGCTCAACCTGCTGCTGGGACACTCCGGGCGGGAGACCCTGAGCAAGCACCTGATTGGACAGGACAGCCGCTGGGGCGATGATGACCAGCACCAGCAGCCAGTAGGTGATTTTTCGTGTGTAGCCCATCTGTCTCTCTATCCATTAAAAGCGATAACGCCACCGCCCGGCCCATTGCCAGCGGTCTTCGTCCTGGTCCAGGGTGCTGAATGCGTGATCCCGCCATTCGCCCCGCAGTTCGAGCCAGCCCCCGAGTGCCGTACGCTGGTAACCGATGCTGGCCGCCCAGAACTGCGTCTCCGCATCCGCCACGGCGTAAGGGATTGGCGCATCGATCAATCGTGAGTCCAGCTGTCCACCCCGATTCAGTTCGGCGCGGGTCAATGATCCGCTCAGGTGATGACCATTGCGGAAAAAATGGTGTAGCCCGAGTGTCACGGCCAGGGCATCACCATCAAAACTTGTGGCCAGATCGCGGCCATTGTAGCGGTATCCGCTGGCGTAGGTGTCGTGTTCATCCCTTGCCGTTTCCACGGCCTCCAGGAACCATTGCTGGTCTGCTCCCCACCAGGGCGTGGTCCAATCCAGACCCAGAAGATGGCTGTGGCGGGAAGAAAATCCGTGGCCATCATCCACCACGCTGGTCTGGGCGTAAACACCTGCCGTGCGGCCACCCAGGGCGAAGCCGTAGCGCATATCCAGTGCCAGGAGGTCCCGTGCGGCGTCATCGTCCTCTTGATCCCGAAACCAGGCATCCCTCAGGCCGGACAGCCCGCCCGATTGGCCGTCCCCACCCCACAACACGGTTCGGCTCGCGCCGATTTCCAGCCCCTGAATCGGCATCATGGTGAGCCGCATGCCACTTAACTGAGTCCCGGACACCTCGCGGTCATCATCCAGCTCCCCCGTGAAGCCCGTCAACTGCCAGGGTCCCATCCAGGAGAGCCCCGGCCATTGGGAGGGTTCGGTCGTTTGGCGCTGGAACCATGCACCCATCACGGGACGGGCATTGGTGGAGAGTACCAGGCTCGATTGCCAGCCGGGCCCCCACCAGCGATCGATGGAGCCGCCCCCCAGCACCCAGCCGCCAATGCGCCCCGCCAGGTAGCTCCCATCGAAGCGTAGTTCAAAGCCTTCCACAGGATCATCGGCATAGGTCAGATCCAGGGCCGCAGCGAAGCGATCTCCTTGCCAGTGCCTGTCCACGCCCAGTTCTGCCTGCTCACGCGGGAGCGCGGCAAAACCGCGTAGCAACGGCGCCTGGGTAGCCCCCCCCAATACGGCTTCGGATGACCATGCACGACGGGTGGCGCGATTGAGTTCAAACTGGACATAGGAGCGCTGGTGAAATACATCGACCTCTGCTCCCGTCCGTCCGGGTGTCAGCCGCACGGCCTGTGCCACATCGGACCAGGGAAGAGGCCAGGTGCTCGTCAATAGGGGGGAATGGCCGGCGTCCGACATCCTTTGCAGGCTGTGTCGCATCCGCACATCACCGGGATCAATCCATGGGGATGCCTGGACTGGCGATGAGGCCGCCACTCCGGCGAGCATGATGACGAGGAACCCGCGGAGGCCACATGGAAGCGGTGAAGACGCCTTGAGCGATTTCACATCAAAAGCCAATGGTATGGGTTCCAGTAGACAAGAAAGTCACTTTGAGGCAGGTCCATGACATGACGGCCCGACTCGCCGGGGGTGATACTCGATGGGCCGTGACATTACCCCATCCAATGGATCGCGGCAAACCCGCCAGGCCCTCGGACGCGGGCATTCAAGGGCCCGAACTCAGACGCTGCAGGTGACGATACAAGGTGCGTTCACTCACCCCCAGGCGCTGAGCGGCCTCGGAACGATGGCCATCGCTGGCCTCCAGGGCGGCACGAATGCGTTCGCGGGTGAGGCCATTGCGGGTGCGGCGAGGTGGCGGGAAAGGCAAGGCATCCGCGCCAGAGGGAACATCGAACGCGTCCTGGGTCGATGGCACAGCGGGGCCCTGACGGGACTGAAAGGCAATATGTTCGGGGAGCACCGGCCCGGGGCCGGCCAGTATTGCCGCGCGACCGATGATGTTCTTGAGTTCGCGGACATTGCCGGGGAACTGATAATCGGTGAGCAGTTCCGCCACGGAGCGGGCCAGAGGCAATTGGTGGGCGCCGCCCGCCTCTTCCAGGAAGTGTTCGGCCAGGGCGATGATATCCTCGCGGCGCTCCCGCAACGGCGGGATGTCCACGGGAAAGGCAGCCAGACGGTAGTAGAGGTCTTCGCGGAACTCGCCCCGAGCGACCATGGCCCCCAGATCCCGGTGGGTGGCGGCCACCACGCGGGCGTCCACGTCGATATAGTCGGTTCCCCCCACGCGGCGGATGCG
The DNA here is from genome assembly GCF_900109495.1 of Ectothiorhodospira marina. Lineage (GTDB taxonomy): Bacteria > Pseudomonadota > Gammaproteobacteria > Ectothiorhodospirales > Ectothiorhodospiraceae > Ectothiorhodospira > Ectothiorhodospira marina. The sequence goes on along the minus strand of NZ_FOAA01000007.1, from coordinate 78,460 downwards.
GGATGCCTCCAGGGCCCGCAGCAGCTTGCTCTGCATGGCCAGGGGCATCTCCCCCACCTCGTCGATGAAGAGCGTCCCCCCCTGGGCGGCCTCGAACAGGCCGATCTTGCGCCGGTCGGCGCCGGTGAATGCCCCCTTTTCATAGCCGAACAGTTCGGCCTCGATCAGTTGTTCACCCAGGGCCGAGCAGTCCACCACCACCAGGGGGCCGTCGGCCCGCTCCGAGCAGCGGTGCAGGTGCTCTGCCACCCGCTCCTTGCCGACCCCACTTTCCCCCAGCAGGAGCACGGTGGCACTGGTGGGGGCCACACGCTCCACCACGTGCATGAGCCTGGCCATGGCCTGGGAGCGACCCACAACCCGTGCTGGCATCTTCTCCTTGTGTGCCTGCGTTCCGTTTTCTGCCAGGAGTTGCAGGCCCACCAGGCCCTCGGCATCGCCTGCCACGCGGCTCATCCGGATCTTCAATGGGCGGGACCGTCCCTGATGGTTGCGGGCCTCCACCCTTTGCTCGGTGACCTGCCCAGCCCCGGACTGGAGCGTCAGCGGGCAGGCGTCGCCGCCGGGACAGGGGCCAGGCCGGCCAAAGAGCAACTCCTGGCAGCCCTGCCCCATCAGCATGCCCCGGGTCTGGGAGAGCAGCCGGGCGGCGGCCTGGTTGGCCGCCACCACACGGTGGGCGTTATCCAGGATGAGAAAGGGTTCGGGAATGAGTTCGATCACCTGTTCCCCGTCTGGGTGAACCAGCGGCGGCGGTGACTGATGCAGTGAAAACATGCGACCCGAGGATGCGGGTGGTTTCACGGGTGGAGTCATGGGAGAGACGATAGCAATCCGGGGGCGGGGGGACAACTGGGAAACAGAAAGGAAAGAAAAGGGGACACCTTTTTGTGGGAGCCGGCCTGCCGGCGATGCGCTGCGACAGCAGCGCCTGGGCCAAGCTATGTGCCCACCGCTTTCGCGGGCGAGGCCCGCTCCCACCGTGAACCTTCCAGGTTCGAACCCTGGAGCACCTCAAACAGATACCCACAGAAAAGGCCCCGCAAGGGGGCCTTTTCTGTGGATATGGCTGGGGGACCAGGATTCGAACCTGGGTTGACGGAGTCAGAGTCCGTAGTCCTACCGCTAGACGATCCCCCAAGGGATGGCTTTAACGCTACAGGATCGGCACTTGACAATTCAAGTGCCGATCCTGGGCAGCAACAGAAAAGCTTAGCGCTTGCTGTACTGCGTGGCGCGGCGGGCCTTGCGCAGGCCGACCTTCTTACGCTCAACCTCACGGGCGTCGCGGGTGAGGTAGCCGAACTCGCGCATCTTGCCGCGCAGGTTTTCGTCGTATTCCACCAGGGCGCGGGCAATGCCCAGGCGGATGGCGCCGGCCTGACCGTTGGCGCCGCCACCGGCGACCGTGGCCACCACGTCGAAGCGATTCAGGTTCTCGGTGACTTCCAGCGGCTGGCGAACCACCATGCGGGAGGTTTCGCGGCCGAAGAACTCTTCCAGCGGCTTCTTGTTGACGACGATGTCACCGTTGCCCGGGCGCAGGAAGACACGCGCAGAGGCCTCTTTGCGGCGTCCGGTTCCGTAGTTCTGGGTTGTTGCCATGGCTTGACCTGCTCTGTGTGCTGTCCGGCGCCGCAACGGGGCGGCGCACGGGTAATGTGATTCAGATATCCAGCGGCTGCGGCTGCTGGGCGGTGTGGCGATGTTCGCTGCCGCCGTAGACCTTCAGCTTCTTGAACATGGCCCGACCCAGAGGGTTCTTGGGCAGCATGCCCTTCACGGCGGTTTCAATCAGCCGCTCGGGGTGGGTGTCCCGGATCTGCTGGGCACTGGCGGATTTCATGTGACCGATGTAACCGGTATGCCGGTAGTACATCTTGTCGGAGTCCTTGTTGCCACTCAGGCGTACCTTGGAGGCATTGACGACCACGATGTAGTCACCGGTGTCCACGTGGGGGGTGTACTCGGGCTTGTGCTTGCCACGCAGGCGACGAGCCAATTCGGTGGCGAGCCGGCCCAGGGTCTTGCCGGAGGCGTCCACCACGTACCAATCGCGGTTGACTTCAGCGGGCTTGGCGCTAAAGGTCTTCATTGCCTGAACTCCAGGGTGGTCTTGAATTACGGAAAGCGCGGAAGTTTAGCTATATCCGCCCACTGTTTCAAGTCTCAAACCCAATACGCGGTCCGGGTCATGACCTTGGCCACCATGGGCATCATCAATCGCCGCACCGGCCAGGGCAGTTGTGCGCCCCCCAGGGACATGGCCAGTTCGCCATGATGGGCTTCGTCGATCTTCATCTGTTCCAGCACGGCGCGAGTGGGGGCATCCTCGGGAACAATGCGCCCCAGATGCTCATCCAGGTGGCGTACCACCTGCTGCTCCGTCTCGTTCACGAACCCCAGGCTCCACTTGTCCCCGGCCGCACCGGCCAGGGCCCCCAGGGTAAACGAGCCGGCATACCATAGGGGGTTGAGCAGGCTGGTGTGCCCATCCAGGAACTCCAGGCGGCGGGAGCACCAGGCCAGGTGATCGTTCTCCTCCCGGGCGGAGCGCTCCATGCGCTGACGCACTTCCTCGCTGCGGGCAGTGAGTGCCTGGCCCTGGTACAGCCCTTGGGCTGCCACCTCGCCGGCGTGATTCACCCGCATCAGGCGGGCGGAGAGCGCCCGTGCGTTGTCATCCAGATCGGGCTCGGGGATCTGCTCGGCGGGATTGGGGCGTTCGGTGGCCCGGGGGCGACCAAACAGCGTACACAGGGCCTCGTCGCACGCAGACAGCAGGCGATCGGTGGGGGAGAGTCGGCGCATGGGTGCAAGTCTCGGGTGGATACCTGACAAGAGTACAGGGTGACACCGCCACCACTCAAGCCGGAACCCTAGTGGGAGCGGCCCTAGTGAAAAGCAGAAAAAGGGGACGGACCCCTTTTTTCGTACGGGCGCTTCGCGAAGCGCCCGGCCGCTGCTTCGGATGCCACTGCGCCTGACTGACAGGGCATGCACCTCGAATACACCGCGCGGGTCGTTCGCGAACGACCCCTACATATCATTCACAACGGTTACAACGGTCATATCGTCGGTCAGCCGGGGTGGCCCTGGGTGGTCCGGGCCTGCGTGAAAAGGGGACGGACCCCTTTTTCGTACGGGCGCTTCGCGAAGCGCCCGGCCGCTGCTTCGGATGCCACTGCGCCTGACTGACAGGGCATGTACCTCGAATACACCGCGCGGGTCGTTCGCGAACGACCCCTACATATCATTCACAACGGTTACAACGGTCATATCGTCGGTCAGCCGGGGTGGCCCTGGGTGGTCCGGGCCTGGAGTAACTCAGCCGGGCCCAGCACCTGGATGGGGAGGCGGCGGCGCTTGAGGCCTGTGACGAAATGGATGGCGCAGCCCACATTGGCGGTGAGCAGTACATCCGGCGCCATCTGCGCCAGGGCATCCAGTTTTGGCGCCAGCAGTTGATCGGCCATTTTAGGATGCGTGAGCATGTAGCTGCCGGCGGCGCCGCAGCACAGGGCATTCTCCGGCAGGGTGAGCACTTCCACACCCGGCAGACGACGGGCCAGGGCCTCCAGGGCCTCGTGTTCCTTGAGGACATGGCGCAGGGTGCACGGGGTGTGTACGGCCACCTTGAGCGGCTCGCGACGCAGCTTCAGGGGCTTGAGATCCTCCTTGGCCAGCAACACGCACAGGTCGGCCACCCGGCCCATCAGGGCATGATCGCCCAACTCGGGGAAGGCATAGGCCTCGGACTTGAGATGTGCCCGGCAGCCGCTGTTCAGGCTGAGCACCGGGCCGCCCTGCCCGCCCATGAGCGCCTGGTTGCGCCGCGCCAGGTCGGCGGCGGCCTTGGGGCGACCGGCGTGCTGGTCCAGAGCACCGCAGCACACCTGTCCCTCGGGGACCGCCACCCGATAACCCAGGCATTCCAGCACCTGACGGGTGGCCTGCACGGCCTGGGCATCCAGGGCCTCGCCGGTGCAGCCGGTGAACAGGGTGATGGCCCGGGCCTGGGCCTGGGTCTGGGCCTTGCCAGTCAACACCGGAAGCTTGTCCTGACTGTTTCCCTGGCCTTTCTCGGCACGCGGCATCTTGGCGACCACCGAGGCAGCCGCGGGCTTCGCGGCGCCCTGACCGGCCGCGCCGTCAGCCTCCTGCCTATCCTGCCTATCCTGCCTATCCTGCCTATCCTGCTTATCCTGCTTATCCTGCTTATCCTGCTTATCCTGCTGACCCTGCTGACCCTGCTGACCCTGCTGACCCTGCTGACCCTGCTGACCCTGCTGACCCTGCCGGGAGGCCTCCTGACGCCCTGCCGGAGGTGCACCAGCGTCCGGCCGCCCTGCCCGTTCCGACTGCGATGATGACGTATCCGCCTCCGGAGCCACCGACTGCTGCGGCGGTCTTGGGGCCGACAGGCTTGGCAGGGGGCGACCGGATGTGTCGGCCGGCGATGTATCCACCCCAGGCGCGGGCAACCGGGGCACCTCTTTCACGGGAATGACCCGAAGGCCCCGGGTCAGCGGCATGCCCAGGACGTAGGAAGCTGCCCGGGCCATCCCGGGACGGCGACGGGAGCCCAGCCAGCTGGCCAGGCGCACCAGGCCCAGCATCTGTGCCAAACGGAAGGAACGCGCCGCCACGCGCCGACCCCGCTCGTGGCGCAGCAGGTAGCCCTTCATCGGCCCGCGACCGCCTGGGGGGATCAATTCGGCACGTGCCGCGTCCATGAGACGCCCGAAGGGCACCAGGGAGGGGCACACCGCCTCGCAGGCCCGGCATTGCACGCAGCTCTCCAGATGCCGGCGCACCGCCGCATCATCCTGAAGATGGCCCTGCATCAGCCCCTGCATGAGCGTGATCCGACCCCTGGGCGAGTCTCCCTCGTCCAGGGTGACCCGATAGGTGGGGCAATGAGGCAGACACAGGCCGCACTTGACGCACAGGTCCGTATCCTCGAGGGACGTATAGTCCTTCTTCCGGGGCGCGAAGGGCACCAGGGAGGATCCGGGTTTCCGCGCGGGTGCTGGTTGGGATCTGCGGAACAGGGCAAGGGGATTCATGCGGTGCTGACTCGGGTTGGGTTTCAGGCGGTGACCGAGAACTGCAAGCGGCGGATCTGTTAGGGTTCGCCCTCAAACTGGATCATAAAGGGAGTGATGAACGTGTTTCGTACGCGGTTGCTTTGCGCCTATTGTAGCAGTGCCTTGATGCTGGTCTCCCCCATCCTGTCCGCCGAGTGGGGAGAAGATGCAGGCTGGAGCGGAGATGCGGAGTTCGGGGCCATGCTCTCCACTGGCAACACCGATGCGCAGAACATCACCGCGCGCAGCCGCCTGCGCTACGAAATCCCCCTGTGGCGACACACGTTGCAGCTGGAGGCTTATAGCGGCTCGGAGGATGGTGCAACCACCCAGGAACGCTACCTGGGCACCTTCCAGACGGATCGCAAACTCACCGAACGGGATTACCTGTTCGGGGTGCTGCGCGGCGAGAAGGATCGCTTCAGCGGCTATGATTACCAACGCGCCCTGTCGGCAGGCTACGGTCGCCGCGTGGCCGATACCGAACACTTCCGACTGGACCTGGAGGCGGGTGCCGGTCTGCGGCAGGCTCGACTTGAAGGGGGGGGAAACGAAGATGAAACGATCCTTCGAGGCGCTGGCGCCCTGGATTACCGCATCAACGACGCCCTGCGCTTCACGGAGGACCTGCTGATCCAGGCGGGCGACAACAATACCGAGGTGGAATCCATCAGCGCCCTGCGCTATCGCCTGAATGACAAGTTCACCACTCGATTTGCCCTCACAGTGAAGCATAATACCGATGTGCCCGAGGATCGGGAAAAGACGGATACCGTCACCTCCATCAGCCTGGTCTACGATCTGTGGAACTGATATGGCCTATTACAAGCGACACATCTTCTTCTGCACCAACGACCGTGACGACGGCAACTGCTGCGAGCACTTCCGCGCCAGCGAGCTGCGCAACCACGCCAAGCAACGCGCCAAGGCCCTGAACCTCACCGGCAAGGGCGGCGTGCGGGTAAACGTGGCTGGCTGCCTGGATCGCTGCAACGAGGGACCGGTGGCCGTCGTCTACCCGGAAGGGGTCTGGTACACATTTGCGGATGAGCAGGACATCGACGAGATCGTCGATGAGCACCTGCAGCATGGACGGGTGGTGGAGCGTCTCAAGCTCTGATGGCCGCACCCCGATGGTGCATCGCACCATTCATCCCCGGAGTCCGGCCGCTCATCACCCAGATCGCGGCTAACCCACTGTGGGGCTTGACATGTGCACTGCAGCATACGATATTAGAGCCATACTGTTTCCTGGAGCAATTCCGGGGTTCGGTATACTCCTCCATCCTCCTTTGGTGGTTTTGGCGCGGCTCCTCAAGCCGCGCTTTTTTTTGGCCGATCGTCAGGGTCAGGCCCTTTCGCAGCAGCCTGGCATCGTTGGCCTTGTGCTGTGCCCGCCGCGTATAATTCCCGTTTTTTTCGCCCCCAACCGTAGTAGACGACCATGACCCAAGCCGATTCCCGACCCGTGACCCGCGCCCTGATCAGCGTTTCCGACAAGACGGGGCTGCTGCCCTTTGCCCAGGCCCTGGCCGGGCGCGGAGTGGAGATCCTCTCCACCGGCGGCACCGCCCGTTTGCTGGCCGAGGCTGGCGTGCCCGTCAAGGAGGTGTCGGCCCACACCGGCTTCCCCGAGATGATGGCCGGGCGGGTGAAGACCCTGCACCCGAAGATTCACGGGGGCATCCTGGGTCGTCGCGGCGTGGACGATGAGGCCATGCAGGCACATGACATCCCGCCCATCGACCTGGTGGTGGTGAATCTGTACCCGTTCGAGGCCACCGTGGCCAAGCCCGACTGCACCCTGGAAGACGCCATCGAGAACATCGACATTGGCGGACCCGCCATGGTGCGGGCCGCGGCCAAGAATCACGCCTCGGTGGGCATCGTCGTGGACCCGGCCGACTACGATCGGGTGCTCGACGCCCTGGAGAGCGGCAACGGTGCCCTACCCCAACGCCTGCGCTTTGAACTGGCGGCCAAGGCCTATGCCCATACCGGTCGCTATGACAGCGCCATCGCCAACTATCTGACCACCATGGCCGAGGACGGCAGCCGTGAGGCCTTCCCGGGTACCTTCTCGGTGCAGTTCGAGAAGGCCCTGGACCTGCGTTACGGGGAGAACCCGCACCAGGCCGCCGCCTTCTACCGTGAGCACCAGCCCGCCGAGGCCGGCGTGGCCTCGGCCCGGCAGATCCAGGGCAAGGCCCTGTCCTTCAACAATATTGCCGATACCGATGCCGCCCTGGAGTGCGTGAAGCAGTTTGCCGAGCCGGCCTGCGTGATCGTCAAGCATGCCAACCCCTGCGGCGTGGCGGTGGCCCATGACTGCCTCTCCGCCTATGACAAGGCCTTTCAGACCGACCCCACCTCCGCCTTCGGCGGCATCATCGCCTTCAACCGCCCCCTGGACGGCGCCACGGCCCAGGCCATCGTCGCCCGCCAGTTCGTGGAGGTGATCATCGCCCCGCAGGTGCTGCCCGAGGCGGCCCAGGCCGTGGCCGGCAAGCCCAATGTGCGCCTGCTGGAGTGCGGTCAGTGGGATGACAACCCCTCGCCCGCCTGGGACTTCAAGCGCGTCAATGGCGGCCTGCTGGTCCAGGATCGCGACCTGGGGCAGGTGCTGGCAGCAGACCTGCGCCAGGTGTCCGAGCGGGCCCCTACCGTGCAGGAGCAGTCGGATCTGCTGTTTGCCTGGCGGGCGGCGAAGTTCGTCAAGTCCAATGCGATTGTCTATGTGCGCGACGGCCAGACCATCGGCGTGGGTGCCGGGCAGATGAGCCGGGTGTATTCCGCCCGCATCGCCGGGATCAAGGCCGCCGATGAGAACCTGCAGGTGGCCGGCTCGGTGATGGCCTCGGACGCCTTCTTCCCCTTCCGCGACGGCATCGATGCCGCCCACGAGGCGGGCATCACCGCCGTGATCCAGCCCGGCGGCTCCATGCGGGACGAAGAGGTCATCGCCGCCGCCAACGAGCACGGCATGGCGATGATGTTCACCGGCATGCGCCACTTCCGGCACTAGGCGCAAGGCCCTGACAATCCGGGACAGCCCTGGGACAATCCAGGAGGCCCCGAACAATGTGGGAGCGGCCCTTGGCCGCGAAAGGGGCATGCAGGGTTCATGGGCTCCGCCTTTCGCGGCCGGGGGCCGCTCCCACAAGGGCGGGGGCTCCGGTGTCGTTCGGAAGAGCGTGGGAGCGGCCCTTGGCCGCGAAAGGAGTACGGAAAAATGGCGGAAAATGGGGATAGGAAAAATGGGGACAGACCCCTTTTTGGCCTTGCAGAAAACAGGTCCCAAAAAAAGGGGGGGGCAAAAAGGGGTCTGTCCCCATTTTTCGGGGCCGCTCCCGCGGTGAATAATTGACTTTGAGTGGTATTGAGGTGCCAACAGTGAAGATCCTGATCATCGGTAACGGCGGCCGTGAACACGCCCTGGCCTGGAAGGTGGCCCAGTCGGACCGGGTGGGGCGTGTCTTCGTGGCGCCGGGCAACGCGGGCACGGCGCGCGAGCCCAAGTGTGAGAACACCCCCATCGAGGCCACCGACATCGACGCCCTGCTCTCCTTTGCCCAAGAGCAAGGCATCGACCTGACCCTCGTCGGCCCTGAGGCCCCCCTGGTGGCGGGTATCGTGGATGCCTTTCAGGCCCAGGGCCTGGCCATCTTCGGGCCCAGCCGGGCCTCCGCCCAGCTGGAGGGCTCCAAGGCCTTCTCCAAGGACTTTCTGGCCCGGCATCACATCCCCACCGCCGCCTATGGCAGCTTCACCGACCTGGACGCGGCCCTGGCCTACCTGCAGCAACAGGGCGCCCCCATCGTGGTCAAGGCCGATGGCCTGGCGGCCGGCAAGGGGGTGATCCTGGCTCAGACCCTGGAGGAGGCCGAGGCCGCCGTGCGCGACATGCTGGCGGGCAACGCCTTCGGCGCCGCCGGCAGTCGGGTGGTGATCGAGGAGTTCCTGCAGGGTGAGGAGGCCAGCTTCATCTGCATGGTGGACGGTGAACACGTGCTGCCCATGGCCAGCTCCCAGGACCACAAGGCCCGGGACAATGGCGATCAAGGCCCCAACACCGGCGGCATGGGGGCCTACTCCCCGGCACCGGTGGTCACCCCGGAGATCCACGATCGGATCATGGAACAGGTGATCCTGCCCACGGTGCGAGGTATGGCGGCCGAGGGTCATCCCTATACCGGTTTCCTCTATGCGGGGGTGATGATCGATGCCCAGGGCATCCCCAAGGTGCTGGAATTCAACTGCCGCTTCGGAGACCCGGAAACCCAGCCCATCCTCATGCGCCTGCGCTCCGACCTGGTGGATCTGGTGGAGGCGGCCCTGGCGGGACGTCTGGATCAGGTAGCCGCCGACTGGGATCCACGCGCCGCCCTGGGGGTGGTCCTGGCGGCCGGGGGCTATCCCGGGAGTTACCGCAAGGGGGACGAGGTCCTGGGGCTGGATACGGACACGGGAACCGACGCCAAGATCTTTCATGCCGGCACGACCGAGCAGGATGGCAAGGTGGTCACCCAGGGGGGGCGGGTGCTGTGCGCGGTGGGCCTGGGGGACCGGGTCAGCGATGCCCAGGCCAGGGCCTATGCCCTGGCACGCAACATCTGCTGGTGGGACGTGTATTATCGCACCGACATCGGCCATCGCGCGGTGGCCCGGGAATCGACGGGAGCGTAATTCCGGGCAACCCGTCAACCGGACGCCTGGGCCCGGGCCGTTCCCGAACGGCCCGTACGCGCTTGATAAGACACCCACCCAACACCCACCACGGCCCCCTGTACGGGCCGTTCGGGAACGGCCCCGCCGGAGCCGGCCTGAACCGCGATTCTACCGTCTGGCTCACCCCTTGCCAGTGAGCGCGTAAGTCCGGAGACTGGATACAGAACCTACCACCCCCACGGATACAGGCCTATGAAAAAGCTGGAAATGGTGCACGACTACGACCCGACCCCGTTGTCTTGCGACAAGGACGCACTCAAGGACTCCATCCGCGAGGCACTGATACACACCGTGGGCAAGGACCCGCTTAACGCGACCCGGCGCGACTGGCTGCAGGCCGTGTCCTACGCCGCCCGCGAACGCATCATCGAGCGCCGCATGTACACCAAGCGCCTGTTCAATCAGGAACAGGTGAAGCGGGTGTACTATCTCTCCATGGAATACCTCATCGGCCGCATGCTGGTGAACAGCCTGATGAATCTCGGCTTCTACGAGAACTGCAAGGAGGCCCTCCAGGAGATGGGCGTGGACCTCCATGAGATCGTCGGCCTGGAATCGGACGCTGCCCTGGGCAATGGTGGCCTGGGCCGGCTGGCGGCCTGCATCCTGGACTCCATGGCCACCCAATGCCTGCCCGGCTACGGTTATGGCATCCGCTATGAGTTCGGCATGTTCCATCAGCATGTGGAAGAAGGCGAGCAGGTGGAACACCCGGACAACTGGCTGCGCTACGGCAATCCCTGGGAGTTTCCGCGCCCGGAAAAGATCTACCCGGTGCACTTCTATGGCTACGTGGTGGAGCACCGTGAACGGGGTGTCACCCGGCATCACTGGGAGGATGGCGAAGAGGTCATCGCCATGGCCTACGACCTGCCCACCCCAGGCTTTGGCAACAAGAACGTGAACAACCTGCGGCTGTGGGCTGCCAAGGCCACCCGGGACTTCGACCTGGATTATTTCAACGAGGGCGATTACATCCGCGCAGTGCAGGAGAAGATCGAGTCGGAAACCATCTCCATGGTGCTCTACCCCAACGATGCCACCGCCGTTGGCCGGGAACTGCGCCTGAAGCAGGAGTATTTCTTTGTCTCCGCCTCCATCCAGGACATCGTGTCGCGCCATCTCCAGCTGGGCTATGGCATGAAGGAGCTGCCCGACAAGGTGGCCATCCAGCTCAACGACACCCACCCGGCCATCGCCATCGCGGAACTCATGCGCCTGCTGGTGGACCAGCATCATGTGCCCTGGAAGCAGGCCTGGCAGATCACCTGCGGGGTGTTCTCCTATACCAACCACACCCTGATGCCCGAGGCCCTGGAGACCTGGCCGGTACACCTGATGGAGCGGGTACTGCCACGGCACATGCAGATCATCTACGAGATCAATTTCCACTTCCTCAACGAGGTGCGCCACAACTTCCCTGGCGACAATGACATCGTCCAGCGCCTGTCCATCATCGACGAGGCCAATGGCCGGCGGGTGCGCATGGCCCATCTGGCCGTGGTGGGCAGCCATAGGGTCAACGGGGTGGCGGCCCTGCACACCCAGTTGCTGAAGAAAAACCTGTTCCGGGATTTTCACCGCCTGTGGCCGGGTCGTTTCGTGAGCATCACCAATGGGATCACGCCGCGGCTATGGCTGAACCAGGCCAACCCGGATCTGCGTGACCTGATCAGTGAACACATCGGCGACAAGTGGGTGATGGACCTGCAGCAGTTGGCCCAGCTGGAGCCCCTGATCGACAACCCGGGCTTCCGGGAGCGCTTCCAGCAGGTAAAACGCTCCAACAAGCAGCGCCTTGCCGCCATGATCAAGACTGAGCTGGGGCTGACGGTGAACCCGGACGCCATGTTCGATGTGCAGATCAAGCGCATCCATGAGTACAAGCGCCAGCTCCTGAACGTGCTGCATATCATCAACTATTACAACCGCATCCGTGACGGTTGCACGGAAGAGCAGGTGGAGCGGGTGAGCATCTTTGCCGGCAAGGCAGCGCCTTCGTATGTGCGCGCCAAGCAGATCATTCATCTGATCAACGATGTGGCCGATGTGGTCAACCACGACCCGGTGGTGGCCGGCAAACAACAGGTGGCTTTCATCCCCAACTATGATGTGAGCAGTGCCTCGATCATCATCCCGGCGGCAGATTTATCGGAGCAGATCTCCACAGCCGGGACCGAGGCCTCGGGGACGGGCAACATGAAGCTGGCCCTCAACGGGGCCATGACCATCGGCACCCTGGACGGCGCCAATATCGAGATTCGTCAGGCTGTGGGCGAAGAAAACATCTTCATCTTTGGCCTGAACGCGGACGAGGTGGATCAGTTGCGAGCCGAGGGTTACCGACCACGGGATTACTACGAGTCCAATCAGGAGCTGCGCCGGGCACTGGACATGATCCGTGATGGATTCTTCTCACCCTCTGATCCCGGACGCTACCGGGATCTGGTGGATCATCTGCTGGAGGTGGACACCTTCATGGTGCTGGCGGACTACGAGTCCTATATCCGCGAGCAGGAGCGGGTGGATGAACTCTACCGGGATCAGGAGGCCTGGACGCGACACGCCATGCTCAATACTGCACGCATGGGCTATTTCTCCATCGACCGGACGGTGGCGGAGTATGCCGAGAAGGTGTGGGGGATCACGCCGGAGGGATGGGACTGACTGGCGGGACTGAGCCCGAGGGGCAGCAAGGGTCGTTCACGAACGACCCGTACGCTCTACGATGGCCCGTATGACATGAAGACACACGGATACGTAGGGGTCGTTCGCGAACGACCCGGGCGCTCTACGATGCTCCGTATGGCATGGAGACACACGGGTAACGTAGGGGTCGTTCGCGAACGACCCGGGCGGTGTGTCTGACTGCCAAGACCTGTCGGATGGGTACGATGACAACCTCGGCACCGGCCGGGCGCTTCGCGAAGCGCCCCTACGGGATGGTGTCCGCGGGGAAGGCTTTCTGCGACACACACGGGTGGCCCGTGATTCGCTCGGGTCGTTCGCGAACGACCCGGGCGCTCTACGATGCTCCGTATGGCATGAAGACACACGGGTAACGTAGGGGTCGTTCGCGAACGACCCGGGCGGTGTGTCTGACTGCCAAGACCTGTCGGATGGGTACGATGACAGCCTCGGCACCGGCCGGGCGCTTCGCGAAGCGCCCCTACGGGATGGTGTCCGCGGGGAAGGCTTTCTGCGACACACACGGGTGACCCGTGATTCGCGACATGAGCATGCCTCGCACCCAGGCGAGGCTCGCCGCTGTCAGCTGCGCTTCATCATGTCGAAAAATTCGTTGTTGGTCTTGGTGGACTGCAGGCGGGCCAGAAGGAATTCCATGGCCTCCAGCTCGTCCATGGGATGCAGGAACTTGCGCAGGATCCACAGCTTCTGCAACTCTTCCGGATCGGTGAGCAACTCTTCGCGACGGGTGCCGGAGCGATTGATGTTGATGGCCGGGTAGATGCGCTTCTCGCTGATGCGGCGATCCATGTGCACCTCCATGTTGCCCGTACCCTTGAATTCCTCGTAGATGACCTCGTCCATCTTGGAGCCGGTCTCTACCAGGGCAGTGGCCAGGATGGTGAGGCTCCCCCCCTCCTCAATGTTACGGGCTGCGCCAAAGAAGCGCTTGGGCCGGTGCAGGGCGTTGGCATCCACGCCACCGGTGAGCACCTTGCCCGACGAGGGCACCACGGTATTGTAGGCCCGGGCCAGACGCGTGATGGAGTCCAGCAGGATGACCACGTCGCGGCGATGCTCCACCAGCCGCTTGGCCTTTTCAATGACCATTTCAGCCACCTGCACGTGCCGGCTGGCCGGTTCATCGAAGGTGGATGAGACCACTTCCCCTTGCACCATGCGCGACATCTCGGTCACTTCCTCCGGGCGCTCATCGATGAGCAACACGATCAGGTAGCACTCAGGGTAGTTGGCGGTGATGCTCTGGGCGATATTCTGCAACATGATGGTCTTACCCGCCTTGGGTGGCGAGACGATCAGACCACGCTGCCCCTTACCGAAGGGGGCGACAATATCGATGATGCGGGCAGTAATATCTTCCGTGGAGCCGTTACCCCGCTCCATGCGCATGCGATGGGAGGCATGCAGGGGCGTGAGGTTCTCGAACAGGACCTTGTTCTTGGCCGCCTCGGGGGCCTCGAAGTTGATCTTGTCCACCTTGAGCAGCGCAAAGTAACGCTCGCCTTCCTTGGGGGGGCGGATCTTGCCGGAGATGGTATCCCCGGTGCGCAGGCTGAAGCGGCGGATCTGGCTGGGTGAGACGTAGATATCGTCCGGCCCGGCCAGATAGGAACTGTCGGAACTGCGCAGAAAACCAAAGCCATCCTGCAGGATTTCCAGCACGCCGTCCCCGAAGATGTCTTCGCCGCCCTTGGCATGCGCCTTGAGGATCGAGAAGATGATGTCCTGCTTGCGCGACCTCGCCATCCCTTCGAGATCCATGGACTGGGCGACTTCCACCAGCTCGGAGGCCGACTTATGCTTGAGTTCGGTGAGGTTCATAAAGGGTTCGCGGAGGCGGGAGTGGGCTATCGGTTTTATCGCGCAGACAGCGCAGGCCCAGGGAGGGCGTGCCTAAGGCGCATGATCGTGAGGTCGGCTTTGGGGTCGAGAACCGACAATGCCAGGACGGCAAGCCGGGTATAGATTATTTTTTTGTGACGTTACCATTAAATCTTCGGGGCGTCCAGCCCGAAACGACCGGGACACCCCGAAAAAGGCTCAGATATTCTGATCGATGAAGGCTGTCAGCTGGGATTTGGACAGTGCACCCACCTTGGTGGCCTCCACGTTACCGCCCTTGAACAGCATCAGGGTGGGGATGCCGCGGATGCCGAATTTGGGTGGGGTGGCCGGGTTTTCGTCGATGTTGAGCTTGGCCACCTTGAGCTTGCCGTCGTATTCCGCGGCGATCTCGTCGAGGATGGGGGCAATCATCTTGCAGGGACCGCACCACTCCGCCCAATAGTCCACCAGCACAGGCTGATCAGACTTGAGGACATCCTCCTCGAAACTTCCATCCGTGACATAGGTGATGTTTTCACTCACTGCGATTGACCTCCGGTTAGAATGTCTGCACGGGCAATTGGCGAATTTCGCCTGCATGCACCGCGCATTGAATCATTGGAGCCGATTCGGCACACCATTTCAAGTCCATACATGATACCGCGAGGAAAGGCCCCAACTCCATGACGGATCAACACGTTTCTGATACCCACTTCGCAAGTTTCGACCTCCCGGACCCGGTTCGCGCGGGCTTGAAGGACGCCGGATTCACCCATTGCACCCCGATTCAGGGTCTTGCACTGCCCCCAGCACTGGAAGGCAAGGACGTGGCCGGGCAGGCTCAGACAGGCACCGGCAAGACGGCAGCCTTTCTGATCACCGTCTTTACGCATCTGCTGCGTCACCCGGCCCCGGAGCAGCGCCGGCCCAACCAGGTGCGGGCCCTGATCCTGGCGCCCACACGGGAACTGGCCATCCAGATCCACAAGGATGCTCAGGTGCTCGGCAGCCATACCGGCCTCACCCTCGGACTGGCCTACGGCGGCACCGATTACGACAAGCAGCGCAAGCAACTGGCCGAGGGCGTGGACATCCTCATCGGCACCCCTGGCCGCATCATCGATTACTTCAAGCAGAAGGTCTTCGATCTGCGCCATGCTCAAACCCTGGTGCTGGACGAGGCGGATCGCATGTTCGATCTGGGCTTCATCAAGGACGTGCGTTTCCTGCTCAGGCGCATGCCCCCACCCGCGGAGCGCCAGTCCATGCTGTTCTCCGCCACCCTCTCCTGGCGGGTGATGGAGCTGGCCTATGAACACATGAACAACCCGGCCAAGGTACAAACCCAGGATGAACAGGTCACCGCCGAACGGGTGCGTCAGTGCGTGTACTATCCGGCCAATGACCAGAAGATCCCGTTGCTGCTGGGCCTGATGCAGACACTGGGGCCGGAGCGGTCCATGGTATTCGTGAACACCAAGCACTGGGCTGAGAAGGTCACGGCCTGGCTGGAAGGCAACGGCATCCGCGTGGCCCTGCTCTCGGGGGATGTGCCACAACGCAAGCGTCAGAGCCTGCTGGCCAAGTTCGAGCAGAGCGAGTATCAGGTGCTGGTGGCCACCGATGTGGCGGCCCGGGGCCTGCACATACCGGATGTCTCCCATGTATTCAATTTCGATCTACCGCAGTCGGGGGAGGACTATGTCCATCGCATCGGACGCACCGGACGCGCCGGCGCCGAGGGCGACGCCATCAGCTTTGCCTGCGAGGACTTCGCCTTTCATCTGCCGGAGATCGAGGAATACATCGGCTTCAAGATCACCTCGGAGATGACCGACCCGTCGGTCCTGGCCACCGACCTGGCCCCCCCGGCCAAGCGCAAGAGGGAATCCGCCGACTCACCCCGTGGCCGCTCCGGCGGGCGATCGGGCAAGCCTTCCGGCGGCAACGCCCCCCGCAAACGTGGCTCACGCAAACCACGGCCCGCCACGCCGTCATAGCGAAGGGCGGAAAAAGGAGAAAAAGGGGGGAGAAAAAGGGGACAGACCCCTTTTCTGTGCGCGCCGCTGGCGCGCGGAAAAGGGGTCTGTCCCCTTTTTCTCCCCCCTTTTTCTCCCCCCCCCTTTTCGATTATGTATGCTGCCTCCCGTGATACAGCATCACCCCGTGGCGGGCCTCGGCGAAGAACAGCCAGCGTTCCAGGCCGATCCCAGCCAGGGCGGAGAGCAGGGCCAGGTTGAGCCAGTGGACCGGGGCGCCGGTCAGTACCCAGGCCAGGAGCAGGATGGGCAGGGCAAAGCCCAGGGCAAAGACGCCCAGGCGGGCGCGCTGGATGACCCGGCGCCCCGGGTCGAAACCGAACTCACGGGTGAGGAAGGTGCCGGCGGTATGGCCCGGGTCCAGAATCCGCACCGGGGCGCGGGTGAATCCGGTGGCGGTGTTGATGGTGGGGCCGGTCACCTCGCGGATCCACAGGAAATAGATGCCTTTCATGATCGCCGCCAGCACCAGCAAGGCCAGGGCGATTCCCGCCAGCAGGGGGCTGGCCCCCACGAACCAGCCGTGAATGGCTACCAGGGCCACGGCGCCCAGGGCCAGGCCCAGGAGCAGGTAGTTGGCCGGGGTGAGGGCCGTGTGCCATTGGCGGATGGTCTTGAGGCTGGCGTAGATCATGCCGGTGGAGAAGATGGTCAGCCCCGCCAGCAGCACGGCGATGATGCCCATGATCCTGCCCACCTGACCCACATCACCGCCGGTGGTCCGGGTCTCCCAGGCATACCACAGGGCAAAGGGATAGAAGGCCACGGCCAGCACCGCCTCCCGGGAGAGCCAGGAGGTGCGCACCCGCATGAAGGCACGCCAGGCATTACGGGGGTTGTGCAGGTGCAGGCTGGATGACATGAGCCCGATGGTGATCAGCACCAGGGCCACGGCCAGCTGCGTTTGGAGCTCACTCCCGGAGGCGTCCGGGTACCCGCCGGCCAGATGCAGCACGGCCACCAGCATGAACAGGCCATAGCCGGCGCCGGAAAGCACGGTAAAGAAGATCACGGAAAGGGCTGGGTGCATGGGGTGTCATCCTGTTGGTTGCTCTGGTTTGCTCCCGGATCGAAGGGCAACGTGCCGGCCGCCCCCTCATCCCCGGCCCTTCTCCCCGGAGGGGAGAAGGGCGTCTGGGTCTCCGCGCCTGCAGGGAAGCCCTTGAGCCCCTCTCCCGCTGGCGGGAGAGGGGTTGGGGTGAGGGCCGAGGTCCACATCAACGAACAATGGCCTGATTCACCCATTCCTTCACACTGCTGATCAGGCTCTTGCGCCGCACGTCTGCCGTGGGCACCGGCCGGGTGAGGCGCGGCGGCAGATAGGTGTTGGTGGGCTTGTAGCCCAGCTCGGGCATGAGTTTCTGCCCGGCCCGTTCCCGGGTCAGGCGGCTCACCTCGGAATCCGGGTCATCCAGGTCGCCGAAGAAGCGGGCGTGGGCCGGACAGGTGATCACACAGGCGGGCTGGCGATCCTCCGGGTCCAGGGTCTTGTCGTAGATGCGATCGATGCACAGGGTGCACTTTTTCATCACGCCATCCACCGGATCCAGTTCCCGGGCACCGTAGGGGCAGGCCCAGGCGCACAGGTTGCAACCCATGCACTTGTCCTGATCCACCAGGACGATGCCATCCTCCTTGCGCTTGTAGGAGGCCCCGGTGGGACACACGGTCACGCAATCCGCATCCTCGCAGTGCATGCAGGACATGGGCATGTTCACGGTCTTGTTGTTGGGGTAGTCGCCCACCTCGTAGTGACGGATGCGATTGAACCAGACGCCACTGGGCTCGGCGCCATAGGCGGAGATGTCGGTCAGCGGACCGGTGGTGCCGGAGGTATTCCACTGTTTGCAGGCCACGGCACAGGCATGGCAGCCCACGCAGGTGTCCAGGTCGATTACCAGACCCAATCGCATTGAATCGCTCCTCAAGTCGTCTGCCTCGAAGGCATGTGCCCTCCGCTCCCCTCATCCCCGTCCCTTCTCCCCCGAGGGGAGAAGGGGGGCGTTAGTTCTCACTCCTTGGGGGAGAAGGAAGTTTAGAGCCCTTCTCCCGCTCGCGGGAGAGGGGTTGGGGTGAGGGCCCGGTTCACCGCCGGTGCTTGCCCCGCGTCAGTACATCCCAGAGGCCGCGTTTCAGATTCACGCCACGGTGCGTTTGATAGCGTACAGCGCTGGGCGATACCCCCATGCCCGGCAGAGGTTTCACCGGATCGAATTGGGGCCAGGAACCCACCTCCCCCGGCTTGGCGGGGGTGATCTTCACGCGCAGGTCATACCAGGCCGCCTGGCCGGTGATGGGGTCGGAATTGGTGACATTGTCCAGTCCGTCCCCCTGCTGGGGCAGCAACTCGGAGATCAGGTGATTGAGCAGGAAGCCCTTGCGGGATTCATCTGCATCCGTTGACAGCCCCCAGGCGCCGGCCTGCTTGCCGATGGCGTTCCAGGTCCAGACCGTGTCCGGCTCCACCGCTTCGATCAGTTTCACCTGGGCACGAATGCGGCCGTGGTGGGACTCCACCCAGACCCAGGCATCGTCCTCAATGCCCATGGACTGGGCCCGCCCCCGATTCATGTATAGCCGATTGCCGGCACAGATCTGCCGCAGCCAAGCGTTCTGGGAATCCCAGGAGTGGTACATGAACATGGGGCGCTGGGTGATGGCATGGAAGGGATACGCATCGGTATCAATGCGGCCGTGTTCCAGCGGGGGATACCAGATAGGCAACGGATCAAAGTAGCGGGTGAGCCGCTCCTTGTGCTCCTCGCGAGTGGGGGTTGGCCCGTCATAGAGCCCCTGCCCCGCCAGCTTGAAGCGCTGCTGGGTCTCGGAGTACAACTCCAGCACGATGGGGTCGGTGGACCCCACCCAGCCCGCATGCCGGGCCAGGGTCAGGTAATCCTGGTTGCAGTAGCGGTAATATTTCTGGCTGTCTTCCAGATGATGCACAAAGAAGCACTGGTTTTCGGCATAGGCCTCCCACTGCCGCGGATTGGGCTCGCCGCGAAGCCCCTGATCGCCCTGCTCCCCTCGCCAGCCGGACAGAAAGCCGATGCCCGGCTCTTTCTGGAAGTTGACGATGAAGTCCTGATAGGAGGTATAGCGGGGCTTGCCGTCTTCACCGGTGAACGCCGGGAATTTGAGCCGCCCGGCCAGATCCACCAGCACCTCCTGCCAGGGACGTACATCCCGATCCTTCTCCAGAATGGGCTGGCGGATGGAGTCCGCCGCCGCGTGGGGTTCGGAGATGGGGCGGTCCAGCATGGAGATGGTGTCGTGCCGCTCCAGATAGGTGCAATCCGGCAGCACCAGATCGGCGAAGTTGACCGTCTCCGAGTGGAAGGCGTCGGATACCACCAGGAAGGGGATCTTGTATTCCCCGTCCTCGCCCTTCTCCCGCAGCATGTCCATCACCTGACGGGTGTTCATGCTGGAGTTCCAGGTCATGTTGGCCATGAACAGGATCAGCGTATCGATGGGGTACGGATCCCCCTTCACGGCATTGGTGATCACCATGTGCATCAGGCCATGGTTGGCCATGGGGGCATCCCAGGAATAGGCCTTGTCGATGCGCAAGGGATTGCCCTGCTTGTCGATCACCAGGTCCTCGGGGCCGGTGGGAAAACCCAGTGGCGGGCTCTTGAGGGGCGTGTTGGGGGCCATCTCCCGGGCGGGCTTGATGCCCGGGGGGATGTGTTTGGGATAAGGCGGCTTGGACAAATGTCCACCGGGGACATCGATGGTGCCCAGCAGGATCTGCAGCAGGTGGATGGCGCGGCAGGTCTGAAAACCGTTGGAGTGGGCAGAGATACCCCGCATGGCGTGCATGGAGACCGGGCGCCCCACGAAGCGGTCGTGGGTGCGACCGTAGGCATCGGTCCACTCGCATTCGATCTCGATGGTCTCCTTGAAGGCCACGTGGGCCATCTCCAGGGCCAGGCGCTCGATCTGCTCGGCGGGCACGCCACAGCGCTCGGCCACGTTCTCCGGGGCGTACTGCGTATCCAGATAGCGTTCGGCCAGCAGGGTCATGACCGTCTTCACCGGGCGACCATCCGGGGCGGTGTATTCGCCGAACAGGGCGGGCTGGATCTCCACCTGGGAGGCGTCGGTAACGGCGTTGGCCTCCTGATCCCAGCACTGGGGCTGGCCCTGCTTGTCCCGGAGGATGAGACCGTGGCCCTTCTGCCCAGGGGTGTCCACCACCAGCCACGGGGCGTTGGTGTAGCGCACCAGGAAGGTCTGATCAATGCAGTCGTTGCGCAGCAGCACATGGATCATGGACAGGGCCAGCAGGCCGTCCGTGCCCGGGCGGATGGACACCCACTCGTCGGCCACCGCCTGATAGCCGGTGCGCACCGGGTTCACGGAAACGAACTTGGCGCCGTGGCGCTTGACCTGTTCGATACCCATCTTGATGGGGTTGGAGGCATGATCTTCGGCCACCCCCCAGAGCATGAAGTACTTGGTGTGTTCCCAGTCCGGGTCGCCGAACTCCCAGAAGGCATGCCCCATGGTGTACAGCCCCGCCGAGGCCATGTTCACGGAGCAGAACCCGCCGTGGGCCGCCCAGTTGATGGTGCCAAACTGGGTGGCCCACAGACCGGTGAGGGCCTGCATCTGGTCGCGACCGGTGAAAAAGGCGAGTTTTTTCGGGTCGGTGGCGCGGATCTTCGCCAGACGCGTGGTGAGCAGATTCAGGGCATCGTGCCAGGAGATGGGTTCGAACTCCCCCGCCCCCCGCTCCGTACCGGGCTTGCGCATCAGGGGTTGTTGCAGCCGTGCCGGTGACTGCTGCTTCATGATGCCGGCATTACCCTTGGCGCAGAGCACCCCCTTGTTCACCGGGTGGTTGCGGTTGCCCTGGATATAGCGGACCTTGTTGTCTTCGACGGTGACCTTGATACCGCAACGACAGGCACACATGTAGCACGTGGTGTACCGGGTGTCCTGTCGGGAATGGTCCTCAAACTTCGGCAGTGCCTTCATGCCCCGTCACCTGTCGTTATGATTATGTAGGGTGTGGTGATGATCCGCTCAGGGTGGTTTTTAGCAGAATCCAGGTGTGAAAGTGTGCCGGTTGCGGGGCACCAACTCAAAGGGAAGTTTTTGATTTGGGTATAAGCCACCCTCACCCCAACCCCTCTCCCGCCAGCGGGAGAGGGGCTCAATCTTCCTTCTCCGGCTGGCGGGAGAGGGGTCCAATCTCCCTTCTCCCCCGTGGGGAGAAGGGCCGGGGATGAGGGGTAGGCGGCGGGCACCGTGCCCGTATTCCACCCTCACCCCAACCCCTCTCCCGCCAGCGGGAGAGGGGCTCAATCTTCCTTCCCCGGCCAGCGGGAGAGGGGCTCGAACTATTGGGTGGCGGGGGTGGAAAGAGGGTCAGCCCTCTTTCTTTTCTCCACCCGTCTGGCGCAGGCGGATGTTCAGTTCCCGCAGTTGGGCCTCGCTGACTTCGGCGGGGGCCTGAGTGAGGGGGCAGGCGGCGGTCTGGGTCTTGGGGAAGGCCATGACGTCGCGGATGGACTGGGCGCCGGTCATGAGCATGACCAGGCGGTCCAGACCAAAGGCGATGCCGCCGTGGGGCGGGCAGCCATATTTGAGGGCATCCAGCAGGAAGCCGAACTTCTCCCGGGCCTCGGTCTCGCCGATCCCCAGCAGTTCGAACACCTTCTGCTGCATGGCCATGTTGTGAATACGCACCGAACCGCCACCCACTTCCGTGCCGTTGAGCACCAGATCGTAGGCCCGGGAGATCAGGTGGCCGGGATCGCCGGAAAGATCATCAGGGCTGTCCACCCGAGGCGCGGTGAAAGGATGGTGCAGCGCCACCCAGCGATTGTCCTTGTCGTCCATCTCGAACATGGGGAAGTCCACCACCCACAGGGGTCGCCAGCCGCGTTCCACCAGGTGGCGATCGTGACCCAGCTTCACCCGCAGGGCACCCAGGGCCTCATTCACCACCCGAGCCTTGTCGGCACCGAAGAAGACCAGATCACCGTCTTCAGCCTCGGTCCGGTTGAGGATCTCCACCACCACTTCGTCCGGCAGGAACTTGAGGATGGGCGACTGCAGGCCCTCGCGGCCCGCATTGACGTCGTTAACCTTGATATAGGCCAGCCCCTTGGCTCCGTAACGGCCCACAAACTGGGTGTAATCATCGATCTCCTTACGGGTGAGATCGCTGCCCTTGGGCAGACGCAGGGCCGCCACCCGACCATGGGGGTCCTTGGCCGGGCCGGAAAAGACCTTGAACTCCACCGGCGCCATCACGTCAGTGAGCTCGGTCAGCTCCAGAGGAATGCGCAGGTCCGGCTTGTCGGAGCCGAAGCGGTGCATGGCCTCGGCATAGGTCATGCGCTGGAAGGGGGTGTGCAGGGGGACTTCCAGTACCTGGGCGAAGAGCTCACGCACCATCTCTTCCATGAGGGTCATGATGCCCTCCTCGTCCATGAAGGAGGTCTCGATATCCAGCTGGGTGAATTCCGGTTGACGATCGGCCCGCAGGTCCTCGTCCCGGAAGCAGCGCACGATCTGATAGTAGCGATCCAGCCCGGACATCATCAGCAGCTGCTTGAACAGCTGCGGCGACTGGGGCAGCGCAAAGAAGCTGCCAGGATGGGTGCGGCTGGGCACCAGGTAGTCTCGCGCTCCTTCGGGCGTGGCCTTGGTGAGCATGGGGGTCTCGATGTCGAGGAAATCATGCTCTTCCAGGAAACGGCGCAGCACGCCGGTGATGCGGGCACGCATCTGCAAACGCATCTGCATGGTGGGGCGGCGCAGATCCACGTAGCGATAACGCAGACGGGTTTCCTCGCCCACATCGTCCTCGTCCAACTGGAAGGGCGGGGTCTCGGAGGTGTTGAGCACGGTCAGCCCGGTGCCCAGCACCTCGATCGCACCAGTGCGCAGATCGGTGTTCACCGTGCCCTCGGGGCGCCGACGCACCCGGCCCGTCACCTTCAGCACATATTCGCTGCGGATGCGCTCGGCGGTGGCGAAGACATCGGCGCGGTCCGGATCGAACACCACCTGCACCAATCCTTCCCGGTCACGCAGATCCACGAAGATCACGCCCCCATGGTCACGACGGCGATTGACCCAGCCGCACAGTGTCACTTCCTGGTCGAGCAGGGACTCATCGACGATACCGCAGTAATGGGAGCGCATGGGGGATTCCTGAAGTGTCCTGAATGATTGAGGCTGTGGAAAACCGATAATGGTACGGTCTTGCCAATTGGAGTGGCAAGTCTGGAGGGGTGGTTGGTCGGAAGGGCGCGCAGGAAAGGCCTCTGCCGAGGCTGTGGATACCTCCGCGCCAGGCCGAATGCCCGGGATCGCGGAGAATCCACCAGGGCCGTTCGCGAACAGCCCGTACGGGGGAGGTTCGCGGCTTTATTTCGCGCCCGGGTCACCCTTGTTGAGCGGTGGATGCCGGGGCACCACCACCCCCAGGGACATGACGAACTTGAGGCCATCTTCCACCGTCATGTCGAGCACAACCACCTCATCACGGGGCACCAGAATGATGAAACCCGAGGTGGGGTTCGGGGTGGTGGGGACGAACACGCTGACCACATCCTTGTCGGTGCGTGCCTGTACCTCGCCCACGCCCGCGCCCGTTTGAAACCCCAGGGTCCAGATGCCCTTGCGGGGGTACTCCACCAGCAGGACCTTGCGGAAGGATTCGCCCCCCGCCCCCAACAGGGTTTCCATCACCTGCTTGATGGCCGAATAGATGGTGTTCACCAGGGGAATACGGGCCAGGATGGCCTCCCATAACTCCACCAGCTTGCGACCCAGCAGGTTGGCGACCACCAAGCCGGTGGCGAACACGATCACCAGGGCCATGACCACCCCGAAACCCGGGATGGTAAAGCCAAGCAGCGTCTCCGGCCGCCACCCCGGCGGCAGCAGCAGCAGGGTGCGGTCCATCATGTCGAGGATGAACTTGATGATGGCCGCGGTGGCCACCAGGGGTACCCAGACCAGCAGGCCCGCGATCAGATAGCGTCGCAGGCTTTGCACGGGTCCGCTGTGTTTATCCGACAAGGTTACCCCCCGGAGCTGGCGGCAGCGGGGCAGGCGCTGCATGCTTCGGATTTGGAGCCGCTGTCTGCGGCACATGGCGCGGCCTTGTCGCCCTCCTTGAGATTGCGTTTGTTGTCCTTTTTGAAGTCGGTTTCATACCAGCCGCTACCCCCCAGACGAAAGGCGCTGGCAGACACCAGCTTGCGCAACTGGGGGGTGTTGCAGGCGGGGCAGTCCACCAGCGGGGCATCGGCAATCTTCTGCATGGCCTCCATGCGGTGGCCACAGGCATTGCATTCGTATTCGTAGATGGGCATGGTCGGGTCTCCGTATGGGGCGGTCTGATCGTGCGCGAATTATACTGCCTTGGGGGGCGCAATGGCGCGTCTTTTGGGTTATGGGGGCAATGAGGAATTTTGCAAGCCCCAAGAGGAGACGGAAATGACCGAGAAGATCCTGATCATGCTGCTCAACACCCGCCTGGATGCACCGGGCACCCTGGGCGCACCCTTCTTCCAGGCCACCGTGGCCGCAGCCATGGACCTGGAAGTGGAGATCTACTTCGCCGCCGAAACCACGCAACTGCTCAAGCGGGGCGTGGCGGAAACCCTCTTCCCCGGAGAGGCCCGGGAAAAGTCCGTGTACGACTTCATGAAGGATGCCCATGAGGCGGGCGTGAAGTTCTATGCCTGCGCCGGCGCCATGGGGGAACACGGTCTGGATGATACCAACGCCATCCCGGAACTGGACGGCAAGCGCGGCGGCGGGGCCTTCATCGGCGAGGTGGCGGAGGATGGGGTGGTGACGCTGACGTACTGAATCCTACTCCGGTCGAAACACTTCCAGCGCCAAGCCATCAACATGGCCAACGTATCGCGAGTCCCCCGCATCATGACGAGCCCCTCCCCTGCCCCATCACCCAACGAACGCACCATCCTCATCACTGGCTGCTCCTCAGGGATTGGCCACTGCGCTGCTCATGCGCTGGCGCACCGGGGTTACCGGGTGTTTGCCACGGCGCGACGTGAGGAAGATGTGGCGCGGCTGCGCGAGGAAGGGCTGGAGGCGCTACCCCTTGATCTGGCCGATTCCACTTCCATCCAGATGGCAGTGGACACGGTGCTGGAAGCCACCGGTGGGCGGCTGGATGCCCTGTTCAATAACGGGGCCTACGGGCAGCCCGGGGCGGTGGAGGATCTCACCCGGGACGTGCTGCGCCAACAACTGGAGACCAATCTGCTGGGGTGGCTGGAACTGACCAATCTCGTGATCCCTGTGATGCGTGAACAGGGGGCAGGTCGCATTGTACAGAACAGCTCGGTCCTGGGCCTGGTGGCTCTGCCCTTTCGCGGCGCCTATAACTGCTCCAAGTTTGCCCTGGAGGGCCTCACCGATACCCTGCGCCTGGAACTGCACGGCAGCGGCGTGCAGGTGAGCCTGATCGAGCCGGGGCCCATCAGCAGCCGTTTTCGGGCCAATGCCCATGCGGCCCTGGCGGCCCACATCGATCGGGAGAACAGTGTGTTTCGGGAGCAATATGCGGCTGCGGAGCAGCGCCTGACCAAGGCGGGACCGGCGGCACCCTTCACCTTGCCGTCGGAAGCGGTGGTGAGGAAGCTGATCCATGCCTTGGAGAGCCCCAGGCCGCGGGCGCGGTATTACGTGACGGTGCCCACCTATTTGTTCGGCACGCTTCGGCGGGTGTTGCCCACGCGGGGGCTGGATTGGGTGTTGAGGGGGGTGTCGCGAGGGGAGAACCGGTAGGACGACCCCCTCTCCCCAGCGGGGAGAGGGGGTTCAAGGGATCAGGTGCGTGCCACTCTCCCGTTCAGGTAGCTGTAATACAGCACCGGGATCACCAGCAGGGTGAGCACGGTGGACACCAGGATGCCGAAGATCAGGGAGATGGCCAGGCCATTGAAGATCGGATCATCCAGGATGAAACCGGCCCCGATCATGGCGGCCAGCCCCGTCAGTACAATGGGTTTGGCGCGCACGGCACCAGCCCGGATCACCGCATCCTCCAGGGCCATGCCACGCTCCACCTGATGGTTGATGAAATCCACCAGCAGGATGGAGTTGCGCACGATGATCCCTGCCAGGGCGATCATGCCGATCATGGAGGTGGCCGTGAACTTGGCATCCATCACCAGGCCATCCAGCAAGGCATGGCCAGGCATGACGCCGATCACCGTCATCGGGATGGGGGCCATGATGATCAGGGGCACCACGTAGGAGCGGAACTGCGCCACCACCAGCAGATAGATCAGCACCAGGCCCACGGAATAGGCCAGCCCCATGTCACGGAAGGTCTCATAGGTGACCTGCCACTCTCCGTCCCACTTGATGCTGTACTGGTATGGATCGTCCGGTTGCTGGATGAAGAACTGCTCCAGCGGCTCATCATGGGCCAGGGGCTTGTCGCCCAACTGGAACACCAGATCGAACATGCCGTACAGCGGGCTGTCCAGGCGCCCCGCCATATCGGCGGTGACAAACACCACCGGTAACAAATCCTTGTGGTGAATGGAGCGCTCGCGCGTGGTCTCCACCACGTTCACCAGTTCCGACAGGGGCACCAGCCCACCGTCCATGGAGCGTACCCGCAGGCCCAGGACCGTCTCCAGACCGGCCTTGTCGGCCGTATCGAATTCCAGACGGATGGGTACGGCATATTTCACGTTGGCTCCGAAGAGGAAGCTGACATCCTCGCCGGCCAGCACCGTGTCCACCGCCTGGGCGATGGCCGTTTGCGAGACCCCCATCAGGGCGGCCTTCTCGCGATCCACCTCCAGGATCAGACGCGGGCCGGGATACTCAACCGAGTCATCCACGTCCACCACGCCCGGCGTGTCTTCAAACATCTGTCTGAGCTCGCCGGCCAGGGCCATCTGTCCCGCGTAGTCCGGCCCATAGATCTCCGCCACGATAGGCGCCCGCACGGGGGGGCCGGGAGGCACCTCCACCACCTGAACCCTGGCCCCGTAACGATCGGCAATCTCCCGCAGCGGTTCGCGCACATCCCGGGCGATCTCATGGCTCTTGCGGCTGCGCTCCTTCTGCTGTGCCAGGTTCACCTGCAGATCCCCCAGGTGAGCCCCCTCACGCAGGTAATACTGGCGAACCAGGCCATTGAAATTGATGGGGGAAGCGGTGCCGGCATACACCTGATAGTCGTGCACCTCAGGGACGGTGGACAGGTAATCCCCCATCTCGTGAAGCACCCGGGAGGTGCGTTCCAGGCTGGTCCCCTCCGGCATTTCCAGCACCACCTGGAACTCGGACTTGTCATCAAAGGGCAGCATCTTGAGGACCACGGCCTGCACATACACCAGTGACACCGAGGCCAGGATCAGCAGCACCATGCCCCCATAAAGTCCCCAGCGCCGGTAGCGGGCGCCGCCCCCCCGCAGGAAGGACCCCAAGAGCGTCTCCGACACACGCATCAGCCCGGCACTTGCCTCTTCACTACCGCCCTGCCCATGCCCGCCTTCAGCCGGCGGCCGGGACTCGGCATGGCGACGAAGCAGCTTGTAGGTCATCCAGGGTGTCACGACATAGGCCACCGCCAGAGAGATGAGCATCCCCATGCTGGCGTTGATGGGGATGGGGCTCATATAGGGCCCCATCAGGCCCGTCACAAAGGCCATGGGCAGCAATGCGGCAATCACCGCAAAGGTGGCCAGGATGGTGGGGGCACCCACCTCGTCCACCGCCAGGGGAATGGCCTCCAGCAGCTTCTTCCTGCCCATCTGCATGTGTCGGTGGATGTTCTCCACCACCACGATGGCATCGTCCACCAGGATGCCGATGGAAAAGATCAGGGCAAACAGAGAGACACGATTCAGCGTGAAGCCATAGGCCCAGGAGGCGAACAAGGTCACCGCCAGGGTGATCACCACGGCGGTCCCCACGATGATGGCTTCGCGCCAGCCCAGGGCCAGCCACACCAGCAGCACCACCGAAGCGGTGGCCAGGATCAGCTTCTTGATCAGTGTGCGGGCCTTGTCGTCGGCCGTCTTGCCGTAATTGCGGGTCACGGTCACCTGCACATCATCGGGAATATGGGTGCCCCGCAACTGATCCATGCGCGTCATGAGTTGATCGGCGATGTCCACCGCATTGGTGCCCGGCTGCTTGGCAACGGCAATGGTCACCGCCGGCTCGCTATGCCCCGGCAGGGCCCCCGCCTCTGAACCCGCACCCCAGCCAAAGCTCACGTATTGATGCGGAGATGCCGGGCCCTGGCGCACCTGTGCCACATCGGAGAGATATACCGGGGCGCCTTCATGCACGCCCACCACCAGGGACGCCACCTGTGCCTCGGAAGACAGGAAAGTACCGGCCTGGACCGGGATTTCCTGGTTGTCCCGCACCAGGGCACCAGCGTCCCGAGAGACATTGCCCGCCTGAAGGGCCTGACGCAGATCGTCCAGACTGAGGCCGAAACCGGCCACCCGCTGCGGATCGAGCGTGACCTGGACCACATGATCCGGGCCACCGATGGTGTAGATATCCCGAGTGCCCGCCACCCGCTTGAGCTCCGTTTCCACTGTGTGAGCCACCCGTTGCAGGTCATGGGCGCTGCGCTGACGATCCTCGGTCCACAGGGTGAAGGCGACGATGGGCACATCATCGATCCCCTTGGGCTTGATGATGGGCTGCCCGACCCCGAGCCTCTGAGGCAACCAGTCCTGATTGGAAAAGATCTGGTTGTACAAGCGCACAATGGCATCGGTCCGCCCTTCACCCACCTCGTACTGCACGGTCAGTACCGACATGCCAGGCCGCGAGGTGGAATACACATGCTCCAGGCCTTCAATCTCGGAGAGCACCTGTTGCGCCGGGATGCTGACCAATTGCTCCACCTCCTCCACCGAGGCCCCGGGGAAGGGGATGAAGACATTGGCAAAGGTCACATCGATCTGCGGCTCTTCCTCCCGTGGCGTGACCAGAACGGCAAACAGCCCCAGCAACAGACCCACAATGGCCAGCAGCGGCGTGATCTGAGAGGTGAGAAAGGTCCTGGCGATGCGTCCGGAGATGCCCATGGCGCCATCCTTGTCCGCGTCACTCATCGGGCCGCCTCCCGCTGTGCCTTGAGGGTGATGCCGGCACGTACCGGATCCACGGCCACCCGTTCACCGGCCTCGAGACCCGCCAGCACCTGCACATGATCCTGATTGGCGGCGCGACCGGTGCGCACCTGGCGCAAGCGGATCCGGCCATCCTCGTCCACCACATACACGGCAGAGACCTCTCCCCGCTGCATCACGGCCTCCGTCGGCACCAGCAGACGCTTCTGTTCGCCCACCGCAAACGCCACCTTGACGAACATTCCAGGGAACAGACCCGGCGTGCCATCGGGCAACTGAACCCGCACGCGGAAGCTGGCGCTGACCGGATCGGCGTAGGGGAACAGCGTCAGGCCCTCCGCACTCACTGGCATGGCGCCATTGAGCATGACGCGCGCCTGCTGATGCTCGCGCACCGCCTGGATATGACGCTGAGGTACCTGGGTAACCACCCGCAGATGCTCCAGGGAGATTCCCGAGACCAGTGGCTGACCGGGACTGACGCTCTCTCCCGTCTCCACATGGCGTTCAGTCAGGATGCCTGCGTAGGGTGCCACCACCCGGGTATGATCCAGTTCCTCGCGAGCCCCTTCTACCGCGGCCTGGGCGGATTCCAGACGAGCCCGCGCCGACCGCAACGCCGCCGTGGCCCGGTCCATCTCGGAGCGGGAGACCAATTGCCGCTCAAAGATGTCCTCGATGCGTTCATAGTCACTGCGGGCCTCGTTATAACGTGCCCGGGCCTCCCGTAGACCGGCCTCCGCCTGCTCCAGCCGGGAGCGTTGCTCAGTGTCCCTCAACCGCAGGATCAGATCCCCCTCCTCCACGAAGTCGTCCACGTCGAAGAAGACCTCAACCACCCGCCCGCTGGTCTGGGCCGACACGGTGGCCTGCTGCACCGCCTCGATGCGACCATCGAGCACCTGTTCCATGGGCAGGGTGTGCATGCGAACCTGGGTGGTCTCCAGATCCTGAGCTGCCAGGGGCGCAGCCAGGCAGAGGGCGGTGGCGGCCAGCAGCCAGCGAAGTCCTGGGTTGATCATGGGCAAAACTCCCTGCTTGGACACCCGAGGGCGCCGCTTTAATATTAGATGTCGCTAATTTATCACAGATTGATCAATTTCAAATCCCCCCCCCCACCCTCACCCCAACCCCGCAATCCGCTCGTAGGGGCGCTTCGGGAAGCGCCCGGCCGGGGTGTCCGATGCCTCCGCACCCCTCCGACAGGCCAGCGACCCGGGACGCTCCGCGCGGGCCGTTCGCGAACGGCCCCTACAGGTGCACGCGAATGGCCCCCAAAATTCATGGGTGATCCCCCCCTGGCCCGAGGGGACTACCGGAACCATCGCGTAGGGGCGCTTCGGGAAGCGCCCGCACCCAAGCCCCGCACAACCCCGCAATCCGCTCGTAGGGGCGCTTCGGGAAGCGCCCGGCCGGGGTGTCCGATGCCTCCGCAACCCTCCGACAGGCCAGCGACCCGGGACGCTCCGCGCGGGCCGTTCGCGAACGGGCCCCTACAGGTGCACACGAATGGCCCCCAAAATTCATGGGTGATCCCCCCCCCTGGCCCGAAGGGGTCTACCCGAACCATATCCCCCTGACCCGGAGGGTCTACCCACCCCCGATTGATGTAAAATCCCCACCCAAGCCCCCAACAAACACGATCATCCGGAACCCCTACATGCGTGTATCCCAATTCCCCCTGGCAACCCTCAAGGAAACCCCGGCCGACGCCGAGGTGATCAGCCACCAGTTGATGCTGCGGGCC
Source organism: Ectothiorhodospira marina (assembly GCF_900109495.1). Taxonomy (GTDB): domain Bacteria; phylum Pseudomonadota; class Gammaproteobacteria; order Ectothiorhodospirales; family Ectothiorhodospiraceae; genus Ectothiorhodospira; species Ectothiorhodospira marina. Next base: position 47,199 of record NZ_FOAA01000007.1, on the reverse strand, counting down.
GGCTACATCCGCCGCCTGGCATCGGGGCTGTACACCTGGATGCCCCTGGGACTGAGGGTATTACGACGGGTGGAAGCCATCGTCCGCGAGGAAATGGATCGCGCAGGCGCCCTGGAAGTCCTGATGCCGGCCGTGCAACCGGCGGAACTGTGGCAGGAATCCGGCCGCTGGGACCAGTACGGACCCGAACTGCTGCGTCTGAAAGACCGCCACGACCGCGAGTTCTGCTTCGGCCCCACCCATGAAGAAGTGATCACCGACCTGGTGCGCCGCGAGATCAACAGCTACCGCCAATTGCCCGTCAACTTCTACCAGATCCAGACCAAGTTCCGGGATGAAATCCGCCCCCGCTTCGGGATCATGCGCGCCCGGGAATTCCTCATGAAGGACGCCTACTCCTTCCACGCCAGCCCGCAGAGCCTGCACGAAACCTACCAGGCCATGTACGCGGCCTACACCCGCATCTTTCAGCGGTGCGGCCTGGATTTTCGGGCCGTGCAGGCGGATACCGGTTCCATTGGCGGCCACCACTCCCACGAATTTCACGTGCTGGCCGATTCCGGCGAAGATGCCATCGCCTTCTCGGATGCCAGCGACTATGCCGCCAATGTGGAACTGGCCGAGGCACCGGCCCTGAACAGCGAGCGCCCGGCCCCCACCGAAGGCATGCGCATCGCGGACACCCCCAACGTCCGCACCATCCAGGACCTGGTGGAGGGCTTCGATGTGCCGGTGGAGAAGACCATCAAGACCCTGGTGGTGGCAGCCTCCGAGGAAAACGCCACCCAACTGGTGGCCCTGCTGGTACGCGGCGACCACGAACTCAATACCCTGAAAGCAGAAAAACTGCCCCAGGTGGCCAGCCCCCTGCGCATGGCCAGCGAGGTGGAGATCCGCGCTGCCATCAGCGCGGGGCCCGGCTCACTGGGGCCGGTCAACCTGCCCATTCCCTGCATCGTTGACCGTTCCGTGGCCACAATGAGCGATTTCGCCGCCGGCGCGAATCAGGACGGTAAACACCTGTTCGGCATCAACTGGGACCGGGACACCCCGCTGCCCCAGGTGGCTGATCTGCGCAATGTACTGGAGGGGGACGCCAGCCCCGACGGCCAGGGCACACTGGTCATCCGTCGTGGCATCGAAGTGGGTCACATCTTCCAGCTGGGAGACAAATACAGCCGCGCTCTGGATGCCACCGTGCTCGACGAGCAGGGCCATAACCAGATGATTTCCATGGGCTGCTATGGCATCGGCGTCTCCCGGGTGGTGGCGGCGGCCATCGAACAGAACCACGATGCCCGCGGCATCCTCTGGCCCCAGGCCCTGGCCCCCTTCCAGGTCGCCCTGTGCCCCATCAACGCCCACAAGTCCCAGCGGCTTCGGGACGCGGTGGAAGGGCTGTACCGGGAACTGACCGAAGCGGGCATGGAGGTGCTGTTCGACGATCGAGGCGCCCGCCCCGGGGTCATGTTCGCCGACATGGAACTGATCGGCATTCCCCATCGGGTGGTACTTGGGGAAAAGGGCCTGGATGCGGGTGAGGCAGAGTACAAGGGTCGACGGGACGCGGAGGCGACCCTGGTGCCCCTGGAAGGGCTGGTCACATTCCTGAAGGAGCGGATGCAGGCCGCGTAAGCCCTCGGCGATTCCCTGAACGCCACCACCTTCGGGCGCCCCCCCGGCGGCCCGGAGGTCTTCAGATGCCCAGGTAGGCCGCCCTCACCTGCTCGTTCTCGAGCAGGTCCTCACCACGCCCTTCCAGCACCACCCTACCCGCCTCCAGCACATAACCGCGATGAGAGGCAGCCAGGGCCTGGGAGGCGTTCTGCTCAACCAGAAAGATGGTAATGCCCTCCTGGTTGAGCTCGCGAATGATGTCGAAGATCTCCTCCACCACCAACGGCGCCAACCCCATGCTGGGCTCGTCCAGGAGCAGCAACCGGGGCCGGGCCATGAGCGCGCGCCCCATCACCAGCATCTGCTGCTGACCGCCGGAGAGCATGCCGGCCAGTTGGCGCTGCTTCTGCCGCAGGATGGGAAAACGCCCATACACCCGTTCCAGATCCTGCTCCACCTCCTGACCCCGCCCGCGCGTGTAGGCCCCCATGAGCAGGTTGTCGTGCACCGTCATGTCACGAAAGACCTGCCGCCCCTCCGGCACCTGGATAATCCCCTGCGCCACACGACGGTGGGACGGCCAGCGGCGCAGATCCTCTCCCTCATAGGTCACACGTCCGGCATCCACCGGCTGCAGCCCGGAGAGGGCCATCAATAACGTGCTCTTGCCAGCGCCGTTGGCACCCACCAGAGAGACGATCTCGCCGCGCCGGATGGTCAGATCCACCTCATGCAGTACCTGGATGCGCCCATAGGATGACACCAGCCCCTGGATGGTCAGCATCTCGTGACGATCCGGCGGCACCTCCATGCGCGTGGGGTGACTGATCCCCAGCCCGCCCACGTGCTCCGGCGCCAGGTTGATGATGCGATGGCGCAGGTCACGGAACTCCTCCCGCACCCGCTCGCCGAACAGGGGATCATTGTACTGGTCCCGGGCCTCGGCGATGGCCGTCCAGTCCGCCTCGGTCAGCACCTTGAGGGCCTGTGGAATGAGGATCTGCTCTTCCAGGAGGATGTGCCGGCGCAGGGTCTGATTGAAGCGATCCAGGGCCGTGCATAGTTCCTCCCCCCCCTCGGGCCAGTGCTCCACGCAGCGGTGCAGCAGCACGCGCAGGTGCTGCAGGGCATCATGGGCCGTCAGATAGTCGGCTTCCAGTTCGTCCAGTTCCTCGAAGGTACCTCCCGCGCGGGCCCGCAGACGCTCAAACAGCAGAATCTCGTTGGGGCGACTCTGCACCCGCTCGGAGTAATGCTCGAAATAGTCCAGGATGGCATTGATCAGCACCTCGTCCGGCTCGGAGCCCTGCTGATCCATATCCTTTTGCAAGCGATCCAGCAGCAGGATGATGCGCCACAGGTTCAGGTGTTCCTCGGAAATCGTGCCCGTGGCACGCTGACTGGCAGCGCCTTTGTGCGGTTGGTTCATGGCTTTCAGCCCCCCAGGTAGGCAGCAATCACGTCGGGATTGTGGCGTACTTCCTCCGGCGTGCCCTCCGCCAGTTTGCGTCCGTAATCCAGTACCAGCACCTGGTGGGAGATGGCCATGACCAGCTTCATGTCGTGCTCCACCAGCACCACCGTCACACCCTGATCGGCGATGCGCACAACCAGCCGCTCCAGGGCGGCTGTCTCGGCGCTGTTCAGGCCCGCCGCCGGCTCGTCCAGCAACAGGATACCCGGTTCCGTGGCCAGGGCCCGGGCGATCTCCAGGCGCTTGAGGGCACCATAGGGCATGGCCGAGGCCTCGGCCTCCAGGTAGGCCTCGCAGCCCACAAAGCGCAGCAACTCCCGCGCCTTCTCCCGACAGGCCTGTTCACTGCGCCGCAAGGAAGGCCAGCGCAACAGGGCCGCAAGAAAATTTCGCTTGAGATGAAGATGCCGGCCCAGCATGACATTCTCCACCGCTGACATGTTCATGCAGACCTGCAGATTCTGGAAGGTACGGGACATGCCGCGCCGGGCCAGACGCTCGGGCGCCATACCCTGTATGGGTTGCCCATCCAGAAGCACTTCCCCCCGGTCCGGCTGGTACAACCCGGTGATCAGGTTGAACAGGGTGGTCTTGCCTGCCCCATTGGGACCGATCACGGCATGGATGGCCCCGGCACGGATGTGGAAGGTCAGATCCTCCACCGCGTGCACGCCACCAAAGGCCTTGCTCAGGGACAGGACCGCCAGATCGGCACCGGCACGTCTCCCCTTTTCCTCGTCAGGTTCCACAGGGTCGTTCTGTGACGGGACCGCATGCATCGATTCAGTCCTCCTGTCCCGACGACCGGACACGACGCGGCCAGCTGCGTTGCAGCAGACCACTGAGGGTTGGCAGCAAGCCCCTGGGCATGAAGATCATGGTGAGCATCAGGATCAGCCCGAACATCATCATCTCGTACTCGTGAAAGTCCGTGAGCAACTGGGGCAGCAGCAACAGCAAGACAGCCCCGATGATCACCCCGTAGGTGGACCCCATGCCCCCCAGGACCACGATGGTGATGAGTTCGATGGAGTGTTCGAACGTGGCCAGCTGGGGCGTGATGAACCCGGTGTAGTGGGCAAAGAAACTCCCCATGAGGCTGGCATACACTGCCGAGATGACAAAGATCAGCAGCTTGTAATGACTGGTATCGACCCCCACCACCCGGGCCGCCACCTCAGAGCCGCGTACCGCCCTGAGGGCGCGACCAATGGGCGAATCGATCAGGTTCTGGGCGATCCACACCGCCAGCAATAACAGCACGCCAGCCAGGGCATACCAGGCCAGGGCGCCGGACACCGTCATTCCCAGCACCTGGTACTCATCAAAGATGCTCAACTCAAAGCCCATGACGGAGAAGGGGGCCACCGGAATGCCGTCGGGCCCACCGGTGAGCCAGCCCTCGTTGTTGATGATGATGGCGATGATGATGCCCAGGCCCAGGGTGGCCATGGACAGGTAATGCCCCTTCAGCCTCAGGATGGGACGCCCCACGAGCCAGGCCAGGGTCGCCACCAGCAGGGCGGCGCACAGCAATGCGGGCACCGGCGTCCAGCCATAGGTGCCAGTGAGGATGGCACTGCCGTAGGCCCCCAGGGCAAAGAACGCCGCATGCCCCAGGCTCACCTGACCCGCGTACCCCACCAGCAGGTTGAGCCCCACGACCGTCGCGGCGATCAGGGCCACCTGGGTGGCAATATCCAGATAAAACTCATCGTTCAGGACGATGGGCACCAGCAGCAGCACGATGGCCAGTACCGGCAGGCCCGGTATCTTCGAAGGGACGGACAAACGCATCACACCCGCTCCGCCACACGACTGCCAAACAGGCCACGGGGCATGAACAGCAGGATCACCAGGATCAGCAGAAAGGCCACCGCGTCCTTGTAATCGGAGGAGATGTAGCCCGCCGTCATGGCCTCGGCGATACCCAGCAGCAGGCCGCCCACCACGGCACCCACGCCGCTGCCCAGACCGCCGATGGCAGCCGCCACAAAGCCCTTGAGGCCCAGCATGATGCCGATGTCATAGGAGGTGAGGGTGATGGGCGATGCCACCGCCCCGGCCACGGCACCGAGAATGGCCGCCAAGGTGAAGGCCAGCATGACCACGAACTGAATGCGCACCCCCATGAGACGCGCGGCCTGCCGGTTCATGCTGGTGGCGAGAATGGCCTTGCCCACCAGGGTGCGGGTGAAGAACAGGGCCAGGGCCAGCACCAGCAACGTGGTCACGCCCAGGATCCACAGGCTCTGGGTGTACATGACCGCCCCCATGACCTCAATGGATTCTTGTTCACTAAAGGACGGCAGGGCATGGTATTCCTTGCCCCAGATCACCTGGGCAAGGCCCCTCAGGAAGATGGAGGCGCCGATGGTGATGATGATCAGGGTGACCACATCCGCCTGACGCGCGGGGGCGATGGCGAGTTGGTGCAGCAGCGCCCCCAGTACCGCCGCCAACAGGATGGCCAGACCAATGGCCAGGGGCATGGGCACCCCCATGCCCAGCAGCGACAGGGTGGCCATGCCGCCGATCATGATGAATTCACCCTGAGCGAAGTTGATCACGTGGCTGGCGTTGTAGACCAGGGTGAATCCGAGGGCCACCAGGGCATAGATGGCCCCGGTGGTGACGCCGGAGAACAGGTACTGGAGAAACTCGGCAAACATGCGGGACTCGAGGCAGACTAGGGATGGGTCATCGAACAGACCCCGTGTGGAGACTGACCGGGCGCCATGCAAATGACGGATAGGGATCTCAGTGAATCAATACCCAGCCACCGTCGCGAACCTCCAACAAACGGAAGGACTCCGGCTCAAGGCCGTTATGATCCTCTGGTGCCATACTGAAGACTCCGGTCACCCCCACAAAGCCCTGGATGGATTCCAGCGCCTCACGAATGGCCTTGGGATCGGTGCTGCCCGCCTGTTCAATGGCATGCACCGCCAGGTGCAGGGCGTCGTAGGCATAACCGCCAAAGGTGGATACAGAGGTGTTCCAGCGTGCCTCGTAGGCCTGCTTGTAACCCTGAACCACCGGTTTCTGCGGGTCCTCATCCGGGAGAGCATCGGGCACGAGCAGCGCCGAGGCGGGCAGGCGCACGCCTTCGGCAGCTGATCCCGCCAGATCCAGGAAGCGGTCGGAGGCGACGCCGTGGGACTGATACAGGGGCAGATCAATATCCAGGTGGGCATAATTGCGGGTGACGATGGCCGGCCCCTGCCCGAAACCGAAATTGAACACCGCCTCGACCCCCTCCGTTGTGCGGATACGGGTCAACTGGGACGTCATGTCCGTGTCCTGGGGGCCATAGGTCTGGTCTGCCACCACCTCGATGCCGAATTGTTCGGCCACTTCCAGGGTCTGCTCCCGACCGGAGCGACCGAACCCATCGGTACCGGAGATCAGTCCGATGCGGGTGATACCGCGATCCTGCATATCGGCCAGGACACGCTCCGCCGCCATGCGATCCGACTGGGGTGTCTTGAACACCCAGGGGTTCACCGGTTCAACGATGGTGAGGGCACCGGCCATGGAGATCATCGGCGTGCGGGCCCGTTGGGCCAGCGGCACGGCAGCCAGGGTGGTTCCGGTAGTACTCCCGCCAATGAGCACGTCCACCCGATCGCGGCGCAGCAACCGGTTGGCGAAGTTGCGGGCCTCGGAGGCACTGCCACCATCATCATAGTGGACCAGATGCAAGGGGCGGCCCAGCACCCCACCCTGTTCGTTGATGCGCTCCACGTACATCTCCAGGGTCTTGAGCTCCGGGTCACCCAGGAAGGACGCCGGACCGGTAGCGGAGACGAAGGCGCCGATGCGTATGGGCTCATCGGAGGCCGGGGCAGGCCCGGCAAGGGCCAGGGCAAGGAGGGTCGTGACAGCGGCAAGACCGCGCAGCAGGCTCTTCTTGTTCACCGGGTACTCCCGTCTGTGGGGGTGGACAGATGGAAAAACCCGCTAATAAAACCACAAACCCATCATGGGTGGCTAGGGGCGCCACCGGATTACCCCGCTCTCAGGCTGGACATGAGGGTTTCAATGGCCCGATCAAAGACGGGCACATCCTCGATGATCCGCGCCCGGCCAGCCCTGAACTCCGCCGCCAGGGCATGGGAGGTCATCTCTCGAACCTTCAGGCCCTGACGATTGACGAAAAAGTACTTGCCACTGATGAGACTTTTCCAGGACAGCTTGATCCGCTCGGGCTGATTCTCCGCATCCAGCAGTTCCAGCCAGGTGCCCTCGGCCAGTTCCCGGGCGGTCATCAGATGCAGATCCTCCACGGCATCGTCCCCATTCGCTTCTTCCTCCGGCCACGCCGGCGTGGCCTGACCAGGCACGCTGAAGCGACCCTCGGAGATCAGCTGATTGATTTCCGCCACTTTGCGGGCCATGAAGGAACGACCATCGTGGATATCCTCAGGAATGCCTTCCGGCGGGGCCTCACGAGCCGATGGCTGAAGAAGGGGATCCGGCCCGCCCCCCCCATGAGCGGGTACCGGGTTCACGGCCTGCGCCTGGGCAGCGGGAGCGGCTGAGGCCTTCACCCCCTCCGGGTCCATCGGCTCGTCCGGATCCAGCCCCTCGATCGAGGCCAGTGCAGCGGCATCCTCGGAGGAGAGGGGCTTTTTCACCATCCGGGTGTGCTCTTGTGCCAACAGGGCCATGACCTGCTGCTGCTCTTCTGGTGGCCGCGCCATACGGGTCATGCCATCCTGGAGTGCCTTGAGCAACGAGGGCAGCAGGCCCATGAGTTGCTCCCGTTCATCCTGACGTTGCTTGGGAATAAGGCTCCATACCAGCAGCGAGGCCACGTTCAAGGCCTTTTGCCATAATTGACTGTGCTGACCATTCTTCAGATAGATCAGCACCAGCAATTCCTTCCATGTGTGGCGCAGCAGATGATCAACGGGTTCCGGCAGGTCACGCCCATCGATCACCCGCTCAATGGCCTCGTCGGCCACCCCCCGGGCCAGCAGCAGATTCTCGCGGCCCTGAGTGGCCAGGGCTGCTTGCTCCTCCCGCTGGGCGGCTCGTTCGGCCTGCTGGGCACAGAAGGTCTGCAGATCCTCAAGGACCGATTCGAAGATGCCCACATCATCCTCGAAGTCGTTCAGCAGACGCTCCACCAGGGATTCGATCTTGACCTTCAGCCCTTCCTCTTCATCGGCAGCCTCGGACCACCCCACGCCCACCCGGGATAATTCCGTCAGCAGGCGACGGGCCGGATGGCGCTTGCGACTGAAGAAGCTCTTGTCCAGCAGCGCCACCTTGAGTACGGGGATCTGCAAGCGACCAATGAGTTCCTTGATGGGGGCGGGCAACGCAGCGTCGTCGAAGATGAATTCAAACAGCATGGCCACAATATCAATGGCCGATTCGTCCATGCCGTTCAGGGCGACTGCCTGATCCCCCCCCGTGTTCAGCGCACCAACCACGGCGCCCTTGAGTTCCGCGGCCCCGCCTGCGGCAACGCCCATATGCCCCTGGGAGGGCAGAGAGGAAAGCGCGGCGATCACCGAGCCCATATCGGCTGTGACCGTTCCGGCATGCCCGGCAACCGCACCGCCCGAGCCAGAAGCCCCGCCTGGCGCACCCGGCCCCATCATCCCGGGCCGACCACGCGGTTGGGCAGCAGCCCCCTGGCCTCGACGCCCCACCCAGTGTCGCAGCAGCGCCACCAGGTCACCCTCGTCGTCATCGCCATCGGCCTCGTGCCCCCCTGCCCCGTCCGCGTCATCACCCGTGGAGCCACCCAAGGTCCCTCCACGGTGCTCCGGGCCACCCCCCCCTCCCCGACTCTCATGGCGCAGGTCCGGGAGGATGCGCATCTCCACCAGATAACGGTTGATCTCGTGATACAGCGGGCCCAGGCGGGTGACCACGAACTGGTCAAAGAGCTTGAAAATGATCAGACGGATGCGGATATCCACGTCCAGCACCTGCATGGCATCCCGGAACCCTCGGCAGAACGCAATGGGATCTACCGGGTTGTCCTCCTCGTTCAAGCGGGATCGCTCCATCACCGCAGACAGACGCCGCGCGATGGCCTGCAGGTCGTGTTCATTCAGTCGCCGGGCCTTACCCACCATGCCATCAATGGCCAGGTTTTCCTCCAGTTCCTCCTCATCCACCAGGCTGAGTTCGTCCGACTCGACGGTCGACGTCTTTGAGGTTCCGGGCTTGGCCCGCAGACACAGGTCGAAGACCCGTGCCATCTGCGTGGCATACTCGCTTTCCATGGTGGAGCGCTGCCGCCGCAGTTCCCGCATGGCATCGAAATAGGCTGTCTGCGAGCGGTTATCCTCGGCCTTCTCGGCCAGCTTGAACAAGGCATCGTCGGCATTGTCCAGCATCTCCCGCAACAGCGGTTCCACGTGACGGGTCGACAGGTTGCGGCAATGCCCCAGAATCTGGATGGGCAGGCGCCCCCCCGCCTTCTGTTGGCCTGGGGCCTTGAACGCGACCACGTTTTGTACGGCTTTCTCGTTCATGGCAATGCCCTGGGGTTGCTTCAAACCGTTCCCGGCGCGGTTGACTTCAGTGTCTTATAGTCCATAGTTAGGTTTGGGAAACGCGACAAGATTCAAATATTTTCGAGACCAATCAAGCGCATGGGTGAACTTTCAGACAAGCGGTTCGATCTCGACGACCTGTTGAAGGACGTCTCGCACCTGATTTCTCCGCCGGAGATCATCATCCGGCTGCGCCAGGCACTGGAGGCACCCCACTCTTCGGCCAACAGCATTGCCGCCATTGTGACACAGGACCCCAACCTGAGTGCCCAGGTGCTGCATCTGGCCAACTCGGCCATGTACGGCCTGCCGAACCGGATCGACACGGTCTCCCGGGCCATCTCCATTATCGGTACGAGGGCCCTCTACCATCTGGCCCTGGCGGTCAGCGCAACGAACACCTTCTCGCGCCTGCCCTGCGAGCTGGTCAACGTGGCCGTATTCTGGCGTCACAGCATCTTCACGGCCCTGGTGGCCCGCTCCCTGGCGCAGCGCTGCCATGTACTGCATCCAGAAAGATTATTTGTGGCCGGGCTGCTGCATGACGTGGGCAGTCTGGTGCTGTACAGCCAGTACCCGGAGGCGCTTCGTGAGGCCCTGATGATCTCCCAGGGCAACGAACAGGTACTGGCGGAACAGGAGCGGGAAATCCTGGGGTTTGATCACGCTGACGTGGGTGGGGAACTGCTGCGCATCTGGGGCCTGCCACCGGTCCTGCAGGAGGCCGTGGGGCGGCACCACCGGCCCGGCGCTGCTCACCAGGCCAGCCTGGAAGTATCGGTGGTGCACCTGGCCGATGCCCTGAGCAATCGCACCGAGCAGGGCAGTTTCAGTGAATATGGCGGCTACGCGTGCCTGGTGGATCCAGGCATCTGGACGACACTGAAACTGGAGGAAGAAGACACGGACGATATCTGGGACGAGATCACGCCCCAGTTTCTGGAAATCCTCACCGTCATCGTGCCCCGGGCCAGGGCCTGAGACCGGGGTCCTTGGCACCTCAACGGGTGTGGAACCCGGGCTCCACCCGTCCGGCGAAGGCCTCGCAGTCGACACTGTCCACCCGGGCCTTGGGTGGCCCCTGGCGCAGCCATTGCCCGAGTGACTCAAGTGCGGATTCCGGACCCTGGGCCACGACTTCCACGCGCCCATCCGACAGGTTCATGGCATACCCATCCAGTCCCAATGCTTGCGCCTTGTCCTGGGTGGAGGCCCGAAAGAACACACCCTGCACCCGGCCTGATATCCAGCAACGCATGGCCTGATGGTCGGCTTGCGACATGATGCTTGACTCCGTATCGGTCTGCCTTGCGGCAGGTAGTGGGTATCACAACGCGGAAGGGCCCGCCAAGGCGGGCCCTTTGATCGAGCACTGCGGCACTGATCACCCCCCGGGCTCAAAGGCCCTGGGGATCACTGCCGGGCAGACAGCCCATACTGGTCCAGGTAGCGCCCGTCCGAGCGCTCCACCGGACCCACCTGCCAGGCGCCCCGCGTACGGGCATGCCGTACAGCATCATCCACATCCGCCGAGGCAGGATCCCGTTCGATGCGCAGCTGCTGGCCGGGGTAGATCAGGTCAGCGTCGCGGATCCTGTCCACATTGGCACGATAGATCAGCGGCCACTGGTAGGGGTTGCCGTACACGGAACTCTTGCCCGAGATCTTCCAGAGGCTGTCACCCCGTTGCACATCATAAGACATGAAACTGGGCTCGGACTCCGGTTCCGGCTTGGGCTCGGCCGGGGGCGGCGCCGGTTCGGGTTCGGGTTCGGGCGCAGGCTCCGAAGCACGCGCGAACAATTGCGGATCGCAGTGCTCGCTGGCCCGCGCCTCGGTCCAGTAAGGGGTGCGCCAGCATTCGCCCGAGGCGTTGGTCACATATTCGCCGCTCGCATCAACCAGATAGGCTGTGCCCACGGGCGTCTCCGACACGGTGGCACAACCCGACAGCAATGCGACAGACGCGACCCCCGCCAACAGTATCGTATTCTTTTTGGTTTTCACGGCGACAGACTCCCTTTTGAATCCTGAGAAGCGAGCACAGGGTCAATTCCCCATGACCACTGAGTTTAGACGATCCCGCGATGCAAGGCGAACGTCGCCGAAGGGTCAGTCCCCGGACTGAATCCGTGCTTCAATGGCCAGACGCTTGGCCTCCTTGGCCTTATAGCGCGCCGACCGGTACTCACCCTGCTGGAGTCGGGTTTCGGCCTGCTCCAGCAATTCACGGGAACGCTGGTAGGTCTCGCCCGCCCGGTCCGGTGCCTGGGCTTCCTCGGCGGCCCGCAGGGCCTGCCGGGCATCGCTCATCTCCTGAACGGGCGGCGTCGTGGCACAGCCGGACAACATCAGCAAACCGCCCATGAACAGGCCCAGGGCGTATAATGTGCCTCGACGTCGACCGGCGGGGCGGAGAAGGAAAGGCAGGGTGCGATGCGAATTCACGATGGCTTCGGGGGCTCCCGTGACGGATTTACAGACCCTAGCACCAGGAAAGAAAATCGTCAAGACAACAATCACCTACAGACAAAACCTTTGATGACTGTTTAAATACTGTTCATCCCAAGGCCCAGCAGGAGTGAGCATGACACTCAATCCCCAGGCAGAGATTCTTGTCGTCTATTACAGCCGTTACGGCGCCACCGCCACAATGGCGCGTCACGTGGCACGCGGCGTTGAAGAGGTGGGTGGTTGCACGGCTCGACTGCGCACCCTTCCTCCAGTATCCGCCACTTGCGAGGCGGTGGAGGACGCCATCCCGGCGGACGGTCCACCCTACGCAACCATGGAAGACCTGAAAGCCTGCGACGGCGCAGCCTTTGGCACGCCCACGCGCTTTGGCAACATGGCTGCACCCCTGAAGTATTTTCTTGACCAGACCAGTAACCTCTGGTTCGCCGGGAATCTGGCGGGCAAGCCCGCGGGGGTATTCACCTCAACCGCCACACAGCATGGCGGCCAGGAGTCCACGCTGCTGAGCATGATCACCCCGTTGCTGCATCACGGCATGCTCATCGTCGGCGTACCCTATACGGAATCCGCCCTGACCGAGACCACCTCTGGCGGAACCCCCTATGGCCCCAGTCATGTGGCAGGCCCCAAGGGAGACAACCCCCTGACCGAACACGAAAGGGTACTCTGTCATGCCCTGGGCCGCCGCCTGGCCCGCACAGCCCTTGCCCTCAAGCAGGGCAGCGACCCAAAGGGATAACGTCGTGTCGATGCGCAACTACCGGATATTGACCCTGGGTGGGTTCTTTGGATTGCTGGCGCTGATCCTGATCGCCACCACCTGGGCCTCTCCTCCCGAGGATTTCCCCCGCTCCCTGCTCCTGCTGCTGTTGGGCGGCCCACTGCTGCTCCCCTTGCGAGGACTGCTGCACGGGCGCACCCAGGCCCACATCTGGGGCAGTCTGCTGGCCCTGCCCTATGTGGTGATCGGTGTGGCCATGGCCACAACAGGAAGCCATCAGGCTTACGGACTGCTGATGCTGGTACTGAGCCTGGTGTTTTTTGCCGGATGCCTCGGCTATGTAAAGACTGCCCGGGGCGAGACCCGAAAACCTTAGTCCCGCTGAAGCACCTTGCGCACGAAAGGCAGCGTGATCTTGCGTTTGTCCCGGAGCGAGGCCTTGTCCAGACGGTCCAAAAGCCCCATCAGGGAGGTCAGATCACGACGCTGATGGCGCAGCAGATAGTCGCAGGCATCCGGGGGCAAATCGAACCCCCGGCGACGCGCCCGGCGCGCCAGCACCTCACGTTTGTGGGCATCGCTGAGTTCGTGGAGCTGAAACACCGGCCCCCAGAGCAGCCGCGAACGCAGATCCGGCAGGGCCACGGACAACGACTGAGGGGCCGTGCGTGAGGCCAGCAGCAGGCGGGTGCCGGCATCACGCTGACGGTTGATGAAGTCGAACAGGGCCCGTTCGAAATCCGCCGCCCGCGGCATCCGATCCAGTTCATCCAGGGCGATGAGATCCAGCCCTTCCCAACCATCCAGGACCTCGGGACCACTGTCCGCCAACAACTGCATGGGCAGGTAGGCAATTCGCCCCCCTGACCGGGAGACATGGTGGCAGGCCGCCTCCAGCAGGTGAGTCTTGCCGCAGCCGGCATCACCGAAAAGATAGACCTGAGGCTCACCCGTCCCCTGGGCGACCGCACGCACCGCCTCCGGGCCCAGGGGATGGTCTCCGGAATGAAAGACATCGAAGGTGGCGCCATCACGCAGGGCCACATCCAGGGTCAGTTGCTGGGTTGGTTTCTGGGTCATGAGGTCATCGCGGGGGGTCGACGGTGGCACGGCCGTGATGGAAGGCCTTGCGCGTCCAGGCCACCACATAGGCCAGGCCGCTGCTGACCGTGGTGAGCAGCACCAGCACCAGCAATCCCTCCAGATACCAGGCCGGCAGGGAGAACACCCCTGCGCTCACGATGACCGAGAGCACCAGCACGATCTGCATGAAGGTGTTCACCTTGCTGATGAACAGCGGCTGCATCTCCAGGCTGCGCGTCACCGCCCGGAAGGCCAGGGCGCCGCTGAGGATGATCACCTCCCGGGCCACCACCAGGACCACCAGCCACCAGGGCAGCAGCCCCGTCCAGGCCACGGTGAAGTAGGTGCTCACCACCAGCACCTTATCCGCCAGCGGATCCAGGTATCCGCCCAGCCGGGTATACCAGCCGTAACGGCGCACGAGCCAGCCATCAAGGGCATCGGACAGGCCGGCCAGGAGCAGCAACCCAAGGACCAGCCCGTAGGCTTCCGCCAGCAGCGCCCAGATGATGGGCACTGTCAGGGCAATGCGCAGCAACGTAATCGTGTTGGGAAGTTGGCGCAGGCTCACCGAATCAACCTGAAACCAAGAACCGGGTCGGCCTCTTGGTCGTCATTGTTCAAGGACGTGGGCGTGAGGGTGCCGCCCAGTCGTGCGGCCCGTTCAATGTCTCTGGCCTCGCCACGCACCTGCACCAGAAACAAGGCGCGATCCGCATCCAGTCCCCGGGGCTGCACACGGCTCACCGGGGCCATCTCCGAGAGGTGTCGACCCACACGCAGGTAGTCGGACAGAGAGCTCACCCCTGCCACCGACACCATCACGCCATCCTGGTCCTGCTGCAAACCCGTGACCACCATCTGCCGGCTCAGGCTGTTCGCCACCTGGTCCACACCCTGGCGCATGAGACCTGTCAGACCCTCATCACGCATCTCCCAGGAAGGGTCGGAATCATCCGCATGCAACTGAAAGCGCCCCTCCCAGCCCCCGTCGCTCTCGCGAATGCGCACCACGAGCATGCCGTCAGGGCTGTAGCGGGCGGACGCCTCGCGCAGGACATCCTCGAAGCCACCCAGCACATCGGCAGGGCCGACGCGTGCCTGGTCTTCCATGTCCAGCAGGGGGAAGATCAACGGCAGGCCACGCTCGCGGGCCACCCGCTCCATGGCGCGGCGCGCTTCACCGGCATCCTGATCGCCCACCAGCCGTCGCTCGCCATCACCCTGCAGCAACATCCAGACCAGCAGCGCCGGCCTGTCCTGCCCCCAGACCGGCAGGCCACTGTCACGCAGGAATTGCTCCAGGGGGGCGGTATCAAAGCGTACCCAGAGGGTATCATCGCCATCCGGCTGTTCCCGGTAACGGTATTGGCGAACATGACGGGGGGCCTGCTCCAGAAACTCTGCCACGCGCTCATCCTCCGCCAGGGCACGGTCTCCGGTGAGCTTGACCACCACTTGACTCAAGGCCCTGGAGAAGGCCTCGGCACGCTCGGGACGATCGCGGGACTCCACCGGCACCTGGGCCTCGTCGAGACCCGCCGGAGGCAACGCCGCCGCGGCCGGGGCTCCGGCCAGGACGGCCAGCGCCAGAACCACGGATAGGAACGGCCGAAACTGAACAGCTGATTTCATGGCACCGGGACTAGGGCTAGGGGTGTCTGGGTGGCTAAAATACCATAACTGCCCGGCCCGCCGCCTCGGTTTACAGCAACACCCGGCGTCGCTAACATCACAGCCCCCGTCAGCACCCGGCAGGCACCGGTTCGCGACCCGATTGCCGGCCCTGCCCCGCCAAGCGCCGGCCGGCATCCATCCATTCAAGGACATGCATCATGGCCCAGAACGACAAACCACCCACCCAGGGCATCCGTTATCAGGATGCCGGCGTCAACATCGACGCAGGCAACGCCCTGGTGGAGCGCATCAAGCCCCATGCCCAACGCACCCGACGCCCAGGGGTGATGACCGGCCTGGGCAGCTTTGGCGCCCTGTTCGAGCTTCCCTGGCAGGATTACCGGGAGCCGGTGCTGGTCTCCGGCACGGATGGCGTGGGCACCAAGCTGAAGCTGGCCCAGCAACTGGGACGCCATGACAGCATTGGCATTGACCTGGTCGGCATGTGCGTCAACGACATCATCGTCCAGGGGGCCGAGCCCCTGTTCTTTCTGGACTACTATGCCACCGGCGCCCTGGACGTGGACACCGCCGCCGATGTGGTCAAGGGCATTGCCGACGGCTGCGCCCTGGCAGGCTGCGCCCTGGTGGGCGGGGAAACCGCCGAGATGCCGGGCATGTATGGTGATGGTGAATACGATCTGGCCGGCTTTGCCGTGGGCATCGTGGAAAAATCCCGTCTGATCGACGGCAGCCGGGTAGCCTCCGGAGACATCCTGCTGGGCCTTGAGGCCTCCGGCCCCCATTCCAACGGCTATTCCCTGATCCGGCGCCTGATCGAGCTGACCGACGCGGATCTGGATGCCCCCTGCGGCGAGGTGACCCTGGGTGAGGCCCTGATGGCGCCCACGCGGATCTACGTCAAACCCCTGCTGGCCCTGCTGAAGGCCCAGCCGGTGCATGCCCTGGCCCACATCACCGGCGGCGGCCTGCTGGAGAATCTGCCACGGGTGATGCCCGAGGGGACCCTTGCCCGGGTGAACCCGGATGCCTGGCCAAGACCGGCCGTGTTCGACTGGCTGCGTCAGGCCGGCGGCGTGGAGGAACGGGAAATGCTGCGCACCTTCAACTGCGGCATCGGCATGGTGGTGGTCTTACCACCCGAGGCGGTGGATGCCGCCCAGGACCTCCTGGGGGCCGAGGGCATCAACAGCTGGCGCCTGGGCGAGATCGCCCCGGCCGAGGGTGAGCCGTCCGTGGAGCTGGTGCGCTGATGCCCACGGATGCACAACCGGGCATCGTGGTGCTCATCTCCGGTTCGGGCACCAACCTGCAGGCCCTGATCGATGCCGCGGGCGATGGCCGCATCCCCGGACGCATCCGCGCCGTCATCAGCAACCGTCCCGACGTGGCCGGCCTTGAGCGCGCTGCACGGGCGGGGATTCACCATGAAGTCATCAATCATCAGGATTATGATACCCGGGAGGCCTTTGATGCGGCCCTGATGACCGGCATCGACGCCCACGGACCGGATCTGGTGGTACTGGCCGGGTTCATGCGCGTGCTCACCCCGGGCTTTGTGGGTCATTACTCTGGCCGGCTGCTCAACATCCACCCTTCCCTGCTGCCTGCCTATCGAGGCTTGCACACCCATGAACGGGCGCTTGAAGACGGTGTCGAACATCACGGCTGCAGCATCCATTTCGTCAATACCGAACTGGACGGTGGTCCGGTCATCATCCAGGCCCGGGTAGCAGTGCTGGCGGATGACACACCCGATACCCTGGCCGACCGCGTGCAGCAACAGGAACACCGCATTTATCCCCAGGTGGTGCGCTGGTTCTGCCAGGGGCGGCTGACACTCGCAGACGGACAGGTATGGCTTGATGAAAAACCCTTGCACAGCCCTCTCCAGGTGGAGGCGGACACGCCACTGGATTCCTGACCGGGCGCAAGGTGGCGCGCCGCCCGGCACACGCGTGCACCGGCCAGCCTGGCCGCTGGCCATGGCGCTGGGCCTGACGCTGATACTGGCATGCCTGCCAGTGGCGGCCCAGTCGATGCCCTTCGTCCCGCCTTCCTACACCGCCGAATACGAGGCCCAGAAACTGGGCCTCTCGGTGGTCGGGCACATCACCCTGACCCGCGAGGGGCAGTTCCTCCGCTACCGGGCACGCCTGCGGCCCACTGGCGTGCTCTCCTGGGTGCGCAGCGATGAGATCATCGAGCAGAGCATCATGCGCCTGACACCTCAGGGGCTGCGCAGCGAGGAATACCTCTACAGCCATACCGGCGGCAGTCGCGAGCGGTTGACGGAGAGCCGTTTCGACTGGGAGGCCTACCAGGTGACCGGCGTCCACAACGGCAAGCCCTTCGAACTGGATCTGCCCCCGGAGGCGGTGGACCGTTTCGCCCTGCAACTGGCCATGATCAATAAACTGCGCCAGGGCGAGAAGGCCTTTAGCCAGACCATTGTGGACCGTCACCGCGTGCGCACCTATCACTTTACCGTGGGTGAGCCACGCAGTATCACCACACCCATGGGGACGATGGAAGCGATCCCCGTGATCCGGGAGATCAAGGATCGGGACACCACCGTCAGCACCTGGTTCGCGCCCCGCATGAACTACCTGCCAGTACGCCTGGAGCAGGAGCAAAACGGGGACAAGGTGGTTCTCAACATCCGCTCCCTGGAGTGGCACGACCCCCCTCTTTAACCCCCTACCCACCGGGAGCCCCCATGCCAGACAAGACACCCAAGGCCGTTGACCTGGCAGTGATTGGATCCGGACCCGGTGGCTATCGGGCGGCGGTGCTGGGTGCCCTGCGGGGATTGTCGGTGGTCATCATCGAAAAGGCCGAGTGGGGGGGCTGTTGCCTCAATCGCGGCTGCGTTCCCAAGAAGGCCTGGTACCACACCGCCCGCCTCGTGGCATCCCAATCCCGCTTCGCCGACCGGGGGCTGGAGGGCAGGCTCAGTGCCCGAATGGACCAGGCCTGGATCCACCAGCGCTCTGTGGTGGAACGCATCCGGAACAGCTACCAGGATTACCTGCATCACCTGAAGGTTGCCACGCTGACGGGTCATGCGCGTTTTCAGGATTCCCACACGCTGGTCGTGGCGACACAGGACGACGAACACACCGTCGCCGCCCGGCATATCATCATCGCCACCGGTGCCCATAGCCACGTTCCCGCACCCTTCAAGGCCGTGCCGGGCCGGGTGCTCACCAGCGACATGCTGTTCGACGCGCCGCCGCCCCCCGGTGACCGTGTTGCCATGATCGGCAGTGGGGTGGTGGCCACGGAATTCGCTTTCATCTTCAGTCAAATGGGCAAGGAGGTCACCTGGCTGGCCCGATCAGCCATGCTCCGACGCCTGAACTTCAGCCGCCCGGCCCTGAGTGCCCTGCGGGATGCGCTCTCGGCTCGGGGGGTGACATTGCAAAGCGGTGTGACCTTCGACTCCGTGGAGGTCCACGATGATGGGGTCACCCTGGGCCTTGCGGGTGACAAGACGGTGACGGTGGACTGGGTCTGCCTCGGCACGGGGCGGATACCCCACACCGAGGGGTTGGCCCTGGAGGCCGCCGGGGTGGAGACGGATGAGGCGGGCTTTGTGCGGCGCGACGGACATCTGCGCACCACGGCCGATACCGTGTATGCCATCGGCGATGTGGCCAGCCACTGGATGACGGCCAATCATGCCCTGTCCGATGCCACGGTGGCCATCCAGAACATCCTCACGGGCAATACCCGTCAGCAGGACGCCGGGCAGGTGCCCGTGGTGGTCTACAGCGCCCTGGAACTGGCCCGCCTGGGCCTGGACGAGGACACCGCGGAGGATGCCGGCCACGAACCCGCGGTGGGATTCGCCGCCTTCGAGACATCTCCCTGTGCCCTGGGCCAGGATGATACGGCGGGATTTGTCCGGCTCATCGCCGACATGGACACGGCCGCCCTGCTGGGCGGCGAGATCACGGGCGCCCAGGCGGGGGAATTGATCCATCTGCTGTCCCTGGCCCCGGACCGTGAGACGGCCCTGGCCTGGATTGCCCGTGGCCGCTTCAACCACCCGGCCCGGGCCGAGGAGGTGCTCAACGCGGTGGAGACCCTGGCCGGCAAGTGGGGCCTGAGAGAGTCGATCTTCGGTACCGGGATTTGTACCCGGGGATGAAAGGGGCCTATTCCCCCGCCACGGTCAGGCCGTCAATGAGCAGTGAGCCGGTACGCACGTTGCCGCGCAGGTCCATGTCCGAACCCACTGCCCGCAAGTTGTGGAACATGTCCTTGAGGTTGCCGGCCACGGTGATCTCCTCCACTGGATACTGGATCTCCCCATTCTCCACCCAGAAACCGGCTGCGCCCCGGGAATAGTCGCCGGTGACCATGTTGACGCCATGGCCAATAAGCTCCGTCACCAGCAGGCCCGTGCCCATCTCCCGAAGCAACTGCTCGAAATCCATGGGCCCCGGATCGATGGTCAGATTGCGCAGACCCCCTGCGTTACCGGTGCTCTGCATGCCCAGCTTGCGGGCCGCGTAGGTGTCCAGGGCATAGGACTCCAGCCGTCCGCCGCTGACCAGATCCCGGGCCTGGGTCGCCACGCCCTCGTTGTCGAAGGGCGCACTGCCCAGGGCCCGGAGGATGTGCGGCTGCTCGTGGATGTGCACGAATTCAGGGAAGATCGGCTCGCCCAGTTGATCCACCAGGAACGAGGCCTTGCGATACAGGGTACTGCCCCGGATGGCGCCGATGAAATGACCGAGCACCGAACGGGCCACATCCGGGGAATACAGCACCGGACAGCGCCGGGTCGACAGGCGACGCCCTCCCAGGCGCCGCAGGGCCCGGTCAGCGGCCTCCACACCCACGGCCTCGGCCGCCTCCAGGGCATCCCGGTGACGAGCCACCGTGTACCAGTAGTCGCGCTGCATGTTGCCGGCGTCATCACCGGCCAGCACCGAACAACTCAGGGCATGCCGGGTGGTGGCATACCCACCCACGAAGCCGTGCGTATTGCCGTACACCGCAGTGCCGCGAAAGCTGTTGATCCCGGCCCCCTCGGAATTGACGATGCGGGCATCCCGCTCCCGGGCGGCCGCCTCACAGGCGCGGGCGATGTCAATGCCTTCATCGGCGGTCAGCCCCCAGGGATGATCCAGGTCCAGGGCGGGGTAGTCCCGCGCCATCAGTGCCGCATCGGCCAGCCCGGCGCACGGGTCCTCGGCCGTGTAACGGGCGATGCGGCAGGCGGCCTCAGCCGCCTCGCGGAGCGACGCGGGCTTGAGATCGGACGTGCTGGCCGTGCCCTTGCGCTGCCCCATGTAGACGGTCACGGCAATGCCCTGATCCTTGTGATACTCAAGGGTTTCCACCTCACCCAGGCGCACATTCACCGACAGCCCGGCATCCTGGCTGGCGCCCGCCTCGGCGGAGGTGGCGCCGGCGCGACGGGCCTCGTCCAATACCTGGCCAACGATGGCTTCCAGATCTTTCTCGTCCAGGGCCGGGGTGGTTGTTTCCGACATGGGGGCTCCTTTGTGGGGTAAGTGCATGACTGCCAGGGAATGCGCCAGGGACGGTGGGTGCCGATCCGGCGTGGAAATGAACGATCAGTGGCTGGTGCCACCCACCGTGAGGCCGTCCACCCGCAGGGTGGGCTGACCCACGCCCACCGGGACGCTTTGGCCCTCCTTGCCACAGGTGCCCACGCCGGTGTCCAGATCCAGATCATTGCCCACCATGGATACCCGGGTGAGCACGTCGGGCCCGTTGCCGATCAAGGTGGCCCCCTTCACCGGCCGGGTGATCCTGCCACCCTCGATGAGATAGGCCTCCGAAGCGGAGAACACGAACTTACCGGAAGTGATGTCCACCTGCCCACCACCAAAGTTGACGGCATAAAGCCCCTTGTCCACGGAGGCGATGATCTCTGCCGGATCGTGGGGTCCGGCCAGCATGTAGGTGTTGGTCATGCGCGGCATGGGCAGGTGAGCGTAGGACTCCCGGCGCCCGTTACCCGTGGGCGCAAGTCCCATGAGACGGGCATTCAGGCGATCCTGCATGAAACACTTGAGGACACCATCCTCGATCAGCGTAGTGGACTGGGTGGGCGTGCCCTCATCATCCACGTTCAACGATCCGCGGCGTCCCTCCAGGGTGCCATCGTCCACGACCGTCACCCCGGGGGCGGCCACCCGTTGCCCCATGCGTCCACTGAAGGCCGAGGTCCCCTTGCGGTTGAAATCACCCTCCAGGCCGTGGCCGATGGCCTCGTGCAGCAGCACCCCCGGCCAGCCCGAGCCCAGCACCACCGTCATGGTCCCAGCGGGGGCATCCACCGCGTCCAGGTTCAGCAGGGCCTGACGAGCCGCCTCGCGGGCGTAGCCCAGGCCGCGTTCCTTTTCCAGAAAGAAGCCGTAGCCGGTGCGGCCCCCGCCCCCACTGGAGCCCTGTTCACGGCGCCCTTCCCGATCCTCGGCAATCACATGCACATTCATGCGCACCAGGGGCCGGATGTCGGCTGCCAGGGTGCCTTCGGTATTGAGCACCATGACCACCTCGTGGACGCCGGCGAGGCTGACCACGACCTGACTGATGCGCGGATCCTGTCCACGGGCCTCGGCATCCAGGGCCTGCAGCAGTTCGATCTTGGCCTGCTCGTCCAGGGTGCCCAGAGGGTCCACCGGCAGATACAGACGATGCGCCGGTGCGGCACGTCGCACCGGTACGCTGCCATCTTGATGGTCACGCCCGATGGCCCGGGCGGTCATGGCCGCCTCCATCAGCGAGGCCGGCGCGATCTCGTCGGTGTAGGCAAACCCGGTCTTGTCGCCACTGAGGGCACGCACCCCCACGCCCTGTTCGATGTTGTACCCCCCCTCCTTGACGATGCCATCTTCCAGCACCCAGGACTCGTGCCGGGCCAGTTGAAAGTACAGATCGCCGCCATCCAGCCCGGGACCGGCCAGGGTGCCCAGCACCCGGTCCAGATCTGAATCGGTCAGGCCGGAGGGATCAAGCAGATGCTGACGTGCGGTTTCCAGTGTCTGGGTCATGTAAGGGGCCTTCCGGGTTTGGGATCGCTGACAACGCATCCCGGGCACAGTGCCGGGCATGGAGTCAGTGTTGGGGGGCTGAGTCCGTAATTCAAGCCCGAAGGCCCAGGGGTTTTTATGCCCGCCGGGCCTCCGGCCACCCTCAGGTCAGGTCGCAGGACAAGCGCCGGTGATAGATCGAGGGGAAGCTGCGACGGATGACCTTCTGGCGTTCCGGATCCAGCTGGCCACACACCACACCGGAGCCCCGGGGCAGGCGGTCCAGCACATTGCCCCAGGGATCCACCACCATGCTGTCACCGTGGGTCTCGCGACCGTTCACGTGGTATCCCCCCTGGGCGGCGGCCACCACGTAGACCTGGTTCTCGATGGCACGGGCCCGCAACAGGGGCTCCCAGTGGGCACGCCCCGTCACGGCAGTGAAGGCCGCTGGCAGGGCGATGATCTCGGCGCCCCGGTCCAGCAGCCCGCGAAAGAGCTCCGGAAAGCGCAGGTCATAGCACACTGCAAGGCCGAGCACCCCGAAAGGCGTCTCCACCACCACCACCTGATCACCACTGGCGATGGTATCGGATTCCTCGTAGTGTTCCTCGTTGTCCGGCAGACGCACATCGAACAGGTGGATCTTATCGTAACGACCGACCTGTTGCCCCTGATCGTCATACACAAGGCAACTGGCGTAAATCTTCCCGGGGTCGGGGCACTTCAGGGGCACGGTCCCCCCCACCAGCCAGATACCATGCTGACGGGCCTGCTCGGCCAGAAAGTCCTGGATGGGGCCCTGACCTTCCGCCTCGCGAACCTCCACCTTGTCGATCTCGTTCATGCCCATCAGGGCAAAATTCTCCGGCAGCACCACCAGGCCGGCCCCTGACTGGGCAGCCACGGTGATCAGGCGTCGCGTTTCCTGCAGATTGGCGGTCAGGTTGGTACCCGAGGCCATTTGAATGGCGGCGGCAATCGTCACGTTGAGTCCCTTGGGTGTTCAGGGTGATGGATTGAGGGTGAGTTCGATGTGTGCTTCCAGATCATCCGTGGGCGCCTGCTGGATGTGCTCGGAGGGCACGCCCAGGGCCACCAGCCAGTCCTGCAGTTCCGCCACCCAGAGATGCCCCTGCTCACCCGCAGGGTGACGCAGCACGATGTGACCGCCACGACTGGACTCGTAGCGGGACAGGATGCTGCGCAGCGCGGGCTCGGACACCAGGGATCCCGCATCGCGGGGACGGGACCAGGTATCGGCACTCATGGAGTAAACGGGCTCGCCGGCCATGGCCAGCATGGGCGCGGCCAGGAGGTACGGGATCAGCGCCCTGCAGAGGTTCGGCAACATGACGGTACTATAGCAATACTCAGATGAAATTGACGAACAGCCACCTACTCCCCACCTCGCGCCACGCCCTCCACAAGAGGGCTGGACCAGGGGCCGGTCACGCGGTATTCCACCCGGGAGGCCTCGTCGATATGCTCACCCACGCCCGCCACCCGATCAAAGACGAATACCGCCAGGCCCGCCACTGGCCCACCCAGCAGGGCCCCCGCCAGAGGCAGGGCACCGCGTACACTGGGGGTGACCACGATGGTCTGGTCATAATCCCGATCCACCAACCCGGTACGTCCCTGGATACGGATGCGAGCAGCGGGGCCCTCGATGCGCAGATCCGGAGTATGTACATTGCCCCCGGACAGCCGGAAGCTACCGACGAGCTCATCGAAGACAAAGCCCCGCTGGAAAAAATCACGGAAGTCGAGAGCCAGGCGCCGTGGCAGCAAGTTGAGACTGAACAGGCCCAGCAGGCGTCCCGCGCCAGGTTCCAGTTCAATGAGGCGGCCATCCCTTACCCGCAGATCACCCGCGCCCTCCAGCGCAGCCAGATCAAAGCGGTCAGGGGCGTCGGGCCACTCCAGGATGGCTTCTACCCGCGCCCGTCCGCCACTGAAGGCATGATTGAAACCCAAATCGGTGAGACCACGGCCCAGATCGTCACTGTCCAGTTTGAGTTCCAGCCGGGTGTGATGTTGACCTGCTTCATCCACAGTCCAATGGCCCTGCATCCGGCCCCGCAACTGATCCCCCGCCGTAACCGCCCGGCCCTCCCGGATCAGCAGCCCGTCGCGGGTGAGTTCGGTCACCAGCCTCACCGGGCCAAAGCGTCGCCCCTCAAGGGCCACGGTGCCCAGGCTCACGTCCAGCGGCGGCAATCGACGTGGGTCCATCGGGGCCCGTGGCCCTTGCCCCGTATCGCCGGGACTGAGTTGATCCAGATCCAGCAGGTCCAGTTCCATGACCAGGGGTGTTCCATCATCGGGTGTCACCGGGATCAGCACCTGGCCCAGCACCAGCGGTGAGGCCAGTTGCAGATCCCAGTGACCGGCGTTCCGTCGGGCATGGAGATCCACATCCCGGGTCTGGCGACCACCGGCCAGGCTGACCGTTCCCAGGTGCAGATCCACTTCCTTGAGCGCCCCGCCCGCACCATCCAGAGGGGCCGCCTCCAGGTCAGAGACCAGCGTCCACCAGTCGTCCACATCCACCTGGTCCAGCCGACCCACCACCCGAAACCCCTCACTCGGCAACAGGGCCGCCCCACGGCCCATACGCAACTCGCCCGTCATCGCGCCGGACTCATCAACCCCTGACTCATCAACCAGGGAGACAACGGCCTGGATCCCCCCGTCAAGGTATGCCCGGAGGGGACGGCCGGCGGCTCCCAGGGGAATCTCCACTTCCAGGGGGCGGCTGGATGAACGGGGCTTGTCAAAGGGCGCTGGCAGGCTTGAGGCCACCCCCACCAGGTCGGAGGCCAAACGCAGGCTGGGCGCGCTCTCCGGGGGGATGAGCAGGTGGGCCCGCCAGAGGGAGGCCCCTTCCAGCCGGGATACCACCGCCCGGGGAACGGCCTCGCCAAGCAGGGCACGAATCGACTGCATTCCTTCAGCCTCGGCCTGTAGCTCACCATTGGCGAAGCGATCCAGCCTCAGGGTCACAGGGACATCATTGAATCGGGCCGAGAGATCCTGGGCCTGCACGGTCCGTTCCGTGAAATCCACCTGCCCCCGGATGGACTCCAGGGCCAGGTCGCGCCCCTCCAGGGCCAGGCGGTTGCCCTGGAGGGTGAACACACCCTCCACTTGATCGGGACGCTCCATGGCATCTCGCCCCTGCAGGGGAATGTCCAGCTGCAGGTCCAGTTGCCCCTCGCCCTCGACCTGCAGCTGGGCAAGCCAGGTTTCCAGACCCTCGCCCAGCGGGCTTGTCGAGACGTAGCGAAGATAATCCACGAGCCGCCCCTGGACCCCACCCTCGATGTCGAGGCGCGGGCTGCGAAGGTCTTCGATCCGCACCCGGGCATCGGTGACACGCGCATTGGACAGACGCCCCCGAACAGCGCGCGCCTCCATGCCTTGATTGTCAAAGATCAGCTCGCCGGAGAAGTCCTCGAACCGTGGCCAGCCCTCCTGGTAATTCAGGATGCCGTCCTCAAGGCGTGCCCGCACCAGGAACCGCCCCTCCTGATCCCGGAAGGGAAAGGCGGCAAAGGGACCACGAAACAGCAGGCTGCCGGAGACCACACGCCCCTCCACCACGGCCCGGCTCACCCAGTTGTCCACATTCCCGGGCAGGATGCCCCGCGGCAGATAATGTGCCAGGCGGGCACCGTTACCCTCGCTGAATGCCAAAGCCAGGTCCATGCCCGGCGCCTGGCCCAGGGTCACCTGGCCCCTGGCCCGGGTCTGGATATCCTCGTTGGCCAGGAGCAGATCCTGCGTGCCCAGCACCAGGCCCTCAGGCCCCTGTTGCCAGTGGATCGTGCCTTGAGCAGTATCCGCCCACAGGGGATGGTCAAACAGATCCGGCAGGGTCAGTTCCAACCCCGGGCTGTCCACCCACAGTTCACCCTCCTCACCCGTGAAGGCAAAGCCACCCTCCAGCCCACGCACCCCCGGCACGGCACCATGGGGAGAGAGGCCCACCCCCCGGAAATGTCCATCTGCATGCAGGTTTGGTGGGGCATCGGTGGGCAGCTGCAGGTTGAGGGTCACCTGATGCACCGTGCCCCTGGGAGCCAGAGCGGAGACGGCGTCCTGCCAGGCATGCTCCAGAACCCGCTGGTGCGCCCACAAGGGCGCGATATCATCCAGACGCAGATAGTCGATATGACCCTGCAGTTGGCGGCCCCCATCCTCCTTCCGATAGCGCAGCTCGAACCCGCCCTCCGGCCAACTCAGCTCCTGGCGCTCCAGTTGCACATCGCTGCCCCGCAAGCGCCAGCCTGTCTGCTCCCGTTCCCACAGCAGGCGTCCGGCCACATGCTCCAGGCCAGCGGGCACCCCCTCGCTGCCCTCCCCGGCCGCCAGTTCAAGTTCACGTCCTTCCAGTTCCACATGAACCTGCTCCACCTGACCCCGGTCCCAGGTGAGCCACAGCCGGGTACCCATACGGCCCGACGCCAGCCCCAGGCGCTGGCTCGCCTCTCTGGGCAGGCCCTGAACCTGCAGATCCTGGGCCTGAAGGTAGGCCCGCCCGCGCCATTGATCCCGCTTCTCGGACAGGCGCAGGTCCATGCCCACGCGCAGGGCATGCCCCAACTGGGCAGGCAGGAAGACATCGCCCGCCAGCCGCAGCCGATTGGCCTCCAGGGCCACGGCCAGGTTCAGGTCATCAAACTGGTAATCGATCCCCAGGGTGCGATCTTCCCAGCGCAGGCGACTGTCGACGAGGTTGAAACGGCGCCCGGCCAGGAGTTCGGTGAGATCGGTGGGTGCCGCCGACGGCGTGGCCTCATCGGCGGGGGCGGCCCCCTGGACCCGGACACGGCCGGAGGCATCCCGCAGCACATGCACATCGGCATCCCGCACCCGCACCCGACCGAAGGCGGGTTCGCCCCGCCACAGGCTGGCGAACGGGTTCACATCCAGTTGCAGGCCGCCCACTTCCAGCAGTGCCGCGGGCTGTTCAGGGGCCTGGATGCGCACATCGACCAGGCTGACCCGGGCAGAGACCAGGCGCCAGCGGATGTCCAGTTCGCCCACGGTCACCGGGTGGCCCGCCAGTTCGGAGAGTTCCGCTTCCAGGCGCGCTTCCAGCCCCGGCAGGCGGGGAACCATCAGCCGCAGGGCCAGGGTCAACGCAGCCAGCAGAACGACAGTGACGACGGCAACCCGGATGGAGAACTCGAGAATCCTGGCGGACAAGTGATCTGCCTCGGGGCTAGAGGGTCATGTCGTGGCCCCGGTCAAAGCAGAACCACATCGAACTGCTCTTGGGTGTACAGGCTCTCCACCTGGAAACGGATGGGGATGCCGATGAATTCCTGCAACTGCGCCACGCTGGCGGATTCCTCGTCCAGCAGCAGATCCACCACTGCCTGAGAGGCCAGCACCAGCAACTCGCGGGCATCGAACTGCCGTGCCTCGCGCAGGATCTCGCGAAACATCTCGTAGCAGACGGTCTCGGCGGACTTCACGTAACCCCGACCGCTACAGGTGGGACAGGATTCACACAGTTGGTGTTCCAGACTCTCGCGGGTACGCTTGCGGGTCATCTCCACCAGGCCCAGGGGAGAGACGTCACAGATCTGGCTCTTGGCGTAATCCTTTTCCATGGCCTTTTCCAGGGAGCGCAGCACCTGGCGCTTATGCTCGTCCTGAGTCATGTCGATAAAATCGACAATGATGATGCCCCCCAGGTTGCGCAGCCGAAGTTGCCGGGCAATGGCGTGGGCCGCCTCCAGATTCGTCTTGAAGATGGTCTCCTCCAGGTTGCGATGACCCACGAAGGCGCCGGTATTGATGTCAATGGTGGTCATGGCCTCGGTCTGATCGAAGATCAGATAGCCCCCGGATTTCAGTTCCACCTTGCGCTCCAGGGCCTTCTGGATCTCCCCTTCCACGTTGTAGAGATCAAAGATGGGGCGTTCTCCGGGGTAGTGCTCGATACGGTCCACCAGTTCGGGCACATATTCCCGGGCGAAGTCGCTCACTCGCTGCACGGTCTCCCGGGAGTCGATGCGAATCTTCTCCAGATCCACACCCACCATGTCCCGGAGGATGCGCAAGGTGAGGGGCAGGTCTGCATAGACCTCGGAGCCGGCCTTGGCCGCCCGGGCGGATTGCTGGATGGTCTGCCAGAGTTTTTCCAGGAAGATCACATCGTTTTTCAGCGCCTCCACGGCAGCGGCCTCGGCAGCGGTGCGCACGATGAAGCCGTAGGAGGTCTGTACCTCTGCCTGCAGGGCCTCCAGGGTGGTCTTGAGCCGCGCGCGCTCGGCATCCGCCTCGATACGGGTGGAAATACCGATGGTGGTATTGCCGGGCATCAGCACCAGATAGCGGGACGGCACGGTGATGTACGTGGTCAGACGTGCCCCTTTCGAACCCAGGGGATCCTTGATCACCTGCACCAGGATGTCCTGCCCTTCGCGCAGCAGCCGTTGGATGGGCTCGTTGCGCTCGGTCTCCTCGCGAGGCAGTTCCTCGCGCTCCACCGGCGCCACGTCCGAGGCATGCAGAAAGGCGGCGCGTTCCAGACCGATATCCACGAAGGCGGCGTCCATCCCCGGCAGGACACGACTCACCCGGCCCTTGTAGATATTGCCCACCAGACCGCGCCGGCGGGCGCGCTCCATGTTCAGCTCCATCAACACGCCGTTTTCCACCAGGGCCACGCGGGTCTCCTGGGGTGTGACATTCATGAGAATTTCCGTGCCCATCATTCTTCGGTGCCTTGGTTCTGGATGTCTGGGCGCCCGGGCGGGCAGACCCCGCTACACAATACAGGATGCCGAGGGATTCAGTCCCCGGACAGCAAGGCCCCGGTCTCGAACAGCGGCAGGCCCACCACGCCACTGTAACTGCCCTCGATGTGTTCCACGAACAGGGCGCCCTGGCCCTGGATGCCATAGGCCCCGGCCTTGTCCACCGGTTCGCCACTGGCCCAGTAGGTCTCCCGCTCGCGCGCCGACAGGGCCTTGAAGCGCACACAGGTCACACTCAGAACATCCCGGACCTGCCCTTCCTGGATCAGGGCCACAGCGGAATATACCGTGTGGGTCCGCCCGGAGAGACGATCCAGCATGGCCAGGGCATGCTCCCGGTCCCGGGGCTTACCGAGGATATCACCGTCGATGCTGACCACCGTATCGGCTCCCAGCACCGGGCGTCCATCGGCGATCCGCGCTCCCGCCAGGGCCTTGGCCCGGGCCATGCGCCGGGCAAAGTCGTCAGGGGCCTCACCCGGGTGAGGGGTTTCATCCACATCCACGGGGCGCACCTCATGGCAGACCCCGATCTGGTCCAGCAGTTCACGACGACGGGGCGAGGCGGAGGCAAGGATCAGCATGGCTGGAGACGACTCATTCGCGGTGATAGGGGTGCCCGCGCAATAGCGACCAGGCCCGGTAGATCTGTTCGGCCAGGATCACCCGTACCAGCGGGTGTGGAAAGGTCAGCGGGGAAAGCGACCAGGTGAAATCAGCCCGTGCCCGACAGGCGGGCGAAAGGCCGTCGGCGCCCCCCACCAGCAGACAGACATCCCGGCCCGACTGCATCCAGTCATCCAGCCGGCTCGAGAGGGCAGCGGTCTCCAGGCCACGACCGTGTTCATCCAGGGCCACCACCCAGGCGTCCCGGGGCACAGCGGCCAGCAGGGACTCGCCCTCCTGCTCCCGCAGGCGCTCCACGGGCACGTTGCGCCCCCGGCGCGGCGCGGCGATCTCGCGCAGTTCCAGGCGGCATTCGGCGGGCAGGCGCTGGGCGTAGGTCCGGTAGGCCTCGTTCACCCACCCGGGCATGCGGTGGCCAATGGCCAGCAGGTGAATGCGCACGGCCTAGCGGCGCAGGCGCCGGATGGCCGCCTCGGGGGAGTCCTCGTCGACCTCGGGCCGGGCCTGCTCGTCAGTGAGCCAGAGCTTTTCCAGGTTGTAGAAATCACGTACCTGAGGAAGCATGACATGCACCACCACGTCGTTCAGGTCCACGAGCACCCATTCGGCATCCTGCTCGCCTTCCGAGCCCAGCGGCATGACGCCGGCCTCCTTGGTCTTGCGCAGGACATTCTCGGCCAGGGACTTCACATGGCGATTGGAACTCCCGGTGGCAATGACCATGGTATCGGTGATGGAGGTCTTACCGCGCACGTCGATCACCTTGAGGTCCTGGGCCTTCATGTCTTCCAGGGCATGGGTGACGATTTGCGTCAGGGTTTCTGTCTGCATCTTGAGTCTCTTGTTTAACGGATGGCCGCAGGGCCATACAGGCCCTGGTCGGCAATGTAATCCACCACCACCCTGGGGGTCAGGTAGAGGGGGCTGCAACCCCGGGCGGTAAGCCGACGGATGGCGGTGGCGGAGATGTCCAGCTGGGTGACCGGCAGGAAGAACACGCGCCCTGCCGGTGTTCGGCGCAGGTCCTGGGGATCCTGAGTGCAATGATCTTCCATCCAGTCACCCAGGTCATGGGACGCAGGGCTTCCGGGGCGGTGGGACACCACCACATGAGCGAGCCGGGTGATCTCCCGCCAGCGATGCCAGGAAGACAAACCGGCAAAGGCGTCCATTCCCAGCATCAGGCACAGGGGCACCGCCTGCCCCAGTTCCGCCCGCAGAC
Source organism: Ectothiorhodospira marina (assembly GCF_900109495.1). Classification (GTDB taxonomy): domain Bacteria; phylum Pseudomonadota; class Gammaproteobacteria; order Ectothiorhodospirales; family Ectothiorhodospiraceae; genus Ectothiorhodospira; species Ectothiorhodospira marina. The sequence continues at coordinate 16,023 of NZ_FOAA01000007.1, read as the reverse complement.
TCTCCAGGGTGTCCACGCTGTAGGAGGGGCCCTCCCGCTGCAATTCCCGGGGGTCCATGACAAACCCCGGTTGCCCCTGCACGGCGAGTTCCACCATGGCCGCGCGATGCGTGACTGACACGGCGGGCTGGCGCCGGTGCGGCGGCAACCCGCAGGGGATGAAGCGCACCTCATCCATGCCCAGGTGTTCCTTCACCTCCAGGGCCGGGCGCAGGTGGCCGAAGTGAATGGGATCGAAGGTGCCGCCCAGGATACCGATCATGAGCTCAACGGCCGCATCGTCCGACTGGAATCAGCCACGCACATGGCCATCGCCCAGGACGATGAACTTGAGGGTGGTGAGCCCCTCAAGGCCCACCGGTCCGCGCGCATGCAATTTATCGGTGCTGATGCCAATCTCCGCGCCCAATCCATATTCAAAACCATCGGCGAAGCGGGTGGAGGTATTGACCATCACGGAACTGGAATCCACCTCGCGCAGGAAGCGTCGCGCCCGGGTGTAATCCTCGGTGATGATGCTGTCGGTGTGCTGGGAGCCATGGGTATTGATGTGTTCGATGGCCTCATCCAGGCCCGCCACCACCCGGATGGCCAGTACCGGGGCCAGGTATTCGGTATCCCAGTCAGCCTCCGAGGCCTCGGCGATGTCCGACAGAAAGGCCCGGGTCCGCGGGCAACCACGCAGTTCCACACCCTTCTCGTCGAACAACGGTTTGAGGGCCTTGAGGGCGCGAGGGGCAATACCCTCGGCCACCAGCAGGGTTTCCAGGGTATTGCAGGTGCCATAGCGCTGGGTCTTGGCGTTCACGGTCACCCGGGTGGCCTTGTCCAGCTGGGCATGGTCATCGATATAGACGTGACAGATCCCGTCCAGGTGCTTGATCACCGGGATCAGGGAATCCTCACTCACCCGAGCGATCAGACCCTTGCCCCCACGGGGAACGATCACGTCCACATGGTCCTTCAGGCGCAGCAGGGCGCCGACGGCCGCCCGGTCGGTGGTGGCCACCACCTGCACCGCGTTGGCCGGAAGACCGGCGGCGTCCAAGCCATCCCGGATGCAGCCCGCCAGGGCCTGGTTGGAATGGATGGCCTCGGAACCGCCTCTCAAGATGGCCGCATTGCCCGACTTGAGACACAGACCGGCGGCATCCACGGTGACGTTGGGCCGGGATTCGAAGATGATGCCGATCACCCCCAGGGGCACCCGCATGCGTCCGACCTGGATCCCGCTGGGACGATAATTCAGATCACTGATGGCCCCCACCGGATCCGGCAGTGCGGCGATCTGACGCAGGCCTTCCGCCATCACACCCAGCCGCTCCGGGGTGAAGGCCAGTCGATCGAGCATGGCCGCATCCAGACCGTGATGCTCGCCGGCCTCCAGATCCTTGCGGTTCTCGACCATGAGTTGATCGGCACGCTGCTCGATCAGCGCCGCCATGGCTGTGAGCGCGGCGTTCTTGGCCCCGGATTCAGCCCGCGCCAGGTCACGGGAGGCAGCACGAGCCTGATGGCCCATGTCCCGCATCATCGTCTGGATATCATCGTTCGCTGTATCGGACACTACGGCGTTCCTGTCGGTGGGGAAAGGTCAGGCACCACATGGGCCCCGGCCAGGTTCAGGGTCAAGTCTAACAATTCATCCCACGGGTTGCCTGGATGACGGCCCTTGATGGCCCGATCCACCCGGGCACAGCCAGATAGCAATCGCCCAAGACCGTGGGCACCCTGACGGCGCAGTGCCTGACGCACCACGGGCTGACGACGCTGGGGACGCACACCGGCCAGAACCTGCTGGACCGACTTGCCGGCCTCCACCTGCTCGGCCATGCGATGCAGGGCGCGGATCTCCCGGGCCAGGGCCCAGAGCACCAGCACGTCCTCGACGCCCTCATCTCTCAGCCCCTGGAGCACGCGCACGGCCCGGGCCGTCTCACCGGCCAGGGCTGCGTCCACCAGATCGAAGACGCCAAAGCGGGCACTGTCGGCCACGGCGCTCAGCACCCCATCGGCATCCACCGGCCCCGGGCCGCTCAGCAATACCAGCTTGTCGATCTCCTGGGCAGCGGCCAGCAGATTGCCCTCCACCCGTTCGGCCAGCAGACGCACCGCCTCGGCAGTGGGCTGCAGGCCGTGTCGGCGCATGCGCCGCTGCATCCAGGCCTGGGTGCCGGGCAGGTCCAGTGGCCACACCTGCACCAGCACGCCCACCGATTCCAGTGCCTTGCACCAGGCGGTCTTGCGGTCATTGGCATCCAGGCGACCGGCCTCGATCAGCAGGACCGTGTCCTCGGCGGGACGTCGGGCATAGGCCTGCAGCACCTTGCTACCCTGGGGGCCGGGCTTGCCCGTGGGCAGGCGCAACTCCAGCAGGCGTTGTCGGGCGAACAGGGACAGACTCTCGGCGGCGACAGAGAGTTGCTCCCAGTCAAATCCCTTGTCCACGTTGAAGACCTCGCGATCCTCCACGCCCTTCGACCGGGCGGCGGCGCGCACCGCATCCGCTGCCTCCATCAACTGCAGCGGCTCCTCCCCGGAGAGCAGATAGACGGGCGCCAGGGTCTTTTCCAGATGGGACTCCAGCTGCTCGGGACGAAGCTGCACGGGGCGCGACCTTTAGCGGGCGGCGCTTTGCAGGCGCAGCATGATGAGTTGCACCGCGTCCCGGCGCATGGATTCCTGCAGCACCCGTTCCTGTTCGGAACGACCCAGCACCCCGGCAGGATCGAAGAGATAATCCCGGGTGAGGGTCAGGGTCTGATTGGCGATCTCGAATTCCGAACCCTTGCCGTCCACCTGGAAGGCAAGGGTGAGATAGACCTCGTATTCACTCACCCGTGCATCTCCGCCCACGGATAGCGTGCGACGTCCGGTGTCCATCCGGGTGATGCGTAACAGGGCATCGGCCTCTTCCCGTTCCACCACCTCAACACCATTGGCCCGCAAAGACCGACGCAGCTCCTGTGTCAGGGCATCTCTCTCGCCAATGCCGGTAATGGCCGTACGCGCCATCTCCGGTGGAAGCTCACCCGCTCCGCGCAACTGGAATCCGCAAGCCACCAGGCTCAAGCACAGCAACCCCACCCCGAGCCAGGACAGTATCCGACCGCCTCGGACGACCACACGCACCCATCCACCCCAGGGAGCCATACGGATCACTTGGCCACCACGTTGACCAGCTTGCCGGGCACCACGATCACCTTGGCCACGGACTTGCCCTCAGTGTGGCGCTGCACATTCTCATCGGCCAGGGCCATCTGCTCGATGGCGCCCCGCTCAGCCCCGGTGGGCACACGAATGTGGCTGCGCAGCTTGCCATTGACCTGCACCACCAACTCCTGAGTATCGCTCTGCAAGGCGGATTCATCCACGCGCGGCCAGGCGCAATCCACCACGGCCTGATCATGACCCAGTTCCCGCCAGAGGCGATGGGTTACATGGGGAATGATGGGCGAGAGCATGAGCACCACGGACTCCAGCACCTCCTGGGTCAGGGCACGATCCTCCTCCGTTGCACCTTCCAGCCGCCCCAGGTCGTTCATCAATTCCATACAGGCAGCAATAGCGGTATTGAAGGTGTAGCGACGCCCCACGTCGTCGCTCACCTTGGCGATGGTCTGATGCAGCTTACGGCGCAGCCCCGCCTGGGCGTCATTGAGGCCGGCAGGCTCCAGAGTCGGGGCCGGGCCCTGGCTGACATGATCATGCACCTGCTTCCACAGCCGCTTGATGAAGCGGAAGGCGCCATCCACACCGGAGTCCGACCATTCCAGGGACAGCTCCGGCGGCGCGGCAAACATCATGAACAGGCGCACGGTGTCGGCACCGTAGCGCTGGATCAGATCCTGGGGATCCACGGTGTTGCCCTTGGATTTGGACATCTTGGCGCCATCCTTGAGCACCATGCCCTGGGTGAGCAGGTTGGTGAATGGCTCATCCCCCGGCACCAAGCCCTCATCCCGCATCAATTTATGGAAGAAACGGGCGTACAGCAGGTGCAGCACCGCATGCTCGATCCCCCCCACATACTGATCGACGGGCAGCCAGTGCCCGGCGCGCTCATCCATCATGGCGCCGTCGTTGTCCGGGCAGGTGTAGCGAGCGTAATACCAGGAAGACTCGAAGAAGGTGTCGAAAGTATCCGTTTCCCGCTCAGCCTCGCCGCCGCACTCCGGGCAGGTGGTCTTGTAGAACTCAGGCATCTTCTTGATGGGCGAACCTGAACCATCGAATGCCACATCCTCGGGCAGGACCACCGGCAACCGGGATTCGGGCACCGGCACGGCACCGCAACTGGGGCAGTTGATGATGGGGATGGGGCAGCCCCAGTAACGCTGACGGGAGACACCCCAGTCCCGCAAACGGTAGTTCACCTGGCGGGTTCCCAGACCCCTGGACTCCAGATAACCGGCGATGGCCTCGAAGGCCTGGGGGAAGTCCAGCCCGTCAAATTCCCCGGAAGCCATCAGGATGCCCTTCTCCGTGAAGGCTCCTTGCTCCAGATCCACGCAGGTCGCCTCATCCGCGGGGCGGATCACCTGGCGAATGGGCAGGCCGTGCCCGCGGGCAAATTCCCAGTCCCGTTGATCATGGGCAGGCACGGACATGACCGCACCCGTGCCGTATTCCATGAGCACGAAGTTGGCCACCCAGACAGGCACGCGCGCCCCGGTCATGGGGTGGCGCGCCTCGATACCGGTGGCCACACCCCGCTTCTCCAGGGTCGCCATATCCGCCTCGGAAACGCTGTTGTGCCGGCACGCCTCAATGAAGGCAGCCACGTCCGGGCGGGTCTCGGCGGCCTGCCGTGCCAGCGGGTGATCGGCGGCCACGGCCATGTAGGTCACCCCCATCAGGGTATCGGGGCGGGTGGTGTATACCTTCAGGGGATCCCCCCCATCCACCGGGAACGCCACTTCCACGCCCTCGGAGCGGCCGATCCAGTTGCGCTGCATGGTGCGGACCTGTTCCGGCCAACCGGGCAGATTGTCCAGTCCATTGAGCAACTCTTCGGCATAGTCGGTGATGCGCAGGAACCACTGGGGGATCTCGCGGCGCTCCACCTTGGCACCCGAGCGCCAGCCGCGGCCTTCGATGACCTGTTCATTGGCAAGCACGGTCTGATCCACCGGGTCCCAGTTGACCACGGCGGTCTTCTTGTAGACCAGCCCCTTCTTGAACAACCGGGTAAACAACCACTGCTCCCAGCGGTAATACTCCGGGGTACAGGTGGCCAGTTCCCGGGACCAGTCATAGGCAAATCCCAGCCGTTGCAACTGACCGCGCATGTAGTCGATGTTCTCGTAGGTCCACTGGGCCGGGGGCACGCCATGCTTCATGGCCGCGTTCTCGGCGGGGAGACCAAAGGCGTCCCACCCCATGGGTTGCAGGACGTTGCGACCCTGCATGCGCTGATACCGGGCGATCACGTCACCGATGGTGTAATTGCGCACATGCCCCATGTGCAGCCGTCCGCTGGGATAGGGAAACATGGACAGACAGTAGAAGGTCTCCCGGGAGAGGTCCTCCCGGGCGCGGAAGCAATCCTTTTCGGCCCACCAGGCCTGTGCTTCGGTCTCGACGGTCTCGGGTTGATACAGTTCTTGCATGGTCACACCGGCTGGAATCTGGATACGGGTTCGCGGGACGCAACGGGGCATGCCCAGTGCGGCATGGGACGGACCCGGGACGTGCGGAAAGACCGAAAAGAATACCAGCGCCCACCGCAGGGGAACAACTGACACGCGTTGGGTTGATGGGTGCGCGTGGCTGTCCAGGTGCAGAGTTGGTAGGCTTTGAGAAACGATGGCATCAGCGATTTTTACCAGGAGGGCACATCATGTCCGAACAAGAGCATCAAAAATCAGAACATCCGGTCAAGGACACCCTGGCCCACGCCTACGACACCATGCTGGAGCGGGTGAAGCATGCCGTGGAAACGACCGAAGAGCGGGCCACACCCAGCCTGGAACAGGCCATCCAGCATGCCCGCAAGCGCGCGGTGGAACTGGGAGAGGTCACCCGTGAGGAGGCCCACCAGGTGGCCGACTACCTTCGCCGTGACCTGCATGACATGGGCGACTACCTGGGTGAGTCCAGCCGGGACTATCAAGCCTGGTTCCGCATGGATCTGCAGTTGATCGAGGCTCGACTACTGGACCTGCTCGGTTCCATTGCCGATCGCACCCGTGTGGAACTGGCGGAATTGGAGGCCCAGGCGCGGGTGGTGGGTGTCTGGCATACCGGTGAAGTGGCCGGGCCAGGCGTGCTCCGCTGCGATCAGTGCGGTAAGGAATTGCACTTCACCGAGAGCGGGCGCATTCCCCCCTGTCCACAGTGCCAAGGCACGAAATATCACCGCATGCGGGGCTGAAACGACCGCCGGGCCAGCAGCGGCAAGCCCCCTATCACGATGACAGCCCATAGGATCACCGGCCAATTGCCCCAGATGACGTAGGGAGTGGACCCATCCCGGGGCTGGGCCTCGGCGGTGAGCACGTGGGTCTCGAACTGGGGTGACTGATCCCGGATCCGGCCGCGGTGATCGATCACCGCGGAGATGCCTGTATTGGTGGCTCGCAGCATGTCGCGCCCCGTCTCCAGGCTGCGCGCCCGGGCAATCTCCAGGTGCTGATGGGGCGCGATGGAATCGCCGAACCAGGCATCATTGGTCACATTCACCAGCAACTGAGCCTGGGGCAATGCGCGTATGACCTGGGAGCCAAAGGCGTCTTCGTAGCAGATGGAGGGCCCCAGGGTGATGCCTGCCGCCTCCAGGGTCCACCCACCGTGCCCACGGGACAGATCCGCCATGGGCAGTTCAATGAAGTCGTCCAGCCACATGAGCAGGCCGCGCAGCGGCAGGTACTCACCGAAGGGCACCAGCTTGCGCTTGTGATAGAACGCCACCTCCCCTGCCCCATCCAGTCGGCCAATGCTGTTGTACATCTTCCCGGTGTCCGGCTCGTAGGTGAAGATACCGGTGATCATCTCACTGCCCTGGGCCCGGGCGGCCCGGGCCAGGGGGCCGAGGAATTCCGGCTCCAGTCGACGGTGGAAGGTGGGCACGGCGGTCTCGGGCCACACGATGAGGTCACTGCCAAAGGCCTCTTCCGTGAGTTGTGCGTACAGGGCCATGGACTGGGGCAGGTGCTCCGGCAGCAGCTTCTCCTCCTGGGCCACGTTGCCCTGGAGCAGACTGGCCGTGAGAGGGTCACCAGCGGGACGTGTCCACTCCACCTGGGAGAGCAGCGCACCGCCCAGCCACAGGGCCAGGATGAACCCGCCCGCCCGCAACGCGGCCCGTTGCCCTCGAATCAGTCCCCAGGCCAGACAACCGGCCATGACTGCCACCAGGGCGCTCACGCCAAACACACCCACCACCGGCATGTAGCCGGCCAATTGGGTATCCAGGTGGGCCGTGCCCAACAACAGCCAGGGGAAGCCGGTGAGAAACCAGCCACGCCACCATTCGAATAGTACCCACAGGGCCGGCATGAGCAGGATGAGCGCCCAGGGCCCCGGCATCCGCGCGCGTAGACGGGCCACCAGATAACCCATGAGGGCCGGGAACAGGGCCAGGACCAGCACGAAACCCGCCGTGATCAGCGCCGCTAGCGGCGCAATGGCCGCCCCGAACAGATGCAGGCTGTGATACACCCAATAAACCCCCGCCCCGAACAGCCCCACCCCGAAGGCGTAGCCGCGCCAGGCGGCCTGGCGCGGACTGGCACCGACCCAGAGGATGAACAGGACGGCGGGCGCCAGAATGCTCAGGGCACGCACCTGGAACGGGGCAAAGGCTGCCACCAGCAAAACCCCGGCCAGGGCGGCCACCAGGGCCGCCAGACGCGGGTGTTGCTCGATTCGCCGCGGCAGGGGGAAGTCCGAAAGCGGTGCGGTCATGAGGGCAACGAGTCTGGAAGCATCAACGGGGCCGTGGTCAGGAGGTCTTGTCGGATTCGGCCGCCGGCACGTCCCGATAGCTCAACTCCAGCAGGTGAACGCGCCGGTTATCGGCTCGCAGCACACGCACGTGGAAGCGATCGAATACCAGCTCTTCGCCCCGTTTGGGCACATGGCCAAAGCGGTGGACGATGAAACCGCCGATGGTGTCAAAGGCCTCGTCACTGTACTGAGTGTTGAAGTAGGCGTTGAACTCTTCAATGGGAGTGAGCGCCTTGACGGTGAAGCGACCGTTGGTATGGCGCAGGATATGCGTGAGGAAATCATCGATATCGTGCTCATCGTCGATCTCGCCAACGATCTGTTCCAGCACATCCTCAATGGTGACCAGCCCGGCCACGCCGCCGTACTCATCCACGACAATGGCCATGTGGTTACGGCTGTTACGGAACTCCTTGAGCAGGATGTTCAGCCGCTTGGCCTCGGGAACGAACACGGCAGGACGCAGGATGTCCTGCATGTCGAAGCCCGCCGCCCCCTCCTGAGTGAAATAACGCAGCATGTCCTTGGCCAGCAGGATACCCACCACCTCGTCCCGATCATCACCGATCACGGGAAAACGGGAATGGGCCGATTCCGCCAGCAGGGGCACGATCTCATCCAGCCGTGCATCCCGGGTCACCACGTCCATCTGTGCCCGCGGGATCATGATGTCCCGCACCTGCATGTCGGCCACCTGCATGACGCCCTCGAGCATCCCCAGGGCATCCGGGTCAATGATCTGGCGCTGGTGTGCATTGCGCAGCAGTTCCACCAGCTGGCTACGATCCCGGGGCTCCGAGGAGAGAGCAAGACTAAAGCGCTCCACCCAGCTGCGGGTCCCGGGGTGACTAGATCGATCAGTGTTCATGAGTGTGTCGTTTCAGGGGGATTGGAAGGAAGGGTGTAGGGGTCATCATAGCCGCATTCTGCCATCAGCAATGTTTCAATCATTTCCATCTCCCGCGCCTCGGCCTCGTTCAGATGGTCGTAGCCGCGCAGATGCAGGACACCGTGGATGACCATGTGTGCCCAGTGGCCGCGAGGCGTCTTGCCCTGCTCCCAGGCCTCGCGGGCCACCACGGGGGCACAGATCACCAGGTCGCCCAGATGATCCACAGGGATGCCCTCCGGCCCCTCGAAGGGGAAGGACAGCACGTTGGTGGGGCCCCGCTTGCCGCGATAGGTACCGTTGAGTTGGGCACTCTCATCCTCATCAACCACACGGATGACCACAGACCCCGGGGCGCCCTGGCGTGCCAGGCTCGCCCAACGGCCCAGGGACACGGGGGCGGGGATGCCCCGACGGGGCACCGCATACTGGACCTGGATCCGAGACTCCACGATCAGGCGCCCTTGCCGCCGACGTCCCCGGCGTCATAGGCCTCGACAATACGCTGCACCAAAGGATGGCGCACCACGTCCCGGGCGGTAAAGAAGGTGAAGCTGACCCCCTTCACGTCCTTGAGGATCTCCACCCCGTGACGCAGGCCCGACTGCCGGGGGTGAGGAAGATCTGTTTGCGTGACGTCGCCGTTGACCACCGCGGTGGAACCAAAGCCGATGCGGGTGAGGAACATCTTCATCTGTTCCGGCGTGGTGTTCTGGGCTTCGTCCAGGATGACGAAGGCATCATTGAGGGTGCGCCCGCGCATGTAGGCCAGCGGGGCCACCTCGATGACGCTGCGTTCCTGAAGTTTGGCCACCTTCTCGAACCCCAGCATCTCGTAAAGCGCGTCGTACATGGGACGCAGATAGGGGTCGATCTTCTGAGCCAGATCCCCGGGCAGGAACCCCAGGCGTTCACCTGCCTCCACCGCCGGGCGCACCAGCACCAGACGACGCACCCGGTCCGTCTCCAGGGCCTCGCAGGCGGCGGCCACGGCCAGGTAGGTCTTGCCGGTCCCCGCAGGACCCACGCCGAAATTGAGATCATGGGTGCGGATGTTGCGCAGATAACGCATCTGATGGGCGCCACGCCCCCGGATCACGCCACGGCGCAGCCGCAGGACGGGGTCCTCTTCATCGGCAGCACTGTCCCGGCGCTCCATGAGCAGATCCACCTGGGACTCCTGCAGGTGCAGATGCACCCGCTCGGGCGTGAGGGTCTCGCGGGCGGTGATGCGATACAGATCACGAATCACCTCGGCACCGGCCTGGGCAGGCTCGGCATCGCCAATGATATTGAAGCGGTTACCGCGATTATTGACCTCCACCCCCAGGCGCTTTTCCAGCAGCCGAAGGTGTTCATCAAACTGGCCACAGAGATTGGCCAGACGCAGGTTGTCGGCGGGCTCCAGAGACAACTCCACGGAGGAGGGTCGGGCCGCTGATTGGGAATCGGCAGGTTGGTCTATCAAGGTCGGGTCAGGCCACTGGACGTGTTGCGTGTCTTGAAAAGTATAGCCGGATCAGGCGCTGTTCGCCGCCATGGAGGCCGGCTGAGGCGATGTCGGATCATTCACAAGCTCGCCACGCAGCGAGTTGCTCATGGCCTCGGTGATGCGCACAGGGACAAATTGCCCCAATAACTCCGGCCCACCGGGGAAGTTGACCATACGATGATTGGCGGTACGACCGGCCATGAAGGCCGGATCCTTGCGCGAGGGGCCCTCCACCAGAATGGATTCCACCGAACCCACCATGGCCTCGCTGATGGCCCGCGCCGAGGCATTAATGTGATCCTGCAAGCGCTGCAGGCGCGCCTTCTTCACCTCCAGGGGCACCGAGTCCTCCAGATTGGCGGCGGGCGTGCCCGGGCGGGGGCTGTAGATGAAGCTGAAGGACTGATCGAAACCCAGATCTTCGATCAGCCGCATGGTGGCCTCGAAGTCGGTATCGGTCTCGCCCGGGAAGCCCACAATGAAATCCGATGACAGGGACAGATCCGGGCGGGCCTGGCGCAGCCGCCGAATGCGGGACTTGTACTCCAGGGCCGTGTGGCCGCGCTTCATGGCCGCCAGGATGCGATCCGAGCCGCTTTGCACCGGCAGGTGCAGGTGGCTGGCCAGTTCCGGCACATCGGCAAAGGCCTGAATGAGGCTGTCGGAGAACTCCACCGGATGGGAGGTGGTGAAACGGATCCGGTCGATCCCGTCCACGGCCGCCACATAGTGAATCAGCAGGGCCAGGTCGGCGATCTCGCCATCGTGCATGGGGCCACGATAGGCATTCACGTTCTGCCCCAGCAGGTTCACCTCGCGCACCCCCTGGGCCGCCAGCTGCGCCACCTCGGCCAGCACATCGTCGAAGGGGCGACTGATCTCCTCGCCCCGGGTGAAGGGCACCACACAGTAGGTGCAGTACTTGCTGCACCCCTCCATCACCGACACAAAGGCCGTGGGCCCCTCGGCCCGGGGCTCGGGCAGGCAATCAAACTTCTCGATCTCGGGAAAGGAGACGTCCACCACCGGCTGATGCTCCCGGCGGGCACGGTCCAGCATCTGCGGCAGACGATGCAGGGTCTGGGGCCCGAAGACCAGGTCCACGAAGGGGGCCCGCTCGCGCAGCACCTCACCCTCCTGACTGGCCACGCAGCCCCCCACGCCAATCAGCACCCCGGGGCGGGCGTCCTTGAGTCGGCGCCAGCGCCCCAGCAGCGAAAAGACCTTTTCCTGGGCCTTCTCGCGGATGGAACAGGTATTGAGCAGCAGCAGATCGGCCGAGGCGGGATCGTCCGTCAACTCCGCCCCATGGGAAGCCCGCAGCACGTCCACCATCTTGCCCGAGTCATACTCGTTCATCTGGCAGCCATGGGTCTGGATGTGGATCTTGAGAGTCATGCGGGGATTTTAAACCTGATCAGAGCGAATGTCGCGGGCCGGTAGGGACAGGAAGGCCTGGCATTCCTGTTGTGAGGGCCACCCGGTAGTTGTGGGACAGCCCGGCAGCGGTGGCGGGAACAAGCCTGGCCTTTGTGGGAGCGGGCCTGCCCGCGAAAGCGGCGGCCCCAATCCCCCAAGCGCTGCTACCGCAGCGATTCGCGGGCAGGCCCGCTCCCACAGGGGGGCACGTCAGATACCTCCGATCTAGAAGGGTATATCGTCGTCGAAATCACTGGGTTCGGGCCGTGACCCGGACGACTGGCCGGAGGCTTGCCCGCCCCCGGACGATGCGGATTCACCCTGCCCCCGGGAGCCGCCGCCCTGGCCCCATTGACCACCACCGGAACCGCCACCGGAGTCGAAGTCGCTGGAGCCACCGCCGCCGCCACTGCCACCCCGGCCGCCGAGCATCTGCATCTCGTTGGCCACGATCTCGGTGCTGTAGCGATCCTGACCGTCCTGGGTCTGCCATTTGCGGGTCTGCAGTCGACCCTCCACATACACCTGGGAGCCCTTGCGCAGGTACTCCCCGGCGATCTCCGCCAGACGACCGAAGAACACCACCCGGTGCCACTCGGTGCGATCCTGCATCTCGCCGCTCTGCTTGTCCTTCCAGCGATCCGTGGTGGCAATGCTCACATTGGCCACCGCCGAGCCACTGGGCATATATTTCACTTCCGGGTCATTCCCCAGATTACCCACCAGGATGACTTTGTTGATACCTCTTGCCATGTTCGCTCCTAACGCCTCATTGAGTCCGTTTTCAATCGATTCGAATCATTCCCTGATGCCCGGATCATCCGTGTTGCCGAGCCGACTCCCCGCCCCAGGCCGGCCCCAGGATCCGGGGCCGCTTGGGGGGCGGAGATCATGTTACATTAGTCGTTTGCCTGCAATCTGTCACTGGGGTGGATCCACTCCCTCCGCCCCCTCGAAGCGATCACTCCATGGAACAGATCATCATCCGCGGCGCCCGGACCCACAATCTTCAGAATGTGGACCTGATGCTTCCCCGAGACCGTCTCATCGTCATCACCGGCGTGTCCGGATCGGGCAAGTCCTCGCTCGCCTTCGACACCCTGTTCGCCGAGGGGCAGCGACGCTATGTGGAGTCCCTGTCGGCCTATGCGCGGCAGTTCCTGTCCATGATGGAAAAGCCGGATGTGGACCACATCGAAGGGCTCTCTCCGGCCATCTCCATCGAACAGAAGACAACCTCCCATAACCCGCGTTCCACCGTGGGCACCATCACGGAGATCTACGACTACCTGCGCCTGCTGTTCGCTCGCGCCGGCACGCCCCGGTGTCCGGAACATGGCACCACCCTGGAGGCACAGACCGTCAGTCAGATGGTGGATCAGATCCTGGCGCTCCCCGAGGGCGACAAGCTGATGCTGCTGGCGCCAGTGGTGCAGGAGCGCAAGGGCGAACACCTGAATGTGCTGGAGGGTCTGCGGGCCCAGGGCTATCTGCGGGCGCGCATTGATGGCGAACTCATCGAACTGGATGACCCGCCCAGCCTGGAACCACGACGCAAGCACACCATCGAGGTGGTGGTGGATCGATTCCGGGTGCGCGACGACATTGGGCTGCGCCTGGCCGAGTCCCTGGAAACGGCCCTGAATCTCTCCGAAGGCCTGGCCCTGGTGGCCTGGCTGGACGACCCCAAGCGTGCGCCGCTGGTGTTCTCCTCCCAGTTCGCCTGCGCCCATTGCGGCTATGCCATCCAGGAGATGGAGCCGCGCATGTTCTCCTTCAACAACCCGGTGGGTGCCTGCCCCACCTGTGATGGGCTGGGGGTTCAACAGTTCTTCGACCCGGAGCGCGTGGTGGCCCACCCGGAACTGAGCCTGGCCGGCGGTGCCGTGCGCGGCTGGGACCGGCGCAACGCCTACTACTTCCAACTCATCCAGTCCCTGGCGGCCCATTACGGCTTTGATATTGAAACCCCTTTCCAGGATCTGCCTGAAGAGGTGCGCCAGGTGGTGCTTCATGGCAGTGGCCGGGACAAGATTCAGTTCGAATATCACAACGAACGCGGTCGCCGCTCCAAATCCGAACACACCTTTGAAGGCATCATCCCCAATCTGCAGCGCCGCTACCGGGAAACCGACTCCAGCGCCGTGCGGGAGGAGCTGGCCAAGTACCGCTCCATGCATCCCTGCCCCACCTGCCAGGGCACCCGCCTGAACCAGGCCGCGCGCAACGTCTTTGTGGACGATCGCACCCTGCCCCAGCTCACCGCGCTACCCATCGGCGACGCCCAGCGATTTTTCACCGAACTGGCCCTGCCGGGCAAACAGGGACAGATCGCCGACAAGATCGTCAAGGAGATCGTGGCCCGACTGAATTTCCTGGTGAACGTGGGCCTGGACTACCTGACCCTGGACCGCTCGGCCGATACCCTCTCCGGGGGCGAGGCCCAGCGCATCCGCCTGGCCTCACAGATTGGCGCCGGCCTGGTGGGCGTGATGTACATCCTGGACGAACCCTCCATCGGCCTGCATCAGCGCGACAACGAACGCCTGCTCAACACCCTCACCTACCTGCGGGACCTAGGCAACACCGTCCTGGTGGTGGAACACGACGAGGATGCCATCCGCCGCGCCGATCATGTGGTGGACATGGGTCCGGGCGCCGGACGTCACGGTGGGCAAGTGGTGGCGCAGGGCACCCCCGGACAGGTGAGTCAGACGGAACACTCCCTCACCGGGCAGTATCTGAGTGGGCGCCGACGCATCGAAGTGCCATCCCGGCGACACCCCGTGGACCCGGACCGCCTGCTGCGCGTCATCGGAGCCCGGGGCAATAACCTGAGCAACGTGGACATGGACGTGCCGGTGGGCCTGCTGACCTGCGTCACGGGCGTTTCCGGCTCCGGCAAATCCACCCTGATCAACGACACCCTGTATCGGCTCATGGCCCTGCGGATCAATAAGGCGGGAGATCAACCGGCGCCCTATGAGCGTGTGGAGGGCGTGGAACATCTGGACAAGGTGGTCGACATCGACCAAAGCCCCATTGGCCGTACACCCCGCTCCAATCCGGCCACTTATACCGGCCTATTCACTCCCATTCGCGAGCTGTTCGCGGGCACCCAGGAGGCTCGCTCCCGGGGCTATGCGCCCGGTCGCTTCTCGTTCAATGTCCGTGGCGGACGCTGCGAGGCCTGCCAGGGGGATGGGGTGATCAAGGTAGAGATGCATTTCCTGCCGGATGTCTATGTGCCCTGCGACATCTGTCGGGGCAAGCGCTACAACCGCGAGACCCTGGATGTACGCTACAAGGGCAAGAACATCCACGAAGTGCTGGAGATGACCGTGGAGGACGCGGTGGAGTTCTTCGACGCCGTCCCGGTGGTCAAACGCAAGCTGGATACCTTGATGGACGTGGGTCTGTCCTACGTCCAACTGGGACAGAATGCCACCACCCTCTCCGGGGGCGAGGCCCAACGGGTGAAACTGGCCCGGGAGCTCTCCAAACGTGACACGGGCCGGACGCTGTACATCCTGGACGAGCCCACCACCGGCCTGCACTTCGAGGACGTGGATCAGCTGCTCAAGGTGCTGCACCGTCTGCGGGACCATGGCAACACGGTGGTGGTCATCGAACATAACCTGGATGTGATCAAGACGGCCGACTGGATCATCGACCTGGGGCCCGAGGGCGGATCCGGTGGCGGTGAGATCATTGCCACGGGAACGCCAGAGGCGGTCGCAGCTGTATCCGGCTCGCATACGGGGCGGTTTCTGGCGCCCATGCTGGGTATGCCCGAAACGGCCTCATCGACCGGGACGTAATCGAGCAGGCGGCCCTGGTAGGTCGGGCGACCTGAGTCGGGCTTTGGGGCTCCGGCGGGGGTCGTTCGCGAACGACCCGTACGGTATCTCATGGATGCGGTGGGGGTGGGGTTGGCAGGGGCGCTTCTCGAAGCGCCCGTACGGGGGGTTCTAGGCAGGCTTGAGCCCCCGTGGGGCCGTCCGCGGGTGTTCCTGACGGAGAGGGAGTGAGTTTCATGCCCCGTCCCTGTATGGGTCGTTCGCGAACGACCCATACGGTATCTCGTGGATGCGGTGGGGGTGGGGTTGGCAGGGGCGCTTCTCGAAGCGCCCGTACGGGGGGGTTCTAGGCAGGCTTGAGCCCCCCGTGGAGCCGTCCGCGGGTGTTCCTGATGGAGGGGGAGTGAGATTCATGCCCCGTCCCTGTACGGGTCGTTCGCGAACGACCCGGCGGTGTTCGGGGTAAGGCCCGA
>NZ_FOAA01000041.1 GCF_900109495.1 Ectothiorhodospira marina | reverse complement strand
ATGAGTGATCTCCTCGACCCTACCAACGATTATGTGTTCAAGCGGCTGTTCGCTGAGGCGCCGGATTTGCTGGTGGACCTGATCAACGACCTGCGCCCGGATCTCCCGAACATTGCCAGCGTCGAGGTACTCAACCCCACCATCGAGCCCAGTGAGCTCACCGGCAAGTACATTATCCTGGATGTGCTGGCCCGCGATCGTCAGGGCCACTGCTACAATGTGGAGATTCAGGTTCGCCGCTATGGTGCCTGGCACAAGCGGGGGCTGTTCTACCTGGCCCGCACCCTGGGCACCCAGCTGAATGCGGGCGAAGACTATCAGGAGCTGCGTGCCTCGGTGGGGATTCACTTGCTGGACTTTGATCTGTTCATCGGCAGCGAGGCTGAGCGCCGGCAGGCGGTGTGGCGGTTCGAGATGCGGGATGAACGCCAGCCACAGGTGTCGCTGGGGAACATCCTGCAGATGAACCTGATCGAATTGAACAAGGCGGATCGTCTTGGCTTACCGGAAGGTCCGTTGCGGGCCTGGATCACCTTTTTCAAGCATTGGCGGGAGGAATTCATCATGGCCAAGGTTGTCCACGACCCGGTCCAGCGTGCCATGAGCCGCATCCGGGAGCTCAGTGCCGACGAGGAAGCGCAACGGCTGGCGTTTGTGCGGGAGCGTGCGCTGCGTGATGAAGTGTCGCTGCTGGGTGAAGCCCGGCGGGAGGGTGAGCAGAAGGGCCGGCATGAAAATGCTCGTGAAACCGCCATTAACCTGCTCAAGCTGGGTGCGCTCACTGAAGAGCAGATCGCTCAGACCACCGGTCTGTCCCTGGATGAAGTGAAGGCCCTGCAACTGGACCAGCCTCACTGAGGGATTTCCTGTTGGAGGTGGCTCCCGTGGGATCCGGGACTCCCTGTGGTATCCGAGCCCCCTATATGGGATCCAAGCCCCCTGTGGGAGCGGGCCTCGCCCGCGAAGGCGGCGGGCACAAAGCCTGGCCCGGGCGCTGCTGGCGCAGCGCATCGC
>NZ_FOAA01000008.1 GCF_900109495.1 Ectothiorhodospira marina | reverse complement strand
CTGGTTGGCCACCGGTCACAGCATCCTTCGCGGGATCGCGCCCCTGCCAGGGCGGATTTCTGGCCGGGCGGGCGAGATTCGCCACGGATTCAGATGATGGCAAAGCCTTCACCGCAACCTACATCCAGCATGCTACCGGGGGTCTCGCGGCCCGTGAGCCCCACAACCTGCGCCGCGCGCTGGGCGATGCGCAGGCTGATGACCTCGGTTTCCAAGGCTGAGTAGCGCTTGCGGTAGTTGCCGGATTCGTTCTGGAAGTAGGTTTGCTCGTAGTAGTCCGCAAGTGCTTGCGGCGATGGCTTGTCTGCAACTTGCAGAAAGCCCAGTTCGTGCTTGCAAAGTGTCGAATCGGCCATAGTATGCCTTTTTATTTGGTTATGCAGGTGCGTATCCGGAAGCATTCCGAGTCAAATCGCTAGCGTAGAGCGCTGCCTTCTTCCGAGTAGCCTGTGATCATTTCAAAGTTCAGCGGTTCCCCAAAGGAGAGATCGCGCGCCGCGCGTTGCCCAAGCACAGCGTCGAGGTGCTTGGGTTTTAGACCGTTGGCAGGCCGAATTGAGCGTATGTTGTCGAGCGTCAGCACCTCCCCTTTAGCGATGGGCTTCACCACATACAGGGATCGGCGGTTTCTGAGCACGCTAGCCTCCGATGTCGTGGGCCCGAAGGTGGGCCTGCCGACGGCCGCCTGCGCGATGCGTGCCGTTGTCACCAACTCGGCCAATTCCTGAGGCTCGAGCGAAAAGGCGCTATCGACGCCGCCGTCGGCGCGTGCCAGGGTGACGTGCTTTTCAATGAAGCTCGCCCCCATTCCGACCGCCAGTGCCGATACCGTCGTGCCCAAAGTGTGGTCGGACAGGCCAACCACCACGTCAAATCGCTCGGCCAGGGCCTTGATCGTCACCAGGTTAGTTTCCTCGGGCGGCGCAGGATAGGCCGCTGTGCAGTGCAGCACCACCAACTCGGTCGCACCTGCGTCGCGTGCCGCTTGGATGGCGTCTCCGATTTCCTCCAGCGTTGCCGCCCCGGTGGACATCACGATCGGCTTGCCGGTATGCGCGACCTTGCGGATCAGCGGAAGATCAATGAGCTCCGGCGAGGCGATTTTGTAAGCGGGCGCACCCAGTTCCTCAAGGAAGTCTACGGCGGTGTGGTCGAATGGCGAGGAAAAGACCGTGATACCGATACGACGTGCGTGCTCGAAGATGGGCGCGTGCCACTCCCAGGGGGTGTGGGCCTCTTCGTACAGCTCGTACAGGCATCGTCCGTTCCACAGCCCCCCTTTGACGATGAACTCATCGCCATGATGGTCGATGGTGATGGTGTCGGCCCGGTAGGTCTGCAGTTTGACGGCATCAGCGCCAGCGGCCTTGGCCGCGTCTATGATGCGTAATGCCCGTTCCAGATCGTGGTTATGGTTGCCCGACATCTCAGCAACGACGTAGGGAGGTTCTCCGGTGCCGATAGAGCGTCCACCGATCGTGACCCGTGCATTAGCGGACTGATGCTTCACCGTGCTTGCTCCTGTAAATTCGCTGCAGTGCCGACTGAATCAACTCGTTGGTGATCGACGAAATGAGTGGGGATGGGAGAGTTTTACTAGATATCATGTTGGCGATCGATGACGGGCTTTAGGAGTTCAGCGCGCTTCCAGTCATCTTCCGTATCGATGTCCTGTACACGCCACCGGGGCAGAATCAAAGGCTTGCTTTTTGGCCCAAACATGATTCTATGCTGTAACCACGCCTCCGGTCTTCCCCAATAGAATTGTCCAGCATCGTGCAATGCCTCTGGTAGATCTTGAGATCGTTCCTTGAAGTGTTCCGGGAAAAACATTTCAACACCACCTTCCTGGCGCTGTGTGAATGCACGAAAGATAGGAGAGGCGAATTCAGTCGCGGTAAAGCAAAAGTCCCAATGACCTTCAAGCAGGGTTTCAAGGCCTGCATTTATGTCCGCTGCCCGAACGAATGGGGCCGTGGCGTAGAGACAGCAGACCGCGTCGATGCGCCAGCCCTTGTTTTGTGCCCAATTCGTCGCGTGGGCGATGACTTCGGTTGTGCCGGCATGGTCATCTGAAAGATAGCCCGGGCGACGGAAGGGGGCTTGAGCGCCCGCTGATGAGGCAACCGCGGCAATCTCGTCATCATCCGTTGAGACGATAATCTGATCAAATACGCCACTTTCCCATGCAGCCTCGATCGACCATACAATCATCGGCTTACCAGCAAACTCCTTGATGTTCTTGCGAGGGATTCGCTTACTGCCTCCACGAGCGGGGATAATGCAAAGGTTCATGACTGAATTGCCTGGGTGACCGCACGGATGACTTCTTCTTGGGTATGGTCGGTAAGCGTGGGGAACATGGGCAAACTGACTGTTTCCCCGTAATAACGCTCCGCCTCAGGGAAATCTCCATCCTGGAATCCCATGGCTAGATAGTAAGGCTGGGTATGCACAGGGATATAGTGAACATTTACACCCACTCCGCGTTCACGTAGCCGCTCGAACATCGTTCTACGCGACACACCTGCTTGAGGGTTAACTCGGATCGTGTAGAGGTGTCTTCCCGACACACAATCCGGCCGCTGCCAAGGTGTCGTCACGGGTAGATGAACCAGTGCCTTGTCATAGTGCATTGCCAACCTATTACGTCGGGCCACGTAGGTATCCAGACGTGCCAGCTGTTGCAGGCCTAGCGCCGCTTGGAGATCGGTCATACGGTAATTGAAGCCCAGTTCAATCTGTTGGTAGTACCAGGGCCCGTCTGGATTTCCCACCATCTCTTGCGGATCCCGGCTGATGCCGTGGCTGCGCAGTCGTGCCATACGCTTGGCAATTTCCTCATCATTGGTCACGGCCATGCCACCCTCAGCAGTAGTGATGATCTTCACGGGATGAAAGCTGAACACGGTGATGTCGCTATAGCGGCCACAGCCTACCGGTTCGCGTTTGTAGCGGCCGCCGATGGCATGGGATGCGTCTTCAATGATGTGAAAGCCGTAACGCTTACTCAGGGCATGAATGGTGACCATGTCGCAGGATTGCCCGCATAGGTGAACAGGCACCACGACCTTGGGCAGACGTCCTTCGCGCTCTGCCACGGACAGCTTCTCAGCCAGCGCTTCGGGGCTCATGTTATAGGTAAGGGGGTCGATGTCGACGAAGTCGACCCGAGCGCCGCAATAAAGCCCACAATTAGCCGAGGCGACGAAGGTAATGGGACTGGTCCAGAGCCAATCGCCGGGGCCAAGGTCCAGCGCTAGACAGGCGATGTGCAGGGCGCTGGTAGCGCTGTTCACCGCCACACCGTGGGCCGCGCCGCAGTAACTGGCGACTGCCTGCTCGAAGCGGGGCACCATGGGGCCCTGGGTGAGCCAGTCGGAGCGCAGCACCTGCTCCACGGCCTGGATGTCGTCTTCGGTGATGTCCTGGCGACCGTAAGGGATCATGGCATCATTCCGGTAGCGTGGGGTCGATGTGCTGGCGGATCAAGGTGCGCAACTGTTCCACACTGAGAAAGTCCTGATTGGTGCCGCTGTTGTAGGCGAAACCAGGTTCCACCGGATGGCAGTCGTGGGTCTTGCAGTAGTGCTCGCGGGTGTATTTGGCGGCCATGGGCAGGATGGCGAAGTACTGCCCCAGGTCGACCGTGTTGTAGCTGTCGCTGTCGGTGATCATTTCCTCGTGGATCTTTTCCCCGGGTCGAATCCCGATGATGGGGTGTTCGCACTCGGGGCCGATGGCCTTGGCCACGTCGGTGATGCGGTAGCTAGGGATCTTGGGGACGAAGATCTCACCGCCCTGGGCGTTTTCCAGTGCCCAGAGGACCATGTCCACGCCTTCCTGAAGACTGATGTTGAAGCGTGTCATGGCCGGGTCAGTGATGGGGAGGATGCCGGTCTTGCGTTTTTCCAGGAAGAAGGGGATCACCGAGCCGCGGCTGCCCATGACATTGCCGTAGCGCACCACGGAAAAGCGGATGTCCTGGTGGCCGCGGATGTTGTTGGCGGCGGTGAAGAGCTTGTCGGAGCACAGCTTGGTGGCGCCGTAGAGGTTGATGGGCGCGGCGGCCTTGTCGGTGGACAGCGCCACGACGTTTTCCACCCCGTTGTCCAGGCAGGCTTCCACCAGGTTCTGGGCACCGAGGATGTTGGTCTTGATGCACTCGAAGGGGTTGTATTCAGCGGCAGGGACCTGCTTGAGGGCCGAGGCGTGGATGACGGTGTCAATGCCATGCAGGGCGCGGCGCAGGCGGTCCTGATCACGGATGTCGCCGATGAAGTAGCGCAGGCCGGGGTAGTCCTTGGTGCTGAAGGTCTGCTCCATTTCGAACTGTTTGAGTTCGTCGCGGGAGTAGATCACCAGGCGTTTGATGCCGGGGTAGCGTTCCAGGACGGTGCGGGTGAAGGCTTGGCCGAAGGAGCCGGTGCCGCCGGTGATGAGGATGGATTTGTTATTGAGCATGGTGGTTTGCGGTTTGGCTTCCAGTCGGGTTTCAGTGCAACGCTTGCGCTATTCTTGAGGCTGGCACGACTCTCACTGAGCTGACGATGCCTTTAACGTCATTCGCGGAACAGGCTGCGCTGCTGTTGAACACTCTGTGTTCATTCTTTCCTTGAAATCCAGCAATCGCATTGATCAGATTCCCTGTAAATACATCTCATAAAATGGCGTGCTGAGGTCCTCCAGCACTTCGGCAATTTTATCCAGCTCATCTGCCGTGGAAGGCAGTTTGCTGGAAGGCATCTTGTTGACCGAGATGATCTCTTTGGCGATTGAGTCTCGCTTCATTAATAACTCGGTCTTCTTGGCCATGTCTATGCTGTGGGTGGCAATGATCACATTAGCACCGGCCTTGGCAATCTTGTACAGGATGTCCATGAGTGCCACCTGCCATTTGGGATGGACGTGCGCCTCTGGCTCGTCGATGATAAGAAATGCACCCTTATTGATCAGGTTGTTACGCAAGAGCAACTCAATCAAGCCCAGATTGCAGACCCCCATGGCGGTAAGAGAAAGAGGTGATTGCTGCCCCGTGCTTGCAGTGTATACCAGCTCGCCGCTTTGGGATAATGTCAGTCGTCCATTTAGCAGCGACTGGATTTCTTCGCTGATCTCTTGAAAGTCTGGCTCATCAATATATTGCTCGCCAATGAGGGAATAGAGTTGATCCACGTAGCGAGGATATCCTTGCAAATACCGGTCTTCTTTCAATCTGCGAGCTGCCCAAAGGCCTACTCGCTTTCTTGTGAGCCCTTTCTGTATATTGAGATAAACCGGTGAGTCGATAAAGATGACTTTCTGAAGTTGCTGAACTTCCTGGAGGCCATCGGATTTCAGGCTGAAGTCAACCCCGCCCTGCATATTGATATTCAGGGTGCCCAGCGCATCGATGGAGACGGAGGCGGCTTGACGAGTGTTGTGATTGATCAAGGCGGCCAGATTGGTGATTTGAAGATTGTGTTTGAGGTTGTCAGCCACTTGGTCCTTGATTCGCTGGGTGACAGCGGATTTTGCATGACTGAAATGAGCCTGAATTTCTTCGGCGGCCTTGATGATGCTGTCGACGACTTCCACGGCCTTGGCCATTCTGGCCACACGCGCTCTCTGGTGACGGTAGTCGCGTAGCCGATTCAGCAAGCTGGTGAGGGGGTTTGGGGAGGCTGGGAGCAGTTCCTGTTGCTGAGCAAAGTTGGCGTCTCGGGAGAGATCGGCAAGTTTCGCTAATTGCGGTAGGTGCTGCTCTGTCATCTCCTTGATGAACTGCGCATCAATGGCTGCGGGCTGCTTGATCATCGCATCGAGGGTGACCAGGTCCATCTCGATGGATCGAGTGTTCCGGCTGATGGTTTCCGTGAGGTAATCCTTGCTCATGGCCTCCAGCAGGCAATAGAGCCCCTTGGTTACAAAGCTTTTCCCGCTGGCATTTTCCCCAGCAATCAGGGTCAAGGGCTTGACGTTGATCGTCGCCTCTTCGACGGCCCCCAGGTTCTTGATGTGTGCCCTGAATTCCATATACGCAGTATATCCGATGCTCAGACTGCTGATTCTGCCATGGCCCGGAATCCCATATCCCCGGCCAGCAACTCCTCGTACCGCCCGGAACCAACGACCTCTCCCTGCTGTAGCATGTAGATCCGATCACACCCCTTCACTGTGCTCAGTCGATGCGCGATGAGGATGATGGTCTTCTGTTGATGGAGGTTGTTGATGGCCTCCATCACGGCCCTTTCGGTGACGTTGTCCAGGGCGCTGGTGGCTTCGTCGAACACCAGGATGGCCGGGTCGTGGTAGAGGGCGCGGGCAATGCCGATACGCTGGCGCTGGCCGCCGGAGAGGCGTACGCCGCGCTCGCCCACTTCGGTGTCGTAGCCTTGGGGCAGGTCGGTGATGATGAAGTCGTGCACCTGGGCCATGCGGGCGGCGCGTTCCACGGCAGCGGGATCGATGCGTTCTTTGGGGATGCCCAGGGCGATGTTTTCGGTGATGCTGGCATCGCTCAGGAAGATGTCTTGGGGGACGTAGCCCAGGGTTTGTTGCCAGGCGCGCAGGTTGTCGCGGGTGATGGTGATGTTGTCCACGCTGAGGTGGCCCTGGGTGGGCTGCAGCAGGCCCAGGATGAGGTCCACCAGGGTGGTCTTGCCGGCGCCGGTGCTGCCCACCAGGGCCACGGACTGGCCTACGGGGATGGTTATGTCGATATCCTTGAGGGCTGGGGTTTGGGCGTTGGGGTAGGTGAAGCTGACGCGGTTGAGGCGGACGTCGCACTGAGGGGCGAGGGGCTGGCTAGCGCGCTCGTGGATCTCAGCCAGGGCGGCGCGCTGGTGCAGGTCCTGGTGGAGGTCGTCGACGGCAGCGGTGCCAAAGCGCATATGACTCATGCCGGCGTAGATATGTTGCAAGGCAGGCATGAGTTTGTAACCGGCAAAGGCGTACAAGCCCAGGATGGGCAGCAGGTCGCCGATATTGCCGATGGTGGCCATGAGGTACAGGGTGAGTGCGAGCACACCGCCGATGGCCACGGCCTCGATGCCGTACCGGGGCACTTGGGAGAGGGTCTGGCTGGTGGCCATGTGCCGGGAGAAGAGCACGGAGGCGGGGCGAAAGCGGGACAGGTAGGCGTATTCCCGGCCCAGGAGCTTGATGTCCTTGATACCACCCAGGGCCTCGCCGGCAGTGGTGAAGCGTTGACTGTTGGCGTTGGCGCGTTCGCGGCCGATGCGGCCGAGCAGGCCCTGCACGCCCAGGAAGATGGCGATGTACAGGCCGCCCATCACAGCGGCGATGGTGAGCGCCATCAAGGGGTTGACGATAAGCAGCAGGCCGATCAGGGCCAGGGCGACGATGATGTGCGACAGGGCCGTGAAGCCCGGGCGGTAGACGCTGGCGATGAGTTGGTCCACCTCGGAGAGGATGCTCTTGGCCATGTCGCCGCTGTGGCGGTTGAGGAAGTAGGCGTAGGGCTGGCGCAGGTAGGTTTCCAGCAGGCGTTCGCCCAGGCTGTGGCGGCGCATCTCGATGAAGCGGTTCATCACGTAGTGCGTGATGATGCGGAACACGGCGGAGATGAGCATGAGCGTGAAGACCGCGCCACCCAGGGCCATGAGGAAGCCTTGGGTGCTGGTGAAGCCCAGGCCTTCGTAAAGGCTGGAGAGGAGGGCGTTGGTGTGCACCACCTCGGGATTACCGAGCACGGCCAGGAAGGGCATGATGGAGGCCACGCCGGCGGTTTCCAGCAGGGCCATGAGGATGACCATGACCAGCACGAGGCTGCCCCGGCGGCGTTCGCGGGGGGTGAGTAGGGCGAGGGCTTTTCGGTAGGTGCTGAGCATGGGGTGTTATTTGTCCGCGTCCGGTTCGGCGTTCAGTTCGGCTTCCAGGGCTTCGATTTCCTGGCGGATGGCCTCGTGTTCGGCGCGTTTGCGTTGGAGGAATTCGCGGGTGAGGCGGGCCTTGCGGGTGATGCCGGTGGGGGTGAGCTGGTAGAGGTAGCGTTGTTTCTGGCCGCTTTGGGCGAAGTTGTTGGCCTTCACCCAGCCTTTGTCGATGAGGGCCTTGAGGCTGTAGTGGGTGCTGCCGACGGATACGCCGAGTTCTGCGGCCAGGTCGCGCTGGGTGAGCTGCGGGTTGTCCTGGAGGAGGCGCAGGAGGCGGTATTGGATGTCTTCGCGCTGCATGGGGGGTGTTTGGGCACGCTACCGCCGGGTCGGTACGCCTTGGGAGGCCCGTCCTGGGGGTGTTGGGTTGTGTCGTTCAGGGGGTGAACGAAAGGGGGGTAGGGTAATGGGTTGTGGGGGGGAGGGCAAGGGGGTGTGTGCTACCCGAGAAAAGGGGTCTGTCCCCTTTTGCGCTGGATCCAAGCCCCCTGTGGGAGCGGGCCTCGCCCGCGAAGGCGGCGGGCACCTGGCCTGGCCCGGGCGCTGCTGGCGCAGCGCATCGCCGGCAGGCCGGCTCCCACGGTGCCAGGCGGAAGGTCAGTTGGCAGGCCCTGGGAGCTGGGGCTTTTGGGAAAAGGGGGCTGTCCCCTTTTGCGCCTTGGGAGATTCGTCCTGGGGGGGTTGGGTTGCTTCGCTCAGTGGGAGTGGGCGCGAGAGCTCAGTGCCTGAATAGCGTATCAAGGCTTTCAGCAAAGAGAATCTCATCAGACCATGCTTCCAGCTGGTCGACATCCGCCGCCTCCAACTGCTCTGAAACCCAATCGGGCAAGTCCCCGAAGCGCTTTCTCAGCTGCCGCTGCAGAATACGACGGGCTTCCAGCTGGCGACCCTGGCCAAGACCCTGTTCAAGCCCCTGCTGAAGCGCTTTCTCACGCTCAACGCGTTCAATGGTGTTCACATAAGGCATCTTCTTCTCCTCCTGTAGGGCGTAGACCGCCTGCACAAACCCCGCTTCCAGCGCTCGAGGCAGCTGGATCATCCAATCGATGATCCTGAACAACTGCACGATCTGCTCGCGGCTATAGCCCCGTTCGTACAGCAGCCGAACCAGGGCGATCTTGACATCCTTGCGCGTGGCACCGTCCTTGATGCGCTTGGCCTTGATCTGCGCCATCACCACCAAGGCAAAGATATTGTCGCTGGCTTCCAGGTCCGCCCAGCGGGCTTCCCAGTCGATCAGCTTGGCCATGGGGAACGTGAAAGACAACTTGCAGCCCCATCGCGCGTACTGGAAGGCTGAGGGCCGAAAGCTCTCGCGGGTGTCCGCCAGTACCGCCAGACTCACCACATCCACCTCATAGCGATCCCGCAGGCGGTACTGGTAAGTGTACATCCGCTGCGCAAATCCTTCCTCCGGCTCGCCCTGGACTTCCACGTGGATCAACACCCAGGTCTCGCTGCCATCCCGGGCATACACCTGGATCAGCTTGTCCGCGTGGCGCCGACCCGTGTTGGCATCCGCCGTGATCTGCTGCAGTTCCTTGTCCATGGGATTGTAACCCCGGGACCAGTCCACCTCACCGTGGATCGCCGGGAACAGCAACTGCGTGAATTCCTGGAAGTAGTGCTCCAGGGCCTCCTTCCAGGGGCTGTCGTGGTCCGTGGGCCTGTCGGTGTCTTGGGCTGTCATGCGCATTCCTGTTGCAAGGAAGAAAGGTGACAGACCCCTTTAGTCCGGTTCGGTGTTTTGTTCGGCCTCCAGGGTTTCGATCTCCTGGCGGATGGCTTCGTGTTCGGCGCGTTTGCGTTGCAGGAATTCTCGGGTGAGGCGGGCTTTGGGCACGCTACCGCCGGGGCGGGGTGCCTTGGGAGGCCCGTCCTGGGGTTTGGGTGGCTTGTTCAGGGGGTGAACAAGTTGGGAGTAGGGTAATGGTTGGGGGTGGGTGGGGCAAGGGGGTAGGGTGGATTCTGGCTGGACCTTCCCGTGGGAGCCGGCCTTGCCACTCACGTTAACGAAGGAGATATTCCTGCGGCGTCAACGCGGGCACTGGCGAAGCTGTGAAATCCTTGACGTTGCGTGTAACGATGCAGGCGCAAACGTGCAAATGCTTGAGTAGCCAGCTCATTGCCCGATCAGCTGCAGCCCGATCCGCATACCGTGCTACCAGGTAGTACACCGTGGTCGCGGCGTGTGCGCTGAGCGCACCCACTTCATCACCGCGAAGCAGTTTTTCCAAAACTGCTGCCGAAACACGGTAATGCGGCTCCCGCTTCTGCAAAACGTCCAGCAGAACGTTCAAGTCGAGCATGATCATGATCGATGCTTGTCGCTCAGGTGGTCGTGATACGCCTGTTCGGCATCAAGGTCAGGGGAGATCAGTCCGGTAATCGCTTCCAACTCGGCACTCGGTGTATGGCGTTCTAGAGCGCGAAGGCGACGCAAATGCCGATCGATTACCTCGGTCATGCTCATGCCATGTGCTTTGGCATAGGCTCGGGCGAACTCGACATCCTGTTTGGGCAGGCGAAAGGTCACCTTGGTGGTTTCCTGTTCCATACTTTCACCTCCTTGAGGTGTATGGCATACGTCGTGGAATTGTATGGCACGGGGCCGTCCGCATCCACTTCAGAGTGCTGCGGCCAGGTCGCGCTGGGTGAGCTGCGGGTTGTCCTGGAGCAGGCGCCGGAGGCGGTATTGGATGTCTTCGCGCTGCATGGGGGGTGTTTGGGCACGCTACCGCCGGGTCGGTACGCCTTGGGAGGCCCGACATGGGGGTGTTGGGTTGTGTCGTTCAGGGGGTGAACGAGAGGGGGCAGGGTAATGGGTTGTGGGGGGGGGAGGGCAAGGGGGTGTGTGCTACCCGAGAAAAGGGGTCTGTCCCCTTTTGCGCTCTGTGGGATCCGGGACTCCCTGTGGTATCCGAGCCCCCTATATGGGATCCAAGCCCCCTGTGGGAGCGGGCCTCGCCCGCGAAGGCGGCGGGCACAAAGCCTGGCCCGGGCGCTGCTGGCGCAGCGCATCGCCGGCAGGCCGGCTCCCACGGTGCCAGGCGGAAGGTCAGTTGGCAGGCCCTGGGAGCTGGGGCCTTTGGGAAAAGGGGTCTGTCCCCTTTTGAGTTGGATCCAAGCCCCCTGTGGGAGCGGGCCTCGCCCGCGAATGGCGGTGGGCACAAAACCCAAGGATAGCTCCTCGGATCGGGACCAGGCGGGATCTGGCAAACTATCAGCCAAACCCAACAGCCCGAGCCCACCCGATGAGTGATCTCCTCGACCCTACCAACGATTATGTGTTCAAGCGGCTGTTCGCTGAGGCGCCGGATTTGCTGGTGGACCTGATCAACGACCTGCGCCCGGATCTCCCGAACATTGCCAGCGTCGAGGTACTCAATCCCACCATCGAGCCCAGTGAGCTCACCGGCAAGTACATTATCCTGGATGTGCTGGCCCGCGATCGTCAGGGCCACTGCTACAATGTGGAGATTCAGGTTCGCCGCTATGGTGCCTGGCACAAGCGGGGGCTGTTCTACCTGGCCCGCACCCTGGGCACCCAGCTGAATGCGGGCGAAGACTATCAGGAGCTGCGTGCCTCGGTGGGGATTCACTTGCTGGACTTTGATCTGTTCATCGGCAGCGAGGCTGAGCGCCGGCAGGCGGTGTGGCGGTTCGAGATGCGGGATGAACGCCAGCCACAGGTGTCGCTGGGGAACATCCTGCAGATGAACCTGATCGAATTGAACAAGGCGGATCGTCTTGGCTTACCGGAAGGTCCGTTGCGGGCCTGGATCACCTTTTTCAAGCATTGGCGGGAGGAATTCATCATGGCCAAGGTTGTCCACGACCCGGTCCAGCGTGCCATGAGCCGCATCCGGGAGCTCAGTGCCGACGAGGAAGCGCAACGGCTGGCGTTTGTGCGGGAGCGTGCGCTGCGTGATGAAGTGTCGCTGCTGAGTGAAGCCCGGCGGGAGGGTGAGCAGAAGGGCCGGCATGAAAATGCTCGTGAAACCGCCATTAACCTGCTCAAGTTGGGTGCGCTCACTGAAGAGCAGATCGCTCAGACCACCGGTCTGTCCCTGGATGAAGTGAAGGCCCTGCAACTGGACCAGCCTCACTGAGGGATTTCCTGTTGGAGGTGGCTCCCGTGGGATCCGGGACTCTCTGTGGTATCCGAGCCCCCTATATGGGATCCAAGCCCCCTGTGGGAGCGGGCCTCGCCCGCGAAGGCGGCGGGCACAAAGCCTGGCCCGGGCGCTGCTGGCGCAGCGCATCGCCGGCAGGCCGGCTCCCAAGGGGGGGGATTTAGGGTGGCTTTTTTTGTGGGAGCGGGCCTTGCCCGCGAAAGGCGGTGGGCACAAAGCCTCGCCCGGGCGCTGCTGGCGCAGCGGTTCGCCGACAGGCCGGCTCCCACGCTCGGCGCCTGGCAACGGGTAGGTGCCACTTTTCCCACCCGAGACGATCGGGCTTATTCAGCCATCCAGCCAGCAGGCATCCCATAGGGAATAGGCGCCGATACTCTCCACAAGTCCTGCCCGCAAAGGGTTGGCTATCACATAGCGCGCCACCGCTATCACGTCCTCTTCCTTGCGCAAGGCGCGGTCATGAAAACCCTTTTGCCACAAGGGGCCAGACAATCCGCCGCCTGATCTCATCTGCCGTGTGGTGAGTGACTTGACCTTCTGGACCACCCTGGATAGGTCGGCACCGACTTTGAGTTGCATGAGCCAATGCGCATGATCCGGCATGACGACATAACACAGCGTTCTTGCCTCATGGCGGACGCTGATCAACGCGCCCACGAAAGTGCGACCGGCAGTGAGGGAGGTGAAATGCCGGTAACGCCGGTGGCATGTGAGGGTTACCAGATAGAGTCGCCCTGGTTCACTGAAACGTCCGAGCCGCAGGCGATGACTGTTTGCCGTCCTTGGCATGTTTTTCTCTCTTTGAAAGTCGGTGAGAGTGGGTGTCGTACCACAGAGGGGGAGCGTACATCAGCATAACCCACCTGTGGACGGGGCAGTCCTTTGTGGAATGAGTCTGCTGTGGGAGGTGGTCCCATGTGGAAGCGGGCTCGCCCGCGAAGGCGGCGGGCACATGGCTTGTGCCCGGGCGCTGCTGGCGCAGCGCATCGCCGGCAGGCCGGCTCCCACGGTGCCAGGCGGAAGGTCAGTTGGCAGGCCCTGGGAGTTGGGGCTTTTGGGAAAAAGGGGCTGTCCCCTTTTGAGTCGGATCCATGGGAAAAGGTGTCTGTCCCCTTTTGAAGGGTTTCACAGTTTAGGAATATTCAACTTGTATCGCTGTAGCGCATGTGGAGAATAACCCCTGTCGCCATTGATGGCAGTCACGGATGAACAGGCACTCAGTCATGGATGATCCATTGGATGGATCCTGCCGCGCGACATGGGCCCTGCCACATGGATTGTGGTGGGGCCTAACTTTTTTGCAATAGCAGAAAAGGTGACAGACCCCTTTACGCTATCCAACGGCTCAAAGCGCTGGACGGCCCGGGAGGACATTTACGGGATGATCAGGCCGGAACCGCCGGGGTTTCTGCGGGTCTACCAGCCGCAACCGCGCTATTATCTGGCGGATGAGTCCCGATTCAGCGACGAGGCGTTGGCCCAGCGTGATACGCCCCTGAGCGGGGTTTTCGGGGTGGAGAATGCTTCGAAGGACCTTGGGGCCCTGTACATCCGCCCGTGGCTGCCCAAGGCGTGTGTTGTCCATGACCCCTATCCCATTCCTTGGTGGAAGACTCAGGTGTTCTCCGGCGACTGCAATAGATCGCGGATGGGGGCCTGGATGGCCTTGAGTTCTTCAATGAAGCTGGAAGCGGTGGTCCGCGGAGCCTCAGCCTCAGGGGGTTGTGGCGCCGATTCGATCTCTTCGTCCGGGATTTCTATGCGGACGCGGATATCGTGGTGTTTCAGGCGTACCGGGGTGGTGAAGTGGATACGCCCTGAGCGGTAGATGGCTTCAAGTTGCATGGTTCATGTCTCGTGTTCTCGCATCCAAAGGGGATTCCCCTCAGGCCCGGCTGAGGGTGCCCCGTAGGGTGTAGCACGTTCCGAGGCGTCTTCGAAATCCGCCCAACCGAGTGCGTGTTGTACGGCACGGGGCCGTCCGCATCCAGGACGCACTCGGGGCCATTGTCTTGCGGGAGTTGCTGTGGATTAACCCGCCAGGGGCGATCCGCTCCAACACACGAATCACGCGGGGCACCGGTAGATTCAGATCGATCTCCACGGCCAGCGCCTCTCAGCGGAAAAGGTGCGGAAAAGGGCTCTGTCCCCTTTTGAAAGGCGGTGGGCACCTTGTCTGGCCCGGGCGCTGCTGGCGCGGCGCATCGCCGGCAGGCCGGCTCCCACGGTGCCAGCCAGGCGGAAGGTCAGTTGGCAGGCCTTGGGAGCTGGGGCCCTTTGGGAAAGGGTGACCGGAAAAGGTGTCTCCCCTTAATGGTCAATGTTTCATCGCGGTTCACGCTCGTCCGGCAAGTCATCCAGGACCGGTACCGGTTCACGACGAATGCGCCGCACCAGTCGTGGCAGGAAAATGGCCATGGCCAGTAGACCGATGGCGATCAGCACGGCTCCGGCATGACCAATCCAGACATACGCCAGTGCCCCAGGTGTACCTCCCTCATCAAACCTTGAAACGCCCCACGCGGTCTTGCAGATCCGCAGCCAGGCGGGCCAGCTCTTCGCTGGCGGCATTGATCTGCTCGGCGCCCGAGGCAGCATGCTCAATGCCATCGCTGATGTTGACCACGTTGCGGTTGACTTCTTCGGCCACGGCGGATTGTTCCTCGGCAGCACTGGCAATTTGGGCATTCATGTCATTGATGGTTCCTATGGAACGGTTGATGACTTGCAGGGACTCGCCTGCGCGAGCCGCTTGCTCCACGCCCGCGCGGGCCTTGCTGCGCCCTTCGCCCATGGATTTGACCGCGGTTGCGGCACCAGACTGCAGGCGTTCGATCATCTCCTGCACCTCGTTAGTGGAAGCCTGGGTGCGGGAGGCCAAGGTGCGGACTTCATCGGCCACCACCGCAAAGCCTCTACCCTGCTCACCGGCCCGCGCGGCCTCGATGGCCGCATTCAGAGCCAGTAGATTGGTCTGTTCGGCGATGCCCCGGATGACATCGAGGATCTTGCCGATCTCATCGCTGTCTGCCGAGACCGTGCCAATGACCTCGGCGGATTCTTCCACCTGCCGGGCCAGCGCCTGAATGGTTTCGATGGTCCGCTCGACCTCCTGCGTCCCTTCCCTGGACTGCTCATCGGTGTTTCGTGTGGTGCTGGCTGCCTCGGTAGCATTGCGAGCCACTTCCTGAACCGTGGCTGCCATCTCATTCATGGCGGTGGCCACCTGCTCCACTTCTGCCTGCTGATTGCGCACCTGTTGACGCGTCTCACTACTGGTGGCAGACAATTCTTCGGCCGCTGCCGCCAATTGCGCGGAGGCCCCTACCATCTGCTTCACCAGTCCGTGTACGCGCTCGGCAAAGCCGTTGAAGGCACGGGACAGGTCCGCCACCTCATCTCGCCCCTGCGCCGGCAGGCGCTGGGTGAGATCTCCGTCCCCCTCGGCGATGGATTGCAGGTGAGCGGTTGTGTTCTTTAGAGGTGTGACGATGGCCCGGGTCAATAGCCAGCCCAGCAGCACAGCCAGTGCCAGGGCCACCAGGGCGGCGATGCTCATGCTGGTGGTGGATGCGGTGGCGGTGCGCTCAGCCTGAGCACTCACCGCCTCCCGTTGCTGTGCAAGCCCGGCACCCAGATCACTCAGCAATCCGCGAAGTGTTTCCAGATGGCCCAGGGTCGGTCCCCGATAGATCTCCAGACCCCGTTCACGATCGCCGTTTTCCACGGCGCGCAGGATGCGGATAGCGGTCTGATGCAGTTCCCTGTGGGGCTGCTCAATGGCGTCGAAGGTGCGACGAAACTCCCCGGGCGCCTGCTGATAGGCATCGCTGTTGCGAAAGCGGTAATACCACTGCCCAAAATCACACTGGGTGTAGTCCAGTTGCCCTTGAAACTCGGAGCCCAATACGAAGACGTTGGCCAAGTCATTCACCCAGGCCAGGTGATCCACCTCCTTTTGCACCTGGAAGATGGCCTGTTCGTAAGTGTCAGCCATACGCGCCTGGGCGTCGCCCATTCGATTCAGGCCATTCCATCCAATCACGGCAATCACCAGCAAGATCAGAAGAACGATAGCAAACGAGCCGGCCAGTTTACGGCCGATGGTCAGGGAGGACAGCATGGCTGAGGATCCGTATTGGGTGCGCCAAGCACATTCTATTCGGTTTCATTGTCTATCGGCATGATGAGTTGCCTCTTGAGCACTCGCATCCTGGTCGCGCGCTGTTACTGTGATCAACTCGTTACGATCCGGATTGAGGGGGTTGCCATGGGCAGGCAGTAGGCTGCCTTAGCCTGGCCGGCGTTGTGTCATCCGTGTGATCAGTGCATCGCCCAGGCGAAAGCACACCAGGCCTACCAGGACGGTGACACTGGCGAGTACCTCGGGGCGATCTCCCCGGTCCACCAGAGCAAAATGCCACAGACCGCCCGCCGCAGAGAGATACGCGAGGCGATGCAACCACCGCCAGCGGTGCAGCCCCAGGAGTGTCTGGGCGCGGCGTACCGAGGTGAGCACCAGGGGAATGAGCAGCAGCAGACTGATCATTCCTAACTGCAGGTGGAGCATGCGGCTGATCTCCTCGAAGATGAAGTCCCAGAGCCAGGCCTGTTCCAGGCCAAGCCAGACCAATAGGTGCAGGCTCAGGTAGGTAAAGGCCCAAAGACCCATCGGCCGGCGCACGACCATGAAGGCTGTCCATCCGGTCAGGCGGAACGCCGGCCCCAGGGCCAGGGTGGCCAGCAGCCAGTAGAGCCCCCAGCGGCCCAGGTAATGCAGCAGGGCTTCTTCCGGCAATACACCCAGATGATCGGCATGCCAGGCCCAGAGCAGCCAGGCCAGTGGAGTTGCCGCGGCAGCCAGTACCCCCAGGCGCGCCAGGGTATGCCAGGGGAGGGAAGGGGGGCGTGGTTCCCGCATCAAAAATGTTTCTCCAGATCCATGCCAGTGTACAGGGAGGCGACCTGGGCCTCGTAGCCGTTGAACATCTCGGTACGGCGTCGCCCGCGCTCACCCAGGCGACGTTCCGTGGCCTGGTGCCAGCGAGGATGTCGCACGTTCGGGTTCACGTTGGCATAAAAGCCATATTCCCGGGGTTGGCTGGCCTCCCAGGAACCCACTGGCCGGTCTTCCACCAGGCGGATGGAGACAATGGATTTGATGCTCTTGAAACCGTATTTCCAGGGCACCACCAGGCGCAGTGGTGCGCCGTTCTGGTTGGGCAGCACCTCGCCATACATGCCCACTGCCAGCAGGGTCAGCGGATGCATGGCCTCGTCCAGGCGCAGACCCTCCCGATAGGGCCAGTCGAGGATGTCCCGGCGTTGGCCCGGCATCTGCTCAGGGTCGTGCAGCGTCTCGAATGCCACGAAGCGGGCCCGGGAGGTGGGCTCGAAACGCCGCAGCAGATCCCTCAGGGGAAAACCCACCCAGGGGATCACCATGGACCAGGCCTCCACGCAGCGCAGCCGGTAGATACGCTCCTCCAGATCATGGGGTTTGAGAATATCCTCCAGGGGGTAGGTTCCAGGCCGTCTTACTTCGCCTTCAATGCTCACCGACCAGGGATCGGTACGCAGTTGCTGGGCATGCCTTTTGGGGTCTTCCTTGCCTGTGCCGAACTCAAAGAAATTGTTGTAACTCGTGGCTGTTTCCCGGTCGGTGAGGGTTTCGTCAGTGCCCAGGCGCCCGGGCTCGGCTTCGGACACCTGGTCCCGCCAGGCCAGGGCGCTGGCCGGGAATAAGCCGGGTAGGGCAGTGGCGCCCAGCACGGCGGCTGCTTGTTTCATGAATCGCCTGCGCCGGGCATAAACGTCCCGGGGCGTGATCTCATGACTGGGCGGGATGGGGTAGCGGTAACGGGCCATGAGAGGCACCTCTCACATTGGAATGTGCGGTTGGTTGATCAGGCTCATGGCTTTGACCATAAGTCAGCGCTTAGGTTGAGCATGCCCGGCGTTCATCGCACAAAGAGTTTAGAGTCAGTCTAACCAAGCTGACCGATCATGCGCCTCCAAGGCCGAGGGTTGATCAGGAGCAGCAGTGGCCCCTGGCGATCTTCAGCCTGAGCCGGGGCCAGGCCATTCCCCGAAACTGTCTCTAAGCGGTTACACTTTCGGGATGAATCTGGATACAGGGAAGCCCATGCAATCCACCATCCTGATTGTGGATGACGAGCCTACCAATCTGGCATTGCTGACTGAACTGCTCCGTCCGCATTATCGGGTGCGGGCGGCTCAGTCCGGTCACCATGCCCTGCGTGCGGTGCGCGTGGATCCGCGACCGGATCTCATCCTGCTGGATGTGGTGATGCCGGAACTGGACGGCTATGGGGTGCTCCGGGAATTGCGGTCCCATCCTGATACCCGCGGGGTTCCGGTCATCTTCCTGACGGCCCTGTCGGATTCCAGGGACGAGGAACAGGGTCTCGAGGCCGGCGCCTGCGACTACATCACCAAGCCCATCAATGCGGCGGTGCTCAGGGCTCGGGTGCGGACCCAACTGGATGTAAAGCGGGCTCAGGCATTCCTCCAGGATAAGAATGCCTTTCTGGAGAGTGAGATTGCCCGGCGCATGGCCGAGCATGAACTGGCTCAGCAGGTGGGGATTCGCGCCCTGGCGCACCTGGCTGAAACCCGGGATCCGGAGACTGGCAACCATATTCTGCGCACTCAATTCTATGTGCGAATGCTGTCCGAGCATTTGAGTCACCATCCCCGGTTCCGGCATGTTCTCAGCCCCGCCCATATCGACCTGCTGGCCAAGTCTGCCCCCCTGCACGATATCGGCAAGGTGGGCATTCCTGACGCCATTCTCTGCAAACCTGGTCCTTTGACCGCAGAGGAATGGAGCATCATGAAGACCCACGCCCGTCTGGGATTTGATGCCATTGAACGGGCTGAGGCCGATGTGGACAAGCCGGTCCCCTTTCTCATGCTAGCCAAGGAGATTGCCCGCTGGCACCATGAGAAATACGACGGCAGCGGTTATCCGGATGGGCTCAGCGGCGGAGACATTCCGGTGTCCGCGCGTATCATGGCCGTGGCGGATGTCTTCGATGCCATGACCTCCCCCCGGGTGTACAAGCCGGCCATGCCTCTGGAAAAGGCTCGCGAACTGATTGTTCAGGGGAAGGGCTCGCAATTTGATCCGGATGTCACCGAGTGTTTTCTGGCCATTTTTGATCAGTTTGTTGCCGTGGCGCGCCGCCACCCGGATACCGTTCCTTGCTGAGGCACGCCGCTTTGCATGATCCGCGATAGTGCCTGCCCCCTTGCCCTTTCATTGCGGAGTCTGATCCGATGACCA
The DNA here is from genome assembly GCF_900109495.1 of Ectothiorhodospira marina. GTDB lineage: Bacteria > Pseudomonadota > Gammaproteobacteria > Ectothiorhodospirales > Ectothiorhodospiraceae > Ectothiorhodospira > Ectothiorhodospira marina. Next base: position 113,964 of record NZ_FOAA01000008.1, on the reverse strand, counting down.
CTCCTTGCGGGGATTCCAGTGCCCGTCTCCGCGAGCGGGAAGAGCTCCTGGGGCAGTTCATCGAGCATGCTCCGGCCGCACTGGCCATGTTCGATAATCGCATGTGCTACCTGGCCACCAGCCGCCGCTGGCGGGAAACCTATGGTCGGGGCAATCAGGAAGTGCCGGGTACCTGTCATTACGATGTCTTCCCCGAGATCGGTCCAGGGTGGCGCGAGGTCCATCGCCGCGGACTGGGCGGAGAAGTCCTGCGGGCGGAGGAGGATTGCTTTGAGCGCGCCGATGGGGTGGTGCAGTGGCTGCGCTGGGAGGTGCGTCCCTGGTACCGGGCGGGCGGTGACGTGGGGGGCATCATGATCCTCTCCGAAGATATCTCCGAGCGCCACGAAAACGCCCTCATGCTCCGCCTTCAGGCGCGCCGTGCCGAAGCGATGCTGGCCATGCCCCGGGAGGCGGAGGCCCAGGGCGAGGCAGGCCTGATGCAAGTTGGTCTGGAGGCAGCCGAGGACCTCACGGACAGTCATGTGGGCTTCATTCGGTTTCTTCACGACTCTTCAGCCGGGGGTGAACGGATGGCCTGGTCTCGCCGTGATGTGGACGAGGACGGCAACGTCACCCTTCAGCGTTTTTGTCCTCTGGATGGTGGACGGGCTTGGGCTCACGTCTTGCGTGACACCGCCCCCCTGACGATCAATGATGCCCCGGCCCTGGCGGAACGTCTTCACGGGGGGCAGGACTATCCTGCGTTCACGCGTCTATCGACGGTGCCCGTGCTCGAGGAGGGACGGGTGGTGATGGTCCTCGGCGTGGGCAATAAATCACAGAATTACACCCCCATGGATGTGGAAACCTTACGCCTGATGGCCGAGCAGATCTGGCATCTGGTGCAGCGGCGTCGTACCGAGGCCGAATTGCGGCAACACCGGGATCATCTGGAAACGCTTGTCCAAACCCGCACCACTCAACTGGAAGAGGCGCGGCAGCGGGCCGAGGAGGCCAACCGCGCCAAGAGTGCCTTTCTGGCCAACATGACTCACGAAATACGCACGCCTTTGAATGCCATTGTCGGCCTGGTGCACCTGTTGCGCACCGGCGAAAAGGCCGCTGGGCAAGATGAAAAGCTACAGAAAGTGGACAGCGCCGCCAAACACCTGCTGTCCATCATCAGTGACATCCTGGATATCTCCAAGATCGAGGCGGGCCGCTTTGTTCTGGAAACCAGGGATTTTCATCTATCGGCCGTGCTGGATCATGTGGCTTCGGTGATCTCTGAGGCGGCCCAGGCCAAGGGATTGCTGTTGGAAACCGATGCTGAATCCGTGCCCCAGTGGTTGCGCGGCGATCCGGCCCGGTTGCGCCAGGCCTTGCTCAACCTGGCAGGGAATGCCATCAAGTTCACCGAGCATGGCAGCATTCATCTGCATGCGCGTCTCATGGGGGAGGATGCGCATGGCCTGAGGGTGCGCTTTGAGGTGCGTGATACGGGCGTGGGGATTGCCGCGGAGCACCGTGATCAACTCTTCGAGGCCTTTCGACAGGCGGATACCTCCATCACGCGACGCTACGGCGGCACCGGTCTGGGGCTGGTGGTCACCCGGCGCCTGGCAGAACTGATGAACGGCAGTGTGGGGCTGGAGAGCGAGGAGGGGCAGGGCAGTCTGTTCTGGTTCGAGGTGGCCCTTGAACGCAGTCGGGGTGAGCGGGCGCAGCCTGTTCGGTTCCCGCTGCTTGCCCCGGCGCCCGGGCCTGCGCCCGAGGCCTTCAAGGCTCATGCCGGCGCACGTGTACTGGTGGTGGAGGATAATCCGATCAACCGAGAGGTGGCACTGGAACTCCTGCAGCGGGTGGGCCTTGTCGTGGACACAGCCGAGGATGGCCGGGCTGCCCTGGCCATGGCTCGGGGGGTGCACTATGACCTGATTCTCATGGATGTGCAGATGCCACGCATGGATGGTCTCACCGCCACGCGGCGCATGCGCGCACTGCCTCAGGGGGGCAATACCCCGATCCTGGCCATGACGGCCAACGTGTTTGCCGAGGATCGTCTTGCCGCCCTGGAGGCTGGCATGAACGATTTCATACCCAAGCCTGTGGAGCCCGATGCCCTGTATCGGGTGCTTTTGAGGTGGCTGGGAGACAAGGATATCGCAACTCACTCATCTCCCTCAGGGGCAACGCCACCGGCGAGTGGATACGAGACCGGCGGGCATGTTCATGGGTTTCGGATGCCCCGTGGGCTGGAGGTGGACACCGCCCGTCGGCTCGACAGCGCAAGGCTTGTACCGTTATTTCTGGAATATCATCAGGAGGATGCGAACAAGCTGAGGGAGATGGGGGCGCGGGGGGATTGGCAGGGCGTCAAGCGCCGCGCCCATTCGCTCAAGGGTGCCGCCGGCAACCTGGGCGTGGGGCGTATTGCCACCATGGCGCGCAGCCTGGAAAAGGTAGGGGGCGATCCGGGGAGCCTGGAAGACTTCATTGGCTTGTGCGAGCAACTGCAAGTGGAACTGGATCAACTGGTGCGCGAGGTGGAGGGCGAGCACCGCACTTCGGAGTCCGGCCGGGCGGTGGCGGTCGGGCTGTCGGCTGACGAGGCACGGACGGTGCTGAGACGCATGGAGGCACTGCTGGCCTGCGATGACACTGCCGTCATCGATCTGTTCGAGCAATACCGGGAGACGCTGGCGCCCCACTTGGGAGGTCGATACTCGGCTCTGACCCGCAGTGTGGAAGGTTTCGATTATCCTGGCGCACTGAGCATCGTGCGCCTCTGCCGCCAGGCTCTGTCATGAGGAATGGGGTTCTGGGAAAAAGGCTTCAGGGAATGGTGCGGATGCCGATAAAACCCACATGCGCTCCGCTCAACGGCCCGGGCGAGCCCCATGGTGCGAGCCTCAAAGCACAGATATCCGGAGAATGACAAGTGCTCAAGAATATCAGTCTTAAAGTGCGTTTGATCGTGGTGATCGCTTTCCTTTCGGCCCTGTTGATGGTGATCGGAGGCATGGGGTTGGCTGGAATGCAGGCTGCCAACGGTGGTCTGGAGACCGTCTATGAAGATCGACTGATCCCCTCGCAACAGATTGCCGAGATCGAGAGCCTGATGCAGGCCAATATCATTCAACTCAATCTGGCGGCCATGCATGATCCCCGCCTGGAAGAGAGCCGTCTGCACGATCATCCCATTGGTCTGCATACCAATGCGGTACGCGATAACATCAGTCGCATCGACCAGATATGGAATACCTACATGGAGACGTTCCTCACCCCCGAGGAGGAACGCCTGGCACAGCAGTTTGTGGACCGGCGCGGGCGTTTCGTGCGCGAGGGCCTGCTGCAAAGCGTGGAACTCTTCGAGCAGGGGCAATACGCCGAAGGGAACATGCGCATGGTCGAGGTGACCAATCCGCTGTTCGGCGAGGCGGTGGAGTCGGCCCGGGCACTGCTGGAACTGCAGCGTACCGTGGGCAGCCAGGAGTTCGAATCAGCAGTGGCCGCCTACGAAACCACCCGCAATCTGGCCGTGATCATGATCGTGGGGGGCGTACTCATCTCGGCCCTCATGGGCTTCCTGTTGATCCGCGCCATCGTCACGCCGCTGAACCGGGCCGTGGGGTATTTCGATGCCATTTCGCACGGCAATCTGGATAACGAGATCGTCATCACCAACCATGACGAAGTGGGCAAGGTGCTGGGTAACCTTGCTGAGATGCAGAGCAAGCTGAAGGCGGATATCACGGAAACCCGTCGGGTTGCCGCGGAGAATCTGCGTGTGCGCTTCGCCCTGGACAGTGTGTCCTCCAGTGTGATGGTGGCGGCGCCGGATATGGAAATCATCTACACCAATGCAGCCCTGAACGACATGTTCCGGGTCGCCAGCCGGCAAATCCAGACGGAGTTGCCCGGTTTCGACGCGGATGCCTTGCTGGGCGCGCACATTGATGTCTTCCGCGACAAACTGGGTCAGTCTCGCCAGCAAATGGAAAACAGCAACGTCAGCGTGAGTACGGAGTTGAATATCGGCGGACGGATATTCAGCCTGACCGCGAACCCGATTTCCAATGACGAAGGTCAGCGGGTGGGCACCGTGATGGAATGGGCCGATCGCACCAGTGAGGTGCAGGTGGAGAAGCAGGTCACCTCATTGGTGGAAGGCGCCGTCAAGGGGGACTTCTCTCGCCGCGTGGCCACCGAGGAACTTGACGGGTTTTTCGAACGCCTTGGACTGGGGGTGAACAACCTGATGGAAAAGACGTCCGTTGGCCTGGCCGAAGTGGCGGGCGTCTTGAATGCTGTTTCCAAGGGTGATCTGACCCGACAAGTGACGGGTGAGTACGAGGGTACCTTCGGTGACCTCAAAGACGACACCAACAAGACGGTCGCCAGCCTTCAGGATCTCATTGGCCAGATCAAGGATTCCGTGGATGCCATCAATACCGCTTCGCGGGAGATTGCCGTGGGCAATACGGATCTCTCCCAGCGCACGGAGGAGCAGGCGTCCAGTCTGGAGGAGACCGCTTCAAGCATGGAGGAGCTGACCTCCACGGTGAAACAGAACGCCGACAATGCGCGCCAGGCCAATGAGATGTCCAGCCAGGCCAGTGACGTGGCCCAAAGCGGCGGCGAAAAGGTACGCGAGGCGGTGGAGTCCATGAAGGAAATCACCTCAAGTTCCGAGAAAATCAGTGACATCATCACCGTGATTGATGGCATCGCCTTCCAGACCAATATCCTCGCCCTGAACGCCGCTGTGGAAGCCGCTCGCGCTGGAGAGCAGGGGCGTGGATTCGCGGTGGTGGCTGCCGAAGTGCGCAACCTGGCTCAGCGCTCCGCTTCAGCTGCGAAGGAAATCAAGGATCTGATTGCCGAAGATTCCGTAACGGTCGAGAGGGGTAGCAGGCTGGTGCTGGAGGCAGGAGATGCCATGGACGAGATGGTCTCTCAGGTGAAGCGTGTCTCTGATCTCATCAGCGAGATCGCCGCCGCCTCGGATGAGCAGAGCACGGGTATCGAGCAGGTGAATAGTGCCGTCACCCAGATGGACGACGTGACCCAGCAGAATGCCTCGCTGGTGGAGGAGGCCGCGGCAGCGGCGGAGTCCCTGGAGGAGCAGGCCCAGAGCCTGGCACGGGCGGTGAGTGTTTTCCGGGTGGATGCACTGGGGAGTGGCGGTGGTTTGATGGGCCGGACGGGCCCCTCGCCGGCACTTCCGAGGCCCTGAGAGGGGATGTGCCCACCGCGCCCCTCATCCCCGGCCCTTCTCCCCGAAGGGGAGAAGGGAGTGCTAGAGAGGATAGGCCTGTCGCCTTAAAGCCCCTCCCCCCGAAGGGGAGAAGGGAGTGTTAGAGAGGATAGGCCTGTCGCCTTAAAGTCCCTCTCCCCGAAGGGGAGAAGGGAGTGTTAGAGAGGATAGGCCTGTCGCCTTAAAGCCCCTCCCCCCGAAGGGGAGAGGGGAGTGTTAGAGAGGATAGGCCTGTCGCCTTAAAGCCCCTCCCCCCGAAGGGGAGAGGGGAGTGTTAGAGAGGATAGGCCTGTCGCCTTAAAGCCCCTCCCCCCGAAGGGGAGAGGGGAGTGTTAGAGAGGATAGGCCTGTCGCCTTAAAGTCCCTCTCCCCTTCGGGGAGAGGGGTTGGGGTGAGGGGTGCTTAGGCCAGCACGTGACTTATCGGGCCCCCATCTGCTTCTCCAGTTTGGCCCAGGTATCCCGCAAGGTGACTGCCCGATTGAACACCGGTCTTTCCGGCGTGCCGTCCGGGTCCGGCACGAAATACCCCAGGCGTTCGAACTGAAAACACTCACCCGGCCGGGCCTTGGCGGCGGCGGGCTCCAAGCGGGCATTTTCCAGCGTGACCAGGGATTCGGGGTTGATGTGCTCGACGAAATCCTTGTCCTTGTCACCTGCCGGATGGGGCACCTGAAATAGCCGGTCGTACAGGCGTACCTGGGCGGGCACGGAGTGCGCTGCCGAGACCCAGTGGATGGTCCCCTTCACCTTGCGATCCGCCCCGGGCTGACCGGAGCGGGTTTCCGGGTCCAGGCTGCAACGCAGTTCCACCACCTCGCCGGCCTCGTCCTTGATCACCTCGTCACAGCGGATGATGAAGGCGTTGCGCAGGCGCACCTCGCCACCCGGTTTGAGCCGGAAGAACTTCTTGGGGGCCTCCTCCATGAAGTCATCCGCCTCGATGTAGATCTCCCGGGTCATGGCCACCTGGCGCGTGCCCATCTCCAGTTTCTGGGGATGCACTGCGGCCTCCAGCCACTCCGTTTCGCCCTCGGGGAAGTTGGTCAGCACCAGCTTCAGTGGCTTGAGCACGGCCATGGTGCGCGGGGCACTCTCGTTCAGGTCATTGCGCAGGGCATTTTCCAGTACACCGAAGGGGATGATGGAATCCGCCTTGGTGACCCCGATTTCCTGGCAGAACTGGCGAATCGACTGGGGCGTGAAGCCTCGGCGACGGATGCCGGCCAGGGTGGGCAGACGCGGATCATCCCAACCTTGCACGTAGCCCTCGTCCACCAGGCGGGTGAGACGTCGCTTGGAGAGAACGGTGAAATCCAGGTTCAGCCGGGAGAATTCGATTTGTATCGGGCGCGAGGGCACCGGCAGGTGCTCCAGCAGCCAGTCGTAGAGGGGGCGGTGGTCCTCGAACTCCAGGGTGCACAGGGAATGGGTGACATGCTCGATGGCATCACTCTGCCCGTGGGCGAAGTCGTAGCTGGGGTAGATGCACCACTGGTCACCGGTGCGCGGGTGAGTGAGCCGGCGGATGCGGTAGATCACCGGGTCGCGCAGGTTGATATTGCCGGAGGCCATGTCGATGCGTGCCCGCAGCACATGGGCGCTGTCGGCAAATTCGCCGGCACGCATGCGCTCGAACAGATCGCGGCTCTCCTCCGGGGGTCGGTCGCGAAAGGGGCTCTCGGTACCTGGTTCGGTGAGCGTGCCGCGCTGCTGGCGGATGGTGTCGGCGTCCTGGCTGTCCACGTAGGCCAGGCCGTGATCGATCAGGTACAGGGCCCACTCATAGAGTTGCTCGAAGTAATCGGAGGCATGACGCTCGTGTTTCCAGGTGTAGCCCAGCCAGCGGACGTCTTCCTTGATGGCATCGATATACCGCTGCTCTTCCTTGGCCGGGTTGGTGTCGTCAAAGCGCAGATTGGTGTGGCCCCCGAACTCCTCGCCCATGCTGAAGTTCAGGGCGATGGACTTGGCGTGACCCAGGTGCAGGTAGCCGTTGGGCTCTGGCGGGAAGCGGGTGATCACCTGCTGGCAGTGTCCGGCCTCCAGTTCCTTGCGGATACGGTTGCGGATGAAGTGGCTGGGGGCCTGGGGTTCGGATGTGGTCATGGGGTCCGGTGCGCTATGAATAAGTCAGCGCCGGATTATAAGTGTCCGGCCAACCGGGAGCCAGCGTGGGCCATTCGTGTACGCGTTTTCCCAGGGCGCACGGCTCCCCTTTTCGACCGACTCGACGGACTCTCCGCCGAGCCGGTTTTTTGACTCATCCATAGCTTTGCGTGTGGGTGGGCATTGATCAAGTGGCTACCGCCTCTATACTTGGGCTGTTTCGGGGGGATCCTGCCCCTGGTCCAGGAGCATGCCCATGGGTGGCCATACGCGGGAATCCCCACTCGCAAAACAATCCAGATCCCGTTCCGCGTTGCGGACTGCCTTTTCCCTTCGGTGGCTGATTGGCATCCCTGTGGTGCTGATCACCGTCCTTTCCGCTGGCTTCGTGGCCTGGCTGGCGATTGCGGACGGGCGGGATGCGGTGAACGATATTGCCCGGCAACTGCGTACCGACATACTCACGCGGGTGGAGGATCAGCTCACCCACTACCTGGGCATTCCTGCACAGGTCAATGAAGATAATGCGCGGGCATTGCGCAGCGGGATCCTGGATCTGGATGACCCCACCCTCGTGCAGCGTTATTTCCATGGTGTGATCGAAAGCCAGCCATCGCTGGCTTATTCCTTTTTTGGTACCCCTGAGGGCGAGTTCTACGGGGCGCGTCGGACAGCCGATGGCAGTGTACAGGTGGTGCGCGCGGGGAAAGTGACCGGGGGCGATTCCCATAATTTCTCCACCAACGACTTGGGCGATGCCCTGGAACTGAAGCAGGTCTACCCGAACTTTGATCCCCGCACCCGCCCTTGGTACCAGGCTGGCGTAGCCGCCGGACGTTCCACCTGGACCCCCATCTACCGACACTTTGTCATCCACGACCTGGCCCTGACCGCCTCCCGGCCCCACTATGACGCCGATGGAGAGTTGCTGGGGGTGTTTGCCGTGGACTATGTTCTCACCCAAATCCATGATTTTCTGCGCTCCCTGGATTTGACGCCGAATGCTCAGGTGTTCGTCATGCAGGGTGATGGTCATCTGGTGGCGGCCTCCACGGCCCCGAAAGGGGGCTTTTTTGAGGAGGTACAAGGCCAGTTCCTGCCCATCCCCGCGGCGGAGTCGGGGGTGGCCTCTGTTGAGGCAGCGGTCGGGTTGCTGCAGCAGCGCCCGGGTGGGTTGGTATCCATATTCGAGGACGAATTCCTGAGCTTTTCCCTGGACGGAGAAACGAAGTACCTTCAGCTCAGGCCGTTCTCTCCCGCTCCGGGGCTGGATTGGCTTTTGGCGGTGGTGGTGCCGGAAAAGGACTTCATGAGCGGGATTCAGGATCAGACCCGTGCCACCCTGACGATCATCGCAGCCGTGCTTTTGCTGGCGGGGTGGCTGGGGTTCGTGATGGCCGGTCGCCTGGCCGCGCCCATGGAGCGTCTGGGGCACGACGCTGATGAACTCGCCAGGGGGCAATGGGACCGCAAACCGCGTCGCACCCCGATCCGTGAATACAATCGACTGGACCGGGCCTTCCAGGCCATGGCCCGGCAGTTGCGGGATCAGTTTCAACGTCTTCAGGAGCAGTCCGCGGAGATTCAGGAGCAGAATCGCCAGCTCGAGCAGCGCGTGGCGGAACGTACGGCGGAACTGAGCCGCACCACCAGCCGGCTGCGTGCCTTCTTTGAGAATATCCCGGGCTACATTGTCATTATTGATCGGGATTACCGCATCGTCAGTGTCAGTCAGAGCTTGTTGGAGGTATTCGGCATCGACGATCTGGAAAAGGTACTCCATCAACCCTGCTATCAACTGGCCTGGGAACAGTCTGGTCCCTGCGTACAGTGTGCACTGGAAGTCTGTTTCCAAACCGGGGAACCCGTGGTGCGCTACTCAACGCCTGCCGAGGAGGCCAGATTTGGGGGCCGTTCCATGCAGATCTTCAATGGTCCCATCCTGGACGATCAGGGGGAGATCATTGGCGGCATGGTCTACTACTCGGATGTGACCGATCTGCGTGTCCTTGAACGTCAGTTGATCGCGGCACGGGAGGTGGCCGAGGCGGCCAATCAGGCCAAGAGTGAGTTCCTGGCGCGCATGAGCCATGAAATCCGTACCCCCATGAATGCCATCCTGGGCCTCAGCGAATTGGTGATGCTGGAGGGGCTGGAGGGACAATCCCGTGAATTCATGCAGATCATCCAGCATTCGGCCCAGCACCTGCTGACGGTGATCAACGACATCCTGGATCTTTCCAAGATCGAGGCAGGACGCATGGAATTGTTGGTGGCGGATTTTGATCTGCACCTGGCACTGGAGCAGATGGTGGGTACTCTGCGGGTGTCTGCCCGCGAAAAGGGGCTGGAGTTGGTCATGGACCTGGCCCCCGATGTGCCTCGTTATCTGCGCGGTGACAGGCACCGCCTGGGACAGGTGCTCATCAACCTTGTGGGGAACGCCATCAAGTTCACCGCAGAGGGCGATATCCAGGTACGTGTCCGGCTTCTCGACACCATCGGAGCAGAGGTGGACATCGGCTTTGAGGTCATCGACACCGGCGAGGGTATACCGGAGGACCGCCAGGGAGAGATCTTCGATACCTTCACCCAGGTGGATGGATCGGCACGACGCCGGTACGGAGGCACTGGGCTGGGGCTGGCCATTACGCGGCAATTGGTGGAGAAAATGGGCGGGCGTATCCGCGTGGCCAGCCGACCCGGACAGGGCAGTGCCTTCCGCTTCAATGTGGTGCTTGAGTTGGGCGATCCGGAGAAGGTGCCCGTGACCGAGGACGCCCATTCGTTGGGGGCGACCGTGCCCCATCAGCCCCGTGCCTGGCGGACGCTGTTGGTGGAGGATACGCCTGCCAATGTGGTGGTGGCCGAACAGTTGCTCAAGCGTCTGGGTCATGAGGCCGTTGCGGTGACGGATGCCGAGTCTGCCTTCGAGCAACTTCTCTTTGAACACTTTGATCTGGTGCTGATGGATGTGGAAATGCCTGGGATGAACGGCTTTGAGGCCACCCGGCACATCCGTGACGGTGGCACCGGTGAAGCCAACCGGACGCTGCCCATCATCGGACTGACTGCCCATGCCCTCAGTGAGTACCGTGAGCGGGGGCTGGACGCGGGGATGGATGACTACATCTTCAAGCCCATCAGTCTTGGGGAGCTGGGGCGAACCATTGATCATGTCATGAGCCACTGCACCACGACGGCCTCGGCACGTTCAGATGTCTCGGAGCCGGCGCCCACCGCACCTGGCGTGGATCTGGGCGTGGATCTGGCACTGGTGATGCAGCGCCTGGGCGGGGATCGGGAACTGCTCATCGAGATCCTGCTCACCATTCTTCCGGACCTGCCTGAGAAGATGAGTGCACTGGCCCAGGCCCTGGATGACGCAGACGGCCACGCCGCTGCACGGATTGCGCACACCCTCAAGGGGCATCTGGGAACCATTGGCGCCCAGCGGGCAGCTGGGCAGATCGAGGCCCTGGAAACGCTGGTGCGTCGGGATCACCTCCAGCAGGCCTCAGCCTGGCTGGATGCCATCACGGCCGAACTGCGTCATGTCTACGATGGCATCCCCACCGCCCTCAAGGGGGTATTGGCGGGGATGCCGGGGGAGGATGCCGCCGTGCGTGATGGTCTGTCTCAGGTGGAGACGCTGGCGCGCGAGTTGCGTGCCGCGGGGGGGGGATCCGGCAATGCCTCAAACTCCAGGGGGGCGGCCTCTGGCTGATAGAGATAATCCCGGGTTTCGGGGACCACCCCGTGAAGTTTCGCCAACTGCACCTGGAATACCACCTGGCCCCAGTAGCGAAAACTGCCTTCGCAGGTGGCCAGGTAAAACTCCCACATGCGGCAGAATCGTTCATCAAAGTGTTCGGTGGCCTCATCCCGAATCACCTGAAAGCGCCGGTACCATTCGGCGAGGGTGTCGGCATAGTGCAGGCGCCATACGTCCACGTCGGTTGCCATCAATGGCGTTTTTTCCACCGCGGCAGCCACTTCCGACAGGGCTGGCGTGTAACCGCCCGGGAAGATATGTCGGGCCAGCCAGGCGTTGGTCTTGCCCGGTGGATCGACGCGGCCAATGGTGTGCAGCAAGGCCACCCCCTCGGGCTTGAGCAGGTCGTGCACGTGTTGAAAATAGCGCCGATAATAGGGTTGCCCCACGTGTTCGAACATGCCCACGCTAACGATTCGATCGTAACGGTTCCGGTGTTCCCGATAGTCCTGCAGGTGAAAACGCACCCGATCCGACAGTCCGCGACGTTCAGCCTCCGCACTGGCAGCGCGCAACTGTTCCCGGGACAGTGTGACGCCGTCCACCTGGACATTCGCCTGTTCCGCCAGATGAAAGGCCATGCTTCCCCAGCCGCTGCCAATGTCCAGGACACGCATGCCCGGCTGTAATAACAGTTTGCGGTGAATGATATTTGCCTTGGCCTGCTGGGCCTCTTCCAGGGTCATGTCGGGGCGGCTGAAATAGGCGCAGGAGTAGAACATGTCCTGGTCCAGAAAGCGTCGGAACAGCCATTCTTCCAGATCGTAGTGATGTGAAACGTTGCCGTAGCTGCGGGTGATGCGGTTGCCTTGCTCCCAGAGTCTGCGCAGCATGACGAAGGGCAGGCTGCGCCGTTTGCGGAACAGCGGCGCGAAGTTGCGCATCACCAGATGCACGAGCGGTCGCAACCCTTCAGGCCCTGGATCCCATCCGCCCTCCATGTAGGTTTCGCCGAAATTCAGGGCTGGATCCCAGGCGAGGCGTGTGAGCACCTTGCGATCGTGCACATGCAGATTGACCCGAGGTTTGCCGTGACCAAACTGCTTGCTGGAGCCATCGGGCAGGTGCAGTACAAGGGAACCCTCGCGCACCTGCCGATGCAGCTGTCGTTCAAGCCACATCGGTGTTGCCCTCCCTATGACGCTTCTGGTTGTCTTTCTGGTGAGTATAGTTCTGATCGACATAAGGACAATGCGTGCTGGGTCCTGAATTCCTTCGGGTGCCCGGCCTGACAGCGGATGGGCTGGCGTGAGAATATTGGAAACGATCTATCCATCCCGCCTCCAGGCAGCCGGATCCTTGAGCATGACCCAAACCGCAACGTGTCCCATCGTGATCCGGCAGACGCCGGAGATGCATCTGAAATCCCCACGGCACCTTGACAGCACACATCTGCCCCGAAAGATCAGGGTGTCCCGGGCCGCGGCCTGATCCATGGATATCTCATTGGAATGGATTCAACCATGATCCTTGAAGCCTGGTTCACGGCCCTGTTGATCCTGGGCATGCTGGCGGTGCTGACCTTCACCCGTGCCGCTCCCGACCTGGTGTTTGTGGGCGCGGTGGTGATCTTGCTGCTGGCAGGCATTGTCAGCCCGCAAGAGGCATTTGCCGGTTTCTCCAACGAGGGCGTGATTACCGTGGCGGCCCTGTATGTGGTGGTGGCCGGCCTGCGTGAGACCGGCGGTATTCAGTGGATTGTGCAGTCCTTGCTCGGGCGACCGCGTTCCCTGTGGCGGGCGCAAGTGAGACTGACCACCCCGGTGGCGGTGATGAGCGCCTTTTTGAACAACACGCCTGTGGTGGGCATGCTGATTCCTGCGGTGAACGAATGGGCCCGCAAGCTGGATCTGCCGGTCTCGCGATTGATGATGCCGCTGTCGTTTGCTGCCATCCTGGGGGGCACCATCACGGTCATCGGTACCAGTACCAACCTGGTGGTCAATGGCCTTTTGATCGAACAGACCGGCACTGGCCTGGGCCTGTTCGACATCGCCTGGGTGGGTGTGCCTGTGGCGTTGCTTGGTCTGGGCCTCATGCTGGTCTTCGGGCGGTATCTTTTCCCCGATCGCCGTCCCCCCATGAGCCGGATCGATGATCCCCGGGAATACACCCTGGAGATGCTGGTAGAGGAGGGCGGACCTCTGGTGGGACGGAGCATCGAGGAGGCGGGATTGCGGCACTTGCCTGGAGGATATCTCATGGAACTGGACCGCCAGGGTACCCTCATCCCCGCCGTGTCTCCCCAGCAGAAGCTGTGTGCGGGAGACCGTCTGATCTTCGTCGGGGTGGTGGAATCCATGGCCGATCTGCAACGCATCCGCGGCCTCACCCCGGCTACCGGACAGGTGTTCAAGCTGGATGGGCGACGTTCTGACCGGGCCCTGCTGGAAGTGGTGGTATCCAATACCTGTCCGCTGGTGGGCATGACCATTCGCGATGGCGGATTTCGCAACCGCTATAACGCGGTGGTGATCGCCGTGGCCCGCAATGGCGAGCGATTGAATGACAAGATCGGGGATATCGTGCTGCGCCCCGGTGACACCTTGCTGGTGGAGGCCGGTTCGAGCTTTCTGGCCCAGAATCGCAATCGCCGGGATTTCTTCCTCATGACCCAGGTACAGGATTCCGCAACCCCTCGTCACGAGCGGGCCCTGGTGGCCATGGGGATTCTGGCAGCCATGGTGGGCAGCGCCAGCCTGGGCCTGCTCAGCATGCTGGAAGCGGCCCTGGCGGCGGCGGGGCTGATGATTCTGAGTGGGTGTGTGAGCATGTTCAATGCGCGCGGCAGTCTGGATTGGTCGGTGCTGTTGACCATTGCTGCCGCCTTCGGCGTGGCCGCTGCCATGAATAACACGGGCCTTGCTCAGACGATTGCATTGAATGTGACCGCACTGGCAGGCGAGCAGCCCTGGATGAATCTATTGGTGGTCTATCTGCTCACGGCCCTGTTCACTGCGCTGATCACCAATAATGCCGCTGCCGTGCTCATGTTCCCCATCGCCTGGGCCGTGGCACAGGACTTGGGCGTGAGCCTGATGCCCTTTGCTGTGGCCATCATGTTCGCTGCTTCGGCCAGTTTCGCCACGCCGTTTGGCTACCAGACCAACCTGATGGTTTATGGCCCAGGGGGCTATCGTTTCAGTGACTATCTGCGCGCCGGCATCCCCATGACCGTGGTCACCGGGGCGTTGGTGATCCTGCTGGTGCCGCTCATCTGGCGCTGGTGAACCCGGCCTTCCCGCGAGGAATCATCGCCCCATGAATCTGCAGGAGCTGCAACGTCTTCACCTCTTCGAGCCGCTGGACAGCGATCAATTGGGTCGTATCCAGTCGAGCCTGCGCGAACGTCATTACCGCGCGGGCGAGCCCCTGTTTGCTCAGGGTGATCCGGCCGCGCATTTTTTCCTGGTAAAGAGCGGGACGATGAAGCTATACCTGCTCTCACGAGATGGCGACGAGAAGGTGGTGGAGGTCATTCAGTCCGGACAGTTGTTTGCGGAGGCCGTGATGTTCATGGATGAGGGACGTTACCCGGTGAGCGCTTCGGCCTTGTCGGACACCCATCTGGTCATCTTCGATAACAGCTGTTTTCTGCAACTGTTGGCGGAATCCCCCGATCTCGCTCTCAAGCTCCTGGGTAGCGTGAGCCGCCGCATGCACGGGCTACTCAGTCATATCGATGAACTGACCCTGCATAATGCCACTTACCGCCTGGTCTCCTACCTGCTGGCTCAAGTGCATGCCCAGGCCGGCCAGGTGCGCCTGGCCATTCCCAAGCAGGTGATTGCTTCACGGCTGTCCATGAAACCAGAGACCCTGTCCCGCATCCTGGGCCGCCTGCGGGAGCGAGGTTTGCTGGCGGTGCAGGGGGAAACGCTGGTCCTGCTGGACGAGGCGGGGTTGCGACGGGTGCTGGAGTAGTGTGAGTCGGTGGCCTGTCAGAACGGTAGGAACGGTTATCCGTGTGTGGGCGCGCGGCGTGCAGCCCCCGGATGTCATCCGGGTGAACATCCGGCATAATTAGCAGTCTCTAATAAACACTCACATTGCCCACAAGGCTGCATATTTTATGTCCGATCAAGGCAAACGCCGTTCCAATCCCGTCCCCAGTTCCCGTTTTGGCCGTCTGTGGCACCTGGGTATGGCCTCCGGCACGCTGGCAGCCGGGATCGGCTTCAAGGGGCTGACGGAGCTCACCCGCAAGAGCAACGGCAGTCGCCCGGCCCGCATCGATCTGCCGGGCAAGCATGCGCAGCGTTTCACCAATCGTCTGGCGCGCATGCGGGGGGCAGTGATGAAGATGGGGCAGCTCATGTCCATGGATGGCACAGACTTGCTCAACGAGGAGGCCTCGGAGATCATGGGCGCACTGCGCCAGGCAGCGGAGCCCATGCCCTTGGGGCAGTTGAGCGGCGTGCTCAACCGGGAATATGGCAAGGGTTGGGAGCAGCAGTTCAGGCACATGGATCTTACCCCCATTGCAGCGGCTTCCATCGGTCAGGTACACAGGGCCGAAACCCGCGATGGTCGCACCCTGGCGCTGAAGATCCAGTTTCCCGGTGTGCGTGAGAGTATCGACAGTGACATCAATAACCTGGCGTTTTTGTTCCGCCAGTTCCGGGTCATGCCCGCTGGTGTGGATCTGGGGCCCTTGTTCGAGGAAGCCCGTCTGCAATTGCACCGGGAGACCGATTACCAGACCGAAGCAGAGTCCCTGCAGGCCTATGGCGCCATGGTGGGGGATGATCCGAACCTGTTCGTGCCCCGATTGCATCCCGATCTGTCCACGGAAAACATCCTGGCCATGGACTTTGCTCCTGGCGAGCCGGTAGACCGTATGATTTCAGGCGACTATCCCCGGGAAGACCGTGATCGGGTGGCCACTCTGCTGAGCCGCCTGGGCTTCCGGGAGCTGTTTGATTTTGGGCTGGTGCAGACGGATCCCAACTTCAGCAATTATCTCTACGATATGGAATCGGGGCGGGTCTCCCTGCTGGACTTCGGTGCTGCCCATCGTGTCCAGCCCCACTGGGTGGAGGTCTATCGCCACCTGGGGCAGGCGGCTTACTCTCAGGATCGGGAGGACATGCGCCAGGCCTGCATCGAGTTGGGTTATCTCAAGGAGGACTCGGATTCAGATGATGTGAACGAGATGCTGGATCTGCTGCTGCTATCCGGCGAGCCATTGCGGCATGAGGGCCCCTACGACTTCGGTGCCTCGGATTTGTTTGAACGGGTGTATTACCGGGGCAAGGACTTGTTCATGGACGAGCGTTTCCGCCACATGCCTGAACCCGCCACGCTGTTCCTGCACCGCAAGTTCATGGGGATGTTCCTGCTGTGCCGCAAGCTGCGGGCGCGCGTGGATATTGGCGGGATGATGCGACCGTATCTGGGCCTGGAAAAGCCATATCGAACTTGAGTTCCGTGCTCAACTTCAACCACGAACCTCAGTCGCCTGCCTGAAACAGGGGGGCGACGTGCAACCGAGCCAGGGACAGACCCGAAAGTCCTCGGGTCTTTGGGGAGGGGCCTTGAACCCCTCCCCAGCCTTTAACCTTATAGTGTCAGCCGTTTTTTCAGAATAAGCGCCGAACGCTAACCCATAGGCCCCGGACAGAGGCCTGTGTCACATCTACACCAAATTGGCGCCCTACGCAACCTGGCCCCAGCCGAAAAGTGCGCTGTGGGCAAGCCTGGCAGGCGCGCAAGCGGCCCTGGGGGGCGCGGATCGCCCGCTGGTATTGCCCACAGGGGCACCGCACGTTTTCCCTGATACCCGATTGTCTGGCGGCCCGCTGGTCGGGGACACTGCAGGTGGTGGAAGTGGCGGTGATGACCGCGGAGACCGCGCCCAAACAGCGTATCAATGCCAGGGCATCCTTGACCGACAGGCGTGCGAAAAAAGTCCGGGCAGGGAGGGAAACCGTCACTGAATTCAATGCTTGCCTTCCTCTCGTAGCCGGATAACATCCGCAACTGGCAGCCCAGCAATCTCTGCAATCATGGCGTCCTCCATTTCAGTGTGGGTAATCAGGTTACGGGCGGCCTGCTCAGCACGGAGTTGCTCGCCTTCCTGGCGCCCTTCCTGGCGCCCTTCCAAGCGCCCCTCCAGCCGCTCTTTCTTCACCAAGTTCTCCAGGTTCTCTGCCAGCATGTCTTTGTCCTCCACCAGGCTTTCGAGCTGGTCTAGGTTGAGCTTGGTCCCAAGCCGATGCAAATGACGCTTGAGCCAGCGGGTGATGATCCGGTCAATACGCTCCTTGTCGGGATCAGCCTTGATGATCGCCACAATACGATCCACCGCCTGCTGAAGGGCTTCCCAGCTTTCTCCGGCATTCTCCACACTGAACACCCCACTCAGCGGGCTCAGTACCAAACCAAGCTGCTCATCAGTGTAGCGTCCTTCGTCGACCAGGTAGTAGCGCAGGTGCGGCTGATAGACCTGCAGGAATCCAGGCGGTTCCGGCTGTACCATCTCGTACACATCCAGCGGGGCCGTCCAGGGCTTTGATCCGTTATAGAGCACCACCGGAAAAACCGGCGGAAGACCCTGACCGGGGGTGATGACCTTCTGCTTGAGCAACTCACTGTAGAAGCAGGCGACGTAGTGCATCAGCCGGATTGGCATGGTGCGATCCACCGAGGACTGGAACTCCAGCAGGATGTACAGGAACACCCGCTGGGTGAGGCCCTGCCAGGTGACCTCCACCGACCACACCACGTCCTCGATCTTCTCCTCGAACAGCGGGGTGATGTAGTTGCCGTTGTGGTTCTTGAGTGTCGAGAAGTCCATCAGCCCGGCGATCTGGGCCGGCGCAAAGCCTTCGATCAGCTGTTGGACGAACTCGGGATAGCTGAAGAGTTCCTTGTATCCAGTGTCGTGGTAATTGTGGGTGGCGTCCGCCATGTGGGCTCCCGTGATGATGCCCCGATCCTACCACAGTCCGTTGACATGCTCGTCCGCCCTTCTGGCTTTCTCCCTCACCCTATCTGTCTGATGAATAGAGAAAAAATAACACATGTCAGGGCAGGCGTGAGGCAGGCATGCGCTTCAAGGCGAGTGATGGCTTTCCACGTTCGGCGAACGAACCGTAGCTTTATGCCCGACGACGACATGATCCAGGGTGCGGATGTCCATCGGTTCTCGCGCATCCTTGAACCCACCGTGAGCCGCCGTGCAGGCCGTTGGCCAGGGCTACGGCCGGGGGCGCTGGGGTTAAGAGTCAGAGCGACTGCATCGTCCACCTACCACTTTCGGGCTCGGCCGCGTAGCGGCATAAACGTTCCGACAAATCGGGTCACGCATTATCCAAAATGCCCCGCGTCTTAATCCCTTCTTCATCAGGGTCTACGTTCCGACTCGACGCCATGGAGCCTTTTCAATCAATGACTTACAAAGGGGGTTCCAGAAAATTTTCCGGTTTGAAAAGTGATGGTCCAAAAGCATGGCTCCGGTTTGCGTCAGATGCCCATAG
This sequence comes from Ectothiorhodospira marina, assembly GCF_900109495.1. Lineage (GTDB taxonomy): Bacteria > Pseudomonadota > Gammaproteobacteria > Ectothiorhodospirales > Ectothiorhodospiraceae > Ectothiorhodospira > Ectothiorhodospira marina. The sequence continues at coordinate 95,358 of NZ_FOAA01000008.1, read as the reverse complement.
CGTAACCCGAAAGCCCTTCGTTCACGGCGCCACCAAGACCTTCTTCACCAAGGTGAAAGAGGAACTGCATTTTATTCCCGCCCAACTGAAGGTGCTGGAGTACTGGCAGGAAAAGGCCGTCTTCGAGCAGGACGGTGAAGAACGTATTGTGGCCTTACCTGGGCCTGGAAAAGCCGTATTAGAAGGAGGCCAGCCATTGCAGCAGTTCCTCGGGGTAGGGCAGTAGCCAGATCAACATTCCCAGGAGCATGCAGGCAGCGATGGAACCCAGTGGAAAGTCGGGCTGCAGGATCTTGAAGGCAGAGCCGAAGGAGCGCTTGATGCGGGCGTTGTTGATGTCAACGCTGTAGAGTTCGTCCAACAACAGGTGGATCACGAATCCTAGAAAGATGGCAACGCCCTGCAGCCAGACCACCAGGACATCGGCCATCAGACACTGCAAGCCCACGTAAACCCATCCCAGGCTCCAGCATAGACCGACCACGAGGCTGTGGCACAGCCCCCGGTGTCGACTGAGGCGCTGGAAAAGCATGGCCAGGGGATAACGCACCACAAACCAGGCCAGCAGGGCCAGAGCCAAGATCTCACAGCCGATTGGCTCGATCTGGGGAAGCCAGTCCACCCGGTGATTGTAGGAAGCGGGCAGGAGTGCAATCACCGCGGTGGCAGCCACCAACGAGAGCGCCCCAAACAGGGCCCGCTGGGGGCGTCCGCCATCCACGTCGATGTCGGGCAGAAGGGTGCCGGCCACCAGAAAGAGCATCAGTCCCAGGGACTCCCACCCATCCAGTCGACCTGTGGCCAGGGTGGCCCCGGCCAGTCCTGTCGCGAACATTCCTGCGACACTTACATGCGTTGCGAAATTGGCCATTTAGTATTTGTTGTTATTAAAAATCACATTCATTCAGAATGTTATCACTAAAGCTGAATGAATGAACAGAGGTGATCAGAGAGGAGCAAGGCTTAAGCCAATGGCCGCGTCGTTTCACCGATTCGAAGGTATTGGGCTCCTTTCTCCCCTTGAAGCCCTGCTAAACTCCTCGCCCATGGATATTTTTGCCTGGGTTCTTGCCGTTGTACTGGTTGTTTTGGGCGTTGTCGGCCTGGTGCTGCCCGCGATTCCCGGGCCGTTGGTGTTGTTTCTCGGGCTCTGGGCGGCGGCCTGGGCAGAGAGTTTCGTGCACGTGGGGCTGGGCAGCTTGCTGGTGCTGGCGGCCATGGCGGGCCTGGCCTCGCTGGCCGATTTCGTGGCGGGCGCCTTTGGGGCCCATCGTTACGGGGCCTCGGGGCGCTCCGTGATCGGAGCCACGATCGGCGCCGTGGTGGGTCTGTTCTTCGGGTTGATCGGCCTGCTCCTGGGGCCGTTCATCGGCGCGGTGCTGGGGGAGTTGTCTGCCCGTCGGGATCTGCTGGCGGCAGGCCGGGCCGGTTGGGGTGCCACCCTGGGGCTCATCCTGGGCACGGCTGCCAAGGTGGCATTGGGCCTTGCCATGGTGGCTCTTTTTCTGGCGGTGCGATTCTTCTGACTGACTGGCCTCTAGTTTGCGGAGGGCTTCAACCGACGGTGCCAGCACCTGAATTGTTGGGCACCCTGAGCGAGATTCCAGGTGAGCAGCCCATTGGAGGCGGCCAGCAGGAGCAGGGCTGGCACGAACAAACCCGACCAGAACAACGCCCCCACAGTGCCGGTCAGGGCCAGCCAGTGCAGGTACAGTTGCCAGCGGGTGAGCTTGAGGGGGATCACCTCGTGCATGTTGGGGATGGGCGCGCGCAGGTTGCCGGTGCTCAGGCGCTGGTTGTTCAGGCGCTGGTTGTTCAGGTGCAGCCACACCAGGAAGGGGACGATCTTGTAGAGCATGCCGTTGATGATGGACATGGCAAAGCCGGCCAGGAACAGCCAGACAGGCAGGAGCATCAGCGGGCCACGCGGGGGCCAGCCGGGCAGCAGGTGAGCCAGGGCCCACAGAGCGATGGCCGCCAGCAGGGCGATGAGCCCGGTGCGCCAGAAATACACAGTGACATCGGCGTTACGGCGGCGTCGGCGGGACTGCAGCCACAGGGTGACCACGGCAAAGGCCGCCAGGGCGATGGCCAGGGCCATGCCCATCAGCAGGGTTAGCCACTCCGGGAGGTGCAGCCATGCCGGCAAGGTCAACAGGACCAGCAGACTGAACACCACCGGGGCATAGCCACGGGCGAAGAGGCGGGGATATTCCGGGGTCATCTGGAACATGGGCACCACTTGATAGGCCACGGCGGCGATCAGCAGGGCGATCCACCCGAACAAGGCCCAGATCAGGTGGATGTTCGTCAGGTAGCGGGGCAGGGGCCACCCCTGGCCCAGATGGCCGCTGGCGAGCCAGCCGCCAAGCACCATGGCCATCAGCAAGGAGATCACCGCCAGCCAGAGTCCGGTGAGGGTTGGCCCCCGGGCCCGGCTGCGCGCCAGGCTGATCAGGGCACCCAGAATGAAAAGTGCCACGGCGCCCAACACCAGCGTGCCTCCCAGCATCACGGCCCAATGAGCCTGAGTTGCCAGGCCAATTCCCAGAAACGGTGTGCCCAGGGCCAGCAGTCCATGGGTGACACGGCTGGTGAGCAGATCTTTGGGTAGCGGGGATCCTGCCACCACCGGGAGCAGTTGCTGCATGGCACCGAACATCACCATGGCCAGATAACCCAGGACCAGAATATGGGTGGCACCGATCAGGCCGGGCATCCAGCGGGAGAGCAGGGTCTGAGGGCCCAGCCAGAGCATCAGCAGTGCGAACAGCACGGCGAACAGGGGCGCCGTGATCATGAACTGCAACGGTACCCAAAGGGGTGGGGTGCGATCCAAAGACAGACGGGAAAGGTTCATGGAGTGCCGGGCTCCGGGCCGTCGGCCCGCCAGATAAGGATCTCAAAGGGGACATCCGGCGGGGTGATCACCCGGTGGGCAAAACCCATGTCCGCCAGCATCGGGTAGAGGGGAAAGGGTTCGCGCCGGTGCTTCATGTGCAGCACATCCCCCGGGGCCAGGTCGGGCAGCCTGTCCAGCACCTGCTGCAGGGGCTCTGGAGGGGGTAGATCGCGAACATCCAGGATGTAGGTGGTGCCCATGGGGTCAAGCCGGTTCCAGGGTGCGCACCTGGCCCATGAGATGGTCGCGCCCCGCGCTCAGGTGCTTGTCGGCCATGGGGTAGAGGATCTGTTCCTCCTTGACGTTGTGGAGCTGGATGAGCGTCATGAGGGTTTCGATGTTGCCCAGGCAGGGATCCACCGCCCGCCGGGCCAGTGTGTCCTGCACGTCAGTGAGCAGGGCGCGCATCTGATCGTGTTCCCGGCGCATGACCTCGGTGGGGCCGCCGCTGCTGCCCGTGAAGGTATCGATGGCAGGAAACAGCAAGGTCTCCTCGCGCTGCAGGTGACGCTCCAGGTCGTGATGGAAGCGTGCGCAGGCGGTTTCGGCGGCGGGCCAGTCCTGGTCAGCGACCGCGCTTTCCAGGTCGGCAAGGCGATGGTCGCAGTCGCGGTGGTCGTGGGTGAAAAAGTCCTGGATGGTCTGCATGGCGATGCCCCGTGGATGTGTCAGCAGGATGGCGTGTCGTTACGTTAGCCAACCGCTGAGGTATTTGAACTTGACCCGGATCAAGGCGGCCGGTGGGGATCAATCAAATTATGCAATAAGAATCATTATTGATTGCATTTGATTTCAGTTCGGGTAGAATCCAACGTGACTTTGCGCTTCCCTCCGGGGTGGATTCACCCTCGGAACCTTTTCATTCATTGTCCGTTCAATGGAGTTTCACATGAAAAAACACCTCATGATGGCCACCCTGGCCTCCGGTATGTTCCTGTTTTCCTCTGCTGCGCTGGCCGAGCGGGTGGAGCATTATGAAGGGGAGTCCGTCGACAGCCTGGAACAGGCAGTGGAAAACTTCGTGGAACACAATCGCAAGCTGGAGGCGACATTGGCTGAAGACGAACTGAGTCTGGAAGATGTGGCGTATATCCACGAACTGACGTATACGCTGGAAAATGCCCTGGAACGCATGAATCAGGACCTGTCAGCGCTGGCCGTTACCCTGGAAGAAGTGCATCTGGCATCGGAAGTGAATGACGTGGACAAGATTCGTGAAGAAGGTCGCAAATATCTGGAGGTGGCAGACAAGATCGCCGACTGATCACTGATCCCGGTACTTGCCCCTCCATCTCCCGGGAGGGGCAGGGGGTATCGCAGTTGGGCGAACTGACGAATGAGGCTCAGCAGGTAGTCGTCGTTCCATCCTGTTTTTTGCGTGTGCCTTTCATGGATCCCTTTGAGGGTTCCAGTTTGGCCACATTGAACGCCAGTCGACTCAGTCGGCCGGTGCCGGCCGAGGACATTCCGGCCATCCTGAATGCCCGTCGCCGGGCGCATTCACGGTGGTGATGGCCGGCACACGGTGCTGGCCTCCGTATCCATGGATTCCATGAGGCGGTTGGGGCTATCCTCGTGCGATTGCCAGGAAGACAGGACAAGAGCATGAGCCGATTTGTCTATGCCGACCCCGATTCCCTGCCACATCACGATCGGCAGGCCATCAGCCAGTTGTATCGGGCCGATGAGGCCGTGACGGTCCGGATGCTGCTCGACCGCTTGCCCCAGGATGAGGAACGAGGCACCCGCACCCGTTACCTGGCCCGGGGCCTGGTCAAGGGGATGATTCAGGCCCAGAAGCGCCAGTCCGGCATGGCAGCGCTGATGCAGGAATATGATCTCTCCAGCGACGAGGGGATCGCGCTCATGTGCCTGGCCGAGGCCCTGCTCAGGGTGCCGGACAAGGCCACGGCGGATCGCCTGATCCACGACAAGCTCACCGCTTCCCACTGGGATGCCCATCTGGGTCGTGATCGGCCTTTCTTCGTGAATGCGGCCACCTGGAGCCTCTGGCTCAGTGAGCGCATCATCGATACGGATGATCGCCGGCGTTGGTTATCCCGCGTGGTGCATCGCATGCTGGCCCGCGTGGGCAGCCCGGTGATTCGCACGGCCGTGCGCCGCACCATGGGGATGCTGGGCGATGGTTTCGTCCTGGGGAGGACCATCGACGAGGCCATGAAGCGGGCGCGCCGCAACGAAAAGCGTGGCTATCTGTATTCCTACGACATGCTGGGCGAGGCAGCCCGCACGGAAGAAGATGCCCAGGCTTACTTTCAGGCCTACAAGGAGGCCATCGAGCACATCGGCAAGTCGGTGGACCCTCGCATCGCCATGCGGGAGCGCCCTGGCATTTCGGTGAAGCTTTCGGCTCTGGATAACCGCTATGAGCCCGGGCACGAGGAACGGGTTCATCGCCGACTGATGCCGCGCATTCTGGATCTGTGCCAGCTGGCCCGAGATTACTACATCCCCCTGTGTATCGACGCTGAGGAATCCTGGCGCCTGGATCTGTCGCTGGATGTGGTGGAACGCCTGCTGGACGACTCCAGCCTGGAAAACTGGGAAGGATTGGGATTTGCCGTGCAGGCCTATCAGAAGCGGGCCTGGGAGGTGCTGGGCTGGCTGGAGAACAAGGCGTCGCTGAAACGTCGTCAACTGATGGTGCGCCTGGTCAAGGGGGCCTATTGGGATACGGAAATCAAGGAGGCTCAGGTCCAGGGTCTGGCCGACTATCCGGTGTTCACTCGCAAGGCGGCGACGGATGTCTCTTATCTGGCCTGTGCCCAGCGCCTGCTGCATGACTGTCCGCACCTGTACCCTCAGTTCGCCACCCACAATGCCCATACGGTGGCGGCCGTCATGGAGATGGCCCGGGACAAGGAATTCGAGTTGCAGCGTCTCCACGGCATGGGGGAGGCGCTGTACGATCAGCTGGTGGCCCGTGACCGCCCAAAGGTGCCCTGTCGCATCTATGCCCCGGTGGGCAGTCACGCGCATCTGTTGGCCTACCTGGTGCGCCGATTGCTGGAGAATGGCGCCAATTCCTCATTTGTTCATCGCATCCACGAGGATGATCTGGATCATCTGATCGCCGACCCCGCCGCCTGGTTGCGCACCTGCGAGCCGCTGCGCAATCCTCGTATTGCCCTGCCCAAGGACCTCTATGGCAAGGCCCGCCGCAACAGTGAGGGACTGGATTTTTCGGATCGGTCCCTGCTGTTGAAACTGTCGGCTCATATGACGCGTATCGCCGAGAAGGGTTGGCGTGGCGGACCGCTGGTGGCGGGGGCGATGCGCACGGATCAGGCTCAAGCGGTGGTGTCCCCCTCGGACAGGCAGCGTCAGACGGGCAAGATCACCTGGGCCGGTGAAGGGGACGTGAAAACGGCTCTGCAAGCGGCCGATGCCGCCTGGCCTGACTGGGAGGCGACGCCCGCCGAGCGGCGGGCCGAGATCCTGGAAGCGGTGGCTGACTTCTATGAGAGACACCAGACGGAGCTCATGAGTTTGTGCGTGGAAGAGGCCGGCAAGAGCCTGCGCGATGCCCATGCCGAGGTGCGCGAGGCAGTGGACTTCTGCCGCTATTACGCCGCCCAGGCCCGGCGCCTGTTCTCCCGGTCGGCGGTGTTGCCCGGTCCGACCGGGGAGCGCAACGAATTGAGTCTGCATGGGCGAGGCACCTTCCTGTGTATCAGCCCCTGGAATTTTCCCCTGGCCATCTTCACCGGGCAGGTGACCGCCGCCCTGGCAGCCGGCAACGCGGTGTTGGCCAAGCCCGCGGAACAGACCAGTCTGGTGGCCATCCGGGCCGTGGCCCTGATGCATCAGGCTGGCATCCCCACTGAAGTATTGCACTGCCTGCCCGGGCCCGGTGGCGAGATTGGCCCCCTGCTGGTGGGTGACCCCCGGGTCAGCGGTGTGGCCTTTACCGGTTCCAACGAGACGGCGCGCCTGATCAACCAGGGGCTGGCCCAGCGGGAGGGGCCCATCGTGCCGCTGATTGCGGAGACCGGCGGCATCAACGCCATGATCGTGGATTCCACCGCCTTGCACGAGCAGGTGGTCATGGACATCGTGCGCTCGGCCTTCCTCAGTGCCGGTCAGCGTTGCTCAGCCCTGCGGCTCCTCTGTGTGCAGGCGGATATCGTCAAACCGCTGTTGAAGATGCTCAAGGGCGCCATGGATTCCCTGGTGGTGGGAGACCCCCACTGGCTGGTCACGGATGTGGGGCCGGTCATCGATGCCGAGGCTCTGGAGCGGCTTGAGGCCCATCACCAGACCATGGAGGAGCATGGCCGCGTCCTGCATCGCGCGCCGCTGGGGGGAGACTGCGAGCGGGGCCTGTTCATGGCACCCACCCTTTACCGCCTGGAGAGCATCGAGGAATTGGTGGCGGAGGTGTTCGGTCCCATGTTGCATGTGGTCACCTGGCGGTCCGGAGAACTGGATGCCCTGGTGGATCGTATCAACGCTCAGGGGTATGGCCTGACCTTGGGTATTCACAGCCGTATCAATGCCCATGCTGATGCGGTGACCCGCCGGGCGAGGGTCGGTAACGCCTATGTGAACCGGGATATGGTGGGGGCGGTGGTGGGCACGCAGCCCTTCGGTGGCGAGGGGTTGTCAGGAACCGGCTTCAAGGCCGGCGGGCCTCATTACCTGTTGAAGTTTGCCACGGAGCGTGTGGTGACGGTGAACACGGCGGCGGTGGGTGGGAATGCCAGTCTGTTTGCCATGGCTGAGGGACATGGTGTTGGTCATGCTCATGGTCATGGGCAGAAGCGATTGCCTTCACCTTAGTTCCTCACCCCTCACCCTAGCCCCTCTCCCCAGAGGCGAGAGGGGCTAGCAGGTTATCCCACCCAGTGGGCGGGGCGGCACACCGCCTCAGGAAGGGCTGCCATTACCGGAACCACTCTTGCTCCGTGCACGGCTGCGGCGGGCTCGGGGCTTGGGCGCGGGTTTCTCTTCGTATTCCTCCTCCATCATCAGCACCGGATCATCCTCGTCCCGCCGGGATTGACTGGAGGGCCAGAAGCCGTCTCTGGCGCGACGCAGCCAGGCATTCAGGTATTCCTCGATGATGTCCTGGGTATCCAGCGGCAGGTCTCGGTAGATGAGGGTGCCGACAAGGGCGAGCACCATGACGCCACCAAGCAGCGTGAGCAGGGGTTGCAGGAAGACGATGGTGGCCAGGGCGGCAATGCTGAGCAGGATGATGCGTGTTCTTGCGGGCATGGTCTCTCTCAAATGATGTTGGCTGCCCACGACGATGGGCGTATTGTCAAGGGTGGGTTGGTCCGATAGGAGAATATTTTGCCCCAAGCGCCGGCTCAAGAATACCCCTCAGGTCTGTACGGGCAAGTATCCATGCCCCTCTCCTGAGCATGGAGAAGAGGCTTCATGAGGCTGTGCCCCTTGTTTTCCGTCCATCCGGATAAGGCCCCTCAACGCGCCGAAGCGAACGTGAGGTTTTTGCATCGATCACTTGCAGGGTCACCCGATCCCGTCCATTGCGCTTGCTGGCATACAGGGCCTCATCGGCGATGCGGATCATGGTCTGGCGTGGCGGGGGCGGGGTGTGAGCAGGGCAACTGGCCACGCCGATACTCACGGTGACGGGGATGTGCGTGCCGCCCACCTCCACCGGATGGTCGCTGATCTGCTGGCGCAAACGCTCGGCCACCATCAATGCTCCTTCCGGATCCGTTTCCGGCATCACAAGCAGGAACTCCTCACCTCCGTACCGGGCGGCCAGATCCGGCTGTCGGGCCAGATCAGTGAGAATCTGGGCGATATGATTCAGCACCTCGTCGCCCACTGGATGGCCATGGGTATCGTTCACCTGCTTGAAATGATCCATATCCAGCATGAGCAATGAGAAGGCATTGCGATAGCGGCGGCTGCGCTGGATCTCTCGCTCTACCAGTTCCTGCATGTGGGCATGATTGAAAAGTCCGGTCATGCCGTCCCGTTGTGCTCGGTCGGCGAGTCCGTGGGCCTCGACCAGGGCCCGGATGATGGGTCGCAGGGCAGCGACGGTCAGGGCAAAGATCACCAGAACCAGGATGCCAAGGACCAGTATGAGGCGGCCTAACTGTTCGTTGGTCTCCGCGAAGAACCGCTGCTCGTTGATCACGGCAAACAATTGCCAGTCCGTGCCCTCCAGGTCTCGGGTGCGGACCAGATGACCTTGCCCTGGTCTTTCTCCCTTGATGAAGCTCTCGAAGGCTGCCAATGAATCTGCCGGTGCCTGGGCTCCTGGCCAGAACAGGATGTCACCTGTAGAGTCGGCAATGCCAAAGGTCATGGTGCGCAGATCGCGCTCCTGGGGTTTTTCGATGACCGTGTGCAGAGCCCCGGCATCCACATAGAGCAGATCCGAACCCACCCAGCCCGCCCGGGGGTCGATGATGGGGGAGCAGTAAACGAGCGCACGGTAGTTGCCCAGCGCGATGGGTTTGAGCAGATGGATTTCGGAGGCTCCTTGCGCAAGGCATGCTTCGCCGGGGCTCTCTTCAGGCACCCGGCCCACCTGCAGGAACCGCTCTCCCGAGGCTCCCAAGCGTTCGATCCCCAGCAATTCGTCATTGGCAATGAGCGCGTCGGCCAGCTTTGGGTTGCTGAAGGCGCGTAGGGATTCCAGGGAGATGCGTCCTTCCAGATGCTCCACCTGCCGTTGACGGATGGCGGTGCGGCTGGCGGTCTGACGGGCGAGGGCGAAATGTCGGTCGAGAACACCCTGCACCAGCCATTGGGAGGCTCGCATGGAGAACTCGATCTCCGATTCATGACCAGAGCGCAGGCGATCTGCCAGCGGCTTGAAGCCGCCCAGATAAAAGGTGGCCGTCAGCAGCAGGCAACTGATACCCGCTACAAGGTAGATCATGAGAATGTTTGGCTTGATGGTGTGAATCACGGATAGGCCAAGGATATCTCGAAACAAGGGATGAACCGTTGGGGGAAGGAATGGGGGGGCGGTTTTGGCCCATCTTGTCCCTGTGGTGATGAGGCGGTTCAGTCCATTGGTATGCCAGATGATCAGGGGCGTTGGGAGTGGTATATTGAACACCACACGTTTCACTGATGCCAGTCCCACGCCCAGACACGGGCCCTCTCGCCATGCCGCAGATCCGCAGACAATCCGGCCATCACGTCCTCGTGGTGGAGGACAGCCGCTCGGTGGCCGGGCTGCTGGCGAACAAGATCGCAGAACTGCCCGATCTTCAGGTGAGAGTGGCTGGCTCCCTGGCCGAGGCCAGGGCAGCGCTGGAAGAAGGTGCCGAACAGTTCTTTCTGGCTGTGCTGGATCTGAATCTGCCTGACGCACCGGACGGGGAGGTGGTTCCCTGGGTGCTTGAACAGGGTATCCCTGCTCTGGTATTGACCGCGGGAGTCAGCGACGATGACCGGGACAGGCTGATCGATCTGGGCATTATCGATTACATCAACAAGGACAACCCCTCCGAGATCGACCATGTGGTCCGTTCGGTAGGCCGCATTCATCGTAATCGCAATATCGGTGTCCTGGTGGTGGACGACTCCACCTCGGCCCGAGCCTATCTCATGGCTCTGCTGCATCGGTATGGGTATCGGTTGCTGGAGGCCAAGGATGGTCAGAGCGCCCTCAGGCTGCTGGATGAACAGGGAGACCAGATCCATCTGATGCTGTGCGATCAGCACATGCCCGGCATGGATGGCATCACCCTGATTACCCGTGTTCGCCAACGGTATTGCCGTACCCGGTTGTGCATCATCGGCATGTCCAATCATGGCTCGGGCATCCTTTCAGCCCGTCAGCTCAAGGCCGGGGCCAACGACTTCATTACACGGCCCTTCCTGGAAGAGGAGTTCTTTGTGCGGGTCAACCAGAATGTGGCCCTGATCGAACTGATCCAGGAGATGGAGAACGCCGCCAACCATGATCCGCTGACCAGCCTGTTCAATCGCCGATACCTGGCCGATGCCGGACAGATGCTGCACGAGGCGGCCCGCAGGGGTGGGCGTGGTCTGAGCGTGATCCTGATGGATCTGGATTTCTTCAAGCACATCAATGATCGTTTCGGTCACTTCGGGGGTGATGAGGTACTCACCCAGGTGGCCAAGGTGCTCAAGGCTCGGGCGCGTGCCTCGGATATCCTGGTGCGTTACGGTGGCGAGGAGTTCTGTCTGGTGGCACAGGACGTTGATCAGAAGGCGGCCATCGCGCTGGCCGAGACCCTGCGTCAGGCGGTGGCCAGCATGGAGTTCTGTCTGGACAGCGAGTGCGTCAAGCTGACCTTGAGTGTAGGGGTGAGCACCCGCCTGGGAAGCGATCTGGAACAGATGCTCCACGATGCGGACAATGCCCTGTATCAGGCCAAGGAATTGGGCCGTAACAGGGTGGTGGCCACCCCGGTCACAGACTCGTAGGGAAGGAGTCGACCCGGAGGGGGATCAAAACTCCCCGACCCAGGTCACACCGATGGCGCACGCAACGCCTGCACATCCGGATATTGGCAGTGCCGGGCCCGCCATTTGAGTGGCGGGCCCGGTTCTTTTTGCGCGTCAGCCAATCATGACGCGCGTGGAGTCTGCTTACTTACCGCGCCCCATGGTGCGCTCCATGCGCTGCATCATCTCGCGCAGGCGAGCATTCTCTTCCAGGGCGCGATCGGCCTTTTGGTTGGCTTCGTTGGCAGTGCGGTTTGCACCTTGAGCAGTGGACTGTGCCTGCTCGGCAGTACGCAGAGCATTGTCAGCCGTCACACTGGCGCTGTCGATCATCTGGCGTTGTTGTTCCATGTTATCGGTGGTAGCACAGCCGGTGCCCAGCACCAGGGCCAGAGCGGCAGCGGGAACTACGGCAAATCGGATCATACCTTTACGCATCGTAACCTCCATTACAAAGGGTTATTTTTCGGGGCGTGCATGGCTCCGGTCCGGGATGCCCCGAGGCGCGGTGGCCATGATTCCACCAAGCTGAATTCTGAAAAAAATCCAGGCGATTCGAGTGTATCAGGTCAGGTGGAGTATCCATACCATGGGATCGCCAGTCCTGCGAGCCGTTCACAAAATAAGGATTCTGCAGTGCATCATTGCTGTGCAGCGTCATGGTCAGGGGCGGGTCAGCCATCACGCTCCAGGCGGCTGACCGTGGCCACCGGTGAGCCGGCCTCCACCAGTGGATTGCGGCGAATGGAAGTCAGCAGGCCACTCACCGGTGTCTTGAGTTCCTTGATGAGGGCGCCGTTGTCCCGGTCATAGAGATAGCCGATGAGATCTCCTCCATGCAGCCAATGCCCCGGATCCTGACGGAAGACGAACAGGCCGCGAGCGTCGCTGGTCAGCTCGAAGAGCTGCTTTTCGCCAAAGTAGTGCAGGTCGTCCTCTTCTTCCGCGAGGCTGATTTCCCGAATGATCTCAGTATGGGTGAGAAAGGTCACCAGGGCGCGGAACAGGCGCTCGCACAGGGCGGGCTGTAACTCACCGGCGCGACCGGCCTGGAGGTAGAGATTTTCACCGCCCGCTTCGCGCCAGGCCGGCAGCCAGGGCAGGCCGCCGTTCATGTGTCCCGGGTGTTCGATCACGGCCGCCAGACCAAACAGGCAGGCAGAGGCACGTTCGTCATCGCTGGGGTCGATAAGCGACACCTGGGGCAGGGCATCCATACCGTCCGCTCCATGACTGACCTCCACCCGATAAAAGGCCTGTCGGGTCTGTTGGGCGACAATCTCCGCCTGGTCGGGTTCGGGGCAGGGAGCAATGAGGATCCTTTCTTGCAGGCGGCCCCGTGCGGCTTCACCTGATTCCAGGCTCTTGAGAAAGGCGCTGAGTCGGCCCAGGACGAATTGGCCGTTGATATTGGTCTCTCCCCCGGGGTTGACCAGGGCGACCCGCGGCCGTCGCTCGGCGGGCCCCAGGTCGTGAACCGGGTTGGCGAGTGGGGTGCTTTGATCTGCCATCGGCATCCGATCCTTCTGGGTTGCATGTGGCCCTTGGGGCACGATCCGTTACAATCGCGGGTCTCGATCCCGAGTGCAAGAGTAAGCTGCCATGCCCCTGGGGCCTATCATGCTGGATCTGGAGGGGACGACCCCGACCACCGCCGAGGAACGCCTGTTGTGCCATCCCATGGCAGGCGGGGTGATCCTGTTTACCCGTAACTTTCAGTCGATGGAGCAACTGACTGAACTGGTGAGGCAGATCCACGCCCTGCGCGAACCCCATCTGCTGGTGGCCGTAGACCACGAAGGAGGTCGGGTGCAGCGTTTTCGTGAAGGATTCACGAAGCTGCCCCCCATGGCTCGCCTGGGTCATGTCTATGATCGGGATCCCGCCGAGGCACGCCGTCGGGCCCGCCTGCTGGGTTGGTTGATGGCGGCGGAGTTGCGCGCCGTGGGCGTGGATTTCAGCTTTGCGCCGGTGCTGGATCTGGCTCATGGGTGCAGTGGCGTGATCGGTGATCGAGCCTTTCATCGCTCGCCCCATGCGGTGGCGGATCTGGCGCACCACTGGGTGAAGGGCATGCGTTCGGCAGGCATGGAGGCGGTGGGCAAGCACTTCCCGGGCCACGGTGGGGTACGCGCTGATTCCCACCTGGAACTGCCGGTGGACGAGCGACGGCAGCGAGACATCCTGAATGACGACATGCTCCCCTTTGAACGCCTGATCGAGCAGGGGATTGCCGGGCTCATGCCCGCCCATGTGGTGTACTCCCGGGTCGATGGACTTCCGGCAGGTTTTTCCCGTTACTGGTTGCAGGATGTATTGCGCGGACAGTTGCGTTTCCAGGGAGCCATCTTCAGCGATGATCTGAGCATGGCAGCCACCGAGACATTCGGGGATTACGCTGAACGCGCACTCAGGGCCCAGGCCGCTGGCTGCGACATGATGCTGGTATGTAACCACCCCGAGGGCGCTGCCCAGGCACTGGATGCCCTGGCGGGGCACGACGCGCCCGTGGCCATGGCCAGACTGGCAAGAATGCACGGCCGGCGGGCACCTGACTGGCAGACACTGCGCAGCGACCCCGACTGGGAAACTGCCGTGACGCTGGCGGCGTCAATGGATAACGCCTCGAACATGGAATTGCCGGTGTGACAAGGGTTTGTCTGATCCTGGAATAAGCCGGCCTTATGCATTGGCGGGAGTGGAATAGCCTGCCTATAATGCCGGCTGAACCACCAAAGGAGTGAGAAAATGGCCGACAAATTAATGATTATCATGGTCAACACCGATCCCAAGAACCCTTCCGAACTGGGTGCGCCGTTTTTCCAGGCCACCGTGGCCGCGGCCATGGAATATGACGTGGAAGTCGTCATGACCGGTCGTGCCGGCGAACTGGCCAAGAAGGGAGTGGCCGAAAACCTGTTCGTGCAGGAGGGCAGTCCGAAGTCTGTTTACGATTTCATCAAGGATGCCCACGAAGCGGGCGTCAAATTCAAGGTGTGCACGCCCACGCTGGATCTTTGGGGGGATGATATGATCCCCGAGGTGGAAGAGACCGTGGGCGGTGCCTACGTGATCGGGGAAGCCATGGATGGTGATACGGTGACATTCACCTACTGAGCCCTCTTCCGAGGCCCCTCTCCCTGCTGGGAGAGGGGCAAATACCCCGAATCAAGGCTTTTTTTAACGAAAATAAAGGGTTGTCATGTCCGTTACTCCGGAGCACGCGGCGCAGGTTTACGCCGAAGCCGATTGTCTGATCTCGAAACAGCAGGTGGAGGCAGCAATTGATCGTATGGCCGAGACGATCACCCGGGATCTGGCGGAGCAGAATCCCCTGTTGCTGTGCGTGATGACCGGTGGCGTGGTCTTCACCGGCCACCTGCTCACGCGTCTGCATTTTCCGCTGCAGGTGGATTATGTGCATGCGACCCGCTATCGGGGTGAACTCAAGGGGGGGAACACCCTGCACTGGATCATGGAACCCCAGATTGATCTCAAGGACCGCGTCGTGCTGGTCCTGGACGATATCCTCGATGAGGGCCACACTCTGGCCGGCATTCTGGACTATTGCCGCCAACAGGGCGCCCGCGCCGTCCACAGTGCTGCCCTGGTCCTCAAGCGCCACGATCGGCGCGTGCCCGGCCTGGAGGCCGACTACGTGGGTGTGGAGGTGGAGGACCGCTATGTCTTTGGCTACGGCATGGACTACAAGGAATTCCTGCGTAACGCCAACGGTGTTTATGCCGTCAAGGGCTGCTGAGCGCGCCTGCCTCCGCTGTATCCTTGCCACCCCTGGGTGGCCTTTCTTTACCATGAAGAGCGTGACATGACCGACAGTACCATTGCCATTATCGGTGGCACCGGATTAACCTCACTCAACGGCCTGGAGATCACCCGACGCGAGGTGATGCACACCCCTTATGGAGAGCCTTCCGGCCCCATCACCCACGGGGTGCTGGCCGGCAGGGAGGTGATGTTCCTGGCGCGCCACGGTTATGGACATACCATCCCGCCGCACCGCATCAACTATCGGGCCAACCTTTGGGCACTGAAGAATGCCGGGATCAGCCGTGTGGTGGCGGTGGCTGCTGTGGGTGGCATCACGCCCGAGATGTATCCACCCCGAATCGTTTTCCCCGACCAGATCATCGACTACACCTGGTCGCGTGGGCACACCCTGTTCGAGGAAGACCTGAGCCATGTGACCCACGTGGACTTCACCGAGCCCTATTGCGCGGAGTTGCGCCAATGCCTGCTCGCTGGTGCCCAATCCATTGGCCTGGATGCCCATGACGGGGGGACTTACGCTGCCACTCAGGGCCCGCGCCTGGAAACCCGTGCCGAGGTGGACCGCCTGGAGCGGGACGGCTGTGATCTGGTGGGCATGACCGGCATGCCCGAGGCCGGCCTGGCCCGTGAACTGGGGTTGGGCTATGCCACCTGCGCCGTGGTGGCCAATTGGGCCGCCGGTCGTGGTGAGGGTGTCGGGGAGATTTCGATGGAGGATGTGGAGAAGAATGTCAGCGAGGGGATGGTGAACGTGCGGCGTCTGCTGGAGGTGGTGATTCCGACCATGTAGGCGTGGTGTGCCTATGATCAGCCCGGGTGATTTGGGGCCCCTCTCCCCCCCTGGGGAGAGGGGGAACGAAGGCACCTGCCTCAGGGCATCACACCCCAGAACGGTTGCACCTGTACCGTTTCCCCCGGCTCCACCCGCTCTTGCTCCATGTCCAGCACAATGAAGCAATTGGCCTCGCTCATGGAACTCAGCACGCCGGAACTCTGAGAAAGCGTTGCCCGTACCTGCAATCGACCCTCCTCATCCTGCTCCAGCACACCACGTTGGAACTCCATTCGCCCCGGGCGTTTCTTCAGCGTATCCTGGCAGACGACCGGAAACAGGGGGGGCAGCGCCGGCTCAGGAACCCCCATCATCCGTTGCAGCGTGGGCTGCACCAGCTGATAGAAAGTGACCACCGCCGAGACCGGGTTACCCGGCAGGCCTACGAACACGGCGTCACCCACCCGACCAAAGGCCAGCGGACGCCCAGGCTTGATGGCCACCTTCCAGAAATCAACCCGCCCGACCTGATCAAGAATGTCGCGAATGTAATCCGCTTCTCCCACCGAGACGCCACCGGTGCTGATCACCATATCGGCACAGGCTGCCGCGTCGACGAAGGCGGCCTGCAGGGTCTCGCGGGTGTCAGGGATGACCCCCATATCCAGTACCTCCACGCCCAGTTCAGTGAGCATGCCGAAAAGGGTATGGCGATTGCTGTCATAAATACCCCCGGGCGGCAGGGGTTGGCCCAGGGGGGTGAGTTCATCCCCCGTAGAGAAAAAGGTCACCCTCGGGCGCCGGCGAACCGTGACCTCCACCGGTCCCAAAGAGGCCAGCAGGCCCAGGCGTGCAGGCGTGATGGCGGCCCCCGCCTCAAGCACCGTCTGCCCCTGCTGCACATCTTCGCCGGCATGGCGCACATTCTCGCCAGTGCGGGGGCCAGCGGAGAGGATGATTTGATCGCTTTCGCGGCGGACCTTCTCCTGCATGACCACGGTGTCACAGTCCTTTGGCACCACGGCCCCGGTCATGATGCGTACGCATTCCCCCGGCCCCACTGGACCGCTGAAGGGGTTGCCGGCCCAGGCAGTGCCCACCACTTCCAGCCTTACTGAGCCCTCCCCGGGGAGATCGGGGCCGCGAACGGCATAGCCATCCATGGCAGCGTTGTCGTGACCGGGTACGGCAATCGGGGCTTGAACCGGTTCCGCGAGCACTCGATGCAGCGCCTCCCGCATGGCGAGGCGTTCGTGACCGGTGACCGGGGCGACGGACTCGAGCATCCGTTGCCGGGCCTGCGCCAGCGTCATGGAATCCGGATCGTGATCATCGTGGCAGTGGGTGGAAACAGGCGCGTTGGTCTGGGTCATGATTGGGTCGCGGTTGTTGTGGGTTTAAGGCAGTGACCGATCATCCACCGGTCACGCTCATGTGCCGCAGGATCACCGGCTTTGCGCTGAGGTCGAAGGTATGCCCTTGTGGCTTGATCTGCATGGCCTCCACAATGGCCCGGGTAAGTGCCCGTGAATCCCCTGGGTATTCCCGAACCACCTGGCGCAGGTCCACCGAGTGCTCCTGGCCCAGGCAAAGTAACAGGCGGCCCTCGGCGGTCAGACGCACCCGGTTGCAGTCCACGCAGAAATTGTGACTATGGGGAGAGATGAACCCGATCCGTGTAGGGCCGTCGTCCAGGCGAAAATAGCGGGATGGGCCACCGGTAGATTCGGTGGTGGGGATCAGGCGGTAGCGGGCCTGGATATCGGCCCTGACCTGATCGCTGGAATAGAATACCTCGGCCCGGTCGTGATCTGCGTTCACTCCCAAGGGCATCTCCTCGATAAAGCTGATGTCCATGTCCCGGGCGCGGCAGAACTCCACCAGATCAATGATCTCATCCGCGTTACGGCCCTTGAGGATGACGCTGTTGATCTTCACCCGCTCCATACCGGCAGCCAGGGCTGCATCGATACCATCCAGCACCCTTTGCAATTCCCCCTGCCGGGTGATGTGCCGAAACCGTTCCGGTCGCAGGCTGTCCAGGCTGATGTTGATGCGTCGAACCCCCGCGGCCCGCAGGGCCGGGGCGTGTCGGGCGAGCTGCGAGCCGTTGGTGGTGAGGGTGAGTTCTTCAAGGCCGGGGAGGGTGCCCAGCCCCCGGAACAGCCCGGTGACACCCCGCCGTACCAGGGGTTCGCCACCGGTGATGCGGATCTTGTCCACCCCCAGCGCCACGAAGGCCCGGGCGATCTGCTGGATCTCCTCCAGGGTGAGCACCTGGCTGCGGGGCAGGAACTGCATGTCTTCGCTCATGCAGTAGACGCAGCGAAAATCGCAGCGATCCGTGATGGAGATCCGCAGATAGCTCACGCGGCGTCCGAACCGATCAACGAGGGGCGGCGAGGGTGTCGGACTCATGAGGCGCGGTCCTCCAGTGGGCTGGGCATTTCGGGCGAGGGGCTGGCTTGGAGCGTGGCAGCCAGGAAACGATGCTCCCGGGGGGTGTTGATGTTGGCGAAGGCCTCCGGGCAGTCAGAAAAGTCTGCCAGCGAGGGCCTGTGGCGCTGGCACCAGATCCACGCCTTGCGTTCACCCGCATTGAGAAAGGCCTCAAGGTCCGGCAGTAGCGACTGGTGCACCAGGGCAAAGACGGGCTGCGGGCGCTGTTCGACCTGGGCGATGGCCAGCCGTCCTCCCTGAGTCTGGCGGGCCTGGGCGAGTCGCTGCAGCAGGTCGCCCGGGAGTTGCGGGCAATCGCAGGGGACGGTGAGTACCCAGGGCGTGGTACTGGCGCTCAGCGCCGCGGCGATTCCCGCCAGGGGGCCGGCAAAGTCGGGTTGTGTGTCGGACACGACGGGGGCACCGAAGCTTGCGTAGGCATCTGCATGGCGATTGGCGCTGATGATGAGCGTGTCCACCTGACGCGAGAGCCTCTCCATGACCCAGCGCACCATGGGTTGTCCGGCGAGATCGACGAGCCCCTTGTCCCGCCCCCCCATGCGCACACCCCGGCCACCGGCCAGGACGACGCCGGTAACGGAGGTTGGGTCGGGGGCTGTGGGGGCGATTGGAGTCATAAGGTTATATCGGAGTGTAACCCGACCGACTTGATTTGAGTAACCTCAAGTTTGATTGGAGAGAGAGTATCTGCTGTTGAGTCCCTCTTGGACAGGAGGATACGGGTGCCTTTTTTTGAGCCCCTCTCCCGCTGGCGGGAGAGGGGTTGGGGTGAGGGCGTCTTTTATTGAATCAAGAAGAGCCACAAGGGCAGGGTGATGGCCGCTGCCAGGGTGTGGGTGGCGATCAGGGCGGCCACGATCTGACCATCGCCGCCCATGCGCACGGCCAGGATATAGGCCGAGGAGGCGGTGGGCAGGGCGGCCAGCACCAGGGCAGCGGCCAGATAGACACCGCTGATGCCGAATAACATGGCGGCGCCCACGGAGATGGCAGGCACGGCGATCAGCTTGACCAGGGTCAGGTACGCGATGGCCGGGGCATGGCGGCCCACGCCGGCCAGTTGTAGGCCAGCCCCCACGGCAATGAGCCCCAGGGGCAGGGCGGCCTCGCCCAGAAAGCCCAGGGTGGTGTCGATCATCGTGGGAAGGGGCCAGCCGCTGAGGGACCAGGCCAGCCCTGCAAACGTGGAAAGCACCAGAGGATTGCGGGCCAGTTCCCGCAGCAGGCCGTGATTGCCGTGCCGCGCCAGGGCCCACACGGCGCCCACATTGGCCAGGGGCACCATGAAGCCGGTCAGGATGGCGAATACCGCCACCCCCTCAGCGCCGTAAAGGCCGCCGAGAATGGCAAAGCCGATATAGGAATTGAAGCGAAAGGCGCACTGGAATGCCGAGGCAAATTCCCGCTGGCCAAGGCGCATCCAGCGCTGTCCCAGATAGCCCAGTGCCATGCCGGCCAGCATGAAAATGAACCCGGTGTAGATCATGCCGGCAGCGCTCTGGATCTCCAGCGGGTGCCGGGCCAGGGAGCCAAACAGCAGCGCCGGGAAGAGGATGTAGTAGATCAGCCATTCCAGGTCGGACCAGAAACCGGGGTTGAAACCGGCGTGCCGCCTGAGCAGAAACCCCGCAACGATCAGGGCAAAGGTGGGAATGAGGATCTGCAGTGTCGTCATGGCGCAAAGGTGTGGATGGCATACCGCAAGTCAAAGGTCTCAGAAGCTTAACTCCACCGCCTCGTCCCCCGGGGCCTCGATCCCACGGCGCAGCAGCAGCGTACCACTCTGGCGATAGAGTTCGGTGAGGGCCTGACGGTGACGGATGATGGCCTCGGCTTCCTCCAGCTGGCTCTCCAGCAGATCCCGCTGGGCCTGGGACAGGGCCAGGGCGGTGCCGGTGCCCACGCGGAAACGGGCCTGCTCTCCCCGGAGAACCTCCTCCTGAAGTTCCCGGGTAAGTTGCGTGGCCTGGATCTGTTCACGGGTGCGATTGGCGTCAAACCAGGCGTTCTGTACGTCCAGGGCGGTGAGTTGCTGCAGGTTGCCCAGGGCCTCCAGCGCCTGCTGACGGCTTAGACCGGCGCGCTGAACGTCGGCGCGGGCGGCGCGGTTGCCGATGGGATATTCCAGTTGCAGATCCACACTGTAGTCATAGCCGGGGCCATCCACCTCCCGCCAGGCGTCGCCGAAGGCGGAGGCATAGCCGCTTTGCCCCAGCGTGACGAACAAGTCCAGCCGCGGCAGCAGGCCCTGACGGGTACGAATCACCTCCAGCTCTCCCCGTTGTACCCGCAACCGGGCCTCATTCAGCGCCGGACGCAGTTCCCGGGCCAGTTCCATATGGGCGGACACCGGTTCCAGGGTAGGTACCTGTGGGTCCGGCTTGTCCAGGGGGGTGACCTGGGTGCCCCAGTGGGCGGCCGGCGGATTGATGAGTTGCAGCAACTGGATGCGGGCCTGGGCCCGTTGTGAACGGGCGTCGATCAAGCCCTGACGACGCAGGGCTTCCTCAGCGCGGGCAGAGATTTCCTCACTCTCGGGCCGGTCGCCGACACGGATGCGCTGACGGGTCTCTTCAAGCTGCTGACGGGCCACCGCCAGGGATTCCTCGAAGATCTGTGTCTGGCGACTTGCCAGCACATAGTCCCAGTAGGCTTTTTCCACATCGGCCACCAGGGATTCAGTGAAGCCCCGAAATTCATAGAGTGAGCTTCGGGTATCCACCCGGGCCTGACGCAGGCTGGCCAGGTTGGAGTCGATGCGGGCGCCACGCAGCAGGGCCTGGGTGAGGGTGAGGCCGGCACGGGAGGTGAATTGTTCATCGGTGCGCGTCGATTCGCTGCGCACACTGCGCAGGGACAGCTCGATGTCGGTGCCGGTGGGCAGGCTTTGGCGCACGCCGGCCTCGATGCGATCCCTTTCATCCTCGGAGAGGCTGGCCTCGCCGAACAGCACCGGATCAAACACCGCCCGCTCCACGGCCTCGAAGGTGCCGGTGATCAACGGTTGCAGTTGCTCCATGGTGAGGGAGCGATTGTTTTGCAGGGCCATGAAAACGGCATTCTCCACCGATAGCGCCAGCGCGTCGGGTGCGGCCTGCCCGGAGGTGGGGGCCCACGCCTGCGGGGCGCTCAGTTCGGGGGCGCCTTCGGGTAATGCCTCCGGTGCCGGGCCCCAGGCATCCAGACGTTCCTCCAGCCAGGACGGGGTGGGGAGGTCATCCGCCGGAACCTGGGCGGTGGGCAATAGCATCAGACCAGCGATGGCCAGGGCACTGAGGCCGCGGCGTGGGGGTGAGCATGGGAACATCATGTCGACCTGATCGGGTTGGGCGCGGGTGAGCCCGCTTCTTCTCGATGAAACAGCGTATACAGTACCGGCATCAATAGCAGCGTGATCAGCGTGGAGCTGAACAGTCCACCGATGACCGCTCGAGCCATGGGTGCCTGGGTCTCGCCACCCTCACCGATGCCGATGGCCAGGGGGATCAGGGCCAGGATGGTGGTCAGGGAGGTCATCAGGATAGGCCGCAGGCGGCGACGGGCGGCCTCCCGCACGGCAGATCGAGGGATCATGCCCTCGCTGCGATGCAGGCGAGCACTCTGGTCCACCAGCAGGATGGCGTTGTTCACCGAGATGCCCGTCAACATGATGATGCCGATCAGCGACTGGGCGTTCAGGGTCGTGCCCGTGATCAGCAGCATGGCAACCACGCCGATCAGCGCCAGGGGAACCGAGAACATCACGATAAGCGGGTCGCGCAGGGATTCATACAGACTGGCCATGACCATGTACACCAGCGCCACGGCCATGAGTAGTGCCAGCCCCAGTTCCTTGAAGGCCCGCTGCTGTTCTTCCACGTCTCCGCCGAAGGTGATGTCCACATTGCGAGGCAGGGGCAGATTCTCCAGTTCGGTGCGCACATCGGCGACAATGGAACCCAGATCCCGGCCGGCAATGTTGGCGTTCACCGTGTTGACGCGTTGTTGTTCCTTGCGTTCGATCTGTAGTGGAGCAATCCCCGACTCCAGTTCCACCAAGTGGCGCAGGCTCACCGGGTCGCCGGTACGGCTGGGTACGGTGATGTTCAGCACTTCGTCGATGGACATCTGGTGCGCATCCTGCATTTGCACCCAGATACGGGTCTCCGTGCCTCGATCCCGGTATTGTCCAGCACTGCCGCCACTCAGGGCGGTCTCCAGGGTGCGGGCGACCTGGGAGACACTCACCCCCAGGTCAGCAGCGCGGGCGCGGTTGATGCGAACCAGTTGCTGCTCGCGGCCATCCTCGCGTGCCAGGCGCACATCCGTGATGCCCTCGATGCCTTCCAGACGGCGCTCCAGTTCATCCGCTACCTGGTCGATGGTCTCCAGTTCAAAACCTCTGACTTCCAGGCTCAGGATATCCTCGTCCCCACCCCGGCCCATGCCCCGCATCATCATGCCGCGGCTGGGGCGCACGCGGATGGTGGCGCCGGGGATGTCATCCAGGTGGCGGCGCAATTCCATGGCGATCTCGTCCGTGCTCCGGTTGCGTTCGGACTGGGACACCAGGGAGATGCGCAGGCTGGCCGTGGACGGCGAGGTGGAACGGAAGCTGGAACCGCCCACGCTGGTCACCAGATTGTTCACTTCGGGCACCTGTGCCACCAGGGTCTCCTCGATGCGGCGCACCACCTGATCCAGGATATCCAGGCGTGTGCCCGGCTCCATCTCGATGTTCACCCGCAACTCGCCCTCATCAGTGGCCGGCATGAATTCAGTACCCAGACGTGGCACCAGGGCCAGGGCCAGGATGAACAGGCCCATGGCCAGGATGATCACCGTCCAGCGATGACCCAGGGCCGCATCAAGCAGGCGCAGGTAGGTGCTTTCGATTCCCTGCACAATACTGCCGGCACCGCGACTGGCCCGCTGCGTGAGCCCATTGCCTGGGCGTTCGCTGACAGTGCCCTTGCGGCCCATGAGCATGGGCACCAGGGTGAGGGCAACCAGCAAAGAGCAGAACAGGGCAAAGGCCACCACATAAGCCAGCTGCTTGAACAGCACGCCGGCCATTTCCTGTGCGAAGAACATGGGCAGGAAGATGGCCAGCGTCGTGAGGGTGCTGGCAGTGACGGCCGCGGCCACGTCCGAGGTGCCTTCAGTGGCTGCCGCGGCGGCCGGCAGCCCGTCCTCGGTGCGGCGTCGGGCAATGTTCTCAATCACCACAATGGCATTGTCCACCATCAGGCCCACCCCCAGGGCCAGTCCACCCAAGGTCATCAGGTTGAGCGTGAAGCCACCGAAGTGGATCAGGCCGAAGGTGGCAATCACCGAGACCGGGATGGCCGTGGCCGCCACCAGAGTGAAGCGCAAATGCCGCAGGAAGAACAGCAGCACCAGTACCGCCAGGCTGCCGCCGTAGAGGATGGAGCGACCCACGTTAGCGATGGAGCGCTCGATGAAGCGGGAGCTGTCGATGGCTGCGGCCACATGGATCTGTGGAAACTCACGATTGAGCCGGTCGATCTCATCCCGCACCACCTCGGCCACCTGAACCGAGTTGGCATCGGCCTGTTTCTGGATGGCCAGACGGACCCCCGGTACGTCGTTAATACGGATCAGGCGGGTGATGCGCTGGTGGGTATCTCGCACCTGGGCCACCTGGTGGAGGTAAATGGGGGCATCATCGCGGGTGGCCACCACGGTGCCCAGGATCTGATCCAGGTTCTCGAACTCCCCCGGTGTCTGCAGGCGCAGGTCCATGCGGCCCCGAACAATCTCCCCGGCAGGCACGGTGATGTTGGCATCGCGCAGGGCCTGGCGGATGTCCTCCAGACCCAGGCTCAGGGATTGCAGGCGATCCGGATCCACCTCCACGCGGATCTCGCGTTCCAGGCCGCCCCAGACATCCACGGCCGCGACGCCGGGCACGCGCTCCAGCCGGGGGCGGATGCGATCATCGATGAGCTGGCGCAGCTCGATGGGATCCAGTTCGGCTGCCACACCGATGAGCATGATGGGCACATCCGAGCTGTCGAAGCGCCGTACACGGGGCCGGTCAGCATCTTCCGGCAGGCTGTTGACGATGCGGTCCAGGCGGTCGCGCACCTCGTTGGTGGCCTCATCCAGATTGGTGCCCCAGCCGAAGGCAATGCGCACCGTGCTGGAGCCCTCGGATGAGGTGGAGGTCACCTCCTCCACGCCGGGCACGGCCGAAACGGCCTCTTCCACGGGGCGGGTGATGAGCTGCTCCATCTCCTCGGGACCGGCGTTGTTATAGCTGGTCATCACCGAAATGGTGGGGAAGGTGATGTCCGGCAGGAGATCGATGGGCAGGCGGAACAGGGACATCAGGCCCAGCGTGACGACAATGGCCGTCACCATGGAGGTGAAGATGGGTCGGGGGACGGTGAAACGGGCGGGATTCATCGGCGGGCACCTGCGTCCCGCACTTGTTCATCGTCGGCGATTCGCAGTGGAACCCCGTCGCTGAGCAGATGCTGGCCCAGGGTGACCACCCGGCCATCGATCTCGGGCTGCAGGATTTCCACCTGGCCATCGTCCTCGATGCCCGGGGTCACGGCCACGAATCGTGCGATGGGACCGTTGTCCCCTTCTTCCACCCGAAAGACACCCGACTGGCCATCGCGCTCGAGAATCGCATCAAAGGGCACCACCGTGGCAGCCTCAACGGAGCGGGTGCTGACACGGGCCTCCACGAACATACCCGGACGCAGACGCTGGTCAGGATTGGGTACCTGAATCTCCACGCGGGCCTGACGGGAGGCCTCGCGAAATTCCGGGGCCACGCGGATCACGCGTCCCTCAAACTGCTCACCCGGATGCGCCACGGTGCTCAGATGGGCCTGTTGACCGGGTTCCAGATGGGCGTAATCCCGCTCGGTGACGAATACCCGGGCACGCAGGGGTTGAAGATTCACCAGGGCCAGGATGGGGGTGTTGGCCTGCAGGATGCTGCCTTGATCCACCATGCGATCGGCCACCAGCCACTGGCCCTCACCAGGGTCCAGTTCGGCCTGGATGCGCGTGTAGTCCAGGCGTATCTGCGCGTTACGCAGGGCCGCCTGGCGCTGGGCGATCTGGGAGCGTGCCAGGGTGACGCCCGCCTGGCGAGCCTCCACATCGGTTTCCGCCGACTCCAGTTCGGACTGGGAGGCCACGCGTTGCGCGCGCAACTCGCGGGTCCTGTCCAGGGCCCGCCGGGCGGAGGTGAGTGCCGCTTGAGCCTCGAGGAGGCTGGCGTTGGAAACCGCGAGTTCGGCCCGCGCCTGTTCCACTTCCTGCTGGAACGCATCATCGTCCAGTTCGGCCAGCAATTGACCCTGGGCCACCTGATCCCCGATGTCCACGTGCAGATGGTCCAGGCGCCCCGCCACGCGGGTGGCGATCTCCACACGGTGGGCTGCCACCAGGGAGCCCGTGAAGACCGAGCGATCGGTGAGATCCGCCTGGGAAACCCTCTCCACGGTCACTGCCACGGCCCCCTGACCGTTCCCGGGGCCCGGGCCGGTGATGGAATCGGACCCGGTTCCCCACCAGACGAGCACCGCCAGAAGGATCAGTACCGGGGGGATCAGGATCGGGAGTCGTTTCATCGGGTCTTGTCCATGGCCGGGAGGGCAGTATCGTGTGGGCTTGAACGGTGGCTGATTCAGGCCAGGGCGATCACGCCGGTTGGCAGTGACAAAAAAGGCCTGGCATGGGATAAACGCGCGGCGCTGCCATCCGTTGACAGATCATCTACCGACAGGGTGCGGGCGGTGGTCCGCCCAGCGGATAGACACCAACGGACCGCACGGGTTTCACGCACGGGCCAGGTGGGCGGCGATCATGTGGCGCGGGCGCAGTATACTCAGTCCCACCCGAAAGACGCCATCCGGGACCGCACTCTGGGTGGCCGTCATCATAGTAGAATCCGCTTGTCACCCACTGTTCGTCCATCCGACGTGATCTCCGAGGATCCTCACGCCATCATGCCTACCCGTTCCACCGGTTTCCGGCTCGAGCGCCTACCTTATCCGGGGGATGGCGCCCGGCTGTTTCAGGTGCTGGCGCACCGGCCCTGGTCCGTGTTCCTGGACAGCGGTGGCACGATCGGTGGGCGCAGCCGCTTCGACATCCTGGCTGCCGATCCCTTCGTGACGGTGGTGACCCGGGGTGGGGTGACGCGAATCGGGGCACGCGATGGCCTATGGGAAAGCACTGCCGACCCGCTGCAACTGCTCGCGCGGCGCCTTGGGCCACGGTTGCCGCCGGTGGAGGGGTTGCCCTTTGCGGGGGGTGCCCTGGGGTATTTTGCCTACGACCTGGCGCGTCGATTTGAGCGTCTGCCATCGATAGCCCACGACGGTGAGAACCTGCCGGAGATGGCCGTGGGTCTTCATGACTGGGCGGTGGTCGTGGATCATCAGGAACAACTCGCCTGGCTGGTCGGGCGTGGCCTGGATCCCCACACAGCCCGGATCTGGCCGGACCTTCTGCGCATGTTGTCAAAGGCGGGCCGGGGGCGGGTACGATCGGGTTTCCGTTTGAGTGACGGTATACAGTCCAATATGTCCCGGGAGGATTATCAGGCGCGCTTCGCCCGGGTGCAGCACTTCATTCGTGAGGGGGACTGCTACCAGGTGAATCTGGCGCAACGCTTCAGTGCCTCGGCTCAGGGGAATGCCTGGGGCAGTTACCAGCGCCTGAGGCATATCAGCCCGGCACCCTTTGGGGCCTTTCTCAAGTTGCCCGAAGCCAACATCCTGAGCAACTCACCGGAGCGTTTTCTGGAGGTGCGGGCCGGTCAGGTGAGCACCCGGCCCATCAAGGGAACCCGGCCCCGGGGTACCACCCGCTCCGCCGATCAGGTGCAGCGGGAACAGTTGGCCGCAAGCCCCAAGGACCGGGCCGAAAACGTGATGATCGTGGACCTGTTGCGCAATGATCTGGGCAAGGCCTGCACCACTGGCAGCGTGAAGGTGCCGGAGCTGTTCAGCGTGGAGAGCTATGCCACCGTGCATCATCTGGTGAGCGCAGTCAGTGGGCAGTTGGCGGCGGGACGGGATGCATTGGATCTGCTGCGAGGGTGTTTTCCCGGTGGCTCCATCACCGGGGCCCCCAAGCTTCGGGCCATGGAGATCATCGAGACGCTGGAGCCGCATCGGCGCGGGGTGTACTGCGGAGCCATCGGCTATGTGGGCTTCGAGGGTGACATGGACACCAGCATCGCCATCCGCACTCTGGTGAACAGCCATGGGCAGGTGCGCTTCTGGGCGGGCGGCGGCATCACCTCGGGCTCCCAAGGTGAGGATGAGTACCAGGAGACCCTGCACAAGGCCAGTGCCATGATGAGTCTGCTGCGCCGTCGCACGGGGGAATGACAGAAGAGTGCTCAAGGAATGCCCTCTGGCGGCCGATAACCTGGATAATTGCTGTTCGCCGTTTCCGGGTGGCCCAGCGCTTCAACAAGAGAATTCAAAATGCTGAATAATATTACAATCCAGGCAAGGCTCATCCTGTTCGCGGTGGTGGGTCTGACAGGGGTGGGGCTGATTTTCCTGCTGGTCTCCTATCAAAGCATGTCCAACACCTCTCGTCAGTTGGTGGATCATAGCCTGCTGGTGAAAACAGAAGGGGATCTGCGCGCCGCCCGGGTGTACCTTGCCCAGTATTACGGTAGCGTCGCGGTTTCCGATGGGCGCCTGGTGGACGCGGACGGCGAGCCGCTGGAAGGACGCCACGAGATGGCGGATGCCATCGGTCGGGATCTCGGTATTGCCTTCACCATTTTTGGTCGCGACGGCAACCAGTTCCCCCGGGTGATCACCAGTGTGACGCGTTCGGACGGACGGCGTGCGGTGGGCACGCCCCTGGGGCGGGATACGCCCGCCTATGCGGCGGCAATTCAGGGTGAACGCTACACCGGGGTTTCCGAGGTGGTGGGGGTGCCACATCTCACCTCGTATGAACCCCTGTTCAACGAACGCAACCAGGTGATCGGCATCATGGGCCTTGGCATCCCCAAGGAACAGGCCGATGCCATTGTGGCTCGCGGCGTCACTGAACTGGTTGGCGGCATGCTGGTTGCCCTGGTGGTGATCGTTGTGGTGGGTATTGTGGGTGCAGTGTTCTTCGCCCGCATGATCGTCGGACCCATCCGTGAAGCAGCCCATACCCTGCGCGACATCGCCGATGGTGGTGGGGATCTAACGCAGCGACTCATAGTGAAGGGCCGAAACGAGGTGGGGGATCTGGCGACGGGTTTCAATCGCTTTGCTGACCGGGTGCACGAACTGGTGCGCCAGGTGGGCTCGGCCACCGCGCAGCTCTCCTCGGCAGCGGAACAACTGTCCACCACCTCGGAAGAAACCCGTGAGCAGGTGAAGCGGCAGCACTCGGAGACCGATCAGGTGGCCACGGCCATGAACGAGATGACGGCCACGGTGCAGGAAGTGGCTCGCAATGCCTCCCATGCAGCCCAGTCGGCTCAGGATACCCAGCATGAGACCTCCACGGGGAGTCAGGTGGTGAAGGAGACCATCAGCTCCATCGAGGAACTGGCCCAGGAGGTGGAGAACGCTTCTGAGGTGATTACGCGCCTGTCTGCCGACAGCGACGAGATTGGCAAGGTGCTGGATGTGATTCGCGGCATTGCCGAGCAGACGAATCTGCTGGCCCTGAATGCCGCCATTGAGGCAGCCCGTGCGGGCGAGCAGGGCCGTGGCTTTGCCGTGGTGGCCGACGAAGTGCGCACGCTTGCCAGCCGCACTCAAAGTTCCACCACCGAGATCCAGGAGATGATCGAGCGGTTGCAAAGCGGTGCCAGCGGCGCCGTGCGCGTGATGGAGCAGGGGCGCACCAAGGCCAAGGACAGCGTGTCCAAGGCCGCCAAGGCCGGTGAGTCACTGGACTCCATCAACAACTCCATTGTCAGCATCAATGACATGAATGCCCAGATCGCCAGCGCGGCGGAGGAACAGTCCGCTGTGGCCGAGGAGATCAACCGCAACATCAGCACCATCAGTCACTCGGTGGACCAGACCTCCAACGGCGCCCAGGAAATTGCCGCCGCCAGCGAACAACTGGCTCGGCTGGCCGCCGATCTGCAGAATCGGGTATCGGGTTATCAGGTTTGAATGGAGCGCCCCTCTCCCCTCAGGGGAGAGGGGTTGGGGGGAGGGGAGGGGCATCATCCAGCAACTGCTCCGTCAACGCCGCCAATGCCTGACCGCGTGACTTGGACTCGACATCATCAGCCTGCTCATTCAGTCGCGACCAACCGGGATGGATCCGCGCCTTGCGCACGGGGGGTGGCAGCTTGCCCCGGCGCCAGGCGTTGTCGGTGGGGGTGTTGAGCTCCAGGGCCTTTTCGGCGCCATGACCACGGCGCGACAGGGCCCGGGCAAGCTGCCGCTGACGCAGGGCCAGCAGACGCAGGGTGGCATGATTGACTCTGAGTTCCCGTTGCCCACGCATGCGCTGGCTCAGGCGCCGTCCCAGACCGATGCCATTGCCCATGAGCGCACCGGCTGTGGCACCCGCCGCCGTGCCGGCACCCAGGGTTGTGCCCAGAGCCATCACGTCGACAGCCAATCCGATGGCCCCGCCGACTGCCGCGCCCTCGCTGGTGCGCAGACCGTAATGACGCATGGCCTCCGTATTGAACAGATCCAGGCCCCATTGACCATCCTCCAGCGGCAACTGGGTGGCCACATAGTCGCTGGAGCGAAAGCGGTACAGGCTGAGCAGGGCATCCACGCAATCCTGCTCCCGTTGGCGGACAATGCGTTGTAATTCTTCCATGCCGGCCTCCATGGCCTTGGGGTCGAGGGGGACCAGCAGGGTGCAGCTGGCGATATCCAGCAGCATGTCGGCGACGATCTCCGCCGCGGCGCGCTCCAACCACTGGGCCTCTCGAGCCCGGGCCTCCATGAGACGGCTCAAGGGTTCCCGGTACGGGTCCAGCAGGCTGCGAAGCTTTTCGTGCAGGCGCAACTCGCCCTGCAGGTCATAGACCACCGAGTCAAAGGTGATCACGGCATGCAGGCCCAGTTTTGCCAGGGTATCCCGCCAGTCGGGCTCGCGGTTGTCCTGGGAGGCCACGAAGTTCAGTACGGGGATCAGCGGCCTCGCGCACAGGCCCAGAACGGTCAGTTCATCCCGATATTTGCCCAGCACGGGTTCGCGGGCGTCGATCACGTAAAGACCCACATCGCTGCTGCGCAGCTGCCGCAGGACCTTGGCCTCCTGCTCAAATCGCCCATTGGCTTCGGGGGACTGCAGAAACCGCTCCAGCGCCTCAGCGCCGGCGTGACGGTCCTGTTGACCAGCCTCCAGCCAATCGAGGATGCCGGAAGCATCTTCAAGGCCCGGGGTATCGTACAGGGCCATGATGGGTTCGCCGTCCACCAGCAGTTCGGTGCCTTCCACATGTCGGGTGGTGGCCGGCGCGTCGCATACCTCGCCAAAATCCGTGTCGCGGGACAAGGTGCGCAGCAGGGAGGTCTTGCCGGTGTTGGTGTGGCCGACCACGGCCACCTGCAAAAGCGAGCTCATGATGCGTGATCCTCGGGATGGTCGAAGGCATCGAGCAGGACTTGGGCATCCTGGTGATCGGCCCGAGCCGGGTCATCGGGCAACAGACGGTCCAAGCAGGCCCGTTCCGACAGATCCTGCCAGGCGCGATAACGGGCATCCAGATCGATCTCTCGCCCTCGGGCGACACTGGCCTCATCCAGCAACAGCCACACCGGGGCCGTGGTACGGGAACGCAGGTCCGCCAAGAAGCCCTCGGCACTGCGATCGGGGGTGCGAGCCAGGGAGCAGACCACCACGACCACGGAGGGGGCGGGGTTCTGCGCGGCAAGTGCTGCCAGGATATCGCGCCGGGTCTGGCGGTCGTCCACCTGACCCAGAGGGGTGCAGCGGGCGTGATGGGTTTTCTGGATCCAATGGTTCCGGGCGTGCTCCAGCTCAAAGCCGATCAGGGCCATGGGGACGGTGGCATCCGGGGTATTGCGACGTGCCTGGCTGGCGGGTTGCGGGGCGAGTGAGGCCGGGGGGGGATCGATCACGCCGAGGCGATGGTGATCGGGCTGCAAGCGCGGGGCCAGGCGCGCGTACCCTGGAGCCGTGAGATCCGCACGGGAACGAGCCGCTGAACGGCGCGCCAGACCCAGACACAACAGACCCAGCAACAAACGGGGTAACAGGCCGTAGAACAGCAGGCTGCCCAGCAGAAAGCCGGACCAGGCGATGCGACCGTCGGCCCCCTCGCTCACACCGAGACGGCTGGCGTGGATCAGTGCCTCGTCGGGTACCGGGATACCCAGCCAGGAGGGCAGGGCGCCCAGGGTATGGATCAGGGTGATGAAATGGGTCTCGCTGAGCAGGGTGGTTCCCCAGGCAAAATCATATTGGCGCACGCTCAGACTCCAGATGCACATGAGCAGCGCCCCGGCCCCGAAAGCGGCCCAGAGCAGGTGAGTGACGGAGCCTGCGGACCACCGGGCCAGCCCACCCCGACCGAGCAGGTTGATCAGCGCGCGCACGGCCAGTTCGTGTGCCTGGGCACGGGACAGCCAGCGAGCCAGGCCGCCACCCACCCCCAGCACCCCGTGCCCCAGCAGGCCGCCGCCAGCCCGGGGCAGCAACAGCATGATCAGCAGCCACAGCAGCAGCATCAGTGTTTGTACGCCCAGCAGGCTGCCCAGGGTCCAGAAGATGTTGACCCGGGAGCCATCGTCCATCAGCGGTGCGCCCAGGGAGGCGCTGGCGGCGCCCATGCCCACCAGGCCCGCCAGCAGCAGCGCGAGTATCCCCATCCAGGTGCCCAGGCGACGCACCCCCTGCAGGGCATCCTTCACCTGCCCCCCCAGGCGGGTGGCGGCAGCTCGGGCCAGCACCCGCGCCTCCAGGTCACCGGCGGTCTCGCGACCCGCCTTCCAGGCCGTGGAGTCCTCGATGACCCGGCCTTCACGATCCTCGTGAATGCGCACTGCCTCGGCAATGAGACGTTGCGTGAAAAGGGACTGGGGCGCCGCAACAGGTTGGGTCTGGGTTGGGTTTTTCATGGCTTGGTCACTATAAGGCGAGGCCCGGAATCCGCCAACCGGATCGGCCAACCGGGCGAGCCCAGTGGCATCCTGCCGGTTCGATCATCTCGCCCACTGGCCGGTGGCCGGGCCAGACGGTAAAGTAAATGGTGCCCGAGACTAAGAAGGCGTGTTTTCATGCCGATCAAGCGCGTGAAAAACGGGCGATTGTAAAACAAACCTTGTAAGGATTCTCATGCTTAGATGGCTCTTGATCATCCTTGGCAGCCTGTTGACGCTGGGGCTTCTGGCCCTGCTGCTGGGGCCCTTTCTGATCTCCAACCAGCCGCTGAAAGGATTGGAATCGGTGGAAGCGGTAGCCACCGAGGAGAGTCGGTTTGTCACCATCCCCTTTGCGGGGACAGATGGATTGACATTGCACTATCTGGAGTCCGACGGTGGTGGCGGGGTGGATGCGCCCACCTTTGTACTGCTCCACGGCTTCACCTTCAATGCCTATACCTGGAATGAACTCCTGCCGGGCCTGGCGGAACAGGGGCGGGTGGTGGCCCATGATCAGGTACCCTATGGGCTGAGTGCCAAGCCCACTCGCGAGGATTGGTCGGGGCCCAATCCCTTTACCAAGGAGGCGGCGCTGATGCATCTGCTGACCTTCCTGGATGCTCAGGGGATTGATCAGGCCATTCTGGTGGGCAATTCGTCCGGGGCCACCCTGGCCATGGAGGCTGCCTTGCAGGCCCCGGAGCGGGTCAAGGGCCTGGTATTGATCAATCCTTGGGTGTACGTGGATCGGCCCACCTTCCCGGAGACGGTGACCCAACTGCCCCAGATCCAGCGTCTGAACCTGTTGCTGGCGAGACAAATGGGTGCTCGGGGGGCACTGCTGGACCTGTCCTATCACGATCCGGAGCGCATCAGCGATGAGCGGCGCGCGCTGACCACGATTCACACCCGGGTGGAAAACTGGGATCTGGCCTGGGGTGAGTTGTTCGTGCGTGCCATGGCCAGCCCGGTGGATGTGAGCACCCATCTGGGGGATCTGACCCAACGCAGCCTGGTGATCATCAGCGAGGAAGATCGCGTGGTCTCTCCCGCGGATTCGCGGCGGGCCGCGGCGGGACTGCCCAATGCCACCGTGGCGACGATTCCCGAATGTGGCCACGTGCCCCAGGAGGAGTGTCCTGATGCGGTTCTGGATGCGCTCCTGGAGTGGTTGTAGGGCTGCGGGTCAGGCATCCCGGTTGCGGATGATGCCGACGCTGACGCCCTCGACGCACAGTTCCTCGTCACGCAAATCCACGACAATGGGTTCGAAATCCGGGTTTTCCGGCAACAGGCGGGCCGTATGCCCCTCCTGTTGGAAACGTTTCACGGTGACGTCGTTCTCCAGGCGAAAGACAGCGATCTGACCGTTGCGGACCTCGGGGGTGCGATGGACGGCCAGCAGGTCTCCGTCCATGATGCCGGCCCCGATCATGCTGAGCCCCTCGACTCTCAGCAGGTAATCCGGTCGCGGATTGAACAGGCGGGGATCCAGCCGGTAATGATCTTCGATGTGCGCCTCGGCCAGGATGGGCACCCCGGCGGCCACGCGACCCACCAGGGGCAAACCCAGGGGTTCGCGCAGACGAATCCCGCGGGAGGTGCCTGCCAGGATATCGATGGCCCCCTTGCGGGCCAGGGTGCGCAGATGACATTCCGCCGCGTTGGGGGACTTGAAACCAAAGGCACGCATGATCTCTTCCCGGGTGGGTGGCATGCCACTGGTCTGCATGTAATCACGGATGAATGCCAGGATTTCCGCCTGCCTGGGGGTGAGCTTTTCCATACTGATCCTCGCTTCTATATCTATAGACAGTATTTCAAGGCGGTGCATTTGGCAAGGGGCAACACCCGGCAAAAGGTCGGGTTGCTGGCGTCATCGGCCCGGCGCTTAGTAACATGGCCGGTCAACTCAAAGGACAGTGCATGGATACAGTCGCTCTAACCAACGATTTTACTGCCCAGGCTGCGGGCGAACCCCATATTGCCCGGGCCTGTGGTCTGCTCAAGCGCTACGATGGCGAGACGGTGGTGGATCACATTGATCTGGAGGTGCGTCCAGGGGAATGCTTCGGGTTGCTCGGGCCCAACGGGGCAGGCAAGACCACCACCCTGCGCATGATGCTGGGGTTGACGCCCCCTGATGGTGGCACTTTGCATGTGCTGGGCGAGCCGATCCCTGCAAGGGCCCGCGAAGCCCGGTTGCGCCTGGGCATCGTGCCCCAGTTCGACAATCTCGACCCGGATTTCACCGTGCGTGAGAATTTGACGACATACGCCGGTTATTTCGGCCTCAAGGGCGCCGCACGGCGCCAGCGCGTGGATGAACTCATGGCCTTTGCCAACCTGGGGCAACGGGAGAACCTGGGCATCGAGGCCCTCTCCGGCGGGATGAAACGGCGCCTCACCCTGGCCCGGGCACTGATCAATCATCCGGAGTTGGTGGTACTGGATGAACCCACCACGGGATTGGACCCCCAGGCCCGTCATCATATCTGGCAGTGCCTGCGGGGGTTGAAGCAGCAGGGCACGACGCTGATCCTCACCACCCATTACATGGAAGAGGCCGAACGTCTCTGTGACCGTCTGGCCATCATGGATCGGGGTCGGATCGTGGCCCAGGAGAGCCCCCAGGCCCTGATTGCACAGCACATCGACCCCCATGTGCTGGAGATCAATGGCAACGCTGCCATGCGTTGGCTGGATGGCCAGGCGGACGACCTGCCCGCTCGCGCCCATCGGGTGGGAGATATGGCGTTGCTGTACTGCCATGAGGCCGCCCCGGTGCTGGAACGCCTGGAGCGAGCCGGTCTGCGCTACCTGCATCGCCCCGCGAACCTGGAAGATGTCTTCATGAAACTCACTGGACACGAGTTGAGGGACTGAGCCATGACGACCTCCCTGATTCCGCAACTGAGCCTGCGGTTCATCCCCGTGTGGCGTCGCAATCTGCTGGTATGGCGAAAGATCATGGTGCCCTCCATTCTGGGCAACTTCGGCGAGCCGGTGCTGTACCTGCTGGCCTTTGGCTACGGATTCGGTCAACTGGTAGGGGACCTGGGCGACCTGCCCTACATGGTCTTCCTGGCCTCCGGCATCATCTGTTCCAGTGCCATGTATACGGCCAGTTTCGAGGGCATGTATTCTGCCTACACCCGCATGTCCGAGCAGAAGACCTGGGATGGCCTGCTGGGCGCGCCGCTTAACCTGGATGACATTGTGCTGGGCGAGATCATCTGGGCTGCCACCAAGGCCCTGATGAGTGCCGCGGCCATCCTGGTGGTGGCGACCCTGCTGGGTCTGGTCAGCGACCCCAGGGCACTGCTGGCCCTGCCCGTGATCCTGTTGGCCGGGTTTACCTTCGCGGCCTGCGCCATGATCGTCACTGCGTTATCGCGCAGTTATGATTTCTTTTTGTATTACTTCACCCTGGCGATCACGCCCATGCTGCTGCTTTCGGGGGTGTTTTTCCCGTTGGAGCAGTTGCCGGACATGATCGTGATCCTGGCTCATCTGCTGCCCCTGGTGCATGTGGTGGAGGTGGTTCGGCCGCTGATGATTGGTGAATGGCCGACGCATGTGTTGCTGCATCTGGGGGTGGTGGCGGCTTATGGAGGGGGGGCATTGAGCCTGTCCACCTGGCTGCTGCGGCGTCGCTTGATGTGCTGACAGTCGCATGGGTTGAAACCGACCGGGCTGAATCGGATCTCATTCAATGAATTGCTGGAGTCGATGATGACGTTGAAGGTGGGTTGTATCGGTTTGGGCATCATGGGCGGTCCCATGGCCATGAATCTGCTCAAGGCCGGCCATGAGGTTCACGTGTGGGCGCGACGCCTGGAGGCCACGGAGGTTTTCAAGGATGCAGGCGCCCATGTGGACACCAGTCCGGCCAAGCTGGCCCGCCAGGTGGACGTGGTGCTCACCAACGTCTCCGACACCCGGGACGTGGAGCAGGTGCTGGTGGGGAATAACGGTGTGATCGAAGGCGCTCAGCCGGGCCTGGTGGTGGTGGATCACAGTACCATCTCCCCCGCGGCGACCCGCAAGCTGGCCATGGCCCTGGCAGACCGGGACGTGGATATGCTGGATGCCCCGGTCTCCGGAGGGCAGCAGGGGGCGAGGGAGGGCAGCCTGACCATCATGGTGGGTGGCAAGGCCGAGGTGCTGGAACGCGTACGTCCGGTCCTCGAGGTGGTGAGCAGGTCCATCACGCATGTGGGTGACCACGGGGCCGGTCAGATCACCAAGGCCTGCAATCAATTGATTGTGGCCCAGACCATGAACGCGGTCTCCGAGGCCATCCGCCTGGCTGAAGCCGCCGGGGTGGATCCGGCAGCCATGCGCGAGGCAGTGCTGGGTGGCCTGGCTTATTCCCGGGTGCTGGAAGTGCATGGCCAGCGGATGATTGATCGGTCCTATCCGCCTGGTTTCAAGGCCCGCTTGCACGCCAAGGACATGGGTATTGTGCTGCAAACGGCGGCGGATCTGGGTTTGCCCCTGCCGGGTACCGCCCAGGCGGCCCAGTGGATCAATGCAGCCGTGGGGCAGGGGTACGGAGAAGAGGACTCCGCGGTGATTGCCGAGGTGCTGCGCCGCTTGACGCCGCCATCCAACGTGTCTGACAAAGAGGCCGGAGGCCGCTCATGACATCCCCGCTCCGAGAATCTTCCATCGACCCGGAAGAGGTGGCCCGCTATACCGCCTTGGCTGATCTCTGGTGGAATGACCGAGGGCCTTTCTGGGCCCTGCACACGCTGAACCGGGTGCGCACCGGGTATATCCTGGAGCGGCTTTGTCAGTATCTGGGACGTGACTGTCATGCTGAGCGCCCACTGGAGGGCCTCACCCTGCTGGACATCGGCTGTGGCGGGGGAATTCTCAGCGAGTCCATGGCGAAGCTGGGCGCGCAGGTTCATGGTGTGGATGTGACCGGACGCAATATCACTGTGGCACGGATGCATGCGGAGCATTCAGGGCTGCCGGTCACCTATGAAGAGGTTGCCGTGGAGACTCTGGCAAACCGCGATACCCACTATGATGTGGTGCTCAACATGGAGGTGGTCGAGCACGTGGCGGACCTGTCCGGCTTCATGCAAGCCTGTAATCGACTGCTGCGCCCGGGGGGGTATGGCTTCATTGCCACGATCAACCGTACGGCGGCCTCGTTTGTGGCGGCGATCATCGGCGCCGAGTACATCCTGCGCTGGCTGCCTCGAGGTACCCACCAGTGGAAGCGCTTCCCCAAGCCAGAGGAACTGGAGGCCCTGCTTACGCCCGATGGGCTGGAAGTGATCGAACGCACGGGGGTACGGGTCAACCCGTTCAACCGTCGCATGAGCCTGGCCGGATACATGGGTGTGAACTATATGCTCATGACGCATCAACCCGGCCCCCGACTGTCTTGAGGCCTGATTTCATGAATAGCGCTGACAATATCTCTGCCGCTTCCAGCCCCTCGCAAGGTGATGGATTCGATGGTAGGCCCATGGTTTTCTATGATGGGGGCTGTCCTTTGTGCCGCCGCGAGATCGGTCACTACCGACGGCTGGATAAGGCTGGAAAGGTCAACTGGCTTGATCTGCACAGCCATCCCGAGGCGTTGGAACGCCTGGGGGTTACCTGGGAGCAGGCCATGGAGCGGATGCACGCCTGCGACGCCGAGGGTCGGTTGACCACCGGGGCCTATGCCTTTGTGACTGTCTGGCGTGCCTTGCCGGGCTATCGCTGGTTGGCCAAGGTCGTATCGGCGATCCCCGGTGTGCTGCCGGTGATGGATTTTGGTTACGGTATCTGGGCCCGTTACCGCCGCCGCCAACCCGCCGCGTGTGAGTTGCCCAAGGACTCTTGAAAACCCAGGACTCCTGAAAACCCAAGGGGGCGGAGACGACGGCGTTCAGGTCGTTCCCCCGCCTTGACCTTCCCCATCGTCTTCTTCAGCGGCCGAAGCGCTCTGCTCCTCCGGCCCTCTGTGGAAGTCCCGCATGAAGATGCCCCAGAAGGCGGTGAAGAGCACCGCAATCAGCGGGCCGATCACAAAGCCATTCAGGCCGAAGGTGACGATGCCGCCCAGGGTGGAGAGTAGCACCACGTAGTCGGGCAGCTTGGTATCCCGACCCACCAGGATGGGGCGCAGGATGTTATCCACCAAACCGATGACCCCGGCGCCAAAGATTGTCAGGATCAGCCCTTGTACCCAGTCGCCGACGGCGAACAGATAAATGGCCACAGGGGCCCAGATGAGCCCTGCACCGACCACGGGAATCAAGGAGAGCAGGATCATCACCACGCCCCAGAGCAGGGCCCCGGGGATGCCAAGGATCCAGAAAATGAGCCCCCCCAGCGTCCCCTGGATAGTGGCCACCACCAGATTACCCTTGACCGTGGCGCGGGCTACCTCGGAAAAGCGCGCAAAAAGCAGTCGTTCCCGCTCATCACCGATGGGCAGGGCGCGCTCAATGAGTCGGAGCAACTTCTCACCGTCCCGCAGCAGGAAGAAGGTCAGGTAGAGCATCAGTCCCAGGCTGACGAAGAACTGCAGGGTGTTACGTCCCACCTGCAGCGTGTTCTGAGCGATGAATCCGCTGGTCGTGAGCGCCGTATCGGCCAGTCGCTCCTTGAGGCTGGCCACGTCCACCTGCAGGCGATCCAGCAGGTTCTGGATCACGGGGAAGGCCTCGCGGATGCGGTCCACGTAAGCCCCTGGGTCGACCTTGCCGGTCTCCAGCGCCTGGTACAGGCTGGCTCCTTCCCGCAGGAACGACCCCAGCACGAACAGTACCGGGATGATCACCATGATGACGCAGAGGGTGAGGGTGGTCAGGGCCGTGAGGTTGGGGCGCCTGCCCCAGTGGGACTCCAGGCGCATCTGCACCGGATGGAACAGCACCCCGATGATGCAGGCCCAGAGCACGGCGCCGAAGAAAGGCTTCATCAGGTAAAGGAAGAGGCCAGTCACCAGCAACAGCAGGATGATGAAGGCGCGTCGTTCCAGGGCTGCTTGCATCTGGGTGACTATCCATGAATAGTGTAAAGATTCCAGAATTATACGGAGCCTGCGGCGTCGCGCACAAGCAGAGCACCTTGCTTGCCTGGCCGGCTTCCAGGGCACTTGTCTGGGGGAGGTGCATCCCATATATTCAGTTTCATGAATAAGTTGCCGGAAACTGTTTTCAAGGCCCTGTCGGATTCCACACGCTTGCGGTGCCTCACGCTCCTCAGTCTGGAGGGGGAGTTGTGCGTCTGTGAGCTCACTCACGCCATTCAGATGCCCCAGCCCAAGGTGTCCCGTCACCTGGCACTGCTGCGCGAAAGTGGCATCGTGGCCGACCATCGTCGTGGCCAATGGATTTTCTATCGCATCAATCCCGGTCTCCCGTCCTGGGTACGCGACATCCTTGAGCGCACTGCCCGTGAGATTGCCCCCACCGAACCCTTTGTCCTCGACCGCGAGCGCCTGGCCAACATGGTCGGCAGGCCCGGCGCCACGTGTGTGGTATGAGCGCGCCGTCCAGCATGGTTTTCGATGGCGGGTGGCCGGGGACTCCCTTGAATATCTTGCGATAAATCAATTAACTAAGGCTATCTTGCTGGGTGGGAAAAGTCATTGGCCTAAGCATAAGCGTTTCCTTATTATGGGTCGCGAAGGTCACGATCAATCCATAACCCTTCCAAGGAGATCCCGATGCAAGCCAACGAACAAACCTACGGTCTTCCGCAACTCAACGCCCCGGCCCCGCATTTCAAGGCCCAGACCACCCACGGTGAACGTTCTCTCAATGATTATCGGGGACAGTGGCTGGTGCTGTTCTCCCATCCAGCGGACTTCACGCCCGTGTGCACCACTGAATTCATCGGCTTTGCTGAACGGGCAGAGGAATTCAAAAAGCGGAATTGCCAATTGCTGGGGTTGTCGATTGACAGCCTGTTCTCTCACCTGGCCTGGACGAAAAACATCCATGAGAAGTTCGGTGTCGAGATTCCTTTCCCGATCATCGAGGATCTCAAGATGGAAGTGGCCAGTGCCTATGGCATGATCCACCCCAACGCCGCCGATACTTCAGCGGTGCGTGCCACCTTCCTGATTGACCCGGAAGGTATCCTTCGTGCCATGGTCTACTACCCCATGACCAATGGCAGAAGCGTGGACGAGTTCCTGCGGCTGCTGGATGCATTGCAAACCTCTGACGAACACGGTGTGGCCACGCCTGAGGCATGGTGCCCCGGACAGCCTGTCATCGTGCCGCCGCCCAAGACCTCGGAGGGCATGAAGCAGCGCGAGGGCGAAGGTTACGACTACGTGGACTGGTACTTCTCCCGCAAATCCCTGTAAGTCATGACGCCGCCCTTGAGGGGGCGGCGTTTTCCATCAGCGGGGCAACTCAGGAACGCAAGACGCGTCGTACCAGAACCGGTCCAATCAATTCAAAGGTGATGGTCGAAGCGACCACAACCGAGAGGATCGTACCGCGGAACTCGGGAAATTGCTCGGCTGCCAGCAAGCCCATCCCGATGGCTATGCCGGCCTGAGGTGTGAGTGCCAGGCCAATATGCCGGGGCAGGGTCTGTTGTTGACTTCGGGTCAATATCACTGCCAGATATCCACCAAGAATCCTGCCCACCAGCCGCAGCAGGATATAAGCGATCGTCAGCCCGATGGCATCTCCAACGTTGTACAGATCGATACTTGCACCGGAAAGTACAAAGAAGAACACCAGAAATGGCCATTCGATATGCTGGATCTCCCGGAATGACCGGGTATGGTGGTAGGCCAGATTGGCCACCAGCGTGCCGGCAACCATGGATGCCAGCAGGGCCGACACACCCAGCAAGTCGGAAAAGCCCGCCAGTAAGAGAATCAGCGCGATGGCTTCAACCTGGATGGGCTCTCCCGGACTGAGGCGACCGGTCAGCCAGGAGGCTGGCAGCCCGATCAGGGCACCTAATACGATGGCCCCTCCCAACTCCCATAAGGCGTGCAGTAAGGCCAGCTGGCCGTCATTGCTCAGCGCCCACCCCAGCACCGCCATGCTGATCCCGAATATCAAGATACCCCAGACATCATCAATGGCCACGGTGCCCAGCAAGACCTTGGCCCGCAGTCGTGTATCGCCACTCTCCCTGATTGACTCCGTGACGGCGGCAGGATCTGTTGCCACGGAAATGGCGGCCAAGGAGATGGCAACCACGAGCGGGAATCCCAGCGCCAGCAGACCGACGCCCACCAGGACGCCGCCGCCCACAATCACAAAGAGTGAAATGATCAGAATCAGTGACCCCGTATCCCGCAGCTGATTCAGCTTGAATTCACTACCCAGCAGAAAAGCCACCATGACCAGCGCCAACTGGATCAGGGGTTCACTTAACCCACCCAATAATTCGGCGTCTTGAGCCCCCATCAGCACCTGCTGCACAAAAGCAATACCAACACCCACCATGATCAGGATGGATATCCGTGGAACGCCCACACGGCGTGCCACCGTGTCAGCAAAAATACTGAAGGATAAAATAACGCCCAATAAGAGGATGTTTAATGGGGTTCGAGACACCTCAACGGGCAGCCAACCGGGAAGGGATTCCATCATCATCAGATATCCCGCTGCTTCCAGACATCCTGATTGGCCCGGCGGCGATCCTGGCCGGAGCGGCGGGGGTCCTTTTCCGGCTCGAAACG
Source organism: Ectothiorhodospira marina (assembly GCF_900109495.1). Classification (GTDB taxonomy): domain Bacteria; phylum Pseudomonadota; class Gammaproteobacteria; order Ectothiorhodospirales; family Ectothiorhodospiraceae; genus Ectothiorhodospira; species Ectothiorhodospira marina. The sequence continues at coordinate 53,242 of NZ_FOAA01000008.1, read as the reverse complement.
GAACATTTCACGACGGTCGTGCTGGGCCTTGCGACGTTCGCCCTTGCGGCGCTCCGGACCGGGGTAGGGTTTGGAGGGCGGGGCGGTTTTTTGATCGTCTTCGCTCATGCCGGTGTCCTTTGCAACGGATGGGGGTCTGATCGGGTGGACACTCAGCCCGGGCCCGGTGTGCGATCGCGGGCGATCTCCTTGCGCAGTTCGCCAATCTCCTGACGCAGGGCCTTGAGATCTTCATGGAGCTGGGTGTTCTCGGTGTGGACCACCTCTTCAATGGCGTCGTGCTCGAACTTCTGCTGGTCCTCCTGCATGGACTGCATGGTGTTGACGATGATGGCGATGAAGAGGTTGAGAATGGTGAAGGTGGCAATGAGGATGAAGGGCACGAAGAACACCCAGGCCCAGCTGTATTCTTCCATCACGGGTCGTGCAATGCCCATGGACCAGCTCTCCAGGGTCATGACCTGGAACAGGGTGTACATGGATTGTCCCAGGCTGCCAAACCACTCCGGGAAGCTCTTGCCGAACAGGCCGGTGGCAATGACGGCAAACACATAGAACAACAGCACCAGCAGGCCGAGGATGGACAGGATGCCCGGGATGGCCTTGAGCAGGGCCTCCACGATGAAGCGGAGTTTGGGCATCATGGAGACGAGGCGCAACAGTCGCAGCACCCGCAGCACGGCCATGGGTCCGGAGGTGGGAACAAGGGCGATGCCGACTACCAGGAAGTCAAAGACATTCCAGGGGCGTCGGAAGAACCCCCAGCCCTGGGCAAAGAGCTTGAGCAGGATCTCCACCACAAAGACACCGAGAATGATTCGGTCCGCCGCGATCAGCCAAGGGGCCGCCGGGTGTTCCATGATGGTGGATGAGGTCTCCAGGCCCAGAATGACGGCATTGACCAGGATGAGCGCGATGATCCAGCGCTGGATGCGATCGGATTGTATGAAGGCGCCCACTCGGGCGCGTGGACCGGCCACAACATGCATGTGCGAATTCCTTGGGTAGATCGGTCATTAATGCCCCCTCCCCACAGGGAGGGGCAGGCCCGGACGGGTGGGCCTTACTCTCTCAGTCGATGGACATGCCCTGGAGGCTGTTCCGCAGAACCTGGGAGGAGGCCTGCATGCCCTCGTGCTCCGTCTCGTTGATCAAGGGCGCCACACGGGATTCAATGCCATCCCGGCCAACGATGCAGGGAATGCTCAGGCAGACATCCTCAAGACCGTAGTCCCCTTGCGGATCCACACTGACCGCCAGGACGCTTTTTTGATCCTCCAGGATCACCCGCACCATGTAGGCAATCACGAGGCCAATGGCGGTGTTGGTGTAGCCCTTGCGCGAGATGATATCAAAAGCGGCGGTCTTGACCTGCTGAAATAATCTTTCCATGGCCTGGGGATCGAACTGCCGCCCATTCACCGTCTGCTCGAACAGGCTCAGTCCCCCCACCTTGGCCGTGCTCCAGATGGGCACCTCGGAATCACCGTGCTCACCCATGATGTAGGCATGCACCGAGCGGGGGTTCACGCCGTAGTATTCTCCCAGGGCGGCGCGAAACCGCGAGGTGTCCAGCATGGTGCCCGTGCCGATCACGCGGTGGGCCGGTCGTTGTGTGAGGCGCTGCATGACATAGGTGAGGATATCCACCGGGTTGGTGGCGATCACCAGTACAGCATCGGGGGCGTGACGGTCCAGGTGCGCGGCGATCTCACGGAACACGGCGGCGTTGCGGTTGAGCAGTTCAAGGCGTGATTCGCCTGGTTTCTGGCCGACCCCGGCGGTGATGACGATCACGCCGCAGTCGGTCAGGTCGGCATAGTCGCCGGCGCGGACCATGACCCGTCCCACCAGGGACTGGCCATGCATCAGGTCCATGGCCTCACCCTCGGCGCGTTGCTGATCCCGATCCACCAGGATCAGATCGCCGGCGATCTGTCGTTGAAAGATGGAATAGGCGGCGGCAACACCCACGTTGCCGGTGCCGATGATACCTACGCTGTCTCTGGCCATGGCAAAACCCTCCTGGGGCGGGGCAGACCCGTCAAGGGCCAATGTATCCGTTTTGAAGTGACAATGGCCTGCCATGATGAACGATCTTTGCAAAACATCACAAAAAAACAGATCGTTTCAGGTCATAATCCGAGGCTGGTCAGGGTCTGTGCCTCTTCAGGCCTTTCAAGAGGATACGCGGCATATGAAAGCTTCTCCGGATAATGCAGGTGACGATCACGAGGAACGTTCCCCCACGCAGCGGATCAGCGCGGAGAGCATGCGTGCATTGTATGATCTCAACGCCCGTATGATGTTCGGGCTGCATGGCGAGGAACACTGGTTTACAGCAGGTGCTCGCGTGTTTGTGCTGGGGCGCAGCCAGGATTGCGACCTGATGGTGTCGGTGCCCGTGGCGTCACGGCATCATGCCCGGGTGATCTATCGCAAGGGCAAGTTCGTGCTCATTGATCAGAGCACGAATGGTACTTATGTGCGGTTGCAGGGCAATGATGAAATCTGCCTGCTCAACGGCGAGGAGTTGCCGTTGGTGGGGGAGGGGTTGATCAGTCTGGGGCGACCGGCAGCCGAGGATGATACCCACCTGGTGAGTTTTTCCGTGCCCCACTGAGCGGGGCGCACGGCCTATACAACCCTGAAACCTGCCCGCTCAAGCAGCGTGCATAGCCGGATCAGCGGAAGTCCCACCAGTGCGGTGGGGTCATCTCCCTCCATGGCCTCGAAGAGCGCGATACCCAACCCCTCCGATTTGATGCTGCCAGCGCACTGGTAGGGCTGCTCCTTGCGCAGGTAGTGGTCAATCTGCTCCGGGCTCAATGCACGAAACCGAACCTTGAAGGGCACGACGTCCACTTGGGCCTCGCCGGTGACCGCATTCAGCAGGCACAGGCCGGTGTGAAAAACCACCGTACGGCCCGAGGCGGCGGTGAGTTGTTCCAGGGCCCGTTGATGATCGCCGGGTTTGCCCAGTATCTGCCCGTCCAATTCCGCGCACTGATCGGAGCCGATGATGAGGTGATCCGGCTTTTGCCTGGCCCCCGCCCGGGCCTTGGCCTCAGCCAGGCGAGCCACCATGGCGTTCGGGCCCTCTCCCGGCTTCGGTGTCTCATCCACCTGGGGGGAGCAGGTATCGAAGGGTAGGGCCAGGCGCTGCAGCAGCTCACGGCGGAACGGCGAGGTCGAGGCCAGGACAAGTCCGGGGTTCATCAACTGGCCTCGATCTCCACCAGGGCGTCATCGGGGTTGACGCTGTCACCCTTGGCCACATGAATGGCCTTGACCACGCCACCCACCGGCGCCTGGACTTCGGTCTCCATCTTCATGGCCTCCAGGATGAGTACGCCATCACCCGCCTTGACCTCGTCGCCTTCCTTCACCAGCACATCGATGATGGTGCCGGGCATGGAGGTGCTCACGTGGCCGGGCTTGGTGGCCCGGGGGCGACCGCTGCCCCGTGGACCATCGCGTCTGGCGCCGCCGTCACCCTCCAGGGCGAGTTCATCCAGGGTTTCCACGACGATCTCTTCCGGCATGCCGTCCACGGTCACATAGAAGGGGCGCTCGTGGTCCCGCTTGTGGCCGGTGCCGGTGACCTTGATGTGGTAGGTCTCGCCATGCAGAGTGGCCTTGAATTCCACCGGGGCGTTCTTTTTCTCGGCCTTGGCGCCGACGGGTTCGAGGGGTTCGGGCACCAGTTTGCCATCGCGGCGATGTTCCAGATACTCGCGACCCAGGTCCGGGAACATGGCGTAGATCATCACGTCCTCTTCAGACTGGGCCAGGTCACCCACTTGCTCGCGCAAGGTGTCCATTTCGTCCTGCAGCAGGTCGGCGGGGCGGCATTCAATCACCTCCGCATCACCGATGGCCTTGCGACGCACCACCGGGTTCACCTGGCCGGGGGTGCGTCCGTATCGACCTTGCAGGTAACTTTTCACTTCATTGGTGATGGTCTGGTAGCGCTCTTCGGTGAGCACGTTCATCACGGCCTGGGTGCCCACAATCTGGGAGGTGGGCGTGACCAGGGGCGGATAGCCCAGGTCCTCGCGAACCCGGGGGATTTCGGTCATCACCTGGTTGACCTTGTCCAGCGCCCCCTGAGCCTTGAGCTGGCTGACCAGGTTGGAGATCATCCCACCCGGCACCTGGGTGGTCTGCACGCGGGTGTCCACGCCGGTGAACTCACTCTCGAACTGGTGATACTTCTTGCGGATCTCGCGGAAGTAGAAGCCGATCTCCTGCAGGGCCATCAGATCCAGATCGGTGCTGTACTGGCTGTCGTGCAGGGCGGCCACCATGCTCTCGGTGGGCGCGTGGCTGGTTCCACCGGCAAAGGCCGACATGGCGGTGTTGATGTTGGCCGCGCCGTTTTCCACGGCCTTGAGGTGGCACATTTCCGAGAGGCCGGCGGTGGCATGGGTATGCAGGTGGATGGGCACGGCCACCGCATCGGTGAGGGCCGAGACCAGTTCGCCCGTGGCATAGGGCGTGAGCAGGCCGGCCATGTCCTTGATGGCGATGCTGTCGCAACCCATGTCCACCATCTCCCGGGCCATGGTCACGAACTGCTCCGGGGTGTGCACGGGGCTTGTGGTGTAGCTGATGGCGCCCTGGGCGTGCTTGCCTTCCTTCTTGACCGCCTCGATGGCCACACGCACGTTGCGGGTGTCGTTCATGGCATCGAAGATGCGGAACACGTCCATGCCGTTGTCGGCGCTTTTGGCCACGAAGCCGCGCACCACGTCGTCGGCATAGTGGCGGTAGCCCAGCAGGTTCTGGCCACGCAGCAGCATCTGCAGGCGGGTGTTGGGCAGGGCCTCGCGCAGCTGGCGCAGCCGCTCCCATGGGTCTTCTTTCAAAAAGCGCAGGCAGGCGTCGAATGTAGCCCCGCCCCAGACTTCCAGGGACCAGAAGCCCACGGCATCCATCTTCTCGCAGATGGGGAGCATGTCCTCCGTGCGCATGCGCGTGGCGATCAGGCTCTGATGGCCGTCTCGCAGGGTCAGGTCGGTGATCGTTACCTTGGACATCAGTGCATTACCTTCTGGTCAGAGACCCTTGTGAGCGGAAATCGCAGCGGCGATCACGGCCGCCAGTTCCCGGGTGGGGCGACGAACGGAGTACTGAGTGAGTTCCGGGTGGGCATCCACATAGCCCGTGTCGAAGCTGCCCTTGCGGAAAGCTTCGCTGTCCAGGATCTCCAGGTGATACGGGATGGTGGTCTTCACGCCGTACACGCCGATATCGTTGAGGGCCCGGCGGGCCCGATGGATGAGGGCGTCCCAGTCCAGCGCCCAGACGATGAGCTTGGCGCACATGGAATCGTAATGGGGCGGAATGTGGTAGCCGGTGTAGATGGCACCATCGGTGCGCACGCCCGGACCGCCGGGGGCGAAATAGCGGGTGATGCGCCCAAAACTGGGCAGAAAGTCATTTTTCGGGTCTTCCGCGTTGATGCGAAACTCCACCGCGAAGCCGCGACAGGTAATCTGATCCTGGCTGTAGCGCAGTGGTTCGCCGGCGGCGACGCGGATCTGCTCCTGCACGATGTCGACACCCGTGATCATCTCGGTCACCGGGTGCTCCACCTGCAGGCGGGTGTTCATCTCCATGAAATAGAAGCTGCCATCGGCATCCATGAGGAATTCCACGGTGCCGGCATTCTCGTAGCCCACGGCCCGGGCGGCGCGTACCGCCAACTCGCCCACATATTCACGCTGCTCGGGGCTGAGTTGGGGGGAGGGGGCGATCTCCACCAGCTTTTGATGACGTCGCTGGATGGAGCAGTCCCGCTCGTAGAGGTGGATGACATTGCCGTGACGGTCGGCCAGGATCTGCGCCTCGATGTGGCGCGGATTGACGATGGCCTTTTCCATGAAGATTTCGGTGCTGCCGAAGGCCTTGGTGGCCTCGGAGCGCACGCGCTCATAGTTGCGGCGCAAGCTGGCCTCATCATCACACCGGCGGATGCCGCGGCCGCCGCCTCCATTGGTGGCCTTGAGCATCACCGGGTAGCCGATGTCGCCGGCCAGGCTCACAGCCTCCTCGACGCCGGAGAGGTTGCCCTCACTCCCGGGAACCACCGGCACGCCTGCCTCGATCATGGCCTCGCGGGCGGCCACCTTGTCGCCCATGCGACTGATGACCTTGCTGTCCGGTCCCACGAACTGGATGCCCCGCTCGGCGCAGACGCGGGCAAACTCCGGATTTTCCGAGAGGAAGCCATAGCCCGGGTGAATGGCATCGCAGCCAGCAGTACGGGCCATGTTCACCATGCGGTGAACATTCAGGTAGCCGGAAAGGGAGTCGGGGCCGATGGAATACGATTCGTCGGCCTTTTTCACGTGCAGTCCGTGCCGGTCCGCATCGGTGTAAACAGCCACGGAAGTGATGCCCATCTCCGCGCAGGCGCGGATGATACGAACGGCGATCTCACCGCGGTTGGCGATCAGAAGCTTCTTTATCACGAACAGGTCCCGCGCCTGCGCTGAGGCGATTGATTCATGGGTTGGTGCTTGGCCTGGTCGGGACAGGTTCTGCTGCCCGGACGGGCCTGCGCGCCTTGAAATCACCGACCCCCGACCCAAGCATCTGTGAAGAGAGGTGGGCCGTGTGCGGCCCGCAGATTGTCATCAAACCGTCAGTATCCGTGAACGCAGCACGGTTTTTCAAGTCGCGGGCGCGAATTCGTTTTGACAGTCCCGCGATAAGCCCTTTAGAATTGCGCGCTTATGTCCGAGACCACCCTTTCCGAGCGGGTCGACCCGTTTCGCCTCGCAGGTCATGCGCGTCCCCTGGATGGCGTGCTGGAGGCATCGAACTTGCCGCGTCTTGCCGCGGCGGGCATGTCCCTGGCCGGTCCGGCCCGGGTGTCCGTGCGATTCGGGCGTGAGCACGGTGGGCAGGTCAAGCTATCTGGCAGCATCCAGGCCGAGCTGCAGATGCAGTGCCAGCGTTGCCTCGGGCCCATGACGTGGCCGGTGGATACCACCTTCGAGGGTGTCGTGCTCGACGAAGGGCGTTCCATCGAGGAACTGCCGGTAGAGTTTGAACCAGTCATGCTGGAAGAGGGTCTGATCTCCGTCTGGTCGCTGGTGGAGGATGAATTGCTGTTGTCGGTGCCGTCAGTCCCCATGCATGCGGATGACAACTGCCCGGATCAGCCATTGAAGGAATTTTCGCAGGCGGAGGTGGAGACCCTCCGCAAGCAGGAAGACAACCCGTTCGCTGCGCTGGGTGCCCTGAAAGGTCGCCTGGACGACGACGGTTGATTGACACGGCTGCCGGTGGGAAGCCCCGGCGGCATCGAACGCTTTTCATTGGAGAGACATCATGGCTGTTGCACAAGGTCGTACCACCCGTTCCCGTCGCGGTATGCGTCGTTCCCACGACGCCCTTACCGGTCCCACCCTGTCCGTTGAGCCCACCACTGGTGAGCTGCACCGTCGTCACCACATCAGCGCCGACGGTTTTTACCGGGGTCGCCAGGTGATCAAGGCCAAGGATCTGGAAGAAGACGAAGAGTAACACTTAGGTCCCGGGCTGCCCGTGATGCCGATGCATGACCCTGCCAACACCGGTGCCTCACCGGTCAGGGGCGTGGCTCGATATGGTGCCGGCCAGCCCATGAGGCCATTGTCGGCGGACCGGTGGGTCCTCCGCTTTCGACCTCGCGGGATGTTGTATCCCGCGAGGCTTTCCTGTGCAGGTTAAAAAAAGAGTTTGTCCATGAGCGGTCTCTTTACCATCGCACTGGATGCCATGGGGGGCGATCACGGTCCCCATGTGGTTGTTCCGGCGGCACTCAAGGCCTTGGCCGAGTTTTCCGACATCCACCTGATCCTGGTGGGTGACAAGGCGCGGCTCGAGAAGGAACTGTCCGCCGTCGGCAAGGCGCCTTCCGACCGGCTGCGTATTCATCACGCCGCCCAGGTGGTGGGGATGGACGAGCCCCCGACTCAGGCGCTACGCAACAAGAAAGACTCCTCCATGCGGGTGGCCATCAACCTGGTGAAGCACCAGCAGGCCGATGCCTGTGTGAGTGCCGGCAACACCGGCGCCCTGATGGCCACCGCCCGCTATGTGCTCAAGACCCTGCCGGGTATTGATCGCCCCGCCATCATCACCGCCATCCCTGCCATCAAGGGCCACACCCACATGCTGGATCTGGGCGCCAATGTGGATTGCTCAGCCAACCATCTGTACCAGTTTGCCGTGATGGGGTCAGAACTGGCCAGCGCCGTGGACAATGTCAACAACCCGCGGGTGGGGTTGCTGAATATTGGTGAGGAAGATATCAAGGGCAATGATCAGGTGAAGGAGGCGGCCCACATGCTGGAGCAGAGCCACCTGAACTACATCGGCTTTGTGGAAGGCAACGACATCTACTGCGGCGATGTGGATGTGGTGGTATGCGACGGTTTTGTGGGCAACGTGGCGCTCAAGACCAGCGAGGGCGTGGCACGCATGGTGTCACACTACATGCGTGCCGAGTTCAAGCGCGGCCTGTTCAGTCGTCTGGCGGCTCTGGTAGCCATGCCCGTATTGCGCAAATTCCGCAGCCGCATAGATCCCCGGGCCTACAATGGGGCCAGCCTGCTGGGATTGCAGGGCGTGGTCATCAAGAGTCACGGCGGGGCCGACGCAGTGGCCTTTGAAAACGCCATCCGCATTGCTCGCATCGAGGCTCGCAAGCGGGTGCCGCAGCGCATCGACAAGCGGTTGGAAGAACTGCTGAGCGAGGAGTCCGCGACGTGATCTATTCCCGGATAACAGGGACCGGGAGCTATCTTCCGGAAAAGATTCTCACCAACCGCGATCTGGAAAAGATTGTGGAGACCTCGGACGAGTGGATCCGCGAGCGCACCGGCATTGCTCAGCGCCACGTGGTGGCGGACGACGAGACCACCTGCGATCTGGCGGAACAGGCGACCCTGCGCGCCATGGCAATGGCCGGGCGTCGACCCGAGGATATTGATCTCATCATTGTAGGGACCACCACCCCGGATCAGGTTTTCCCGAGCACGGCCTGCTTGCTGCAGCAGCGGCTGGGCGTACACAACGGCTCCCCGGCCTTCGATATACAGGCGGTGTGTACCGGGTTTGTCTATGCCCTGGGCGTGGCGGATCAGTTCATCCGCTCCGGTAGTGCCCGTTGCGCGCTGGTGGTGGGGGCGGAGACCATTTCCCGCATCCTGGACTGGAATGACCGGGGCACTTGTGTGCTCTTTGGTGATGGTGCCGGTGCGGTGGTCCTGGAGGCATCGGACACACCCGGCGTGCTCTCCACGCATCTGCATGCGGACGGACGCTACGAGAGTCTGCTGAGCGTGCCCCGTGGTGTGGGGCGTGGCTACAAGGACATGATCGCTGGTGAGGCGTATCTGCAGATGAAGGGCAACGAGGTCTTCAAGTGGGCGGTGAACACCCTGGGCCGGATCGTCGAGGAAACCCTGGAAAAGCAGGGCCTGGAGCAATCCCAGATAGACTGGCTGATCCCCCATCAGGCCAATATTCGCATTATTCAGGCCACGGCGCGCAAGTTGAAATTGCCCATGGAAAAGGTGGTGGTCACGGTGGAGGAGCACGGCAACACCTCGGCGGCCTCGGTGCCCATGGCCCTGGATGTGGCCGTGCGCGATGGCCGAATCCAGCCCGGGCAACTGGTGCTCATGGAGGCCTTTGGCGGCGGTTTCACCTGGGGTTCGGCGCTGGCCTATCTTTGAGCCTCGCTTGACCTGCAGGGCCAACACCCGCACCGGGGCGGGCCGAATGTCCTGCGATCATGGTAAGGTATGGGTCGTCTGGATCTTTCGGTGGTGCCATGGGACAGGAGATAGAAAAAAAATTCCTCGTGGTTTCAGATGCCTGGAAGAAGCATGTCACCAAGAGTGTGAAGCTTCGGCAGGGCTATCTGTGCGGTAACAAGAGCGCTTCGGTACGGGTGCGTGTATCGGATGAACAGGCGGACCTGAATATCAAGAGCGCCACGCTGGGCGTCCAGCGTCAGGAGTTTGAATATCCCATCCCAGCCACCGATGCCCATGAGTTGCTGGAATCCCTGTGTCATCACCCGTTGATCGAGAAGACCCGGCATTTTGTGCCGGTGGGAGACCATCTGTGGGAGGTGGACGTGTTCGAGGGGGACAACGCCGGTCTTGTGGTGGCTGAAGTGGAACTTGAGCATGCGCAGCAGGAGCCGGAAATCCCTGCCTGGGCCGGGGAGGAAGTCTCCCATGACCCGCGCTATTACAACACGAGTCTGGTGCAGCACCCTTACAAGGACTGGTAGCTCAAGATGTCCGGGAATCACAACGGCGACGGTGAAAGGAACGGCTTGAGTCCGCGTATGGTGGATGTGCTGCTGGTGGATGACCACGAGTTGGTGCGCATTGGCATCCGCGGCTTGCTGGAGTCGCGTGCTGCTCAGACGGGGATACATGTGGTGGGCGAGGCCGGTTCCGGTGAGGAGGCCCTGGCAAAGTTGCCGCGACTGCGCCCGGACGTGGTGTTGCTGGACCTGAATATGCCCGGCATGGGAGGTCTCGAGACCACCCGTCAGGTACTGGCCCAGTATCCCGGCACCAAGGTGATCGTGCTCACCGTCCAGGACGAAGGGCCTTTTCCCCGCTGGTTGATGGATAGCGGGGCGTCAGGTTATCTCACCAAGGGCTGCCAGGTGGATGAGTTGATCGAGGCCATCCGGCTGGCCATGCGCGGTGACCGGCATATGAGCCCGAAGATCGCCCACCACCTGTCGGGGGGCGAGGGGGTGGAGGAAGCCGATGCCCTGGCTCGCCTGTCTCCCCGGGAGCGGCAGATCCTGGTGCTGTTGGTGAAGGGCTGCAAACAACAAAAGATTGCCAGTGAACTGGGCGTGAATGTGAAGACTGTCAGTACCTACAAGGCCCGTCTGCGGGACAAGCTGGAGTGTTCCAGTGATATCGAGTTGCTGCGCCTGGCCATGGATCATGGCATTACCGCTCCGGATTCTTCCAACGACGCCTGAGGTCTGTTCCCTGTGGTGTCTCGAACCGTCTTTGACCCCCATTGTGTCCGCTGCCCCCGCCTGGCGGGATTTCTCTCCCAGGTGCGTCAGGCGCATCCCGAGTATCATGCCGCGCCCGTTCCCCCTTTTGGTGACCCGGATGCCCGGTTGCTGATTGTCGGGCTGGCGCCGGGCATGCACGGCGCCAATGCCTCGGGGCGCCCCTTCACCGGCGACCATGCGGGCATCCTGCTGTATCGCACCCTGTATGAAACCGGCTTTGGGAGCCAACCCGAATCCTGCTCCCGGGATGATGGGCTCATCCTGCGGGATTGTCGTATCACCAATGCGGTGAAGTGCCTCCCCCCTCAGAACAAGCCTCAGGGGGCGGAGGTCCGCGCCTGTAATGATTATCTGGCGGCGGAAATGGAGACCTTGCCTGACCCTGCGGTGGTGCTGGCTCTGGGATCCATTGCCCATCAGGCCATCCTTCGGGCTCGGGGCCTGAAACTCAAGGATCATCCCTTCGGTCACGGTTGCATACACGATCTGCCGGGTGGCATCACCCTGGTGGACTCATATCATTGTAGCCGCTACAACACCCAGACCCGCCGGCTGACGCCCGAGATGTTCCAGGCCGTGTTTGCGGAACTGCGCCAGCGCCTGGATGCCCGCTGATCCCATGGTGACGGATGCGTCCCCACCCGAATTCGGCTTTGATGCCAAGACCTTCCTGGCCAGCTTGACCCGCCAGCCTGGGGTCTACCGGATGCTGGATGAGGAGGGTGTGGTGCTCTACGTGGGCAAGGCCAAGAACCTCAGAAATCGGGTTTCCAGCTATTTTCGCCGGAATGTGCCCAGCCCCCGCATTCGTTCCATGGTGGCGCAGATCCGGGATGTGCAGGTGACGGTGACCACCACCGAGGCCGAGGCCCTGTTGCTGGAGAATAATCTCATCAAGCAGCATCGGCCACGCTACAACGTGCTGCTGCGTGACGATAAGAGCTACCCCTACATATTCCTCTCCCAGCACACCTATCCGCGCCTGACATTTCATCGTGGGGCACGGAAGAAGCCAGGGCGCTATTTTGGTCCTTATCCATCCACCCTGGCGGTGCGCGACACGCTCAATCTGCTGCAGAAGCTGTTTTTGATCCGGCCCTGCAAGGACAGTTTCTTCGAGAACCGCTCACGCCCTTGCCTGCAGTACCAGATCAAGCGGTGTACCGCCCCCTGCGTGGGGCTGATCGATCCCCTGGCCTATGAGCGTGATGTGAAGCATGCGGTGGACTTTCTGGAAGGTCGCAGCGATCAGGTCATGCGGAATCTGGTGGCTGAGATGGAAGCGGCTTCAGCTCGCCTGGAGTTCGAGCGGGCAGCTCAGGTGCGGGACCAGATTGCCCGCCTGCGGCAGATCTCCGAGCGGCAGTATGTGAGCGGGGAGGGCGGTGATGTGGATATTGTCGCCGCCGCCCTGGAGGGTGGCCAGGTGTGCGTACAGGTTTTTTCCATTCGCGGCGGCTTGAACCTGGGTAACCGGGCGCTATTCCCCAGTCTGCCGGAAGAGACCAGCGCCGAGGCGTTGATGACCGCTTTCCTTGGGCAGTATTACCTGTCTCGGGAGGTGCCGCCCCAGATCATCCTCAGTCATGCCCCGGAGGAGTCGGCCTTGCTGGAGGAAATGCTTACCATGCAGCGGGGTCACAGGGTGAGTCTGGCCTGGAGCGTGCGCGGCGAGCGGGCGCGCTGGCTGGAAATGGCTCAGCGCAATGCGCAGATGTCCCTGGCCACGCGCCTGGCCGGCAAGGCCGGCATGCGTGAGCGCCTGGAGGCCCTGCGGGAGGCCCTGGAATTGGACGAGGTGCCTACGCGCATGGAGTGCTTCGATATCAGTCACTCTCATGGGGAGGCCACTGTGGCCTCCTGCGTGGTCTTCAACCCCGAAGGGCCACTCAAGTCGGATTATCGGCGTTTCAATATTCGCGATATCACCCCCGGGGATGACTATGCGGCCATGTATCAGGCTCTGCATCGGCGCTATACCCGTCTCAAGGAGGGCGAGGCGCGCCTGCCGGATATCCTGTTCATCGATGGCGGCAAGGGGCAGGTGCGCCAGGCACTGGAGGTGCTGGAGGACCTGCAGGTGGCGGAGGTCATGGTGGTGGGCGTGGCCAAGGGCGAGGATCGCCGGCCCGGCCTGGAAACGCTGATATTGAGCGATGAACGCGGCCCGTCTATACTGCCGCCGAGTTCAAAGGCGCTGCACCTGATTCAGCAAATCCGTGACGAAGCGCATCGGTTTGCCATCACAGGACATCGGCAGCAGCGTGCCAAGGCACGCAATACCTCGCCGCTGGAGCAGATTCCCGGCATGGGTCCCAAGCGTCGCCAGCAGTTGCTCAAGCATTTTGGTGGCTTGAAGGCTGTCAGCAGTGCCAGGGTGGAAGAACTCGCCAAGGTGCCCGGCATCAGTCGCAAGCTGGCGCAGCAGATATTCGATTCGCTACACGACGACTGATTCATGACATTGTCCATCCCCAATCTGCTGACCTGGCTGCGGATCGCCCTGATCCCGCTGATCGTGGTCACGTATTACTATCCTCATCCACTCTCAGGGCCGGTGAGCGCCTTTATCTTCGCTCTGGCGGGGGGGACGGACTGGCTGGATGGTTATTTGGCCCGGCGCCTGGAGCAGACGTCCCAGTTCGGTGCCTTTCTCGATCCGGTGGCTGACAAGCTGATGGTGGCCACGGCCCTGGTGTTGCTGGTGGATCATCCGGGCGGCGTGCTGATCACCCTGGCAGCCGTGGTGATTATTGGTCGGGAGATCGCCATCTCCGCCCTGAGGGAGTGGATGGCTCAACTGGGACAGTCCGGCGCGGTGGCGGTCTCCTGGATTGGCAAACTCAAGACCACCGCGCAGATGGTGGCCATTTTCCTGCTGCTCTACGGGCAACCCATTATCGGTCTGCCCAGCATGGGCATCGGCATGATCCTGCTCTATGTGGCCGCCGGTCTGACCTTGTGGTCCATGTTCCACTACCTGCGCGCAGCCATGCGCATCAGCGAGTAGCTCAGGCGGAGGCGGCCTGGGCAACCGGGCGCTGAGCGGGTGACTTGTTGAAGCGGACCGATTGGCGGTAAGGGAAGACATCTCCGTGAATGCCCTTCTTTACGTCTTCCTGACGCGCCTGCCAGTAGCGATAGTCGAACAGGTCGGGGTGCAGCTTGATCAGGGTGCGCCGCACCCTGGGGTCGGTGCTCAGGAAGGTGGGGAATTCCTCGGGGAAGACCTCGTTGGGGCCGGCTGAGTACCAGGCATCGGAACTGAGTTCGTCTTCCGGGAACGGGGATTCGGGGATCTTGCGGAAATGGCATTCGGTGAGATAGCAGATCTCGTCGTAATCGTAGAACACCACCTTGCCGCTGTCGGTGACGCCGAAGTTCTTGAACAGCAGGTCGCCGGGGAAGATGTTCACGCCCATCAACTGCTTCACCGCCAGCCCCCATTCGTGCAGGGCGTGACGTGCCTCCTCTTCATTGGCGCTCTGCAGGAAGACATCCAGCGGCAGCATGCGCTTCTCGATATACAGGTGCTTGATCACCAGCATGCCGTCACTCACCTCCACCTGGGAGCTCACCTCGTTCTGCAGGGCTTCCAGCAACTGCGGGGAGAACCGTGACAGGGGGAAGGCCACCTCGGAAAACTCCAGGGTATCGGCCATGCGACCCACCCGGTCGTGCATCTTGACCTGCAGGTAACGTCGCTCGATCAATTCGTGGGTGACATCTTTTTGCGGCGGGAAGCGGTCCTTGATCACCTTGAACACGTAGGGGTAGGAGGGCAGGGTGAACACCATCATCACCAGGCCCGGCGTGCCCTGGGCCAGGCTGAACAGGTCATGGCTGTCGGCCAGGTGGTGGAGAAAGTCCCGATAGAACTCGTTCTTGGCCTGCTTGTGGAAGCCCAGGCTCATGTACAGCTCCGCTACGGCCTTGTTGGGCATCAGGTCCTGCAGGAAGGCCACGGTGGCGGCGGGGACCGGGGTTTTTACGAGGAAGTAGGCTCGGGCAAAGCTGAATACCGCTTCTGCCTCCTCTTCGGTGGTGAGCAGGGCGTCGGCCACCAGGCCGCCATGTTCGTTGTTGGTGAGGGGGACGATGAAGGGATGGCAGTGACCCTCGTGCACCACGCGGCCAATCAGGTAGGCGGCCTTGTTACGGAAGAAGGGGAACTCCAGTATGTCAATGCGCAGGTCCGACATGGCCTCGGGGCCGAATTCCGACCGCTCGATCAGGGCTTCGGTGATGTTGCTCACATCCTGGGAAAGGTCTGCATGGGGCAGGTTGAAATAGAAGGCTGAGAGGATTTCCCAGATGCAGGTCTCTACGCCACCGTCGCGAGTGTGGAAGGATAGGTAGCCCCGGTAACGCTCGGCCAGTTCTTGCCGGTTAGCCACCGATTCCAGGAAGATCATGTCATTATTGTAGTACTTGCGCTCAAACAGGCGGCAGAATACCGAGTTGTAGAAGGTTTCCGCCAGTTCTGGGCGGGAGTGGTGTTGCAGCAGGTCCATGTAGGAGATCTTGACCAGTTGCCAGAGTTTTTCCTCCAACCCATCGATGCCAAAGGTGGCGCGCACCTTGGCGAGGGTTTCCTGCACGCGTCCGTCGTAGGAGCTGATGCGTTTGACTGACGCGGCGCGTACGGCCTCCCAGTCGGCATGCTCGAAACGTTCCCGGGCGCTGCTGGTGATCTCCTGGAAAAACGAGAAGTGGCGTTCAAAACCCGTGAGGATTGAGCGGGCGATCTGCCTCGCGCGGTCATTCATGGTCTGGTGGTTGCCTGTGGTCGCCTGAGCGGTGTGTGCCGTCAACATGTCAAATCTACTACAGTATTTACTCTGTTTGTACCAATTGCTATGTTGCATTGCACCAGCAAATGGTTACTATTGAAATTTCTTGCTGGCTTTTGTCTGAGTCTAGACTACGCTTGGCCCCTCCATTCGAAAAGTCGTGTGGAGTCCTCGGGTAAGCAGATGAACGGGTTTCCGGTCTGTGTCACCGAGGCCCACACGAGTCAGTTCGGCCATACGTTGTCCTGTCCGGACCAAGAGACCCCCGCCCGGGAAACGGGCCACAATGATAGAGTGACAGAGGATTAGGCATGATGAACCGAGATGAACAGATCAAGGCGCTCAAGAAGGACTGGGCAGAAAATCCGCGCTGGAAGGACGTGACGCGCGGCTACACTGCTGAGGATGTGGTGCGCCTGCGTGGCTCCGTTCAGCCTGAGCACACCCTGGCCCGCCGTGGCGCCGAGAAGCTGTGGAA
Source organism: Ectothiorhodospira marina (assembly GCF_900109495.1). Taxonomy (GTDB): domain Bacteria; phylum Pseudomonadota; class Gammaproteobacteria; order Ectothiorhodospirales; family Ectothiorhodospiraceae; genus Ectothiorhodospira; species Ectothiorhodospira marina. Next base: position 36,909 of record NZ_FOAA01000008.1, on the reverse strand, counting down.
GCTGGTCAACGGCGATGCCAAAAAGGGTTATGTGAATTGCCTGGGGGCCTTGACCGGTGGTCAGGCCGTGCAGCAGGCCAAGGCCGGTATCGAGGCCATCTATCTGTCCGGTTGGCAGGTGGCGGCGGACGCCAACACCTCCGAAACCATGTATCCGGACCAGTCCCTGTACGCCTATGACTCGGTGCCCACTGTGGTGCGCCGTATCAACAATGCCTTCAAGCGCGCCGACGAGATCCAGTGGTCCCGTGGCATGAGCCCGGAAGATCCCGAGGGCATCGATTACTTCTTGCCTATCGTGGCCGACGCTGAGGCCGGTTTTGGTGGTGTGCTCAACGCGTTTGAGCTGATGAAGAACATGATCACTGCCGGCGCGGCCGGGGTGCATTTTGAGGATCAGCTGGCTGCGGTGAAGAAGTGCGGTCACATGGGTGGCAAGGTGCTGGTGCCCACCCAGGAAGCGGTCCACAAGTTGATTGCTGCTCGTATGGCTTCCGATGTGATGGGTGTGCCCACCCTGCTGCTGGCTCGCACCGACGCCGAAGCAGCCAACCTGCTGACGTCCGACTTTGATGAGAACGATCGTCCGTTCGTCAATGGCGAGCGCACCGCCGAGGGCTTCTACCGGGTGAAGAACGGCCTGGAGCAGGCCATCTCCCGCGGTGTGGCCTACGCCCCCTATGCTGACCTGGTGTGGTGCGAAACCGGCACGCCGGACCTGGGCTTTGCCCGTGAGTTCGCCGAGGCCGTGCGCGCCAAGAACCCGAATCAGCTGCTGGCCTACAACTGCTCGCCCTCCTTCAACTGGAAGAAGAACCTGGACGACAAGACCATTTCTCACTTCCAGGAGAAGCTGTCCGAGTACGGTTACAAGTACCAGTTCATCACCCTCGCCGGTATCCACAACATGTGGTACAACATGTTCGATCTGGCCTATGACTATGCCCGCGGCGAGGGCATGAAGCACTACGTGGAGAAGGTGCAGCAGCCTGAGTTCGCAGCGCGCGACAAGGGTTACACCTTTGTGTCTCACCAGCAGGAAGTGGGTGCCGGTTACTTCGACGACATCACCACCGTGATTCAGGGTGGCACCTCTTCGGTGACCGCGCTGAAGGGTTCCACCGAGGAAGATCAGTTCAGCGGCTAAGGCCTGCCTGGGCTGGCCCGAACTGAACGGGATCTTCAAGGGCCGCATCAACCGGGAACGGGGGATGCGGCCCTTGTTGTTTGCGGGGCCTGTGTTTCCGGACGAGCCCCTTTCCCCTCAGGGGAGAGGGGTTGGGGTGAGGGGCGAGGGCCGGCACAGTGCCTCCCCCCCCCACCCCCCTCATCCCCAGCCCTTCTCCCCCATGGGGGAGAAGGGAGCTTCCTTAGCTGAACCTGGGTGCTTTGACGTTAAAGAATCAGGAGTGTGTAGATGGCATCTGAACGATTGAATTTCCAGGGTACGGCGGATCTGTGTGATGAGCACGAGGATGGTGATATCCAGGTGTGTGAGCCGATCTTTCGGGATTTTGGCGGGGAGAAGGCCTTCTCCGGCGAGATCGTGACCTTGAAGTGCTTTGAGGACAACTCCAAGGTGCGGGAGATGCTGGGCACCGATGGTCGGGGCAAGGTGCTGGTGGTGGATGCCGGTGGCTCCATGCGCTGTGCCATGCTGGGCGATCAGCTGGCCATCCTGGCGGTGAAGAACGGCTGGGCCGGGGTGGTGATGTACGGCTGTATCCGGGATTCCCGGGCCTGTGGCGAGTTGTCCCTGGGGGTGAAGGCCATGGCCACCCATCCACTCAAGAGCAAGAAGATGGGGGTGGGTCGGGAGAATATCCCCGTGCGCTTTGCGGGCGTGGAATTCCGACCGGGGGATCTGCTGTTCGCGGATGAAGATGGTATTGTGGTGCGCCCTGGTTGAGTTGAGGCCTTGCCTGGTCTTGCATGCCGCGTCGTTTTCGCCACCACCTGGAGGATCGGGTGCTGATTCATGGCAACAAGACGGTGGTTCTCAGTTAGGTCGCTGGCTAGAACATCCCCATCAGGTCCCTCAGGTTCATGACCTGGCGGCCCTCTGCCTTGAGCACGCCGGCCTCCAGTTCCAGTGCCAGGGTGATCCGCTGATCTTCCCATTCGGTCACGAAGGGCATCATGCCCAGGATGGCCGACCATTCCCGCCATTGTGCCTTTACCCTCTTGTCCAGCTGTGCCTCATTGATATGGGGCCACTGGGCGCGGATGGAGCGTGCCATGAGCGCCTGAATCAGGGGTTCATCAAGGGTGAACCGGACATCGCCATAGAGCGTATCCCACTGGTGGAGGCCGCCTCCTGGATTGAATTCCGCATTCTCGTCAAGACCCAGGGTGGCATGACCTTCGATGGTGCCGTGGGCCTCCTGCGTGAGTGATAAGCGCTCCAGCTTGATCTCGCCGCCACGGCGAAGCAGGGAGGTCATGGCCTGCTCCAGTCGTTTCGCTTCGCTCAGGCTGAGATCATCCTCCAGGTTCAGGGTGTCACTCACGGCCATGAGATCCTGCAAGGCTTCAAAGCTCAGATCCGAGTTGAGTTGCAGGCGCGCCTGATCCAGGATCCGGTCGCCATTCAGGCTCATGTACCCCAGGGAGAGATCCATCCAGTCGCGGAGCCGATCGTCTTCGCGGTGGTTGTTCCAGTTCAGCGCCATGTCTCTCAGCACCAGCGTGCCACCTGGATCCTCTACGGAGAGCTGTTGCATGGAAAGCGCGGATGCGCCGATCATTGTCAGGCCCTGGTCCAGGGTGATGTCTTCCAGATGCAGATTCAGATCTTCCACCAGGGCATCCAGTGCGCTGTTTTCCTCCCGAAGCCACAGCCGTGGCAGCGAGGCATCAAGATCTGCAAGGCGGTCTTCGCTGGCCAGGCGGGCCTCAAGAGACCAGGGTTGCCAGGCGGTCTCGCCGGTGCCTTCGCCCCGGTCATCCAGAATGCGACCTTCGTAGCCCCGGCCAGCCAGGGCCAGGTGATGTCGCCCACGGGTGTCCACGTTCATGTGATAGCGAAGCCACTCATCGCCTTCAAAATCCGGCAGGAGGGACCGCCAGGTGTCGGAGACCATGAGACCACCCTCCACACGGGCGATGGTGCCCAGCAGGCCCATCAGGCCGCGTGTAGTGATCTGGGCAGTGCCAGAGGTCTCCAGTGTGGGGCTATCGGTTCCCTGCAGATCTGCCAGCATCTGCCAGGGGACGCTGTTTTCCTCAGGGATATAACGAATGCGGTACTGCAGATCGCCGCTGTCGCGATCATAGTCAGCCCAGCGCAGATGCACGCCGGGGACGTCCGGGGGCTGGTCCCGCCATCTCTGGAGTGTGCTCTCCACCTGATCTTCAGCCGCCCGGTGCACCTGATGGTTGGCGCCTACAACGATCACCGCCAACGCAAGCAGCAGGGCGAGGATGAGCAGGGCCTTGCGGCGGTGCCTGGGCGAGGGGGTGCTGGAGGAAGTCGCAGACATCAAACGCTCCTGATGGCTTTGGTCCAGGCCTGGCGGAGGGGGCGCCCCCCTGGATGCGGCAGGGACGATGCAGATGGATGAACAGCTGATAGGTGGTGGGCAGGGGCATGGCCCTCTCGGTATGCCATGCCCCGCCCGCCGGTTGGCGTGACCCCTGGGGTCACGCCAGGAGCATCAATGCTCTGCGGCCTTGTTGATGCCGATACCCGTCTGGGAGCGGATGTACTGGGCCTCGAACCGGCGACGGTCCTCGGCGGCCCGCTTGGAGCGGTCCAGCTTGGAGAAGATCCAGATGCCCAGGAAGGCAATGGTCACCGTGAACAGGGCAGGGTTGCTGTAAGGCACGATCGCCTCTTCATTGCCCAGTACCTGTACCCACACGTTGGGGCTCAGCACCACCATGATCACGGCAGAGATCAGACCCAGGGAGCCACCGATCACCGCACCGCGGGTGGTCATGTCATGCCAGTACATGGACAGGATCAGCACCGGGAAGGTGGTGGAAGCGGCGATGGTGAAGGCCAGCCCCACCAGGAAGGCGATGTTCTGATTCTGGAAGGCAATCCCCAGCAGCACGGCGATGATGCCCAGGATGATCGTGGCCACCCGGGAGACGCGCATCTCCTGCTGGTTGGTGGCGTTCTTGTTGATCACGTTGGCATACAGGTCGTTGGAGATGGCCGAGGCACCCGCCAGGGTGAGACCGGCCACCACCGCCAGGATGGTGGCGAAAGCCACCGCAGAGATGAAGCCCAGGAACAGGTCACCGCCCAGGGCATGGGCCAGATGGACTGCCGGCATGTTATCACCGCCGAACATGCGACCGGTCTCATCGAAATAAGCCGGATTGCCCATGACAAAGGCGATGGCGCCCATGCCAATGATGAAGGTCAGCACGTAGAAATAACCGATGAAGCCGGTGGCGAAGAAGACTGACTTGCGCGCCTCCTTGGCGCTGGGCACCGTGAAGAAACGCATCAGGATGTGCGGCAGACCCGCGGTACCGAACATCAGGGCGATACCGAGTGAGATGGCCGAGATGGGATCGCTGACCAGGCCGCCCACCGCAAAGATATCCTCACCCAAGGCATGACGGTCGGCAGCCGCCTGGAACAGGCCTTCCAGGCTGAAGCCATAGAAGTAAAGGGACATTCCGGCGATAAAAGTGGCGCCAGAGAGCAGCAGCACGGCCTTGATGATCTGCACCCAGGTGGTGGCCAGCATGCCGCCGAAGGTCACGTAGCCGATGATCAGGATGCCGACGATGATGACAGCGGCCTCAAAGCTCATGCCAAACAGGGTCTGAACCAGCGCGCCGGCTCCCACCATCTGGGCGATCAGATAAAGCAGGACGATGGTGATGCCCCCAAAGGCTGAAAACACCCGGATGGGCACCTGCTGGAAGCGGAAAGACACCACATCGGAGAAGGTGAACTTGCCCAGGTTTCTCAGCCGTTCGGACATGATGAACATGATCACCGGCCAGCCCACCAGGAAGCCGATGGAATAGATCAGTCCATCGAAGCCGGAGGTATACACCAGGGCGGTGATGCCCAGGAACGAGGCTGCCGACATATAGTCACCGGAGATGGCCAGACCATTCTGGAAGCCGGTGATGCCACCTCCCGCGGTGTAGAAATCCGAGGCTGTCTTGGTGCGGCGCGAGGCCCAGTAGGTGATACCCATGGTGCCGATCACGAAGACAATGAACATGATGCTGGAAGTCCAGCTGCTGCCCCCGACCGCTTCGGTGACTTCCGCCGTCTGGGCCATGGCTGTTCCGGAAGTGAGCAGCAGGGCTATGGAGATAAGGATCATGAGCGGTTTCATTCGGCGTGCTCCCTCACGGCGGCGGTAAGCCGGTCAAATTCGGTGTTGGCCTTGTACACGTAAATGCCCGTCAGCAGGAAGGCAAACAGAATGATGCCCACGCCCATGGGTACGCCCAAGGTGATGATGCTGTCACCAAAGGGCTGCATGGCCAGAACGTCGGGCAGGAAGGCTACCAGCAGGATAAAACTGTAATACACGATGAGCATGGCGAAGCTCAGGGTCCAAGCCAGGCGTGAGCGCTTTTTCACCAGCCTTTGGAAGTTTGGGTCCGCCTTGATGCGGTCGATGGTGCTTTGGTCCATAAATGCTCCCGCTTTATGCAGAGAAGAATGGATATACCCTTATCGTTTTTTATCCAGGTATAAATACAATGGTCAAACGGGCGGATAGTCTTACATCGTGGGATGTGTTGCAAGGCAGCAACAGGGGATTGCCGCTTTAACTGCGCGGGATCAAGCTTTTTATGGGGAGACGCGCCTTCGCCTGGGAAGGTTTTGATGGGTATTGCCCAAATGAAAGAGCCACCGGCGTAGCGGTGGCTCTTTCATGCAATATTGGCGGAGAGGGAGGGATTCGAACCCTCGATACGGGGTTACCGTATACACACTTTCCAGGCGTGCGCCTTCGACCGCTCGGCCACCTCTCCAAAGTGCGTCACCCTGGCCGGTATGTCCGGGCCTTGAGGGTGCCTGTTTCAGGGCTGCGGCAGACCGCGCCTGACAAGGTGCGCAAAGATACATCAAACCTCCGTGTTTGGCAAACGGGATTGTGCCATCCCATTCAGAGAGGGGCGATGCGAGGACGTCGGGGCGGATCGCTGGCGAGGGGGGCCGTTAAAGGGCGTCGCCATGGACAGGGGAGCGGGTCGGGCGATGCCGTAGCCTTGGGCAAAATCCACCCCCAGTTCGGCCAGGGTCGCCAGTACGGCGTCGTCTTCCACAAATTCGGCAATGGTGTACAGCCCCATGACCCGCCCGATGCGGGCAATGGCATCCACCATGGAACGATCGATGGGGTCCCGGGCGATATCCTTGACCAGACTGCCGTCAATCTTGAGGTAATCCACCGGCAGTTGCTTGAGATAGGTAAAAGAGGACAGACCGGTACCAAAGTCATCCAGTGCGAAACGGCATCCCCGCTGGCGGAGCTGATTCATGAACAGCCCGGCCCGGTTCAGGTTGGCAATGGCGGCGGTTTCGGTGATCTCGAAACAAATGCGCGATGCCGGGATCTGGTAGCGCTCCAGTTGCTGGATGACAAAGCCGGGAAGTTGTTCATCATTCAATGAGGCGCCGGAGAGGTTGATGGCGTAGACCGTGCCTTCGGAAGTGGACTCGTTGCGGGGATCTTCCTTCAGGATGTGAGCAAACTGGCTGAAGAAATGATGCACCACCCAGCGATCCACCGCCGGCATCAGCCCGAAGCGCTCGGCCGCGGGAATAAAGGCACCCGGCATGATCACCCGGCCATCCTCATCCAGCATGCGCAGCAGGATCTCCTGATGGGGAGGATGCTTTTGGCTGGCAACGGGAATGATGGGCTGCACATAAAGCCGGAAGCGCTGGTCGGCCAGGGCCTGGTTGATCCGGGAGACGGCCTCCATCTCCCCGTGTCGCTGGATGAGTTCTTGATCATTGGGATGGTAGACGTGGATGCGATCACGACCGCGTTCCTTGGCCGCAAAGCAGGCCATGTCGGCGGCGCTGAGTACCGCGTTCATGTCCTCGGCAGTGGACTCCAGCATGACCGCGCCGATGCTGATGCCCACCTCGAAGACCCGCCCCTGCCATACGAACCGGAATTGACGCACTGTCTGGCGCAGATGATCGGCAATCTCCAGGGCCTTGTCACGCGGGCAGTTCTCCAGCAGCACACCGAATTCGTCACCGCCCAGGCGGGCCAACATGTCGGAGTCACGGATCTTGGCCAGCAGAGTGAAGGCCAACTGCTTGAGCAATTCGTCTCCGGCCACATGCCCGCAGGTGTCGTTGACGACCTTGAACTGGTCCAGGTCCATGTAGAGCAGGGCGTGGTGGGCGTTGATTTCACGGGCCTGCTTGAGCGCCACCTGCAGGCGGCGTTCGAATTCAAACCGGTTGAACAGTCCGGTGAGGGGGTCATGGGTGGCCTGCCAGGAGAGCTTGCGGGCCAGCTGTCTGGGTTGAGTGACATCATGGAAGACCAGTACGGCTCCAATGGTGGTCCCCTGGCGGTCCCGAATCGGTGCCGCGGAGTCCTCGACGGCGCGGGTGCGACCATCCCGGGTGATCATCACCATGTGATTGGCCAGCCCGACGCTGCGACCCTCCCTCAGGCAGGCGTGCAGCGGTGTGCGAACCGTCGCACCGCTGGTTTCATTGATCAGCTGGAACATCTCGTCCGGGCGCTTGCCACAGGCTTCCATCAATGGCCAGCCGGTGAGCGCCTCGGCCGCCGGGTTGAGGTAGTCCACGCGTCCGTCGGCATCCGTGGTCATCACGGCATCACCGATGGAGTCCAGCGTGACCTGGGCCCGCTCCTTGGCATTGAATATGGCTTCCTCGGCCCGCTTACGCTCGGTGATGTCTTGCACGGTACCGATCACGGCGCGGATCTGCCCATCGGGCCGGCGGATCACCTGCGTCTGTTCATGAACGTGGCGCAGGTTCCCGTCAGCTGCCATGATGCGGTAGTCCAGTTCCCCGGCAATGCCTTCCTCCATGGCCTTGCGGTCGGACTGGCGAGCGGCTTCCAGGTCATCCGGATGGATGCGTGCCATGAAGCTTTCATAGTTGAAATGGCCTTCCGTGGGAGCAACGCCCAGCAGGCGGGAGATCTCGTCGCTCCAAAAGAATGACTGCTCGGGCAAATGCATCTCCCAGGTGCCGATGCGGGCCGTGCGCTGAGCCCGAAGCAGCCGTTGGTCACGCTCCCGCAGGGTCTGCTGGCTCTCGGCGATGCGGGTGACCATCTGATCGAACGTGCGCCCCAGATCCGCCAGTTCGTCACCTCCGGTCACGCCGCTGCGGGTATTCAGGTCACCTTCGGCAAACTGGCGCGTGGCCTGAGCCAGGCGCTCAACACGCTTGATCACCGTCCAGTGAAAGAAGAACAGCCCAAGGGTCGCGAGCAGGACCAGGAAGCCCATGAACTGCAGTACGAGTTCGCGCACGTTGTCGCGGGCTGCTGCCTTTGCTGGCATCAGGTCCAGTTGAATCAGTATCACCCCTCCCGAGGGGGGTTGCGTGTCGACGCCGGAAGCGGCGGATGCCAGGGTGATGGGGAAGAGGGCCAGGAGGGTATTGCGGGATTCACTAGTGAAAACTTTTCCGACACGGTCCGTGTCCCCGAGCCAGGTGGCAACCGATAGGTCGGTATAGTGGGCCGGATTCAGGCGATGCGGGGTTAGGGCGCCCCAGGGGGCCCCCACGTATTGAGCATCCAGCCCGGCCAGGATGTGTCCTTGCGCGTCCAGGATCACGGCCAGATTGATGTCGCGCCCCTCGCTCATGGATTGCAGTGTTTGTTGCAGGCGAGCGCGTTCACCCCATTCCACCATATCCTGAGCATGATCTCGCAAGCGCTGGGCCAGGGCCTCCAGGTGGCGCGACTCTGAGGTTTCCACATGATTGGCAGCGGCGTTGAGGCCGAATCGATAGGCCAGCAGGGTGCTCAGGACGATGAACACCAGCAGGATCAGGACCGTTAGATAGCGCAACGGGATGCGCGTCATGTGGGGGCTACTCCCTGGGTTGCCTGGTGGCCTCCCCGCGCCGCCCTTGAGGCCCGGGGAGGTCGCATCTCACGCGGATTGGAGGAAATCCATTTTGAGTGAATATTTACGCAAGAATCGTGCTGGATATGCCCTTATGACGCGGATTGGATGAAAGACGGTTTCACTCGGACCAGTCCATGATCCTGCACGGGCAGTGGGATACAACGAAAGGGTCCTGCTACCAGAGGGTGCCATTGCGCCAGTCCCTGATCACCAAGCCGATCAGGACAAAGATGCACAGCGTGGTGATGAGGGTCGCCACGGTGACGATGATGGAAAGAAATTCGACAGATGCCATGAGGTTCACCCCGGTTGATCAATGTGTTGGTGGGGCTTCTTTAAGCTGTTCCCAATCGAATTCCTGGGGCCTGATCCAGGTGGTCAGTAGCACGACCACCATGGAAACCGCCGCACCCACCAGTGCCCCCACGTAGAATCCGATCTGGAAATAAGCGATGATGCCGGCCGCGCTACCGGCCACCATCGCCAGCGTGGCACCCCAGCGGTTGGTTCGGCGCCAGTACAGGCCGGCGGCAATGGGCCAGATGGTGCTGGCCACGAACGCACCGGTAAAGTGCAGCAACTCTGCCAGGGTGGTGATGCGCGGCAGACACAACAGCCAGGTGACGACTCCCAAGAGCAGGATGGTCACCTTGGTGGCATCGCGCAGATGATCGGCCGTGGCCTGAGGACGCAGGTGGCGGTAATAGATGTCCCGTACCACCAGCATGGCAGTGGCCGCCAGCAGGGAGTCCAGGCTGGAAGCCAGGGCGGCGAACACCATGATCAGCACGATGACGGCCCCTGCCAGGCCCAGCAGCTCGGCGGAAATGATGGGCCCCACCATATCGGCTGCCGGGATGTTCGTCCCCAGGGCCGGACCGGCCAGGGCAATGAAGCCGGCGACAATGGGAATGGGGGCCCAGAACAGGCCGGCCAACAGGTAGGCCCATAAACCCACGCCCTCGCGGAATGAATAGGCGCGCGTCCACCAGACATTGGAATGGAAGATTTCCCCCATGCCGAACAGCAGGTTATTGAACAGGAACATGATGGCCGCCGGCATCATGAGGCTGAGCAGTTCGGGGCGTTCCCGCTCAAGGCTGAAGTGAATCTCATCAAAGCCGATGCGGCCAATGACCATCCACGCCAGGATGACCAGGCCAATGAGGATCAGGATGGACTGAATGAAGTCGGTGCCGATGACTGCCCGGAAACCACCAATGAGGGTATAGGACACGCAGGCGGCCAGGATGACACTCATTCCCTGCCAATAGGGAATCCCGGAGAGGGCATGGGTCAGCACGCCGCCCGCCATACCCAGGCTGACCAGCCAGCCGAAGCTGTAGAAGATGGAAATGCCGAGAAAGACCCGCCAGGCCAGGTTGCCATAACGCAGGCGCACGAAGTCGCCGCTGGTGTAGCCATGGGGCATGAGGGTGCGGATGCGCTTGGCCAGGGGCGCAAACAGGATCAGCCCGACCGCACCCAGGGAATAGCCCACCATGCCCCAGATACCCATTTGGTAGGCCAGCTGGGGCGCCATCATGGTGGTGTTGCTGGTCACCCAGGTGGCCATGGCGGTGGCGGTTCCCACAGCCAGTCCCACCTTGCGACCGGCCAGGACGAACTGATCCAGCTCCTTATCCTTACGGCCAAAAAACCAGCCCAGCCCCACATACAGTGCGGTGAACAGGGCAATCAGCAGCCAGGCGATTCCTGGCTCCAGGATGGCGGTTTCCTGGATGCTCATAGGCGCTCCTCATGCCGGGCCCGCCAGCGGGCGGCCCCTGAATGTGATCGGGTCGGGGTCACGAGTCCTCGGGGAGGATCCGGTTGGCCCGGGTGCCGAAGGCGATGATGCCGGCGGTGGCCACGAAGACCAGGCCTCCCAGGGTGAAGATCCCAAAGGCCTGAGCGATGGAATGGTGCTTGACCTCCACGCGTTGCGCGTCACTCCATTCGGTCTGACTCCCATCCTCCATCCGGGCCCGCACTCGGTAATGGAAGGTCCCGTTGCTGCGGCCACTGATCACCGTGGCCCCATCGGCTCCCTCATAGAAGATCCGGGCGTCGGAGAAATCATCGGCCGTGGCCTCCTCCAGGCGGAAACGATCCACCTCCCCCTCATCCAGAGACCAGCGCAGCTGATAATAGCCCGCTCGCGCCAGATCCGAAGTGCTCTCCAGGTCGGGTTTGGGGGCGCTGGCCAGGAGGGGAGGGAGAAGCAGGGTCAGCACACCACAGAGGGCCGCCAGGAGGACGGGCGTGGCAGGACCGAAATGTTGAGGGGATCGGGGCAAGTCACGCTCCTTGGGCCACCGGGTGACCGTCACGCCATGGCAGGGCCGTTGCACGCATGCCCTGAACAGGCCTGCCTGAAGTCGATTGGGACGATGTCTTGTTTTTTTACCCTAGTCGTGAGCTGAGCCGGGGTCAAGCGCGTCGGGCGGACGAAATGCCTCGGTCGGTGGTGCCACTGCCTTTGCCCAGGCGGCTGCGGTGGCGTACATTATGCGCCCGTTCACCACCCGGGTTTTTTCATGCATTGGGCCTCCGTGCTGCGCGTCGTCGGGCTGTTACTGATGCTTTTCAGCGGTACCATGCTGCCTCCCGCCATCGTCTCGCTGATCTATGACGACGGCGGTCTTTTGCCGTTTATCGTGTCTTTCGGTGTGTTGCTGGCCCTGGGGCTGTTGCTCTGGCTGCCGGTGTGTCGGTCCCGTCAGGACCTGCGTACCCGGGATGGTTTTCTCATTGTGGTGCTGTTCTGGACGGTGCTGGGCCTTTCCGGCGCCTTGCCGCTCACACTGTCCCAGGCCCCGTCGGTGTCATTCACCGATGCGGCCTTTGAGAGTATGTCCGGGCTCACGACCACCGGCGCCACGGTTTTGGTGGGCATTGATGACCTGCCGGAATCCATCCGTTTTTATCGACAGCAACTGCAGTGGTTGGGTGGGATGGGCATCATCGTTCTGGCGGTCGCCATCCTGCCCATGATCGGGGTGGGGGGCATGCAGCTCTACCGAGCCGAGACCCCGGGACCGGTCAAGGACACCAAGCTCACCCCCCGCATCGCTGAAACGGCCAAGGCCCTCTGGTACATCTATCTGACGCTCACGGTGGCTTGTGCTTCGGCCTACTGGTTGGCGGGGATGAACGCTTTCGACGCCATCGGCCATAGCTTTTCCACCGTGGCCATCGGTGGTTTTTCCACCTATGACGCCAGCATCGGGCACTTTGACAGCCCGGTGATCTCCATGATTTGCGTGGTCTTCATGCTCATTGCCGGCATCAACTTTGCCATGCATTTCATGGCCTGGCGTACTCGATCGTTGACCCACTACCTCAAGGAGCCTGAAGTGCGTTGGTTTCTGGGTATCATGGGCATATTGATGGTTGTCGTGGTGGTTACCCTGGTCATCCAGCAACATTTCAACCACTGGGGAGATGCCCTGCATCATGGCATCTTTCAGGCAGTCTCCATCGGCACGACGGCTGGGTTCGCCACCAGTGACTTCGCCAATTGGCCAATCTTCCTGCCGGTGCTTCTCGTCATGGCCGCGTTCATTGGTGGCTGCGCCATGTCCACTGGCGGTGGCATCAAGGTGATCCGCTTCATGTTGCTGATCAAGCAGGGCTACCGGGAGGTGATTCGTCTGGTGCATCCCCAGGCCCTGGTCCCCATCAAGGTGGGGGGTAAGCCGGTGCCGGATCGGGTGATCGATGCGGTGTGGGGCTTTTTCGCTACCTACATTGCCCTGTTTGCCCTGATGATGCTCACTTTGATGGCGACTGGCCTGGATCAGGTGACGGCCTTTTCGGCAGTGGCGGCCACCATCACCAATCTGGGCCCGGGTCTGGGTGCGGTGGCGGAGAATTTTGCAGCCATCAGTGATCTGGCTAAATGGGTGCTGATGTTTGCCATGCTGCTGGGTCGCCTGGAAGTCTTTACCCTGCTGGTCCTGCTGACGCCGGCTTTCTGGCGCCACTGAGCCGGGGTCGGGCGCTTTGAGCCGATCCCTTTGACCGACCCTGGTGGTCTGTCAAATGCGTAGGGTTGCTTTACTATAGGGGCGTGTCACCCTGCGGGGATAGGTGTTCGATGCAGAAGGGCAGAGGCTTCCTGGAGCGATGTGGCCTGGCGCTGATGGTGTTGGGCGTCGGGGTGTCTGCGGGCGCGCAGGATCTGCGCGAATACTGGCCGATGGAGGTCTTTCTGGAACGGCATGCCGAGCAGCGTCCGTTGATGGAGGCCTTTGATCGCCGGGTGACTGGGCCTGGCATCCCGATACCCGCCGAACAGAGGCCGGACGCCCCGGTGAGGGTGTCCGTGATCTATCCGGGACTGGAGATTTCCGATTATTGGAGGCGTAACCTGGCAGCCTTCGAGAGGCGAGCCCGCGAACTGGATCTGCCTCTGGATCTGCAGGTGTTTTTCAGCGGCTCCACGCGGGATCAGGCTGCCCTGCAGGCGGAGCAGTTGCGTGCAGCACTGGCCGAGAGCCCGGACTTCCTGGTCTATACCCTGGATACCCCCACGCACACGGCCTTGATTGACCGATTGCTGGCGCGAACCCCCGGTGTCGACGGACCCCACATCATTCTGCAGAACATCACCACACCCGTGCGTGCCTGGAATGGTCTTCAGCCGCTTTTGTATGTGGGATTCGATCATCTTCAAGGCTCGCGCCTTTTGCTGGAACATATTCGTGCCCAGGCTGAGGAAGGGGATGAGATTGTGGTGCTCTATGGCACGGATGGCTATGTCAGCCGTGCTCGAGGGGATCTTCTGACCCGATCCCTCATGGAAGTGCCTACACCACGACTACGGGACACCTACCTGACCGATCAGGATGTGGATATTGCGGAGAAGGCGACGCTGGATGCCCTGGCACGCTACCCTGATTTGAGCTTTATTTATGCCTGCACCACGGATACGGCCCTCACCTCGATACGCACTCTTGCCGCCGAGGGGCGGACCGACGTGGAAGTGACCGGCTGGGGCGGCGGTAGCGCGGAGTTGCGTGCCATCCAGGAAGGCGCCCTGTCGGCAACGGTTATGCGTTTGAACGATGACGCGGGCGTGGCCATGGCCGAGGCCGTGTCACTCCAGGTGCGTGGCCTGGGGCACGACGTACCACAGATTTACTCAGGAGGGATGCAACTGGTCACGCGTGATACCCCGCCCGAGGCACTGGAACAGTTGATGCAGCGGGCCTTCCGTTACTCTGGCGTGCCCGATTGGACGAGTCACTAGGGCTTACGGAGATGATGTTCGCTGCGCTCAGAACCCAGCTCTGTCGCCCCACCCTGACCCGGACCATCGTCCTGGCTGTGGGGCTGGCCATGATCCTGATTGCCGGCCTGGCGGTGATGCTGACCATTCAGGGGGCTCATCAGGCCAACCTTCATGAGGTGGCATCGGAGTTTTGATGGCAGTGCCGCCATTGCCTCCCTGATCCTGGATAAGGAGATCGAATCCGCTGAGCGGGCGACCAGCGAGCTTTTGAGGTTTCCAGCCTTGCGCCAGGCGGTGCATGCTGATGATCCTGAAACGGCCATGCATCTACTCACCGTTCACGACCGCCTCCAGGGGCGCAGCCTGTTTGATGCTCTGGTGATCGCCCGAGAGGATAAGGTCCCCTGGGTCGCGAGTGGTTTTGCCCTGCGGGATCGTGGTCCATTGCTGCGATGGCTTGCACAGCAAGCGGATACAACCATGGCCAGCCCCAGCGGTCTCGTTGTGGTCAAGACGGGGGAGGGCGAGTCGATCATGGCGCTGGTCACTCAGGGGAGTTTTCGGGATCCGGAGTCGGGCCGGGCAGTGGGACAGTTGCTGGGGTTAGTGGCCCTCTCGGACCGGATTTCCGTGTTCACGGAGATGCGGGCCCGGGCCAATCTGACCGGCGTGGGGCTGGTTCTGGATGGGCAACTGTTTCCCGGTCCATCGGAGGCGGCCTTGCAAATTGCCCGTCTGGAAGAGATTCCCATCGGTGATCCCGAACAGATTGTGATGCTGGATACATGCCGCGTGGCCTGGCGGCATCTCAAGCCGGATCAAATAGCGGAGGATATCGGTATTGTCATGAGTACCACGGGTGCCGGCCAGGATGCGTCCATCCTGATTCGCACCGTGTCCATGCTCGCTGCGCTCATTCTGTTGGTGATGGGCGGATTGCTGGTGTTTCTCACCCGATCCATTGCCATTCCCATGCGGGATCTCTCCATCCAGACCCGGCAATCTCCCGCGGGTCCATTCAGTCCTCTGGCCGTTCCCCGCCTGCATCGTTACGATGAACTGGGACAGGTGGTCGGCGCTTTCAATGACCTCATTGAGCGCATCGGCAAGCATCAGATGGAACTGGACAGGATCGCCCATTATGATCCGCTGACCGGGGTGCCCAACCGGCGTCTCCTGGCCGACCGGATGGAGCAGGCCATCGCGCGCAGTCGGCGCGATGGGGGTCCCCTGGCGATCTGCTACCTGGACCTGGACGGTTTCAAGCCCATCAACGATCGTCATGGTCACGCCATGGGGGATCA
The DNA here is from genome assembly GCF_900109495.1 of Ectothiorhodospira marina. Lineage (GTDB taxonomy): Bacteria > Pseudomonadota > Gammaproteobacteria > Ectothiorhodospirales > Ectothiorhodospiraceae > Ectothiorhodospira > Ectothiorhodospira marina. Next base: position 21,294 of record NZ_FOAA01000008.1, on the reverse strand, counting down.
GCTGCTGTTGGCGATCACGGCACGCCTGCGCAAGCTGCTGCGAGTCGACGATACCCTGGCACGCCTGGGTGGAGATGAGTTCGTCATTCTTTTCAATAACCTGCATACCATGGCAGAAGCAGATCAGGCCCTCTCCCGATTACTGGAGGCGGTGGCGGAGCCGGTCATGATCGAAGGTGGGCAACTGGAGATTTCCGCCAGCGTGGGCGTGACGTTTTATCCCCAGGATGAGGCCGACCCGGATACGCTTTTACGGCATGCGGATCAGGCCATGTACCAGGCGAAGGCATCGGGCAGGAATTGTTACCATTTCTTCCAATCCAGCTAGCTCCGAGGGCTTGCAGGTGTCAGAATGCTGCAACGCAGCAAGAGGCAATCCACACATGAACGAACCCGATGACAGGCGGAACAAGCGCGTCAGGGAGCGGGCGGCACAGGCCCTGAAGACAGGCGATTTCGACCTGGCGGAGCGCATGCTCGTTTCAGGCGAGGTGGACCTGGCTCGGCTCACCGAGACCCTGCGTACCTATCAGGTGGAGTTGGAAACCCAGAACGCTGAACTGCGCGAGAGTCAGCTGACTTCATGGAAGCTTCAGGGCTGCTACTCCGCCCTGTTTCACGGCCTGCCCCTGGCCGCACTGGTGGTGGATCCTACCGGCATTATCCTGGATGCCAACCAACGGGCTGTGGACCAGTTCGGCCTGTCCACCCAACAGATGCGTGGACAATTGCTACGGCGTCTGTTCCATGTGCGGGGGCTTGATCAAGTGAATCGCACCCTCCAGGAGGCGGGACGCGAGGGCGAGGCCGTGCTCCGGGACATAGAACTCAGGCATCAGGAGGGACGCGTCTTTCCGGGGGATCTGCATGTGCATCGGCTCCCCGGACGCGAAGGTCGGGAGTCGGATTTTGCCTGCGTGTTAGTGGATCTGAGCGTTCACAAGGATGCTGAGGCCCGTCTGGAGGCCGCCCTGCAGGCGCTCGGCGCCAGTGAGCGGCGCTACCGTATCGCCGCCGACTATTCGCCGGATTGGGATTACTGGTATGGCGCCGATGGGACCCTCAAGTACGTCTCCCCCGGCTGCGAGACCGTGAGTGGCTACACCCGGCAGGACTTCCTCAAGAATCGGGATCTGCTCAAGCGGATCATGCCCCCCGAGGACGCTGCTCGCTGGCAGGCCCATATGGATGAAATCGCCGCGGATGGTGACTCGCTGCCACGCCACCAGATGGAGTTTCGCATCCATCATCGCAATGGTGAGGAACGCTGGATCGAGCATGAATGCCTGCCGGTGGTGGGCGAGGGGGGCGAATACCTGGGGCGTCGGGCGGTCAATCGGGACATTACCCGGCGTAAGCGCGCCGAACAGGCACTGCGCGACCGCGAACAACAGGATCTACTTTTTACCCAGTCCATCATTGATTCTCTCCGGTCCAGTATCTGTGTGCTGGATTGTCGCGGCGAGATCATTACGGTCAACCGCGCCTGGCGAGATTTTGCCCGGCGAAACGGGGGGGATGACGACCATGTGGCGGAAGGCGTGAACTACCTGGCGATCTGTGATCGGGCCATTGCCGAGGGGGAGGAGGGCGTTCGGCCGATCGTTGAGGGTATCCGTGGAGTGCTCTCGGGCAGCCAGGATGCCTACGAGGCGGACTATCAGATGGGGGATGACTACTACATCCTGCGGGTCTCTTCGCTGCAGCATGAGACAGAGCATCCCAGACATGTGGTGGTAAGCCACGTGGATGTCTCGGGGATCAAGCGTGCCGAGACTGCCATGCGCCAGGCCAAGGACGAAGCCGAGCACGCCAATCGGGCCAAATCGGAATTTCTATCCGCCATGAGCCACGAGTTACGTACCCCCATGAATGCCATCCTGGGCTTCTCGCAACTATTGGAAGCCGATCCCACCCTGAGCGAGGAGCAGAAGGAAAATCTGGAGGAGATCCTCAAGGGAGGACGGCATCTGTTGGCCCTCATCAATCAGGTGCTGGATCTGGCCAAGGTGGAATCGGGGCGCATGGATTTATCCCCCGAGAACCTCGGGCTGGAAGAGGTGGTGGACGAATGCGTGCACCTGGTGATGCCTCTGGCGGATCAGCGGGGCATCGTTGTGGACATGGGAGAGGCCGCGGGCCGTCGGGTGAGGGCGGATCGGGTGCGACTCAAGCAGGTGCTCATCAATCTGTTATCCAATGCGGTGAAATACAATCGGGATGGCGGTCGTGTGCAGCTGGGCTATCAACTGAACGAGGCCGACGCCACGTTGCGCATCAGTGTTGAAGATACCGGTCCTGGAATCAGCGAGGCCCGCCAGGCCCAGTTATTCGAACCCTTCAACCGGCTGGGGGCGGATGCCACCGGGATGGAGGGGACCGGCATCGGACTGTCGTTGTCCCGCAGCATGGTCCAGGCCATGGGGGGACAGATCGGCGTGACCAGCACTCCGGATGAGGGCAGCACTTTCTGGATCGAGCTGCCCGTGGCCGACGATGACATCCTGGAAATCTCGTCGGCCCACCCCCTGTTGAGCGCCCCTGATCCGAAGAGTGGGGCAACGGATCAGGTGAGCCGTACCGTGCTCTACGTGGATGACAATCCCTCCAACCTCCACCTGGTGGAGCAGATCCTCAAACGGCGTCGTCGGAGCATCCGGATCATCAGCGCCCACACCTCGGGAACAGGGCTGGAACTGGCCCGCGCACAAAAACCGGATTTGATCCTCGTGGATATCAATATGCCTCATATGGATGGTTTTGAAGTGCTCAACTGCCTGAAACAGCATCCCGAGACATCCGGCATTCCGGTGCTGGCGCTGACGGCCTATGCCTCGGAGCGGGACTCAGCCAAGCTCAGCAAAGCGGGCTTTCAGGGGCATCTCACCAAACCGCTGGACATGGAAGGGTTTCTGGTGGAGATGGACACATGGCTTGAGTAACCTTCGCCGTGCCCGACTCCGAGCCCCTCTCTACTCCGGGGCGAACCGGGCGATGACCTCCGGATGGCCTGCATTCGGGATGGGCAGACGGGTCAGGTTGGCCTCCATGAATAGATAGGTCCGGTTCACGTTCATCCGGTGCCAGTCATCGTAATGACGCAGATGCCGAAACGCCGGCAGATCGGCCAGACGCGCCACCACCTCCTCCAGCGTTTCCCAGTTCTCCAGGCCTTTCCCCACCTCGCGCACCAGTGTGTCCAGATAATCGCCGGTGTCCCGCTGGGCCGTGGCCAGATCGGTCGCCTCACCATGACCTGGCACAATCACCTCTGGCGCCCATGAGACCATGGTCTCAAAGGCCGCGAGTTGCTCCACCGGATGACTCCAGGGGTGAATGCCCAGCATGCGCTCGGTGTAGACCACATCCCCTGTGAAGACCACACCGTGATCAGGTAGATGCAGGAGGATATCCCCGGGAAAATGGGCATCCCCGGCATGGATCATCTCAAAGCGTACACCGCCCAGTTCAAAGTCATGGCGATCGGCGGCGATGGGCTCGGGTGCGGGCCGCGGCCTGGTGCCTTCCATGACCGCCTCCCCCAAGGTGTCCGTGAGTTGCTCCAAGTGCTGCCGGGCAAAATCCGCCTGGGTGGCAGCGGTGCGCTCAAGGGCCAGGAGCCTGGCGCCCTGAGAGAAGAAGTAATCGTTGCCCAGCCAGCGGTGATCCTGGCTACCCAGGTTGATCACGTGGGTGATGGGTTGGCCGGTGACCTCAGCCACGGCCTGCTCGATACGCCGGGCCACGTGGCGACTGGGACCGCTGTCGATGAGCACCACACCTTCGTCCGTGATCACGAAACCCACGTTATTGTTCATGCCCAGGTTGGTTTGGGTGCGGTTTTCCAGGGAGCCGTAAAAGTAATGAATTCGATCCGTGATGGCCCGAGGCTCAAGGATGCGCTCGATGGGGCGATCCTCGTCGGCCAGGACCATAGACAGGGATGAAAGCATCACTCCAAACAGGACCACGAGGACTGCACGGGTGCCGGAAATCATGGTTTTGTCTCCGTGAGGTCAGCTGCAAGGGAGTATTTTCATTCCATTTGTTGTACAGGACCGAATGCTGTGGCGAACAGTTCGATCAATGGACTTGAGGTGGCAAGGACGAGCTGGTGCAGGGGTCAGGCCTGGCCAGATTCTTTCTTAAGCAGACTTTCCAGTCGGGCCACCTCCGCTTGGGCTTCCATCAGGTCGGTGACGTCGTACTGCACCCCCAGGTAATAGATCAGGCGCCCTTCGGAATCGAACAGCGGGCGGATGTTCAGGCGGTTATGGAACAGTGAGCCGTCCTTGCGGTAATTGCGCAGTGTGACTTCTACCTGCCGGTGCTCCGCCAAGGCCTTGCGGATCTCGTCAAGCCCCGGCTGATCATGTTCCTCGCCCTGCAGGAAACGGCAGTTGCGTCCCAGGATCTCCTCCTGGTTGTAGCCGGTGAGCTGCTCGAAGACCGAGTTCGCATAAACGATGGGATTGTCGGGTTGATCCGGGTCCGACAGGGTCACGCCGTTGACGCAGGTATCCAGGATCTGGGCCAGCACGGACGGGATCAGGCCCGGGTCTTTTTCAGCGGTGAACTGCATGGTGCGGTGGCTCCGGTATGAGAATCAATTTTCAGCTTGAGGGTGGCGTCAGGCTGAGGGGTTCCAGCTCGGTCTCGGCTAGACCCTTGATATTTCGTGCGGTTCTGTCGGTACCTTCCTGTACAGCAATGCGGATGAGCTTTTCGAAAGGCCGCATCGCGAAACCCAACTTGGCCAATTCAAACGTAAAGGTGAGTTCGGTATGCCCATCGCGGGGTTTGAACTCGTAGTCGATGCGGTACGGGTCGGTGGTGCCGCGAAAGGAGATCCGTGCCCCGGGCTCCAGTGTGACCACACGAAACTCCGTTTCGGTACGCCGCCCCTGGTCCACGCGCACTTGACGTCCCGTCCAACCCGGTCGCAGCGGACCGCTGGTGAGTGCACGCAGGGATTTGACCTCGGGTGACCAGCGCGGGTAGTTGCGAATGAAATCATCCACAATGAAACTGAATACCTGCTCCAGCGGACGTTTGATGAGTGTCCTGGATTGGGCTTTGACCATAAGCGGCGCCTTTCCTGCTGTGCGGTTTTTCCGTGGATTGAACTCTTTCGAGTATAGACACGTCCCCCGTAGGTTGTAAGGTCAGCGATCGGCGGCGACGAGCTCTTCGGCACTGCGCCGGCCCCGGTGCAGTGCCCAATGAATCGAAGGGGCAGAATCATATTCCCCGCAACTCCAGACGTTCTGGCGTTGTTGCAGTCGTGCTTCGGCGGGATTATGAACCGGTGGCGCTTGCATGGGCAGGGCATGCGGCAAAGAATAAGTAGCCAGGTGTTGCCAATGCTGGATTTCATCACCAAACCAGGACGTTAATTCGTGGCGTACCCGACCCTCGAGTGCGTCAAGATCATGGTCGGCGCCATGGACATTGACACTTACCAGGGTCTTTCCAGCGGGTGCATAGTGTTCGGAAAGCACCGAGGGACACAGCACATTATTGATGCATCCCTTGCCCTCGCCGTTGAGCATGAGGTTGCGCCCCTCGAAGGGCGGTTGATTGGCGGAGAAGTAAAGACAGGTGGTTCCGCGCGTGGGTACATCCGTCGCGTTCTGCCCCAGTAGCCGCGCGGTTTCCGGACCTTCCGTTGCGAGGACGATGACCCGGGCCCGCAGCACCTCACCTGAGGTCAGGTACAGAAGGTCACCTTCGATACGTTCCACTCGGGTGTGGAGTTGTATGGTGTCCCTTGGCAGGCGGGCTGCCAGCTGCCGCGGGATCTGCTCCATGCCTTTTGCTGGCAGGGCTGTCTCGCCCAGGGCGAAGGCCCGGAATACGAATTCGAAGGCGCGGGATGAGACATGCAGTTCCGGCTCGAAGAATACGCCACTGAAAAAGGGTTTGAAGAAACGATCGATGATTCGCTGTGAGAACCCCAGTTCTGCCAGGTGAGTGATCGCATCTCGTTCATGGCGGCGATAGAGGTCAGTCAGATCACCCTGGAGGCAGCGGTGGCGCAGATGCAGCAGCCGAATCTTGTCGCTCAGATGGCCGACAGGCGACCAGAGCATTTCCGGCAATCGGCCGGGTTGGCGCCACACGTCACTGACACGGCACGCATGCCCATTGATCCTTACCAGGGCGCCGTTCTGAAAGGCACGCAGGTCCAGCGAATCGTAATCCAGGAAGCGCCGGGCCTCCGGATACCAGGTTTGCAGGACCTGAAAGCCCCGATCCAGCAGGAAGCCATCGTGATAGTCCGTGCGGATTCTGCCCCCCACCTCATCGGAAGCCTCCAGGATCAGCGGTTCACGACCCTGCTCTCGCAAGCTGAGCGCGCAGGCGAGCCCTGAGAGGCCGCCGCCGATGATGGCCACGTCGATGCTCATGAGTTCTCTCCTGGGGATCAGATGAATTGCATGGCTGCAAGGATCGTGATGCCGGCGACCATAATGCTGCCCAACTTGATTGTGAGCCGGTTGGAAAGCAGTTGGATATCCTTCTGCAGGGCGATCTTGACACCTTCCATGTCCTTTCGCAGCGCGCTATCCATGTTCTTCAGATCCTCGCGGCTGGCGAGATCCCGGCGCAGGGAGGATTCCATTGCTGCCATGCCCTGGCGCAGGGACGATTCCAGGGTGGTCATGTCCTGGCGCAGGGACGATTCCAGGGTGGTCATGTCCTGGCTCAGGGAGGATTCCAGTGTTCCCATGTCCTGGCGCAGGCCTGTTACTTCCTGACGCAGGGAGGATTCCAGTGTTCCCATGTCCTGGCGCAGGCCTGTTACTTCCTGGCGCAGGAAGGATTCCAGTGTTCCCATGTCCTGGCGCAGGGAAGATTCCAGGGTGGTCATGTCCTGGCTCAGGGAGGATTCCAGTGTTCCCATGTCCTGGCGCAGGCCTGTTACTTCCTGACGCAGGGAGGATTCCAGTGTTCCCATGTCCTGGCGCAGGCCTGTTACTTCCTGGCGCAGGAAGGATTCCAGTGTTCCCATGTCCTGGCGCAGGGAAGATTCCAGGGTTCCTATGTCCTGACGCAGGGACGACTCCAGGTCGTGCAGGTCATCCTTGGTTGCCAGGTGGCGGATGTCATCCTTGGTGACAAGCCGATTCTCCAGCAGATCCAGTAAGGCCTGCGTTTGCGCTTCGGCCTGGGCCTCGGTGAAGCCGGCGGCCATCAGGCGCTTGACGTGAGAATGTGAATCGAATGCGAGCATGGACATGGCTGGGCCTCCCTGGCTCCTGATCAGACTGCCTGTTGTGGTCGATGCCTCTGATCATATCGCCTGAGGGCCTGCAGTGCTATGGGCCCGAAGGAACGGTAAGATACCCATTACACGACCTGCGATACGCCACCTGTCAAAAGGACACCTCTATGAGCACCGCGGATTCCGATCAGCCCGTCAGAGTGATCGAAAACACCTGGATTACCATGGCGGACGGCTGCCGACTGGCAGCGCGGATCTGGTTGCCGGAAGATGCTGAGGAGCATCCCGTGCCGGCGGTACTGGAATACATTCCCTACCGAAAGCGGGACCATAAGGCGCTGCGGGATGCGGAAATCCATGGTTTTTTTGCTGCTCAGGGTTTCGCTGGCGTGCGGGTGGACATCCGTGGCAGCGGCGATTCCGAGGGCATCCTTCGCGACGAGTATCTGCAGCAGGAACTGGATGATGGCCTGGAGATCCTGCGCTGGATCGCTGCTCAACCCTGGTGCTCCGGCAAGGTGGGGTTGTTCGGATTGTCCTGGGGCGGCTTCAATGGCCTGCAATTGGCCGCATTACAGCCGCCGGAACTGGGCGCGGTGATCTCCGTGTGCTCCTCGGACGACCGCTATGCTGACGATGTGCACTACATGGGCGGTTGCCTGCTCACCGATAACCTTTCCTGGGCCTCCACCATGTTTGGCTTTAACTCCTGCCCGCCCGACCCCTTGGTGGTGGGGGAGCGCTGGCGCGATATGTGGCTGGAGCGGCTTGAGGGCAGTGGTCTGTGGATTCACAACTGGCTGCAGCACCAACGCCGCGACGACTTCTGGCGTCATGCCTCGGTGTGCGAGGACTACGACGCCATCCAGGTCCCCGTGATGGCGGTCAGCGGATGGGCCGATGGTTATTCCAATACCGTGTTCCGTCTCATGCGTCATCTGAAGGGGCCGCGTCGTGGCCTGGTGGGCCCTTGGGGCCATAAATACCCTCACATGGGTGGGCCAGGACCCACCATCGACTTCCTGGGGGAATGCGTGCGCTGGTGGGACCACTGGCTCAAGGGCATCGACCGGCAGGTGGAGCAGGACCCCATGCTGCGAGTCTGGATGCATGACCGTCGCAACCCCTTGTTGCCCGAGACAACGGGGGGCTGGGTGGCTGAGCCGCACTGGCCCAGTCCGGCCATTCGCTCACGGGAATACCATCTCCATAATGGGCGTCTTGTCCCAGCGGAGGATGACATGGGCGAGTCGGATACGGTGACTATTCAGAGCCCCCTGAGCGTGGGTCTGTTTGCCGGCAAATGGTGTTCCTATGCGGAGATCACCGATCTGCCTTCGGATCAGCGACTGGAAGATGGTGGCGCCCTGGTGTTTGATACACAGCCCCTGGAGGAAGATATACAGATGCTGGGGGCGGCCGAAATGGATCTGGAAATCAGTGCCGACAAGCCTGTGGCCATGGTAGCGGTGCGCATCTCGGAGTTGGCGCCGGATGATCGGGCCACAAGGGTGACCTTCGGCATCCTGAACCTCACCCACCGCGAGAACCACGAAAACCCAACTGAGTTGGAGCCCGGTCGGCCTTACCCTGTCACAGTGCGACTCAACGAGGTGGCCCAGCGTTTCCGGGCCGGGCATCGCATTCGGGTTGCTGTTTCCAGTTCCTATTGGCCTCTGGCCTGGCCTGCGCCCGAGCCAGTGAGGCTGACCTTGCATACCGGGGGTTGCCGTCTGCGTTTGCCGGAGCGTCGCTCCGATACCGATGATGCGGCCCTGCCCAGCCTGGGCCAGCCCCGTCAGGCGCCCACGCCGCCCAACACCTTACTGGCTCCGGCCCATCGGGAATGGAACGTGATCCATAACCTGGCCACCAACCAGGTGGCCCTGGATGTGGTCAATAATGACCCCCGGCTTCGCCTGGACGATATCGACCTGAGTTTCGGACGCCAGGTCCATGAGCGTTATAGCTACAGTAACGAGCGTTACGACACCCTGCGAGGCGAGGTGACCCACGAACGTCACTTCGGCCGCGGCGATTGGGAGGTACGCACGGTCACACGCACGGTGCTCACCTCGACCCGAACCCGCTTTATCATTCGTGCCACACTCGATGCCTATGAGGGGGATGTGCGCGTCTTTTCCAAGACCTGGGACGAGACCGTTCCCCGGGATCTGGTGTAAACACACCGCTTTTTTGGAGAATTCACACAGTGCCCAAGAAAAATGTCTTCATCATTGGTCTGGACGACTTCAATCGGGACAAGCTCGAGCGCTTGCCGCAGGCGAAGGAATGCGAGTTTCATGCGGCCCTGGATATCAGTGATATCCGCAATGTGGATCAGTACGACATCAAGTTTCTGATCGACAAGGCCACGCGTACCATGGAGGCCTTCGATGGCACGGTGGATGCCGTCACCAGCTATTACGATTTTCCCGGTACGGTGATGACCCCCATCCTCGCCGAGCACTTTGGCCTGCCCGGGCCCACTCTGGAGTCGGTGCTCAAATGTGAAAACAAGTACTGGAGTCGCCTGGAACAGCGCAAGGTGATCCCGGAGCATATCCCCCAGTTCCGGGCCTTTGATCCCTTTGATGAAGAGGCCTATGCAGGTCTTGGTTTATTACCGCCGTTCTGGATCAAACCCATCAAGTCGTTCCGCTCCTATCTCGCCTTCCAGATCAACGACGAGCGCCAGTTCAAGGCGGTGATGCCCCTGTGCCGGGAGAAGGTGGGGTTCATGGGCGAACCCTTCCTTTACCTGATGCGACATTTCGGCGCCCCACCCGAGATTGCCGAAATGCCCGAGAGCTTCGTGGCCGAGAGCCCTATCGGCGGTTGGCAATGTACCCTGGAGGGGTACAGCCACAACGGACGTGTGCACATCTACGGGGTGGTGGATTCGGTACATGAGCAGGACAGTTCCTCCTTTGCCAGGTATGAGTACCCCTCGTCACTGCCGCTGGAGATTCAGCATCGCATGATGGATGTGACCCGCATGGTGGTGCAGCAGTTCGGGCTGGATAATTCGGCCTTCAATGCGGAATTCTTCTACGATCAGACCTCCGACCAGGTATGGTTCCTGGAAATCAATCCACGGGTGTCTCAGGCTCACACCGACATTTTCGAAAAGGTGCATGGCGTCTCGCACCTGTCGGTGATGGTGGATCTCGCCCTGGGTCGCAAGCCCAAGCCCATGGAGCGCAAGGGGCAATTCAACGTGGCTGGACACTTCATGTTCCGCACCGTGGAGAGCGGCAAGGTGGTGCGGGTGCCCAGTATCAAGGCCATCGAAAAGCTTCGGCAGCGCCAACCGGGTACCTACGTGAAGATCCCGGTCAAGCCCGGGCAGCATCTCAAGGATCTGCAGGGGCAGGACATGTACAGCTTCGAGATTGCCAATGTCTTCATCGGTGGGCGCGATCAGACCGATATGCTGGACAAGTATGACGAGGCGCTTGCCGTGTTGCAGTTTGATATTGAAAAGGATCCGGATCCGGTGATCACCTGAGCAGGGCTTGGTGGTCAGTGTCCGGCCCCGCTGCTACCATGGCCCGACATTCATGTTTCGGAGAAAGCTCATGCGCATCCGCCCCTTGATCCTGACCACCGCCATGGTCTTGTTGGTCCCGTTGGCGGCACAGGCGGACGAACTGGATCTGCAACCCGGGCAGTGGGAATTCACCAACGTGACCGGCGTGGAGGGTGATACCCCGTTCCCGGAACAGACCCACACCAGCACCGAATGCATCACGGCCGAGGACGTGGCCCGGGGGCCGGATTTCCTCCAGGTGGAGGACAACTGCGAAGTCACCAATATGGACATGACCTCCACCACCATGACCTATGACATGGTCTGCACGGAGGAGGGCATGGAAGTGGACATGCGTGCTGAACTGCAGTTCATGGGGGATCGCCTGGAAGGCCAGATGACGGCCAACCTTGAGAGCCCCATGGGCCCGCTGGTCATGCGCACGGACATCACGGGCGAGCGCATCGGCGACTGCGAATGAGGGGAGGAGCGGCCCATGCGCATGGGGTTTGTCGTAGGGGCGCTTCGAGAAGCGCCCGCGCGATGCAGGGGACAACCTTTTACCCGACTGGTCGGTGAAGTTCGAGACGCCGCTGGGGCCGTTCCCGAACGGCCCGTACGTGTACCTCCAGTCATGAATGGTGCAACCCCTTGTCCGGGCTGATTACCGCCATCATCATCCTGCTCACCTGCCAACTGGCGGGTGAGGTGATTGTGCTCTGGCTGGATCTGCCCTTCCCGGGGCCGGTGCTGGGGATGTTGATCCTGTTCGGGGCGCTGTTGATTCGTGGTGGCGTACCCGAGCATCTCAGACAGACCAGTCACACGCTATTGGGTCACCTGGCCCTGTTGTTCGTGCCGGCCGGCGTAGGTCTGATGGTCCATTTTGGCCTGGTGGCCCAGGACTGGCTGCCGATCCTGCTGGGTCTGGTGGTGAGCACTACCCTGGCGCTGGGTGTGACCATGCTGTTGCTCAGTCGACTGATCTGGCTGCGGAGTCGACGTGCCGAAGATGGGTGACGAGATCACGGATATCTGGGCCTTCCTGGCCGCCAGCCCTTTGCTATGGCTGACCATGACGCTGGTGGTGTTCCAGGGAAGCCTGTGGATCAACAGACGCCTGGGGGGCAGCCCCGTGCTGCATCCGGTGCTGATCTCCATGGGCATCCTCATCACCATCCTGTTGCTCACCGACACTGACTACGACACCTATTTTGACGGTGCCCAGTTCATCCATTTCCTGCTCGGGCCAGCCACGGTGGCACTGGCCGTTCCCCTTTACGAGAATCGTCAGCAGATACGAGCCCTGCTGTGGCCGCTGTTGGTGTCGGGATTGGCGGGGGCGGCGACGGCGGCCCTGAGCGCGGTGATGATCGCCTATCTGATGGGGGCGGAATGGGTCACACTGATGTCGTTGGCACCCAAGTCGGTGACATCCCCCATCGCCATGGGGGTGTCCGAAAAACTCGGTGGCCTGCCTTCGCTGACAGCGGCCCTAGTGCTGTTGACCGGGGCCATTGGTTGCATACTGGCCCCGGGGCTGATCCGCTTGCTGCGCATCCGCGATGATCGGGTCAAGGGATTCGCGATGGGCCTGTCAGCCCACGGCTTTGGCACCGCCCAGGCCTTCGGGATCAGCGCCACAGCCGGTGCATTCGCCGGCCTGGGCCTGACCCTGGCGGGCATCATGACCGCCTTCCTGCTGCCCCTCGCGGTCAACTGGCTACCTACCCTGATGGGCGGCTAGAACTCCAAAGCCCCCCACCCCACCCGTCGCAGTTTTGAAGCCCCTCTCCCCCCCCGGGGAGAGGGGTTGGGGTGAGGGGGCGAGGAGCCCCCCCTACCGCAAAATAATCAACGGAATCGAAGCCCGCATGATCATGTTGGTGGTGGTGCTGCCCACGAACCAGCGCCGGAGCCGCGAGTGGCCATAGGCCCCCATGGCCAGCAAGTGGATGTCGTGTTCCTGGCAGTAGGCACACACGGAATCGGTGACATCGCCGCTGCGGATTTCCGCGCGCACATCGAAGCCTTTCTGGGCCAGCGTGCCGCGGGCATTATCCAGGCGCGAGCGGTTGTCCTGAGTGTCTTCACCCACCATCAGGATGTGCGCCCCCAGTCCCTGGAGCAGTGGGCTCTCCGAGACCTTTTCCACCGCAGTGTGCGCCGTGGCGCTGCCGTCGTAGGCAATCAGGAAACGCTCCGGCTGCCGGTATTCCAGCGGGCAGACCAGTACGCCCCGGTTGAGGGTGCGGATGAGGCTTTCCAGATGGCTTCCCACGTGTTGCTTGAGCATGTCGCCATCCTTGCCCTGCTTGCCCACCACCACGAGGCGGGCCTCATCCTGGATATCATCGAGGGCAGCGGTGACGCTATCGTTACGCAACAGGCTCCCGGGGTCGGCTACACCGTTGGCCCGAACCCGCTCCAGGGCATCCGAGAGGATGGCCCGTCCTTGTTCCCGCAGCAGTTTGCCGCGCTGCTCCTCAGCTTCCACCATCTGTTCCAGCAGGGCCTCGCGGCCGCCCAGGCTGAGGTTTCCACTCAGGTCCCGCTGGGCATCGGCATGCGGGTTGTGGATCACATGCAGGAGGGTGAGCGGTGAGTCCATGCGTCGACTGGCCCAGGCGGCGTAATCACATACGGACAAAGACGAGCGCGATCCATCGATACAGGCAATGACCTTGTTCATAAAGGGCGTCCTCCAGCAGGTTAGTGGCCCATGAGCCGGTCAGCGGCATCGGGCTTGTCATGTACGGCGTGACGGTCGACGATGGTGCTCGTGGCTTCATTCATGCCGATGATTTCCACCTCCGCACCTTCACGACGGAAGTTGATGACCACCCGGTCCAGTGCGGCCACGGAACTGATGTCCCAAAAGTGTGCACGGGACAGATCGATGGTCACCTTATCCAGATCCTCCCGGAAATTAAAGGCTTGCATGAACTTTTCCGTGGAAGCAAAGAAGACCTGCCCATACACACGATAGGTCCGGTGCAAGGTGTGTTCGTCCGGGCTGGTGTCGGTGTCGGCCCCCACGAACATGAACTGGCTGACCTTGTTGGCAAAGAAGAGGGCCGCCAGCAACACACCGGAGAGCACGCCGATGGCCAGGTTATGGGTGAACACGGTGACCGCCACGGTGGTGATCATGACGATGTTGGTGCTCAGCGGGTGATCCTTCATGTTCTTGATGGAACTCCAGCTGAAGGTACCGATGGCCACCATGATCATCACTGCCACCAATGCGGCCATGGGGATGACGGCCAGGATGGGGCTGAGGAAGACCACCATGACGAGCAGATAGACACCAGCCATCAAAGTGGACAGTCGACCTCGTCCGCCGGATTTGATGTTGATCACAGACTGCCCAATCATGGCGCAGCCCGCCATGCCGCCAAAGCTGCCGGCGACGATATTGGAGAGCCCCTGGCCCTTGCACTCGCGGTTCTTATCGGTACGAGTGTCGGTGAGATCATCGACGATGTTCTGGGTCATCATGGATTCCAGCAGGCCCACCACGGTCAGTGCCAGGGCATAGGGCAGGATGATCCAGAGGGTTTCCAGGTTCAAAGGAACCTCAGGCCACAGGAAAACGGGCAGGGTGTTGGGCAGTTCGCCCATGTCGCTGACCGTGCGAATATCCAGGTTCAACAGCCAGGCCAGCAAGGTAAGCACCACGATGGTGACCAATGGTGAAGGGATGGAGCGGGTCAGGTAGGGGAACAGATAGATGATGCCCAGCCCCAGTGCGGTCAAGACGTAAACATGCCAGGTGACGTCAGTGAGCTCGGGAAGTTGTGCCAGGAAAATCATGATGGCCAGAGCGTTGACGAACCCGGTCATGACCGAATTGGAAATAAAGCGCATGTAGCGCCCCACCTGCAGATAGCCCGCGATGATCTGCAGCACACCGGTGAGGAGGGTGGCCGCCAGGAGATATTCCAGCCCATGCTCCTTGACAAGCGTCACCATGAGCAGGGCCATGGCCGCGGTGGCCGCGGAGATCATGCCTGGCCGGCCACCGGTGAAGGCGATGACCACGGCGATGCAGAACGAGGCATAGAGCCCTACCTTGGGATCCACGCCGGCAATGATGGAAAAGGCGATGGCCTCCGGGATCAGGGCCAGGGCGACCACCAGGCCGGCGAGCATGTCACTGCGTATGTTGGAAAACCATTCCTGCTTGATGCGGGTGAGGTTCATGAAGGATGTCCTTTGATTGCGCGAATTCGTTGCCGGCTGGCCCTGGATCTTGCCCAATCACGTCATTCACCTCCGTATGCGTGCATCGGAGCGGTGGAGTGCGCTGGGTGGAGCGGCAGTTGAAGGGCGTTATATCGCGGGGGCGGTGGCCCCAAGCAGGTGCCCGAGTGTGGCCGGAATCAAGCGAGCCATCAGCAGCCCTGTGGGGGGCGCTGCGGGGAGGCCAGTATGGAAAGGGCAGGGATCATACACAGGCCATAGGGTTTTGGCCAGCTTGTCAAGCCCTGAGGGTGGGAGCAATCGAGAATCACCGTGCCGCTTGAGATGGGGCACCGGGTGTGAGGCGGATCTCCATATCGCGGACACAAAAAAGCAAAGGAGGGCGGGTCAGTGCCAGCCCTCCTTTGCTCGATACTGCTACTTCAGTGGTGCAGCGGAAAACGCCTTCTTAGTAGAAGGGTCTCCACAGGTACACCAGGAAGTGAGCAGCAGCAGCCAGCACCATGAACACGGTGAAGGTGGTCTTGAACTGCTCGTGGAATTCTTTGGCCTGTTCTTCGGTCAGACCGGAAATGCTGTCATTCATGATAAATATCCTCACATTAGGATGAAAGTCAGACTGGAACTTGCTCAGAGTCCGGAATTACTCGGACGCTTCAGCGGTCGTTTCAGCGGACGCATCATAGGTCAGCGGGTTGTAGCTGTCGTTGGCGTACACGAAGGCATGCACGGCCAGGGCGACAACCAGCACGGCCATCAGGATGGGCATCAGCCAGGTGCCAGGATTCACGACCAACCACAGCTTCCAGTCGTCCTTGGGGTTGCTTGGCTTGCTTGCTCTGTATTCGCTCATTGATATCACCCTCTCGGTTAAAAACCAGGCCTCTCGCCAAGACCCGGAGCATGGAAAACTTCATGACTTCATGACAGGTGTCGCTGGTCCCAGCGGGCTGCCTGTCGTGTTGGGTGTGAGTCTACGTTGACAGGGTTTAATGTCAAGGAGGCGGAACACACCGCTTTCGTGAATGGATGGGAAACTTGAGCAGGATCAGGTTTGTTCCCTGAGAGGGCTTGCGAGCGCGGTTACATGCATGGGCGCCGGTCATGTAGCATCCCACACTCCCCCTGACTCCCACACAGGAATGTCCAGCCTGATGTCCACGCCCGGCCGCATCGACCAGCAAGGAGACCGCCTGCAAATCGTGGGCAACTGGGTACTGGCTCATTACCGTGACCTGCGAGACCAGGTGAGGCAGTCGGCTCGGAAGGGGGGCGTCGGCACGGTGAGTCTGGAGGGCCTGGAGGATCTGGACACCGCCGGGGCCGCCCTGCTGGTGGAATTGCTGGGGGCGGCGCGTGTGGAGGCATTGGCCTCCGAGGCGGATTATCTGCCCCGTGAGCGACAGGCGCTGCTGGAGACGGTGGCCCGCGCCATGGGAGCTACCCGCCCGCCTGACGCCCCCCCGTGGCGACCGATCCACGACTTTCTGGCCGGGACGGGAGAGCGGGTAGAGGCTCTGTGGCATCAGCAGCGAATGCTCATGGGCTTCATCGGCATGACGCTGGTGACCATTCTGCACCTGTTACCCCGTCCACATCGGTGGCGTTTGACCGCCCTGGTGGCGCATCTTCACCAGACAGGCTTCAACGCCGTGCCGATTGTGGCTCTGCTGACCTTTCTGGTGGGCGCCGTCGTGGCCTTTCTGGGTGCAACGGTGCTTGAGGAGTTCGGGGCGACCATCTACACGGTAGACTTGGTGGCCTATTCCTTCCTGCGGGAATTTGGCGTGTTGCTGGCCGCCATCCTCCTGGCAGGTCGCACCGCCAGTGCCTTTACCGCGCAGATTGGCTCCATGAAGGCCAACGAGGAGATCGATGCCATTCGCACCCAGGGACTGAGTCCCATGGAGTTGCTGGTGGTCCCCAGGGTCATGGCCATGATGTTCACCCTGCCGCTGCTCACCTTCATTGGCATGATGAGCGGCATCATGGGCGGAGCGGTGGTGTGCAACCTCTCGCTGGATATCCCCTTCAACCAGTTCTTCGCTATCCTGGAACGGGATATTCCTCTGCAGCATTTCCTGGTGGGGATGGCCAAGGCCCCGGTATTCGCCTTTCTGATCGCCGTGATTGGCTGCCTGGAAGGTTTCAAGGTGGACGGTAGCGCCCAGTCCGTGGGTGAGCACACCACCTCCAGCGTTGTGCAGTCCATCTTCATTGTCATTCTCATGGACGCGCTGGCGGCCTTGTTCTTCATGGAGATGGGCTGGTGACGGACGATCCCGGAAGACAGGCCCCACTGATCCGCGTGCGAGGACTGCAGAATCGATTTGGCAGCCTGGTGGTGCACGAGGGGCTGGACCTGGATATCCGCCGCGGCGAGATCCTGGGTGTCGTGGGCGGGTCGGGAACGGGTAAGTCGGTGCTCCTGCGCAGCATTGTCGGGCTCATGCGGCCCTCGGCGGGTTGCATCGAAGTGTTCGGGAAGGACCTGCAAAACCTGCCCGAGCAGGAACGCTCCCAACTGGAGCGACGCTTTGGCGTACTGTTTCAAGGGGGCGCCCTGTTCACCTCGCTGAATCTTCAGGAGAACATCGCCCTGCCGTTGATGGAGCACGCGGACCTGTCCCGGAAGGATGCGGAATACCTGGCGCGGATCAAACTGGCCCTGGCAGGACTGCCGGGTGAGGCTGCGCTTAAATATCCGGCCGAACTCTCCGGTGGTATGGTCAAGCGGGCTGCGCTGGCCCGGGCCCTGGCCCTGGATCCTGAGGTCCTGTTTCTGGACGAACCCACCGCCGGGCTCGACCCCATCGGTGCCGCCGCTTTTGATCGGCTCATCATGACCTTGCGCGATGCCCTGGGGCTGAGCGTGTTTCTGGTGACCCACGATCTGGACACGCTGTACACCAGTTGTGACCGGGTGGCAGTGATCTCGCAGCGTAAGGTGCTGGTGGCAGATCGTCTGGAGGTGGTGGAGAACACTGATGATGAATGGATTCGTGACTATTTCCATGGCCCTCGTGGCCGCGCTGCCCGCAAGGCGGCGGATGTTTTGGAGAATCGCTGATCATGGAACCCCGAGCCCATCATGTGCTGATCGGATTATTCACCCTGCTCACGTTCCTGGGGGCGCTGGCATTTGGACTGTGGCTGCACAAAGCCACCTCCGACCGGGAGTATGATTACTACGAGATCGTTTTCACACGGGCGGTGAGTGGCCTGGCCGAGGGCAATATGGTGCAGTTCAGTGGCATCCGTGTCGGGGATGTGGTGAATCTGAGGCTGGCCCCTGATAACCCCAATGAAGTACGGGTGCTGGTTCGGGTGGACAGCGAGATTCCGGTGTATGCGGACACGCGGGCCACGCTCAAGCTGGTGAACATCACTGGCGCCATGAGTGTGCAACTCTACGGCGGTACGCCGGACAACCCACAGCTGGAGGGCACCCGCTCAAGCCCGCCCCGGATCGAGGGGGATCCCTCGCCACTGAATACCTTGCTGGATGAAAGTGAGACCCTCATCGAGGCCGTGGGGCAGTTGCTGCATAACGCCAATCGGTTGGTCTCCACCAACAACGCCGATACGGTCACGCGTATCCTGGATGATGTGGAGCAGGTGACCTCTGCCCTGGCAGGCCAGAGCGATGACCTGGTGGAGGCCATGAAGGCCATCTCACAAGCCAGCCTGCAGGCTGAACAGACCCTGGTATCCCTGCAACGGTTGGGCGATGAGGCCCACACCCTGCTGGGTGGGGAGGGTAAGGCGGTACTGGAGCATGCTCGCAGCACCATGGCGTCGTTAGAGGCCACCACCACACGTGTGGAAGTTCTGTTAGCCACCCATGAAGACTCGCTAGGTCAGGGATTGCAGTCGTTTGGTGAGCTGGATCCGGCCTTGCGAGAGTTTGAGAGCACCCTGAGCCATCTCAATCGTGTGATCCGTCGACTCGAAGACAACCCTACCCGCTTCCTGCTGGGTCGGGACAGTATTCAGGAGTTCAACCCGTGATGTCCCGACTCTTCCTTGTGCTCGTGCTGTCCCTGTGGCTTTTGGGGTTGTCCGGCTGCACCCTGTTGCCCGAACAGACACCGCAACGGGTATTCCTTCTGTCGCCCCCCGAGCAGGAACCGGCGCCTGCGGTGGTGCAGGACACGGTGCTCAGGGTGGAAACGCCCGAGGCGGCCTTCCCGCTGACCACTTCCCGCATCCTCGTGTTGCCTACCGGCAAGGAGATCAGCTTCTATGGGGGTGCCCGCTGGGCAGACCGCACGCCGTCCCTGGTGGCGGCCTATCTGGTAGAGGCCCTGCGTCAGGACGGCCGCGTGGCTTCGGTGATCAGTGATTCCAGCCCTGCCCGCAGCCAGGTCTCCCTGGTGATGCACCTGGGCGCCCTGCAGAGTGAATATGTCTCGGAGGCCACTGGCCACCCCAAGGCCGTTGTTCGCATGGATGTGCAACTCATGGAAGATGCCAGCCGCAATATCCTCGCCAACCGGCGCTTCCAGTTCCATCAGCCCAGCGAGAGTGAAGATATCGAGGCAGTGGTGGATGCGATGAACCAGGCCATGGAGGCCCTGAGTCAGGACGTGGTGGATTGGGTGGTGGGGCAGTTGGCGCCGGGTGAATAAGTCGGTTCCTGATGACCCCCGATTTTCAAAATGGGCTACAGATGGGCTACGGCTTTACCGGGCGGCCATCAGCGATCTGGAAAAGGGGGGGGGCAGTCGGCCAGGCTGGCGTGGGGCGGAAGGCGCGTTGGTTCAAGAAATTGCTTATGAATCAAGTTTTTGAAAAAGGATTTGACACCCGACAGGCAGGCTGTATAATGCCCCACTCGAACACGACAGGCGCGTAGCTCAGCTGGTTAGAGCACTACCTTGACATGGTAGGGGTCGTTGGTTCGAGTCCAATCGCGCCTACCACGTTCCTGTATTTACACAAAAAGGCCCCATCCACTGAAGGATGGGGCCTTTTTGTGTGCGCTAAATCCGTTATTCTGGCCCTGTAATCCCGTATGCAGAGGGGGATGAGATGGATGTCCATCAGGCGAGTATCACGATCAGCACCCGCGGCCGGGGACAGTTGGAGATGACGGCGGCGGTGTGCGTATCCAGTAACAGAATGATGACCGATCATCACCATCGAACATCTTGGCGATCTCGTCGCTGCCCATGGTGTCGAAATCGTTCGGAATCTGAAAGTCACCCTTGAGAAAGCCAAGGCGACGGGCTTTGCTGGCCGGCGGAGTGTCGATGGGCGTGAGTTTGGCGATGGGGTGGCCCGCCTTGGCAATGATCACGGTTTCCCCCATCGCTGCGCGCGCCAAAAGTCGGGAGAGCTGGGTTTTGGCTTCGTGGATATTGACCGTATCCATGCGGGCATCCTCATCTTGTTTAGCTAGACTGAGTGAGTCTAGTCTTTTTGAAGGGGGGTCACCCCTGGAGAGATTCCCGCGGGAGCGGCCCTCGGTCGCGAAAAGCGGAAGGCACTCATATCGTTTCCCTGTACGGGCTACTGCGTGCCCCGTCGTTCACGATGCTGCCAAAAGGTCCTGCCCAAACATATCCCGAGCCGTCCTGATGCCCCGCAGGTACTGACACTGCCTTCGCGCCGCCAGATCCACCAGGCTCGCCGGCGCCCCGATGGCGGAGCCAAAGGAATGGAATAGATCGAACGCATGCGCGATAAAGGCCTCAGTCCCTATGCCTAGGCGCTGCAGCAGCTTTGGCGTGCCTTCCGGTATGCGTCCCCGTTTGGTGGGGTGAACGCAGCGGCCCAGGGTCTGCGTGAGTTCCACATAATCCGGCCATGAGAAGGGAATACCCGCCTCGAATCGACCCGTGCCGTCAAAAGGCATCAGCGGGGCCGGCTGCAAGGACCGCAACACACGCTCCTCGCGCAGGACCTCACTATTGAAGACGCCACTGATGATGGCGGGGTCGGTGGGGGCGTCCGTATTGGTTTTTTGAAGAAGGAGGGGAGGGCGGTCATCCTCGCGCTCGGGCAGCGCATCACCCACCTGGGTGGCCGTGGTCTCTTCCTGAGGTTGGCTCAATCTTCGAGCGATGGAGGTGTGAGTGCTGTCCTCCAGGCCCTCACACACCCCCGCCCGAACCGGATTCAGATCCACGTAGCTCATGGCGGCCAGCAACGCCTGTTCGTCCAGCAGCGCCTGACTCTTGAAGCGACCCTCCCAGAACCGCCCCCGGACCTTGTCTTCCGCATTGGCGCGGCGGGCAATGGACTCGTTCAAGACCCGCATGAACCAGGAAAGATCATGCAACCGGCCGCGGTACTCATCGGCATATTCCTCGGCCCGCGCCAC
>NZ_FOAA01000038.1 GCF_900109495.1 Ectothiorhodospira marina | reverse complement strand
GCCTCGCCCGCGAAGGCGGTGGGCACCTCAGCATGGCCAGGGCACTGCTGTCGCAGTGCTTCGCCGGCAGGCCGGCTCCCACGGGGGCTCAGGTTATTTCCACATCGTTTGTGGGAGTGCCTCCGGAAAGGGGACAGACACCTTTAGGATCGAACCATTGCTGTACCAAAACGGTCAGCGTATAAACACATAAACATCTATTGTGGGAGATCATGATGGCAACGGTTCGCTGGAACGTCGCCGTTTCGGCCGACACCGACCAGTCGCTGCGCATGTTTCTGGCCAGCCAGGGCGGTGGCCGGAAAGGTGACCTGTCGAGCTTCATTGAGGAGGCGGTGCGCGCCCACATCCTGGAGCTGAGTGCCGAGCAGGCCAAGGCCACCAACGCCCAACTGAGTGAGACGGAGGTGGCGGAGGCGATTGACGAAGCGCTCGCGTGGGCACGTAAACGCTGATGCGGGTCGTGCTGGATAGCAACATCCTGTTCAGTGCCCTGATTTCGCCCCACGGCGCGCCGGATGCGATCTATCGCGCCTGGCGGGCAGCACGCTTCGAAGTCATCACCTCGCGCATGCAACTTGATGAAATCCGCCGGGCCAGCCGCTACCCCAAACTCCAGGCCATTCTCCAGCCCGCCAAGGTCGGCACCATGGTCAACAACCTGCAGCGGGCTCTGGTTCTGGATCGGCTGAGCATCGAGAACGAAGCCGACGATCCGGACGACGCCTTTTTGCTGGCCATGGCCGTCGAAGGCGAGGCGGACTATCTGGTGACCGGTGATCGCTGCGCCGGCCTGTTGCAACGGGGTCACATCGGGCGCACGCGGATTGTCACGCCTGCCCAGTTCTGTGCCGAAGTGCTGTGATCGATGCCGGTCGCATCAAGGGGACAGAAACCTTTTTTCTGGGTGGATTGTGGCCGCCGTTTTTCGCCGGCAGGCCGGCTCCCACGGGGGCTCAGGTTGTTTCCACATCGTTTGTGGGAGCGGGCCTCGCCCGCGAAGGCGGTGGGCACATGGCCTGACCCAGGCACTGCTGTCGCAGTGCTTCGCCGGCAGGCCGGCTCCCACGGGGGCTCAGGTTGTTTCCACATC
>NZ_FOAA01000025.1 GCF_900109495.1 Ectothiorhodospira marina | reverse complement strand
CCATCCTGCTCACCCTCCTGGAGACCTGCAAGCAGAACGGAGTGAACCCCCGTCACTATCTGATCGATGTGCTTGAGCGCATCCAGGATCATCCCGCCAATCGCCTCCACGAACTGCTGCCCTATCACTGGGAACCGTGCACCCAGGCCTGCGGGGAGAATGCCAGCGGGGAGTGAGGGGTGGGTATATGTGCCCTACCGGACGCGTACGTCTGTCGAAACTGCTTCGCGGCCTTAACGCCCAGTCCACACAGGTCACGCTCAAGCGCCTGGATCTGGCATTCAAGCACTTTTTCCGGCGGGTAAAGAACGGCGAAACGCCGGGCTTTCCGCGCTTCAAGCCCCTGCATCGCTTCAAGGGGTGGGGTTACAAAACCCACGGTGACGGTTGGCGCCTGATCACGAATGAACGGATGAAACACGGGACACTGCGGCTCAGTGGTGTCGGCAAGATCGCGATCCGGGGCAAGCCTCGAACCACCGGCACGCCGAAGACCTGCGAGGTATTGTGTCGCAACGGCCGCTGGTACGCGTCGGTGACGCTGAACTGCGCACCGTCGCGTCAGCGCGGAGACGCACTTGGCGGTCTGGACTGGGGGCTGGAAACCTTCGCCACCATGGCCACGCCCGCGGGGACCGAAACCATCGATAACCCGCGCCACCTGGCCGGCAGCCTGAACGAAATTCGCCGGGTCCAGCGCCACATTTCCCGCAAAGAGGAGGCGGCCAGGAAGGCGTCCGACAAACAGCGGCGCTTCCCTGTCTCCAACCGGCTCCAGAGGGAATACGAGCGCCTGCGCCGCCTCCACCGCAAGGTGGCGAACCAGCGCCACGATTTTCAGCATCAGACGACGGCGCGGCTTGTTGGGCAATTCGCCGTCCTGGGCCTGGAGGCACTGAACATCCGCAACATGACCGCTTCGGGCGGTCAGTACAAAAAGGGCTTGAACCGCAGCATCCTCGATGCCGCTGGCGGAGCCTTCCATCAATTGCTCGGGTACAAAGCGGAAGAGGCTGGGACCTGGGCGATGGAGGCTCCGACGCGGCATCTCAAGCCCTCGCAGACCTGTCACGCCTGCGGGCGGCAGGAGAAGAAGCCGCTCGGCCAGCGGCGTCATGAGTGCCCCTGTGGTGCGTCCTGCTCGCGGGACGAAAACGCCGCTCGGGTCTTGATGAACTGGGCCAAGCAGCAGTTATCCGGTCGGGAACGTGGCCGATGTGTGGAGGGCGGTAAGACCGAATCATTCCCGGATGATTCGGCACGCCCCGTGAAGCGCGAAACTCACGCCATAGCCTGAAAGGCTTGGCGGGAGTAGTTCATAAAGCGTTACCGAGATTTATTGAATGAGGTAGGCCAATGAGTAACCAACGATTTACCAGTATCTGGGATGCCATTGAGGACACGCCGGAAGAAGCAGAAAACATGAAGCTGCGTTCCGTGCTGATGACTGCACTGAAGGACCACATTGCCCACACCGGTATGACCCAGGCACAGGCGGCCAAGCTCTTGGGAGTGACTCAACCACGCATCTCTGACCTGATGCGCGGCAAGATCAACCTGTTCGGCCTTGATGCGCTGGTGAACATGGTGACGGCTGCCGGACTTCACATCGAGATCAGGGTCCTCGAAGCGGCCTGAACCTTACCCTCTACCCTGCAACCAATCCACTACAGACCTGAGTTCGGCGCGGGATTCCTCAGCCGCCTCCACACGTCCACGCATCTCGGCCAACCCTTCACGGGCTTCCCGACTTTCCCGCTGCGCCTGCTCCCTGGCGGCGGTGGCCTCATCGAGGGCCTTGCGTAACTGATCCCGCTCAGCCCGGGCCTCTGTACCGGCTTCATGGGCTTCTCGACCCTCCCGCTGCGCCTGCTCCCTGGCGGCGGTGGCCTCATCGAGGGCCTTGCGCAGCTGATCCTGCTCGGTCAGCAACCGGGTCCCGTTCTCCTGAGCCTCCTGCAGCGACCGGCGGGCCTGATCCCGCTCTTCGCGCACCTCCTCCAGGTCCTGCATGGTCGCCGTCATCACTCCCTTCAATTCGGCCAGCTGCTCCCGTGCCTTCTCCAGGTCTCCACGCACCCGGTCACGGTCAGCTGTCACATGCTCCAAGTCCCGGGCCTGCTCAGCCACGTGCTGCTTCAGCTGGCCCAACTCTGCCTGCACCTGGTCCCGCTCCATCCCAGCCTGTTCCGACGCTTGATGAAGCGCATCGCGTTCCGCCTGCAAGCGCTCCAACTCCCGGGCCTGTTCCTCGAAGGCCTCCGCCAGCTCCTGGCGCATCTGCTCCATCTGCTCTCGCTCCTGGGCATGGGCCTGACGGGCTGCCTCCAAAGCCTCGGAAGCCAGCTCCTGGGCCACCTTCCAGGTCTCGGCCAGGGCCCGCTCATGGACGGCTTGCACCGACTCAGGGATACTCGCCGGCGGCTCTTTTACCTGACGCAGCAACTGCTGCCGCCACTCCCGCATCACGGCACTGGCGTCATTCATAGAGCACCGGGCCTCCTGGCGCACGGCATTGACAGTAGGAAGCTGCTCCCGGCCGGATGCCTCGTATAAGGCTTCGGCGGCGGTCAGAATCCGGTCACGGATTTCACTGCTGATGACAGACATGGCTTATCCAAATAGTAGTAATAAGAATAATATTACTATTATTATCATAACATCGCAATAAGATGGACGGAATCAAACCCGCTCAGTCGTACAGAGGAAATCACCCTCCAGGCTACGCCAGGCACCATAAGTACTCCAAGCGATGTTCAAGGCTCTCGTCTCAGCAGACCCATCCAGGCTGGGCCTTCGGCCCAGGGGCCCGGCTGCTGCCGGTCCCGCTCGCCTGCTGGCTCGCAAAACACCAATTACAACCAAAAGAAAGGCCACCAGGCTCCGCCATTAGTAATACGGACGGACTTGGGACACCCTACCCAACGTCTGGAACCCGGCAGCCCGGCAGCCACCCCTCAGGCTCCGCCATTAGTAATACGGACGGACTTGGGACACCCCGCAGCGTCTGCAACGTAGCGCCCAGCAGCAGTCTTGCTAATTCCCATGCGGGAAGCAATTGCCCGGACACTCAAGCCCTGCGCCTTGAGAGCCAGTGCTTGCTCCTGCTTAGCGGTGGCAGCCTCCAGGTAGGTTGCACGATCAACCGCCCCAGCGGCCCGTCTGCGGGCCGTATGGCGCTCCCTATCGCGTTCCTTGGCCACATCCTGCGAAATCAACGTGCGCAGCATCCGCTGCTCGTCATCGGTGATCTGGAAAAGGTTGATGAGGGTGTCGTTCCGGGGCGTGTAGAGCGGCGGATACTTGCGCCCCTGAAACTCCACCGTTTCACCGGACTCATTGGCCCGGGCCTTGGCGTAGAGCGTCATCAGCTCCTGGCACCGGTAATTCCAGGAAGGGTCCAACTCCCGGGCCAGCGCGGCTGCTTCGTGGTACATCAGGGCACTGTTTGTCGCCCCTGACAACAGAAGGAAGTTCAGGCGCCAGAAGAGATGCAGCATCCGCTCCCCTTCCGCCACGCCCCCGCGCAGTTCAACCAGGCGCCGCAAGTCTTCCAGGCGATCCCATGCCAGCTGGCGACCGGAGAACCCACGCAGGTTGCTGGATCTCCCCCCATCCAGAAGCTTGAGTTGCCGGCGCTCAATGCGCTCCTGCCTCTGCTCCTCGATCTCCTGGCGAGACAATGGCAGCAGGATTTCCGCCAGGTACTCAAACGAATATCGCACGGGATGTCCGTCCGGGCCGTCCTCCACGTGAATGACACGGCAAATTTCCCCGCTTTTGCTGTTCACCGTATCCACCAGGCGCAGCACGCGGCTGGCGTCCTTGGCGGCCGGATCCGCCCCGAGGGTTGCCAGGCGATCCACCAGGAAACACTGGCAGGCATTCCACCGGGGCAGCGCCCGCCTGGGTAGAGTGCCTTCCAGTAGCCACTTGGCCTGGACACCACGGCCGCTGAAAACGATCAGGGAAGGTGGGGGGATACCTTCTTCTTGGCAAAAGAACAGCACTGCATCTGCCAGTTGCTCCGGTGAGCGACCCTGTGCCCAGGGCTGACGGTAGGTATCCAGATCAACAAACAGCAGCCCCAGACGGGCCAGATTGACTACACGACGGTTGGGCTTGATGAACTCGGCCTGGGATAACCAGGTGTCCCGGGATGGGTCGATCAGGGACAGGACCTGCGGCATATCCACCAGAGGGTGGGAAGACTGATGCTTGCGCGCGCTTCCCACCAGGAGAGAGAAGAACCCGTACTTCTGGGTGTGGTAGGTGCCGGATTCGTCCCAGCGATCAAACAGTTCCAGTTGCTGGGCCATCACTGCACCCCCACCAGATCGGGCCAGTGCGCCGCTACCATGCGCCAATCCAAGCTTGGCGGGATGTGTCAAAAACAGAATTTGGTGGTATCATTTTTCGCACTTCTTCCTTCTGCGGGGCTTGCTAGTTGGCCCCCGGAAGGGGGGGCTTGCCAGGCAGTGGCCGCAAGGTGGCTGACTGGTTTTTGGGGGCCCCGATGCACGTCTCCGCCAAGAGTTGAGTGCATCGGGGCTTTTTTATGTCTAGCGAATAATCCTACCTTACCTCGTTCGTTTTGCCGATTTTTCTGGTCTCGGAAGCCCCCATCATGCCCCGTCTTCCCACGGATTGATGGTTTTCAGCTGAGCCGCATCGAAAGGACTGACGTCCCGTGTTGCGACCATCAAACCGTGAACAGCGGCAGTGGCGGCGATATAACCATCCGCCTGGCCAATCGCCTTCCCTCCCGTCCTCGCCCGTGCCATCAGGTCAGCATAGGCTTGAGAGGCAGCCAGATCAAAGGGCAGTACGCGGTCCCCAAAGACCGGCAACACCTCGTGCTCCAGACGCTCCTGGTAGATCGTGCGGCGCCTGCCCTCTGGCATCGTGGCAAGACCATAGCGCAGCTCGGCCACGGTGATGACCGAAAGATAGAGCGTTTCAACCGTCTGTGCGTCGATCCAGGCCAGCACGTTGGGATCCGGCTCAACCCTCCACAACTCCGAAATGACGTTGGTATCCAGGACGATCATTCGAAACCCATCGGTTCGGCCGGCGTCTTGTCGCGAAGCTGGTTGAGGTGCTCGACTTCGGCATCGGTCATTTCGCCTGCCTCGCGGGCGATGGATACCAGCATGGAGCCGAGTTTGACGCGCTCGGGAGGCCGGGCAGCGGCTTCCAGAATGGCGCGTATTTCCGCCTCGGTGCTGCGGCCGTGATGGGCAGCCTGCACGCGAATCGCACGGTGTACCTCATCTGGCAAATTTCTTACGGTCACGCTTGCCATCTTGTCACTCCCAAGACCTCATTGATTGCATCATCATATAAACGCAATCAATGAGCAAGTGCCTGGCAAACGCGAGAGTCCAGAACCGGAACCTGTCTACAAGCCGATGGACTCAGTGACAGGAAAGGGCTAAGTTATCATTAGGTATCACCGAGTGATAAGGGGCTTACCATGGCAACATCCCTCAAGATCGACGACGGCCTGAAGAGCCGCGTCCATGAGCTCGCCAGCCAGCGCCGCCGCTCCCCACACTGGATCATGCTGGAAGCCATCCGGGAGTATGTCGAGCGTGAGGAAGCGCGCGACAGCCTCAAGCAGGAAGCCTTGGCCTCCTGGGTGGCTTACAAGGAAACCGGCCGGCATCTGACTGGCCAAGAGGTGCGAACCTGGTTGAATACCTGGGGTACCCAGGATGAAAAAGCGGTGCCTGAGTGCCACGAGTAATCGTCACCGAAGGCGCGGCGAAGGGCTTAGAGCGATGCCGGCAATTCCTGTCTACCAAAGACACCGAAGCCACCAGGCGGGCCAGCCAGGCCATTGAGCGGCAATTCCTGCTGCTGGAAACGACGCCCGAGATTGGCCGCCCTTTCCCAGAAATGCCCGAGTTGCGCGAACTGGTGATCGCCTTCGGTGACTCCGGCTATGTGGCCCTGTACCGCCACGAGTTGGCCGATGATGCGGTGTATGTTCTGGCCTTCAGACACCAGAAAGAGGCGGGCTACTGAGGGCCGATAGCCTTCAAACTTTCTGCGGAAAACATTTTTCAATGAAATAAATATTTCATCAAAAACTTATTTCTTTAAAAAAAAAGAAAATTACATTTAAAGCGAAAAAGTACCGACGCTGGTGAACCTCCATCAAAATGACTAAACTTGATTAGTCTAGTTTAATCATTTCAGGATGCTCCCATGGATACCGTCAATATCCACGAAGCCAAAACCCAGCTTTCCCGGCTGTTGGCCCGTGCCTCGCAGGGAGAAACCGTGATCATTGCCAAGGCGGGACGGCCCATCGCCAAGCTCACCCCCATCGACACCCCATCGGCCAGTAAAGTCCGTCGCCTTGGCTTTCTAAAGGGCGCCTTTCAGATTCCCGACGATTTCGACACCATGGCCAGCGATGAAATCGCCGAGATGTTTGGCGGTGAAGATCCCTCATGATCCTGTTGCTGGATACACACCTGCTGCTCTGGGCGGCCTCTCAACCGGAGAGGCTGTCAGCAACGGCAAAAGAGAAGCTCATGGACGAGAACAATGCGCTCTGGTTCAGCGCTGCCAGTCTCTGGGAAGTGACGATTAAGGCCGGCCTGGGCCGTTCGGATTTTCAGGTGGATCCACACCGACTGAAACGTGGCCTGATCGACAACGGCTACACGGAACTCCCAATCACCAGCACGCATGCCCTGGCTGTCCACCATCTGCCACCCATCCACCGTGACCCATTTGATCGTCTGCTTGTCGCACAGGCCGAGAGCGAGGGTGTGCTGCTGCTGACGGCCGACGAGACCGTTGCCCGCTATCCCGGCCCGGTCATGCTGGTTTAGACACAAGGTCCAAAACCAGAAAGGAACTTGACGCAAAAGCGCATTTCTGTAAAAAATTAAAAACGCGAAAAATTAAAGGCGTTTTTCATGATCGTCGCATTCTTGAACCAGAAAGGTGGAGTCGGCAAGACTACCCTGGCGGTGAACACCGCAGCCAGCCTGGCACACCGCGGGGGCCGGGTGCTTCTGCTGGATGCGGATCCCCAGGGTAGCGCCCTGGACTGGGCGGCCGCACGCACCGCCGATCCCTTGTTCACTGTGGTGGGGCTTCCACGTCCCACTATCCATAAGGAGATCGGTGAACTCTCCCGGGGCTACGATCACGTGGTCATCGACGGTCCTCCCCGGGTCAGCGACCTGGCGCGTTCCGCCATTATGGCCTCCCAGCTGGTCGTCATTCCGGTGCAGCCCAGCCCCTATGACATCTGGGCGGCCCACGAGGTCATTGCCCTGGTGGAAGAGGCCTCTGTATTCAAGGAAAATCTGAAAATCGTATTTGCAGTGAATCGCAAAATTACAAACACGGCCATCGGGCGCGACGTGCGGGAGGCCTTGGGGGGCTACCCCGTACCCGTGCTCGATGCCAGCCTGACCCAACGGGTGATCTTCGCCGAAGCGGTTGCCCAAGGCCTGTCCGTCCTGGAGGCCGAACCCAACGGCCAGGCCTCAGCTGAGATAGAAGCCATGACCAATGAACTCCTGGAGATGCTGCAGTGAGCACGAAGAAGGTGACATTCACATCCAAGCCAACCGCGAAGGCCTCCACCCCGGATGAGTGGGTGCAGGATCGCACAGGCACGGATCAGCCCCGCATGAAGCGGCTCACCATCGACATCCCCGAAGACTTGCATCGGCGCCTCAAAATGGATTGCGCCGCCAACGGCACCAAGATGGCCGATGTGGTGAGAGAAATGATTTCACAGAAATACGGAAAAACAGAAAGCAGTAAATAATGACGGGGGATCCATTGTTCGTACCTTTCTCCGGACCGAACTGGCGTATTCAATCCTCCAGGTCACGCCAGAAGTCCTCGGCACTGATCACTGTTTCCTCACCGCGACGGATCCGTTCCAGCGTCTGTTCGGCAAGATATACATCCTCCAAATCGTCCAGGTGCTCCTCGATGGCCTCACGGACGTAGTAGGTGGTCGTGCGACCCGTTCTGGCCGCAAGCACTTTCAATCGCTCATAGGTTTCGTCCGGGATTCTGACCGCCATTTGCTTGCTCATTCAGACACCTCCACATGGGATGCGTGTATACCATAATGGCTATACCAGACGAGGTCCCAAGGCTTCCTTGCTTGCCAGCTGAGCCGAAAAAGATCACTCTTTCAGCTCATTTGGTGAGCTGAAAAAATGACTGATCAAGCCCCAAAGTGGATCTGGCAACATCCTGATTGGCCCTGCTTTACCTGGCAAGTGGCCGAGGTTCATCCTCGGCTTCAGAAGTGCTGGAGGGATCTCGGCATCTTGCTGGGACGATCCGGTGCCCTGGGGCCCGTGGATGATCCGGAGGCCGAGGCGAGGGCCGCCCTGGACACGCTATTGGAGAACATCGTGACCTCCTCGGCCATCGAAGGTGAGCGCCTGAATATTGCCTCGGTACGCTCATCACTCGCCCGGCGCCTTGGTGTGAAGGAGCCTGCAGGGCCTCCTTCACCACGATCCGAAGGCCTGGCAGAGTTGATGCCGGATGCCACTCTCAAACCGGATTCACCTCTGGCTGTTTGGTGAGGTTACCTGCAGGAGGCCGAAGCACTCGCTACCAGGTTCCCGAACTGACCCGCCAGGACGAGAGGAAGTAAGGCACCAAAACAGAAAAGCGTATTAGCGTTAATACGGAAAGCTGTAATATCGTAAAAAAAGAAGCGCTTGGGAAAAGATCGATGCAGCCCATCATCCAATCCAACAGAGACCGCCACCAGCTGAATTGGCTGATCCAGGAAAAAGGAGTCACCAAAGCGGCCATCGAGAATGCCGCCGACAGGATTGCGGCCCGAGGCCAACGCCCCTATCCCTCCAATATTCTGAAGTTCTTCGGGTACCAAATCGAGGATGTGGTGGGGCCGCCCACATGATCTGTATTCTGTCGTCACTACGTACTTCATTATGTAAAAAATGGGGCAAATATGGCGCGACCGGGAATCACCTATGAGCAAGTGGCAAGCATTGCAGATCAGATGATCGGCAACGGTGAAAAACCCACTATCCAAACCGTGAGGGATGCCCTTGGGACCGGCTCGCTGAACACGATCCACCGACACCTCACCGCATGGCGATCCGCCCAACCGCCCGTAGAGCGCCAAGCTGCCCGTCTGCCCGACGAGTTGGCCGCTACTCTCGCTCAAGAGATCGAGCGGCAGGTCACAGCGGCCAGGGCAGAGGCGGAGGCCTCCGCCGACGAGCTGCGCAACCAGGTGGCGGTGCTGGTAGCAGAGCGCGACGAGGCCCGAAACGAGGCCTCCCAGGCGTTCAAGGAGATGGAACGCTTGCGGGCCGACCTTGATCGCGAGCGTACCGCGGCGGAAATCGCACGAGCGACCGCCGCCGAGATCAAAGCTTGGCTCACCACGGTCATGGATCAGCGCGATGAGGCCAGGCCAAGAAGCTCAGCGGGATCAGGAGCGCCGTGAGAAGGCCCAGGCCGATACTCAGAAGGCGCGATGACGAGAAAGAATCACATCCGCACTGTTACATGCAACACCCATGGGAGCCTCAGCATGGTGCATGTCAATTCAAGAGTTCAGAAGCACCGCAACGCCCTTCGCATGGCCGGTTTACGCCCAGTACAAATTTGGGTACCGGATACACGCTGCCCAAATTTCGCGGAGGAATGCCGTCGTCAGTCGCACCTTGCTGCTCAAGCCGATAAGGCCGATACCGATATGCCGCACTTCATGGATGAAGCCTTGGCTGACCTGGACTGCTGGAAGGAGTAAAGGACAATGGAAAAGCAGCACCGCAGTGAAGCCCTGGCATCGATTCATGAAACCATGGAGGCTTTGCACGAGCTCGATGCCATCGACGAGCAGACCATGCGTGACTTCGATGAGGCCTGCCTCGCGCCAGTAGGGCGTCCCGGGCGAAAAGCCGTCAGAGGCAGAATTCATCCGCCAGCGCATGCACCTCTTCCTGGGTGATTCCCAGGTAGCTCATGGTCACCGCCGGGCTGCTGTGGTTGAGGGTCATGCAGATCAGCTCGATGGACTTGCCGGCGTTGTGCATGGCCCAGCCACGGGTCTTGCGCATGCTGTGGGTGCCCAGCTTCAGGCCGATGCTGCGGCGCTCGCCCACCTCCTTGAACACCCTGGCCACCATGGAGCGTGACGGGGGCTTGCCGAGCGCCCGGGCTCGGTTGCTCTCGCCCTGGAACAGGTAGACGTGATCCGGGTGTTCCCACCGGCGCCGGTCGATGACCGCCCGGGCAGCGGCATTGATGCGGATCACCCGGCGCTTTCTGGTCTTCCCCTCGACCAGCTCCAGCTTGTCACCGGCCACCTGGTCGTAGCGCAGACTCAGCAGGTCGCTGATGCGCAGCGCCAGGTTGATGCCGACCTTCCAGATATCCGCATACACCTGACCGTGACCATCGGCCAGGGCGTACTCGATGCGCTGGATCTGCTCCGGGGTCTTGGCCGCTTCGACGCTGTTCATGGGGGGATCTCTAATTCACGAAGTCAATTATTTTTAATAGTGAGTGAACTAGAGGCGGGGCGCAAGGACGGATGTCAGGTGGAATGGGGTCTAGCTACTTCACACAATAAATTTTTGTGAAGTAGGAGTATTCCGCTTACCTTTCGTGACCCAGGCGCTCCACCTGACGTTGGGAAATGATGTGACCCTTGTGGGCTGCGCGCCGGATCCAATCCAGCCCGATTGCCTCATCCCGGTCCAGGCCTCGCCCGGAGATGTAGCAGCGCCCCAACCAGTGCATGGCATCGGGGTATTCCTGTTCGCTGGCCAGGCGCAGCCAGTGAATGGCCAGGTCGTAGCGTTCGGCTTCCATGAGCATCATGGCCACATCGTTCTGGGCCTCGGCATCGCCCTGGTCGGCCTGGGCGATGATGGCGTCGTCGCCGGGTTCCAGCGGGGCGGGAAGGTCGGCCTCGATGGTCTCAATGGCAATCAAGGTGCGGGAGCCGGCGTGGGACTCCCGGCGGGTGGGGTAGGGAGCGAAGGAGACCCGGCGCCACAGGGTGCGCTTGCTCAGGCCGGTGAGTTGCATGGCGCTATCAAGGCTGATGGTGTGCATGGGCGGCTCCGTGGGCTGTTCTGGGCAGTATGCCATGGGGCGCGATACGGACCGCAGAGGGTGTGCCATGGCACACCCTGGGTGTGCCATGGCACACCCAGGCACAGGCCGCGATGCCATCGCCTGGTCGGGATCTACCGCTCAACCCCCGCTTTCGCCCGGTTATTCCTCGGCTTGGGGTTGGCACACCAAGTGCACTAGTCTCCTTTAAACCCCACAACGTCATGAGGACGAAAGCATGAAGAGACAAGCAGGTTTTACCTTGATCGAACTGATGATCGTGGTGGCGATCATCGGGATTCTGGCGGCGATTGCAATTCCAGCTTATAACGATTATACAAATCGCGCCAAAGCTTCTGAAGTAGTTTTAGCTGCCAGCTCAGCGAGAACCTGCGTTTCAGAGATGGTGCAATCTGGAATCGCTGACAGATCTTCTTGTGAAAATGGCTTCACCGCTACTTCTTTGGTCGAAACTCTCGACGTATCTAGCGTTGGTGTTATAACTGTAGATGCAACTGCTGCGAATACTGATTTTGGGCAAGATGTGCAAGTAATTTTGACACCACAGGATAGTTCTGGAAATACTATTGATGCTGCTGCGACTAGTATTGCGGAATGGTCGTGCTCAGGAACACCAACAAACTGGATGCCGGCGAACTGCAGGTAACTTATATGGTGAAGAAAGCAAGGGACAAGAAATCTCTTTCTATTATTGATCTTACTCTTCACTAACCAGCAACATCCTAACCCCGGAATCGTGCCGGGGTTTTTTAATTTGGGTAAGGCACGAAGCAGCAAGAGACAAACACTCTTTCTTACCATCTTGTCCGGGTTTTCCTCCCCTACCGATTATTTCCAAAGGCCACTAGTCCTGTTGGCCGCAATTCCTCTTTTTGCAATTTGCCATCCAGCCTTGATTTTTCCGATATCAATCTCTGTGCCTACGTGTCGCGAAACGCACCGAGTCTCTGGGCATTTAGGTTTATAGGGTTATGCTGGGTATCTTTATTTGATCTCTAGTCAAGCGGTTTACGTCTGTATAAGATAATAAGATTTTCATACTTAATTCACACAAGAGCATTCTGTGAAGTAGCGGGTCCTTTGAACACGCCTCCCCATGAACTTGCCAAACATCCCCTCCGCGGCTAAAGTAATCCCATACATGGCCCGCTGGAGCCCGTCCAGCACCCAAGCACCTTCGGACCAGGAAGAGGTGCGTGGCCGTTAAGGCCTTGGTCCATAGCCCGTAGTGGCGTTTAAACTGCCGATAAGGCGATACGCAGCCAAGGCTGCGAAAGACCTGGATGCTTCAGGAAAACCCGAGGCTACCCAGGAGGACGAGGCAACTCAGTCCTGGAAGAAAGTCGGCTCAGGCCGCTTTAACTGCGCCTCCTCCCTGGAGGTGGATACCGATAAGGTACCGGGGCCCTGCCCCGTGAAAGAGTGATACAGCCTCTGTGGCTGTGCTCGCTATCGTCGGCGGATAATACCCGCCGCGATTTTCAATGTCGGCTGGCATCACGTCCACGCCTAAATAGCGTCTATCCAGAGGGGTCAGTGCGCCCTCAAACGGCCTCGGCATGCCCCATGGGGGGCCAACGGAGGCTGACTCATGCCTGGTTCCACTCCCGTGGGCCAGCGCATTCGTGCGTCACTTGCTCGCGCAAGCGAAAAGTGACGCACGTTAAAAACGTTCGCAAAGTCATGATTCTTAAATAAGAATCGGGCGAAGCGAAAAATGACGCTGTTTTCCAGCACAGTGAAAAGCCTGGTTGAACCCGCGCGCAGGACGCGCGTGGGTTCCGCCTGCGCATCACCGCGCCCTTTCGAGGGTGTTCAAACCTCTGCGACAGGTCCGGCCCGGGCCTGCCGCACGACATGGATCCACCAATACGGATCGCTCATTACGGGTGTCCCTGATCCAGGGGCAGGGGAGCTACCGGCATCTGCCGGCGCCATGACCACGGTCACCGGCGTATCCCCCCACATCTCAACGCTGGTATAGCGCTGGGGGCTGGGCGATTCGGGCTGGCGTCTTTCTGAAAATAGGAAGACGGGTGGATTCATAAAATGAGCCGGGTATCACACGACCGGTGTCGATCCTATTTACCAGCCCACTGCCTGCCCCCAGCGCGCTATCAGTTTTAAGGAGATGGCGTGATGTCACTGAAAGAATCCATGATCCGGGCCGCCCGCCAAGGAGGCGGGTCCACAAAAACCAAGGAACACCGGGAGCGAGTCGTACGTGACTATGTAAATTTCTGTAGCGAAAAAAACATCCAGACCAAAGATATTTCCAACATCAAGGTAAAACATATTCAACAATACGCAGAATATCTCAAGGAGAAATTAGATGTCAGAAGCACACAGAATCACATGAGTGCAATGAGAAGCATGCTGCGGTCAGCAGGACGAACCAAATTCGCTGATCATAGAGATCTCTCCAACGAATCACTCGGGATCAAAGGTGGCACTAGAGTGGGGACCAAGACGGCCCTTTCTCAAGAAAACTACAAGTCGGCCACCGCAAAACTCGAAGCACGAGGCAGTCATGGTGAAGCTGCGGCGCTCCAGCTCCAGCGAGAACTCGGCCTGCGTGCCACGGAGGCCATCATGTCTGTTCAGTCCCTGGATCGCTGGGAAAAGGAGCTGCAATCCGGCGCCGACAAGCTCACAGTTACCCACGGCACGAAAGGTGGCCGTATGCGAGATGCCCATGTCATAGACCGGGATCGAGCGCTGTATGCCATTCAGCAGGCGCGTCAAATCAGTCAGGCCCAGGGCGGCAAGCTGGTGGTCACACCAACGCCCTCGCTCTCAGCTGCCCGCAGCCGGTATGAACGCGAGATGCGCGCAGTCGGCCTGAGCGGCCAGCAATCCTCCCACAGTGCCAGGTACGCCTACGCGCAAGACCGTATCGATGCCTACCAAGCCGCGGGCATGTGCAGGAAAGAAGCAGCCGCCGCCGCGTCCTGTGACCTGGGCCATGGCCCAGGACGTGGCCGTTACATCGAAAGCGTCTATTCGCGTTGACACACTCCCTGTACTATCCTAATTTTTAAGTATTTTTTCTATCCACATTCAAATTTTTTTTCATGACCCTCGCCCTGAGCCAGAGAATCCTCTTGGTGGAGATCTTTTTGTTCAGGTAAAGAAAGCCTCCCTGAATTCAAAAAAACGAAACAACGCACTGGCCGATATGCGGCTGAAGGAGATCAGAGATGCTGACCCATGAGCAGCTGAAGGCAAAAGCTCTGGAGAGACACGAGGTCCGCGAGGAACACGACCGAATAAAGGTCATCGACGGTCACCGTTCAACCCTCGAACAAGAACTGACACGCGCATTGTTCAGAGGTGAATCTGAGCAGTTCGAGCAGATCAACGCACGACTCCAGTCGCGTCGTACGGGGCTCTGCCTAATCAGCCCCTCCCCTGCAACCAATCCACCACAGACCTGAGTTCGGCCCGGGATTCCTCACCTCCACACACGTCCGCGCATCTCGGCCAACCCATTCCATGCAGCAACCGGCGGGACTGATTTCGCCCTTCGCACTTCACCGTTCCATTGCGGCAGAAGCCCACTTGCCAATTTATACAAATTTTTATATATTCCATGCATGTCCGATCCCAAACCCGTCGAGTTCCGGGGTAGCTCCTTTGATGACCTCCGTGCCTTCCCTATCCAGGCCAGGCGTGAAGCAGGCCACCAGATCGATCAAGTGCAGAACGGCCAAGAACCAGATGACTGGAAGCCAATGAACACCGTAGGCCGGGGCGTGAAGGAAATTCGGATTCGGGATGTAGCCGGTGCATTTCGGGTCATTTACATTGCCAAGTTCGCCGATGCCGTCTTTGTACTTCATTGTTTTCAGAAGAAAACAGGGAAGACCAGTAAGACTGATCTGGACTTGGCTACCAAATAGCGCCGCAGTGCTCCGCCTATAGCCACTCAGCGACTTAGGGGGTGGTGAAGCGGCGCATGGCGCGCAGCGCCATTACTCTGGTGCCTCCTGCTGTTCGATGTATTGCTTCAGGACCGAGAGCGGCGCACCGCCGACGGTGATGATGCAGTAGCTGCGAGACTAGAACACCGGCTTGTGCCAGTAGTAGCGCCGTATGTGTTCCCCGTACTCCTTGCGGATCAGTCGCGAGCTGACGGTCTTGAGATTATTCACGAACTCAGACGGGGCAGTGCGCGGATGATTGGTATACTTCCCCCATGGTCCAGCGCAAGGTCACATATCGGCTTTACCCCACGGCGGCCCAGCTCTCTGCCTTGGAGCACCAACGCTGGGTTCACTGTCTGCTGTGGAACGAAGCACTGGCTGATCGGCGGCGGGCCTGGAGCGAACGGCAGGAGTCGCTGGGGTTTTCGGCTCAGTGCAAGCGATTGACCGAGTGGCGACGTCTGTCGGTACCTGTCCGGTAGCCCCCGTATTCCATAGCCCCCGCTGATCCCCCATTGTCACCGGCACGATCTCACCCAACCAAGGAGATGAGCCGGCATGAGCAGGGGCATTCAACAACGCAGGCGCGCCTTCTGGCAGGACCTGGTCCAGCGGTGGGCGGTCTCAGGTCGGGGCAAGGCCGCCTTTGCCCGCCAGCATGGGGTGTCACCCCGGCAGTTATCGCAGTGGGCAGCTCGCTACCCGGAATGGGTGGTGGCCGCGGCCGGCCCCCAGGAGAAGGATTCGTCACCGGGCCGCGCGGCCGATGTGCAGCGGTTTTTGACGGTGCATCCGGTAGGGGAAGAGCTTACTCCCACCCCGATCGCCAATACCACACCATCGTCCCAGCCTGGCGGACCGGTGGTGGTGGCTCTGAGTAATGGCCGCCGCGTGGAGCTTTATCCGGGCTTTTGCGCCCAGACTCTGCAACGAGCCATGGAGGTTCTGGAGGCATGATCGCCTGGCCTACGGGGGTGGCCATCCATCTGGCGGTGGCGCCGGTGGATTTCCGCAAGGCCTTCGATGGTTTGTGTACCGAGATCGTTGAAGCCATGGAGCGGGATCCGCTCAGCGGTGAGTTGTTCGTCTTCCGCAACCGGGCCGGGGACAAGCTCAAGGCCCTGTACTGGGACGGCCAGGGCTTTGTGATGATCTACAAGCGCCTGGAGAAGGGG
>NZ_FOAA01000027.1 GCF_900109495.1 Ectothiorhodospira marina | reverse complement strand
CAACTGGTGCAACGGGAAGCCCCGATTTTCTCATTTATCTTGTTGTTTTTGAAGGCTAATCATGAAATTTGGCAAGATTTCGTCACGGATTCAGGCATCAGCTATTTCCGATCGCTGGGGTGGCAAGTTGCCGGTATCGACTTCAGTCGAGCCGGCGTCGAGCAAATGAACCCGGACTGCGCTCAGTTCGTACAGCAGGGCGATGTGTTCCGGTTGCTAGACGCCAGGATTGCGGCTGGCGAGAAGCACGACCTTGTCTGGCTGGGCAACGTGCTCGAACACGTGCTGGACCCTGTAGGCCTGCTGCAGTCGCTGCGCCGCCTGGTTTCGGCCGACGGTCTGCTTGTGGTGACGGTCCCCAACGATGGCAACGCCTACCACGAGGCATTACTGGAGAGCGGTCAAATCCCCAATCGGTTCTGGATCGCCATCCCAGACCACATCAGCTACTTCACAGCCGACAGCCTCAAGCGCACCGCTGCAGCCACCGGCTGGCAATGCCTGGCCCTTCAGGGCGATTTCCCCATCGACTTGTATCTCGCCCATGAGGGCTCCAACTACGTGGCCGATCGATCTCGCGGACCTGCTGCCCACCAGGCCCGCCTCGGGCTGGAGCGCTTGATCGGCATGGCTGGCCCCGATGCGGCAAACCGTTTCTATGCGTCTCTGGCCGAGGTGGGTCTGGGACGAAACATCACGGCGTACCTGCGTCCCCAACCCGAGAGCCAACCGTCATGACACATCAGCCGACCATTCATACTCTGGGTGGATCCACCATGACCGAGGCCGAACGCAAACTCGACCTGGTCGGGCGCTTGAGGAGTTCGCGTATACCCGATCGCGAATTGATAGACAATCTAGGTCTCTATCTCACACGGCAGACGCTTTCGCGTATCAACTTCATACAAAAACTCTACGAGATGATCGTCCCAGTGCACGGTGTCATCATGGAGTTCGGCGTGCGGTGGGGTCAGAATATGGCGCTGTTTTCGTCACTCAGGGGCATCCACGAGCCATTCAACTACAACCGCCGCATCATCGGCTTCGATACCTTCGAGGGCTTTCCCTCGGTCGCAGCCGAGGACGGGGGGCTGGTCAAGGCCGGTGACTATGCCGTGGTGGCCGATTGGATGCAGGAACTTGATACCATCTTGGACATACACACTCAAGGTTCGCCGATCCCCCACAAGAAAAAGCACGAACTTGTGCGAGGAGATGCCACGGAAACACTTCCCGCCTATCTGCGCGACCATCCCGAAACCGTGGTTGCACTGGCTTATTTTGACTTCGATCTGTACAAGCCCACGCGGGATTGCCTGGAAGCGCTCCAGCCTTACTTGACCAAAGGCAGCGTGCTGGCCTTCGACGAGCTCAACACACCTGAATTACCTGGTGAAACCATCGCCGTGCGCGAGGTGCTGGGTCTGTCGCGATACGCAATTCGCCGGGACCCTTCGAATCCCCTGACTTCGTACTTGGTCGTGGAATGACGTTTACCGAGAACCACTATCGAATCATGCCCAGACCCCGGCTGCACGATGGGGATTTATCTTTGCGTGCAGTGGGTCCGCAGGACATCGAATCCATCCGTCAGTGGCGCAATGCTCAAATGGACGTGCTCCGCCAAAGTGCGGCCATCACACCGGAGGATCAGCAACGCTACTTTGCTGAACACGTTTGGCCCGACATGGGTGTGCTTCAGCCTCAGCAAATTCTTCTAGCTATCGAGCGCCATGGACAGTTGATTGGGTACGGGGGGCTTGTGCACATTTCTTGGCCGTATCGGCGCGCCGAGATTTCCTTTCTACTTGAACCCCATCTCGAACGCGACCCTGAAACACTTCTGGATCATTTCTCTCGATACCTTCTATTGATCCAGGATTTGGCGTTTGAGGATCTTCAACTTAAAAAGTTGATAACTGAAACCTATGAGCACAGAGTAGTTCATCTAAAAGGTTTAGAGGCTGCTGGACATCGTTTGGAAGGCAGGCTTCGCAAACACGTGATGGTAGGCGGACAACCAGCCGACGCCTTGATACACGGTATTCTCTCGCATGAAGCGAGAAGCCGAAGTCCCTCGGCACGGGATACGAGTGTGCTGGTAACCTCTTCATCGCGAAAAGTACCTTTAATTCGCTCTTTGAAAGACGCTGCTATTAGGCTTGGTCAGGACATCCAGATTATTGCGGGCGACACAGATCCCATGGTATCTACCCGATGGGAAGCCGACGGCTTCTGGCAGATGCCCCGCCTCAGCAACAACCTTTTAACGGAGCTGATCGAAGGATGCCGGGCCCGCGCTATATCAATCGTCCTGCCCACCCGTGACGGCGAGCTGGGTTTCTGGGCCCGTCACCGCACAGTATTGGCTCAGGCCGGCATTGAGGTGATCGTATCCTCGCCAGAAGCCATCGCGCGTTGCTGGGATAAGCTGGCATTCGCACTTTTTGGCAGGGATGCACACCTGCCCATCATTCCAGCCGCTGACACGCCGGATCCTTTCGGTGACGCTCCATTGGTGGTCAAGGAACGCTTTGGTGCCGGGTCGCGCTGGATCGGGCTTGACCTTCCGCAGGATGCTGCAATCGAACATGCCCGAGGACTGAAAGATCCTGTTTTCCAGCCTTTCATCGCAGGGCCTGAAATCAGCATTGATGGCTGGATCGACAAGCATGGCCAGGTGGCAGGCGTCGTATTGCGACGCCGGGATCGTGTGGTGTCAGGCGAATCGCAGGTCACCACCACGTTCCGGGATGCAGTCCTTGAAAAACAAGCCATGCGCGTCCTGACGGCCCTGCAACTGCGTGGCCCCGTGGTCCTGCAGGCCATCGTTGTGGAAGGCGCGCTTCAGGTTATCGAGTGTAATCCGCGCTTCGGCGGTGCCTCAACGGCATCCATCGCTGTGGGGCTGGACTCCCTGTACTGGAGCCTGGCCGAAGCGCTGGGCGACACTACAACGCCCACCTTTCAACGTGCGCCAGGCGAAATCCGGCAGGTCCGAATGCCAGTCGATCGTGTGCTTCATGATTTTGGTCTTTGATCTCGACGACACCCTTTACGACGAGATGAGCTACGTCATCAGTGGTCTTCGCGCCGTGGCGCTTTTCGGCGAGGCATCATTTGGGTGGGATGCTGGGCAGTCGCTCGCCTTCATGCAGGCCCATCTGCTGCAGCACGGTCGGGGTAAGGTATTTGACGCATGGCTTCATACACATGGTCAGCACTCGAACACTCGCGTGGCCACGTGCGTGCACGTGTACCGGCACCACCAGCCTGAGATCACGCTGTTCCCTCTAGCATCCAAGGTGCTTAAGCACTATTTCGGTCGCTGGCCATTGTACGTAGTGACTGACGGACACAAGGTGGTGCAGCAAAAAAAGATCGAAGCACTCAGGCTCGCCCCCATGTTCAAACGCACCTTTATCACCCATCGCTTTGGTATTCGCCACGCCAAGCCATCGCTACACTGCTTCGAGATCATTCGCCGTGCAGAGCGCTGTGAGTGGTGCGACATGGTCTATGTGGGCGACAATCCCGCGAAGGATTTCGTCGGTCTCAACCGTGTGGGCGCCATGACCGTGCGTGTCAATACCGGCTCGCATGCGTCCGTGGTGGCGCGTCCCGGCTATGATGCGCGCACCACCATCCCGGACCTGGCGTCTCTCCCAGAGGTGCTGGGTCAATGGGTCGAATCGTAGGGCGGCTGACAATGAGTG
Source organism: Ectothiorhodospira marina (assembly GCF_900109495.1). GTDB lineage: Bacteria > Pseudomonadota > Gammaproteobacteria > Ectothiorhodospirales > Ectothiorhodospiraceae > Ectothiorhodospira > Ectothiorhodospira marina. Next base: position 5,823 of record NZ_FOAA01000027.1, on the reverse strand, counting down.
CTATCCTGCCTTTTTCGAGTGGCAGGGTGCAGTATCTCGCCGAACGCTACGGCGTCGTCCCCGGCCTCTCCGACCACACCCTGGAACGCGCCGTGCCCACCGCTGCCGTGGCACTGGGCGCCTGCGTGATCGAGAAGCATGTGACTCTGCGCCGCGCCGATGGTGGGCCGGACTCCGGATTCTCGCTGGAACCCGAAGAGCTCGCAGCTCTTGTCCACGACACCCGCACTGCCTGGCAGGCGCTAGGCGCCTTGCGCGATGGCCCCCGCGACAGCGAAGCCACCCAGCGCCCACTGCGTCGGTCTCTCTATATTGCGGAAGATGTGAAGGCGGGCGAGGAGCTTACACCTCGCAATCTGCGCGCCGTCCGGCCTGGTTACGGCCTGTCTCCGAAATACTATGACGTGCTGCTGGGCAGGCGTGTGACGCGGGATGTGGCGAAGGGGACCGCGGTGTCGTGGGAGTTGGTGGGGTAGTAGCCCAGTCGGTCCTCCTCATGCGGAGCATGGACAAAAACCGGGGCACCAGCCTTTGCTTTGTCGCGAAAAAATGAGTGGCGGTAGCGCTCCCGGGCAGTTATCATTATGATAACAAGCAAGCGCAATGTAAGTGCCTACGATGGGTTGCCACTGGACGGCGGCAACCGGAAAATCCCCAATGGTCCCCTCTTCGAGCCCGAGCGAGTCCTGCGGTTGGTCCGGGATGAGGCCCTGACAGTGTGGGCGCGAGGGGCCATTGAGGATGCTGCCAAGTGGGAAATGGATATTCCCGCACTCTGTCAGCTGGTGGGAAAGGCCGTGATGCAGGGGCGCTATATCGGTTCCGAGTGGTGCGTCCAGAAACCCAACGGGCCTTGGGCGGCCAGTGATGCCTACAAGGTCACGATTTCCGAATGGAATCCATGCGCAAGGCGCGAACTGGACGTGACATGGTACGTCAAATTCAGTATCGCTCAGACCGGCAGCGTTCTGTTGTCGGTCTCCAATCATCCAGAGGGGTGTTGAATGGCCACGCAATCTGAGCAGCGGCGCGCGTGCCCCGTATGTGGCGAGGGGCCGCTCGAACAGCGAACTGACAGCCATGTCGTCGAACATGCAGGGGTTAGCGAGCGAATTCCGCTCTACGTAGCACAGTGTGCAGCCTGCGGTTCAGAACTGGCTACCGCAACCGAGGCTAAGGCGAACAAACGGGCGGTCGTTGCCTTTCGCAAGACGGTTGATGGATTACTCACCGGAGGGGAAATGCGCGCGGCGCGCGAGGCCATGGGGCTGACCCAGGCTCAGGCCGCCGCCCTCTTCGGCGGTGGCAAGGTGGCCTTCTCGCGGTATGAGAACGACGATGTGACCCAGAGCGAGGCCATGGATAGCCTGATTCGCCTGTGCCGGAGTCAGCCTGCAAACCTGCGAGAACTGGCGCAACGCAAGGGGGTCGCTCTCGCGGGAGAGCCCAGAAACGTTGGCAACCTGCTCGACTCTCTGCTGACGCGTAACCTCAGCAGGATCAAATGTTCACTGGATATCCAACTAGGTTTCCAGTCCAGGGACGCGCGCCACACTATCCCAATACAGAAGCAAGCCACTGTCTCCAGGATTCAGGCGTGGCGGAAGCAAGTCGCGTGAAACCCAGCCCACTCACACTGCACGGCATTCAGTTCGTGCGAGTTCTGATCGAAGCGGATCTCGAATCCGATATCGTGCGCGCCAGCCAGTTCAATTTCGATGGCTCCATGCTCAATTGGGCGCTCGACTATGGGTACGATGACCAAGACAAAACATGGTGGGTGGCCGTTGGTTTCGGCACGGCGCCCGATGACGAGCGCCCGCGCTGCCCATACATTCTCGACGTACAAGCCGTGGGCGTCTTCTCTGTCTCCGAAAAGTATCCAGCAGACAAACACGAAGGCCTTGCCTTCGAGTACGGCGCGGCGTTGGTCTATGGCGCCATCCGGGAGATGGTGACGAATATCACCTCCCGCAGCCTGGCCGGAACTCTCATGCTTCCGACGCCCAGCTTCGTGGGTGCCTTTGAGATGCAACGGAACGGTCAGTCTGACGAGCAACCAAGCGACGATTGAGCGTTACAGTATGAATCACCTCCATTGCAATTCCTGATCGATCTACTCCGCAGCGACAACCTGCATTGGCTGACCACACCCCGATTTGCTGTGGTCAGCTTGCCGCTTGGGTTGGCTGGGGTGCTTGGGCTGGCAGGGCTGGGTCTGGCGGCCTTGCTGCCGCTTGCTATATCCGTGATGGGATTTAGCCGTCTGGTCTGGCTCAAACGTCTGCCCCATGAAAAGGCACGTCTCGTTGATGCGCGACAAGCGCTGGCGGATGCAGCCCCGGGTCGGGCCATCGACATCCTTCAAACACCACTTCGGTTGGCAGGTACAACATATGAAGTGGATCGGGCCACCTTGTTATCAAATGCCCATGTGTTGGAAGGTCGGTTCATGGAAGCACATCAGGCCTTGAATGCAGTCAACGAAAGGCATCTGCTGCCTGATGAGCGCTTGAGGTTGGAGTGTGCATGGGCAGAGTTGTTTTTTGAGGCGGGTAATCCAGCGGAAGCGCGGCGGCACATCGAGGCGGTGAAACCCGGGGATTGTAAGGCGGACATCGCGTGTCTGCTGTTGAAGGCTCATATTGCATTGGAGCGCGAACAATTCGATGAGGCACGTGCACTGCTGGAACACGGACTGGATCGCTGTCAAGAACGCACTCATCGCATTTATCTACTCAACAACCTGGCGAGCCTCGAGTACCAAAGGCGCCGGCCCAGTTATCAACTACGCTATCTCCAGGCTGCGATCGCGGAATTCCGCAGGGCCCCCCGCGCTGATCTCGTTGATATCGTTCATCACAATCTGGCCATTGCCCTGGTACGCGCTGGTCATCCGGTTGAGGCAAAATCCGTACTGCATGAAGCCTGGGAGGTAAGCGATAATTCAGACTTGGATCATGCCATCAAAGTGCTGAATAATCACCTTGAAGCTGCACGAGAAGCGGGTGATGCAGAATGGAAACGCGAGGTGCATGAGGAGTATGCCCGACAAATCAAGCGCCTGTCCCCGAGAACCCCATCCGAACGACTGGCGCTGGAGGTTTCCTTACTTCGTGCACGCCGAAATGATGGTATACCCCTTGAGTCGGGCGATTACGCTGGTCTGATTGCCCGTTTACTGGCGACCGTCGGCGCATCACAGCCAGGGATTCCTGCGGCTGCTTGTGTGGCAGCGTTGGTGAATATACGTCACGACCTGGCGCAAGAGCTTAACACCGCCTCACCGCAAACGGATATCCAGCCATTGGTTGCACTTTACAATGCTGCTGCTAAACAATTGCTGGATCATCGCGCTACCATCGATGCATACCTGAGTGAGTTGTCGCCAAAGCTGATCGGCCCCCTTGACTCCTGGCTGTGCTATCGCAACGATGCCGATAAGGCGCAGATTCAACTGGCCGATCATCCTGCCGCGCTCCACAAAGCATATATCCAGTTGTTCAGCCATCTACGTGAAAATGCAGAATGGGCTATGGAGCGGGGTACCCTATGGCAAGCAGCCGATAAATGGTTGATCATCTGTGATGAGTATACGGCCTACCATGATGAACTTCCGGTGGAGTTCCAACACAGTTGGCGTGAGGATTACGGGCAACTGGCTGCACATGCGTTGAATCAAGCAACAGCTTTATTAAAAACTTCGAATGATCACATCCACCATGTGAATCTCCTGATCGGGATGGCGTATTTTAACCTTCGGTTGCGTAATGATAAGCGAGCAGCAGAACACTGGATCCGGATTGTTGACGGGTGTGACCTGGCGCTTGATCAGTATGCGGGTTGGTTGCGGGAGCACTATGCGTATGTATGTAAGGCATTGGGCAGGGTTGATCAATCGCGCGCCACCTATTATGACGCGCTTATTGTATGACCCTTTATGTAAGCACCCTCTTAAGAACTAAACGGTAGCTATATAGGCGAAGGTCATGAAAAAACGGGTAATGCTTTGGGCTCCCGAAGAGTGTGATGAGCTTATTTCGGAGCTCCACAGAAATGGGGTTGAGATCGTCTGCGTGCTGCAAGGAAAATCGGGTTTGGTTCCCTTTTACACGCTTAACGATATCGAAAATTACCATGTCACTTCTTGTGAGGTATTAAATTATTTCAGTGATTCGAATTCGTGCGCTGCATATAAGCAATATGTAGAATGCATATCACGGATAAGTAATTATCCAGGGACCACCTCTGTGAATACTACCGATATCTCACCTTTAGCGTCTGATGAGCTTTATGACAAGTTTAGACTGGACTCGGCGAGAGTGGCCGCCCTGCTGAAGTCTTACACTCCGGACGAGGTTTGGTTTCTTAGGCCGCCGCATCTGGCGTTCGATAATTTGTTGGAAAAGTGGTGTCATGAGACGAGCGTGCCACTTTGGATATTTCAGCAAAGCTTGTTTCCTGCGAAGTTTTTTTACTACAAAAAAGCCCTTGATATCACGGCTCGAGCGTTGCCCTTAAAATTTTCAGAATTTAAACCTGAATCTGATGGGACCAAGCCTAATTTGTTTTATATGAAAGCCGCGAAAGACCCGGTTTTCGAGGCGGTTATTAGAAGGACTCTATCACGAGATTGGCTGGGTTGGAGTTTTAATGGGGTGAAGCAAAAAAGTTTTAGGTCCATTAGAGGCAAAGGATGGTCAACTTTTCTCTATTGGTGGGAGATCTTGGATGATAGACTTAGGCCAGTGGCCTCAATGCGAAAGCGCAGAAGGGTGGAGCGCGGCAAAGATATAAAATCACGTGTGCGCTATTTCAGCGGAGAGCATAGAAACGCGAAGTATGTTTATTTCCCATTACACCTGCAACCGGAGGCGACAACGTCATACTTGGGAGGGGTTTGGTCGAACCAAGTCGACGCCATAATTGAGCTTAGTCGAAGATTACCCAAAGACTGGATCGTACTTATTAAGGAGAATCCGAAGCAGGGTTATATGTACCGAAGTTCATGGTTTTATGAAAGACTCTTGCTTCAGGCTAATGTGTACTGGGTGCCCTTAGACGAGCCGAGTGATAAGTTGATAGAGCACGCCCAAGTTGTGGCGACTGTAACTGGAACTGCCGGTTATGAAGCAATTCTCTCTGGTAGGCCTTGCATTTACTTCGGACATGCCTGGTATGGTGGTCTTCCTGGTGCGAATAAGTATACTAGCGGGATTGATGTTAAGGAGGTCGCCGATAATAGCATTAGCCATGATGCTCTCCTTCGCGGCTTGTCCGAGAAGATGAACTCTGCGGCGGATGGTGTTATTTATAAGTCGTATTATGAAATTCTGCCAGAGGAGGTGCGTTCGGGAGTGGTCAAGCAGACAGCGCGTTCACTGAGTAGGATCACACACACTGAAGTGGTTCAATTGTAGCGGACACCCCGTTAAGCCTCGTAGGCTATGCATCGGAGGTGTTCATGAGCAAGAAGGCACGACGTCGATACACGGCGGAATTCAAGGCTGAGGCAGTGGCATTGGTTGAGCGCCAGGAATATGGGGTGGCCGAAGCAGCCCGGTCTCTGGGAATCAATCGCAGCCTGTTGGATCGGTGGATGCGCAAGGAACGTGAGCGGCAATCTCCCCAGCATGACCAACAGGAGGGCCAGGCCGAGGAGTTGGAACGACTTAGGGAAGAGAACCGTAAGTTACGGATGGAAAAGGAAATATTAAAAAAGGCGGCGGCCTTCTTCGCCAAAGAGTCGAACTGAGGTATGAGTTCATCAAGGTGGAGAAGGCCAACTTTACGGTGATGGATTTGTGTCGGGTCATGCAGGTC
>NZ_FOAA01000031.1 GCF_900109495.1 Ectothiorhodospira marina | reverse complement strand
GTGGAGGACTCCACCCACATGGGACGGGTGGACATGGCGGTGGACTTCAATGGCCACATCTACCTGTTCGAGTTCAAGGTGGTGGAGCAGGTGGGCGAGGGCAGGGCGCTGCAACAACTCAAGGACAAGGGCTACGCGGACAAGTACCTGGGTCAGGGCAAGGCCATTCACCTGATCGGCGTGGAGTTCTCCAGCCAGCTGCGGCAGATCGTGGCCTTTGATGTGGAAAGCCTTTGATCAAGCCAGGAATCCACTCCCCGCTCACCCCCTTGCTGTAACAACTCAGTGAGGCTGATTTGATCGCAGGGCCTTCACCTCGTCCAGGGGGGATCTACAAATGAGTTTTCAAGCGCAGATCATCGAGCGAGATGGAAAGCCGGAATACGCGGTGGTGCCAATCGATCAGTATCGTCGCTTGCTGGCATTAGCCGAGGACATGGAGGACGTGCGCGCCGCGGATGAGGCCATGCGCGAGTTGGAGGAGGGGCGGGACGAGGGAGTCAGGGTGCCTGTCCCTGTTCTGCCGACACTGTGCCGACAATAGACTGGGCCCTTCCCCATCACGTCGTGAGATTGCCCCTATGGCAGCCAGCCAGCCACCAGCAGCGCTATCGCCAGCGCCGACGCGCGCAAGGATTCAAGGAATACCGTGAGCCTGGATGCGGACAGCCAGACACGCCGACGCCGCCTGAGCCAGGCCCACAGCAAGACACGACAGGAGGTGATGAAGCTGGCGCTGCTGGCCGCGGAGCGTCTGCTGGACGGCGAGTTGATCGCCAAGGGAGGGGCGTGGCGGATCGAGCCATGATCCGCCAGGGGGTCAGTGCTTGAACATCTCTTCCAGGCTGGTGGCGAACAGCACATCGCGCATCCAGCCTTTGAACTGGTCATGGTCGGCTTGGACAAGCTGTGCCTCTACCCAGTCGGGCACCTCGCCAAACTTGAAGGTGAGCTGGGTCCGCACGACCTCGCGAGCCTCTGCCAGGCGGCCTTTCTCGATACCCAGCTGCTCGCTTTCCTGACGCTCTTTCTTGACTAGGTTCTCTAAGTTCTCTGCCAACATATCTTTGTCCTCCACCAGGCTTTCGAGCCGTTCCAGGTTGACCCCGGCCCCCAGCCGATGCAAATGGCGCTTGAGCCAGCGGGTGATGATCCGGTCGATGCGCTCCTTATGGGGGTCGACCTGGATAATCGCCACGACACGGTCCACGGCGCGCTGCAGGGCCTCCCAACTCTCCCCGGCGTTCTCGACGCTGAACACCCCGCTTAGCGGCGTCTGGCGCAAACTCAAGTCCGCGTCAGTATAGCGCCCTTCGTCGATCAGGTAGTAGCGCAGGTGCGGCTGGTAGACCTGCAGGAAGCCTGGCGGTTCCGGCTGCACCATTTCGTAGATGTCCAGCGGGGTCGTCCAGGGCTTCGAGCCGTTGTAGAGCACCACCGGGAAGTAAGGTGAATTCTTGCGATGATAGCCTTATTATGTAGTCTTTATGTGACTACATAATAATCTCCTCGGAGAATTGCCGATGAAAACCGCTGATACCTACGTCCGTGCTCGCATCGATACTCGGACCAAGGAACGCGCCGCTGATGCACTAGAGGCAATGGGGTTGTCCGTTTCGGACGCTATTCGTTTGCTGATGTTGCGCATAGCTGATGAGCGCCGTTTGCCCTTCGATGTGAAGGTGCCCAACTCCACGACGAAGAAGGCCATTACCGAACTGGAAGCTGGGAAAGGCAAGAAGTTCACCAGCGTGGACGATCTGATGGCGGATTTGCATGAGGACGATTGATCGTTCATCCGCTTTCAAGCGCGACTACAAGCGAGAGGCCAAAGGCAGGCACCGGACCACGCTGGACGATGAACTCAAACCGGTGTTGATCGCACTGGCGACCGATCAGGCTTTAGATGTTCGCTACCGTGATCATGACCTTTCGGGTGATTGGGCAGGCTACCGGGAATGCCACATCAAGCCTGATCTGCTGCTGATTTACCGCAAATCTGACCCCAACACCCTCCGATTGGCACGGCTCGGCTCGCACAGCAAACTTTTCGGCTGATCGATCACAAACAGAACTCATTCGCCAGTGCATGCACCTCCTTCAGGGTGATCCCCAGATACCGCATGGTCAGCGCCGGACTGCGGGGCAAGAGTGCCCGTCCCCTTCCTTGGCCGCCACCTCCGGCGGCGCAAAACCCTCAATGAGCTGGCGCACCAGTTCCGGGTAGCTGAACAGTTCCTTGTAGCCCGTGTCGTGGTGGTTG
>NZ_FOAA01000032.1 GCF_900109495.1 Ectothiorhodospira marina | reverse complement strand
GCCATAGCGGCGCACCTGTACCTCCACATTGTAGCAGTGGCCTTCGCCATCGCGGGCGAGGACGTCGAGGATGATGTACTTGCCGGTGAGTTCGCTGGGTTCGATGTTGGGGTTGAGCACCTCCACCGAGGTGATGTTCGGCAGGTCCGGGCGCAGATCATTGATCAGGGCCACCAACAGGTCCGGGGCCTCGCTCAACAGGCGCTTGAAAACATAGTCATTGGTGGGGTCGAGCAGTTGGTTCATGCGGCCCGCTCCAGGACGCGCTTCTCCATGTTCAGGTGAACCTGACCGCCGAGGAAGGCACGAAAGCCCCGCTGATTCCTGGGTGGCTCATTGGTGCGAACGAGAGCCGAGCGAGGCAAGGTCATGGGTTACCCGTCCTTGTGGATCGATAAACGAATACTGTAAATTAATTCAATTGCATCGGGTCGTCAACGGGACAGCACTGACGTGGCTGACCTTGCGCCCTGTTGCTAAACCAGTCGAGAGTGCATGTCCCTTGCCCATGCCTTCAATCACGACTTCCAACCCCCGCCCCGCATAAAGCCCCCGCAAGGCATCCCCCAGGGCCTGCCGTGCCGCTGGCTCCCCGTGCACCAGGCGGATTCGCGATGGCCAGCGCTTCATCCGGCGCACGAAACCCACCAGATCCCGCTGGTCGGCGTGTCCGGAATAGCCGCTCACGGTGCTCACTCCGGCGCGAATGGTGTAGCGCTCGCCGTCCAGCATCACCCAGCCGCCCCGGGGGCCATATTGCTGAATATCCCGGCCCGGCGTACCCGCTGCCTGATAACCCACAAACAGCACTTGGTGCTGCTCGCTCCCCAGCATGGCCTTGAGATAATTCACCACCCGCCCACCGGCCGCCATCCCGCTGGCGGCCAGCACCACGGCCGGCCGCCCGGTGCGGGCCAGATACGCCACGGTTTGCAGGTGTTCTTCGTGACTGTCGACGGTATACAGGTTCTCGAACCCGAGTGGCCGCCGGCCCGCCTGCAGGCGTTTTTTGGCCTCGGCATTCCACCACGGTTTGAGCTGGCGATACACCTGCGTGAAACGCGCCGCCAACGGTGAATCCACGATGATCTCCAGATCTGCCCACGGGGATCCACCGGCATGGATCAGATCTTCCAGCTCGTACAGCAACTCCTGAGTGCGGCCGATGCTGAAGACGGGAATGATCACCGTGCCGTTGTTCTCCAGCGCCCGGGCGATGGCCTTACCCAGGGCCTGCTGGCGATTGGTCCGGTTGCCATGGAGTCGATCCCCATAGGTGGACTCCAGGATCAGCCAGTCCGCATGGTGGGGCGAGCGGGGTGCCGGCAACAGCGGCGTGTGGGGCGCGCCCAGGTCACCGGAGAACACGATGCGCTGCTCCCGGCCCCGACGCTTATCCTGCCAGGCCACCTTCACATAGGCCGAACCCAGAATATGTCCGGCCCGCTCCAGCCGAACCCGCAGCGACAGGTCGGGCGTGTTCGCTACGGTGTGCCACCGGCCATAGGGCAGGGGCTGCAACTGCCCTTCCACCTGCTCAAGAAAGCGCTGAATGAGATCCGCATCCCGCGTAAAGCCCACCTTGAGGGCATCCTCGATCACCAGTGGCAGCAGCCGGGCGCTGGGTGGCGAACAGAGAATCGGCCCCCGATAACCGGCTGCCAGCAGGTAGGGCAAGCGGCCGATATGGTCGATGTGGACATGAGTGACCACCAGCGCCTGCACCGTGGTGATATCGAAATCCACCGACAACTGCCGGAAAGCATCGGCTGCGGCATCCTCCCCCTGAAAGAGCCCGCAGTCCACCAGCAGGGAATGCGCCTCGTCGGCCACCAACTGATGGCAACTGCCGGTCACGCCGCTGGCGCCGCCGTGGTGGAGGAGGGTGGGGTGGTTGGGGGTGGGCATGGAACTCTTTCCTGAATCCGTGACGAAATCTTGCCAAATTTCATGATTAGCCTTCAAAAACAACAAGATAAATGAGAAAATCGGGGCTTCCCGTTGCACCAGTTG
>NZ_FOAA01000033.1 GCF_900109495.1 Ectothiorhodospira marina | reverse complement strand
AGAGGCTGCAGGGCCGGCTTGTCCAACTGCTCGAAGTGTTCGCGCCGACAACCGGGCAACTTCCGGAACGGGCGGTTGTTGAGCTTCTCCAGCAGCCCCCGCTGGCAAGATAGTTGGAACCTGACCTGCTGTTAGAATCTTAAACCCTGAAGGGGGCGACGAGAGGGTTCCGATGAAGTACTCCGAAGAACGCCGGGAAGCAGTGCTCAAGAAGCTGTTCCCGCCCAACAACCGGCCCATCTCCGAGGTGGCAGAGGAAGAAGGGATCAGCGCGGCCACCTTGTATCTGTGGCGGAAGCAGGCCCGTGATGATGGCCAGCTCCTGCCCGAGAGCGGGGCCGACTCGGAAGGCTGGAGTTCCCGTGACAAGTTCAATGCGGTGCTGGAAACGGCCGCGCTCAGTGAAGCGGAACTGGCGGAGTACTGTCGCCAGCGTGGCCTGTATCCGGAACAGATCCGGCGCTGGCGACAAAGCTGCGAGGGCGCCAATGAACGGGCGCAGGCGGCGTCACGCCGGGAGAGCGAAGAACTCAAGCAGGAGCGCAAGCGCAGCCGGGATCTGCAGAAGGAGCTCAGGCGAAAGGAAGCGGCCCTGGCGGAAACGGCAGCTTTGCTGACTCTGCGAAAAAAGGCCCACGCGATCTGGGGGGAAGAGGAAGAATGACCAGTGCCCTGGATCGCCAGCAAGCAGTTGAACTGGTCAATGAGGCCCACGCTGCAGGAGCGCGCCTGAAAAGCGCCTGTGCCGAGTTGGGCATTGGACTGAACACCTACCGGCGCTGGGCTGCAGGTGGTCACGACAAGCGGCCTGATGCCGTCAGACCCAAGCCCGCGAAGGCCTTGAGCGATGCCGAGCGCCAAGCGGTACTGGACGTGTGTCATCAGCCCGAGTTTGCCAGTCTGCCGCCGGCTCAGATCGTTGCACGCCTGGCCGACCAGGGTACTTACCTGGCCTCGGAATCCACCTTCTACCGGATTCTGCACGACGCCAACGAACAGCATCATCGGGGGCGCATGGCGCCGCCCCGGCAATCCGGTCCACCGCCGCGACATCGGGCGGATGGGCCGCTGCAGACATGGACCTGGGACGTGACCTACCTGCCCACAGCCGTGCGAGGCCAGTTCTACTACCTGTACATGATTATCGACATCTACAGCCGCAAAATCGTGGATAGTGAGGTCTTTGCATCGGAGAACGCCAACAACAGCAGCATCCTGATCCGACGGGCCGTGCTCCGGGAGCAGTGCTGCCATGCGCCACCCAAGTTGCATGCTGACAACGGCGGGGCCATGAAGGGCGCCACGCTGTTGGCCACCCTGCAAAAGCTCGAGATCAATCCCTCTTTCAGTCGGCCGCGCGTGAGCAACGATAACGCCTTCTCCGAGGCGATGTTCCGCACCTGCAAGTACCGCCCCGACTATCCGACGAAGGGCTTTGAGAGCCTTGAGGCGGCCCGTGAATGGGTCCATCACTTTGTCCAATGGTACAACCATGAGCATCGCCACAGTGGCATCCGTTATGTCACGCCTGACGAACGTCATCGAGGCCTGGATCACGACATCCTGGCGCGCCGTCACCAGCTCTACCAGGCTGCCCGTGCAGCAAATCCCGAGCGCTGGTCCGGTGATACCCGTAACTGGACGCCCGTGGGTCCGGTGTGGCTCAACCCTGAAATTCAAAATGATCCTCGTGCTTCATTAGAGGCTGCATGACCCGGGTTCCATCTACCTTGACAGCCGCCGGCAGTTCACGGATGCTGGATTTGAGTTGCCCAAGAGAGAAGTGCTGACGGTGGCGCAGTGCCGCCAGTATCCACCGCTCAACGATCAGCACGCCA
>NZ_FOAA01000034.1 GCF_900109495.1 Ectothiorhodospira marina | reverse complement strand
TTGACATCCTCTCCGGCCTGAAGGCCGGAGATTCCTACGGCGCTCAATTCGCTGATGCGATTTGAGTCGCTTCGGTGGGTTCCTGCTTCATCGGGGCTGCCGTGCCTACACCGAGGTGTGGGCGCGGCCTTACATCCCCTCCACAGGCCATGACGGCATGCCCTGCCGCCAATACATTGTTGGCTGCATTCACATCGGCATGGGCCGTGTGACCGCAGGCAACACATTTGAATCGGGCCTGGGTCTTGCGGTTGGCCTTGTCCACATGACCACAGGCCGGACACATCCGGCTGGTGTTGCGTGGGTTCACCGCAATGACCATTCCACCGCGCCATGTCTGCTTATATTCAAGCTGGCGTCGGAACTCGGCCCATCCCTGATCCAGAATGGATCGGTTCAGGCCCGATTTGGCCCGGACATTTCGCCCCGGCAGATCGACCGTACCTGCTGCCGACTTGGACATATTCCGTACCTGCAAGTCCTCAATCACAACGACTGCGTGGTTTTGGCTGATCGCGGTCGAGGTCTTGTGCAGGAAGTCGCGGCGGGCATGGCCGATGCGGGTGTGAATGCGCTGGATACGGGCTTTGGCCTTTTTCCAGTTGTTGCTGAATTTGACCTTGCGGCTCATCGCCCGCTGAGCCCGTGCCAGTTGCCGCTGGCGCTTTTTGAGGGCATGCGCCGGGGCAATGATCTCGCCGCTGGAGAGGGCGGCGAAGCAGGCCACCCCCATATCCATGCCGACGATGCTGCGAGCCGGGTGGCGGGGATCTTCGATCTCCTGCCGCGTCTGGATGGATACATGCCAGCGCCTGCCCGAGAGGGAGACGGTGACATTGCGCACCTCGCCCACCACCTTGCGGCTGTTGCGATAACGCACCCAGCCCAGCTTGGGCAGGAAAATACGGCTGTTGCTTTGATCAAGTTTGATCTGTTTCGGATCGGGGTAGCGGAAGCTGTCGGACTGGCCTTTCTTCTTGAAGCGCGGAAAGTCCGCACGCTTGGCGAAGAAATTGGCGTAGGCGCGCTCCAGGTCCTTAAGCGTCTGTTGAAGCGGGTGCGTCGGCGCCTTCGCCAACCATGGCGTTTCTGGGCCGTTGCGCCACTCGGTGAGCAGCTTGCACAGTCCGGCATAGCCAAGCTTCTTCTCGCCTTGCTCGTAACGTTCCTTCTGCAACGCCAACGCCTTGTTGAACACGAACCGGCACGAGCCAGCGAAACGGCGCATTTGCCGTTCCTGTTGGCCGTCGGGGCGTAGCTCAAACTTGAAGGCTTGGAACTGTTGCATGCGGAGATTATAGTTTGGCCTATGAGCAACGACAATGATATTCGGCACGGTCGGCATTGCGTTTTCAAGATGCACGTCCACTTGGTCTTTGTGGCGAAATATCGCCGCAAGGTATTTGATGCCGACGCCATCAACCTGTTGCGCACGATCTTCGCCAAGGTCTGCACCGACTTCGAGGCACAACTGATCGAGATGGACGGCGAGGACGATCATGTGCATCTGCTGGTGGAGTATCCGCCCAAGGTGGCCGTCTCGAACCTCGTGAACAGCCTCAAGGGCGTCTCCAGCCGTCTGCTTCGCAAGGAACGCCCGGACATCGAGAAACGCTACTGGAAGGGCGTGCTGTGGTCGCCGTCCTACTTCGCATCCTCCTGCGGCGGCGCGCCGATCTCCATCGTGCGCCAGTACATTGAGCAGCAGCAGACACCTAACTGAAACCCAAAGACGGCTACGCCGTCCGCGCTATCCTTCCCCGCCCTGAACGGCGGGGCTTGTCGCGCGCTGGGTCA
>NZ_FOAA01000036.1 GCF_900109495.1 Ectothiorhodospira marina | reverse complement strand
CCGCCCTGTGGGATCTGGAGGGTGACATGGGCCACACCCCGGTGGCCTCCGAGCCCCGGGATGATGGCATCCGCTGTGCGGGGGAGGGCCCGTGTGTGGAGTCATCCACGGCGTTGGCGCTGCGGGTGCTGCCGCGTCCGTTCTCCCATGTGTATGCACAGCGCAAGGCGGATGAGTCGGCCATCATTGAGGCCAACGTGGCGGCCTTCCGGCCGCTGTATGTGTTTGCCCGGGAGGGCGTGGAACTGGATCGGGCCGGCGACCCCCGGGGCTGGTATCAGGTGGGTGCGGGTCGGGAGGCGCCGGTGGGCTGGATGCAGGCCCGTGACGTGTTCGAGTGGCGCCAGGCGCTGCTGGTGTCCTACACCCACCCGGGGGACCCCATCGAGGGTCGCAGTCCGGTGCTGATGTTCCAGGACCTGTCATCGCTGGAATCGCTGGTGGATGACATGGACATGGCGGGACGGGCCCGTTCGTTGTATGCGGACATCCGCCAGGGTGAGGCCCCGGCATCGGTGGTGAGCATGGAACCTGAGCGTTTCGTGGACATCACCCGGCAGTTCTACATGCTGCCGATCCTGGACTGGGAGCAGACGCGCATCCAGGGTGATGATGCCCGCCTGCTGCAACTGGCGGCGGCGGTGCCCCGGGCACGGGGCGCCGACACCCTGGACAATCCCGAGTATGCCAGCCAGTCCCGGGTGGCACGTGGCGAGGCGGGCGCCGGGCTGACGGATCTGCAGGTGGACATCGTCTTCGTGATGGACACCACGCGCAGCATGCAGCCCTTCATCGACATGACCCGGGACGCGGTGGCGCGGATGACCCGTCAGTTCACCGATGAGGCGGCGGCGCGGTTTCGTTTTGGTCTGGTGACCTACCGTGACAACAGCGAGATCATCCCGGCCCTGGAATACGCCACCCGCAACCACACTCCGGAACTGGTGGATGGGGAGGCCCTGGTGGACCTGCTGTCGAACTCGGCGCGGGCCACGCAGGCGGGCAGTCTGGATTATCCCGAGGAGGTGTTTGCCGGGGTGGATGTGGCGCTGCGTTCGGCGTGGCGTCCGGATGCCCTGCGTTTCATGATCCTGGTGGGGGACGCCAGTGCCCATCCCAAGGGCCATGCCCAGAACGTCAGTGGCAAGGACGAGGTGGACCTGCGTCGTGAACTGGATGATGCCCAGGTCCACCTGCTGTCGCTGCACCTGCAAGACCCCCGTGCCGAGGCGGACCATCCCGTTGCCGATGCCCAGTTCAGACACCTGTCCCGGGTGCGGGGCGATGCCGGGCGTTCCGCCAT
>NZ_FOAA01000037.1 GCF_900109495.1 Ectothiorhodospira marina | reverse complement strand
TGGCAGCCTTGCCGTGGAATCAGTGGCAGCTTTCCCCTGGAATGGGTGGCAGGCTTGCCGTGGAATCAGTGGCAACCTTGCTCCGGAATACGCACGCAGATCATTGATCAGGGCCACCAACAGGTCCGGGGCCTCGCTCAACAGGCGCTTGAAAACATAGTCATTGGTGGGGTCGAGCAGTTGGTTCATGCGGCCCGCTCCAGGATGTGCTTCTCCATGTTCAGGTGAACCTGACCGCCGAGGAAGGCACGAAAGCCCCACTGATTCCTGGGAGGCTCATTGGTGCGAACGAGAGCCGAGCGAGGCAAGGTCCTGGGTTACCCGTTCTTGTGGATCGATAAACGAATGCTGTAAATTAATTCAATTGCATCGGGTCGTCAACGGGACGGCACTTACGCGGCTGACCTCGTGCCCCATTTGCCAAACCAGTCAAGAGTGCCTGTCCCTTGCCCATGCCTTGCCCATGTGTCGTTGACCGAAGAGGACATGGATCTCACCCATTGGGCAGACATCGGCGAGCCCATGGCGCAAGGAGAGCTGGGCCTGATGTTGTTGCAGGCCGGCCAGCCGGAGCGGGCTATCCACTGGCTGGAGCAGGCCGCGAAACGGGAAGACCCGGACGCCATGCACTGGCTCGGGCGTTGCTACATCTGCGGCGAGGGTGTGGAGGCCGATGAGTCGCTGGGGCTATCGTGGATCACCCGGGCGGCGGCCCGGGGGCATCTGATTTCGCAGAGGCAGGTGGCGGAGCTGGGGGTGTGAAGGAGTGTCACCCAATCAGGGTGGGCTTGACGGGCTCCTGCCCCTACCCCTTGAACAATTCATCCAGGGTGTTGGCTGTGAGCAGCCGGGTACCCCAGACGCCCAATTGCTCATCGGATGCGGATGAAAGTCGCTCATCCACCCAGCTTGGAAGTTCGCCGAATTTGAATGCCAACTGGGTGCGAAGCAACCCCTCCAAACCGGCGTGGCGTCCTTCCTCACGTCCTTCCTCAAGGCCTTCCCGCTTCGCCTCATTCAACAGCGACACCTCATCCCGGAGGGCACGTTCGCGCACGAAGGCCAGACGGCGGGCTTCCTCATCGGCGCTCAGTTCCTTGAGGCGGTTCATCGCCTGCTGTACAGGCTCATGGGCAATCTT
>NZ_FOAA01000039.1 GCF_900109495.1 Ectothiorhodospira marina | reverse complement strand
GCAGTTCACGGATGCTGGATTTGAGTTGCCCAAGAGAGAAGTGCTGACGGTGGCGCAGTGCCGCCAGTATCCACCGCTCAACGATCAGCACGCCACCCTCCACCTTGGCCTTGTCCCGGGGTTTTCGGGATCGTGCGGGGACAACGGCCACACCGTAATGGGCGGCCATGTCCTGATAGGTCGGGTTGAGATCCGGATCGTAACGATGCGCCTTGGTGACGCCCGATTTCAGGTTGTCCGGCACCACCAACTCTGGCACACCTCCGAAGAACTCGAAGGCCCGGATGTGGGATCCAATCCAGTCGGGCAGTGTCTGGCTCCAGGTCGGCTCTGCATAGCTGTAATTGGACGCCCCAAGTACTGCCACGAAGATCTGAGCCTCGCGGATCTCCCCAGTATTGCGATCAATGACTGGCACAGTCTGGCCGGCATAGTCCACAAACAGCTTCTCTCCAGCCCGGTGGTCCTGACGCATCACCATGTCCAGCTTGCCCTGCCAGGCCCGATAGTTCTCGCAAAACCAGCTGTACTGATACCCCTCTGGGTGGGCTTCCCGGTACTCCTGCCAGATCAGGAAAAGGGTGACGTGCTTGCCCCTCAACTCCTCTTTGACCCGATGCCAGTCCGGTACGACCCGGGCATGGGCTGGCAGGTCTGGAGGGGGCGGAAATAACAACTGCTCCAGGCGACTTTCGCCCAGGTCCTCTGGCAATGGCCAACTCAAACCCGCCTCGGCAAAACGCCGAAGATACTCCCTCACGGTGGGACGACTGATACCGCAGGCCAATGCAACTTGGCGGTTGCTCAGCCCTCGCTCCCATTTGAGGCGTAGGACTTCTTTGATCTTCCGCATGGATAACCTCTTCGCTGGCATCTGACCTTCCCCGGATGGAAAGGACCAGCCTACCGGTAAGTTATCCCGCGTCTGGACACTTCGATGAGTCGACTCAGCGCCTCTGCCTGGGTGGCAGCCTTGCCGTGGAATCAGTGGCAGCTTTCCCCTGGAATGGGTGGCAGGCTTGCCGTGGAATCAGTGGCAACCTTGCTCCGGAATACGCA
>NZ_FOAA01000040.1 GCF_900109495.1 Ectothiorhodospira marina | reverse complement strand
GAGTACGCCACTGGCTGCCAGCTTTGTCCACCACGCCGCTGAATCTTTCAGAGTCATTGTTTCGACTTCCTGATATGGACGCCTGATTTCGACCCAGAGCGGACGGTCTGTGGAGGTGTAGAGAGACTCCAGTCGTACTCACAGCTGCCACTCGAAATACCCCGGATGCGATGGGATTGAAGACCACAGATCAAGAAGCCCCCCGCGGGATGAACTGTGACTTGATGAGTGCGAATGTCGACCAGCGCCGGGGCCGTCGGGTGATCCTCGTCAACTCACCATCCGGTACCACGTAATTTCGGGGATACCCCGCAGTCCCAACACTAAGCCGCCTTGCCGTGGCGCTCACGCCAAAGATCGTAATCGAGTTGCATTCCTGCCCAGACTTCGGCGCGTCCGCCTTGCTCCACACCCAGCCAGCGCTCGATGCGCAAAGCCATCTTTGGTGAAATACCCGCGTGACCGTGAAGCACACGGGACAGCGCTGCCCGCGTGACGCCCAGTTCGCGAGCCGCGGCCGCCACCGAAAGCCCCAGCGCTGGCAACACGTCATCTCGCAGGATTTCTCCGGGGTGCGGTGGATTGTGCATCGTCATCATGACCCTCCTCAGTGGTAGTCCTGATAATCGACCAGGATTGCATCACCGTTATCGAACTTGAAGGTCAGCCGCCAGTTGCCGCCGACCGAAACGGACCAATGCTCCGACAGGTTGCCTCTGAGTGGGTGCAAAGCCCAGCCCGGCAGATTCATGTCCTCCGGGGTGCTAGCCCGATTCAGCACGGCGAGTTGACGGGACAGTTTGGCAGCATGCCCGCTCTGGATACCCACCTTGGACCCAGTCTCGAAGAATTTTCGAAGGCCTTTGTGCCGGAAGCTCTTGATCACGCCCTTGATCGTATAGCATCGGTATACGCCATGCAATGACCCAGCGCGCGACAAGCCCCGCCGTTCAGGGCGGGGAAGGATAGCGCGGACGGCGTAGCCGTCTTTGGGTTTCAGTTAGGTGTCTGCTGCTG